>CAZCUN010000048.1:0-25134 GCA_964502215.1 uncultured Rhizobiaceae bacterium | reverse complement strand
AGCAATTGAACCAATGGGTTAAATAATATTTATCGTAGTTATCTGGGACAGCCCCTATAATTATAAATATATGAACCTAGAGTATGTAGAAGTAACATTGCTAAACCAAAGCCAAGCGTAAAGATAACCTTGTCAAAATTGGGTGCGAGTATCGTTATCCAATCACTATACGGCATTGGCGTATAAGTTTGATCAGTATAGATATAAAATGCTACCATACCTGGATATCCAAACATTATAATATCTAGTATTTCGATCAAAAATTGTGAGTAATTCATATTTATATGTGTAGTAGAGACTATATAATACTTTACTAATTTTATGTATAGATTTTACATGTTTGTGAAAATTTAAATCCTCCCCTTAAAATCCATCCGTTGATGCAATACCCTTATCACATCAATCCCACCCTCTATTTCTTTAAAATAAACCACATGACTGCCTGAAAAAGCTTTGCGGTAGCCTTTTCTGACGATATCAGCTTTTGACGCTGAGGTTGGGTTGTCCGCGTAGTTGTTAATGCTTGCCCACAATTCCCTTAAATAAACCTCTGCCTTCTCTGCACCCCAAGTATCAAGACTATAATCCCAGATATTACTTAAGTCAGATTTGGCTTTAGGAGAGAGTACAATACGGCTCACAAGCTGAGTGATTTCTTCTTCTCCGCAATGAAAGCCTCAAAATCTAACGCACTAGATTGTCCCGAGTTCTCACCCTCGATCAAAGCAGCACGCAGCTCTTCTAATCGACGGTGGTCGTCGCGAATGAGATCACGCACATAATCAGAGGCATTAGAATACCGTCCAGTTTGAACGTTTTCTTCAACCCAAGTTTTCATTTCATCGGGCAGGGATATGTTCATTGTAGCCATAAGGATCTCCTTGATAATAAATTATGGCAATCTTTGCCATTTGTCAAAGTTCGCCATTCAAATTCTGCATATCAAATGTCGTATTCTCAACTTGCAATCCTGTATAATCCACGGCAATTTTCTCCTAACTTAAGGAGAAACCATCGTGCCAAAAAAACTCACACAAACACAGATCGATAGTTACCAGCGCGATGGTTATTTGGCGCCAGTCACTGTATTCAGCGAAGAAGAAGCAGCGAGGTTACGGTTGCTTTTAGAAGAGGCTGAGGCTCAATATCCAGAAGCCTTAGCAGGTGCTAATCGCAACAATGCCCATTGTAATTTTACGTTTCTAGATGAAATCACACATGATCCCGTTTTGCTAGATGCGGTTGAGGATATTGTTGGCCCTGATGTTGTGTGTTGCGCGACAGTTTTATTCATCAAGGAAGCTAATGATCCAGGCTATGTGAGCTGGCATCAAGATGGCAAATATATGGGGATTGAACCCAATAATGGCGTCACGGCCTGGGTGGCTCTTTCTGAAAGCAACGAGGTGAGTGGCTGTATGCAGGTCATTCCCGGCAGTCACAAACAAGGCATGCGCGATCATAATGATACCTATGCGGATAAAAACATCCTCACCCGTGGCCAAGAAGCACAAGGCATAGACGCAAGCCAAGCAGTCTCCATGCCGCTAAAACCGGGGCAGGTATCGTTTCACCATCAACAGGTGGTGCATGCCTCTCAACCCAACCAAAGCAACGACAGACGCATTGGATTTGCCATCCAGACTTATTTCTCACCCAAGGCCAAACAAACCAAGGGAACGACCTTTGTGCAATTGGCGCGAGGGGAGGATAAATACGGACATTTTGAAACCGCACCACGCCCAAAACAAGACATGCAACCAGAGGATGTCGCCATGCGCGATCATATGAATAAGCTATGGTCAGATATTCTTTATCACGGCACAAATAAGAGGCGGGATTATTAAGCGTCTTGCGGTTTACAACGCATTCTCACAACCCTATGTTCTAGCGACTCTTTATAAGACACATAGGACATATTAATCATGCGCGCAGAGACGCAGAATTTTGTAACGGAAATCAAGCAGGCAGTAAGCCTGTTGAGGAGGCATCTTTGACTGGGATGTTGCTAATAAACGCTTAGAGGAACTCAACGTAGCCTCAGAAGACGCAGACCTTTGGAATGATCCGCAAGCCGCCCAAAAGCTGATGCGTGAGCGCCAAAGTTTAGAGACTTCTATCAAGACCATAAAGCAAATCGAGCAAGAACTTGAAGACAATCTTGGCATGATTGAGCTTGGCGAAGAAGAGGGCGACGAGAGCGTTGTCAAAGAAGCTGAAGATGCGCTTGAAGTCATGAACAAAGAAATGGGCAAGCGCCAAGTTGCAGCTCTTCTTTCTGGTGAATTAGACAGTGCCAATTGCTTTCTTGAAGTGCATTCAGGTGCAGGCGGTACAGAAAGCCAAGACTGGGCAAACATGTTGCTACGCATGTATGTGCGCTGGGCAGAAAAGAACGGCTTTAAGGTCGAAGTCCAATCCACAACGGCTGGCGATGAAGCAGGCATCAAAAACGCTTCCATTATGATCCAAGGTCTAAACGCTTATGGCTGGGCAAAGACTGAATCAGGCGTGCACCGCTTGGTGCGAATTTCACCGTTTGATAGTAACGACCGCCGGCATACGTCTTTTTCATCCGTCTGGGTTTATCCTGAGATTGACGACAACATCGAAATCGAAATCGCAGATAGCGATGTGCGCGTTGACACCTATCGCTCATCGGGTGCTGGCGGACAGCACGTCAACACGACGGACAGCGCTGTGCGCATGACCCACTTGCCAACTGGCATCGTGGTGACCTCTTCCGAGAAATCCCAACACCAAAACCGCGCCAATGCCATGAAAGCTTTACGCGCGAGGCTTTATGACATCGAACTTAAAAAACGCCAAGAAGGCATCCAAGACGCGCATGATAATAAAACTGACATAGGCTGGGGACACCAAATCCGCTCCTACGTCCTACAACCTTACCAACTCGTCAAAGACCTGCGAACAGGCGTTGAAAGCACATCACCCGACAACGTGCTCGATGGCGATCTAAACGAATTCATGGAAGCCGCCCTTGCACATCAGGTGACGGGTAGTGAAGGGGCTGTGGTTGAGGATGTTGAGTGAGGGGGCGGGGAAGCTTTTTTCATAGCTTCCAAAAATAATCTGTCATCCTCGTCCCTGAGGCTAGGATCCAGCTTGCATGCAAGGTTGATTTCGTTTCTGGATCCTTGAGCCAAGCCCGAGGATGACGGAATTTGGAGTGCTTACCAAACCTACTAACCCCTCACTCTAAAAACAAATTGGCAAAGCTTCATATTCTTCTTCTTGTACTAGATAATTGTCAATTGGTGCTGTGGCGTTGGTGACGGATGCTCGCATGGGGATGGAGGAGACCAAGGTCTTATCGCGTTTATTTTCACGGTAGATCATGAAAATGCCGCCTGATAAAATGAGCGCTATGCCTGCCCATGAACTTAGTGCTGGCGAATCATCCCACATCACAATGCCCCATAAAACGGCCATAGGCAGGGCGATGTATTCAAAGGGGGCGACATAGGTTGCTTCTACGTTTGAATATACATTGGTCGAGGCGATGGAAAGGTTTAGCACAATTAGGGCGGTGATGATGAAGAAGCCATATTCCTGCAAACTGGGTGCTTGCCATGGGCGCAGAAGAAATTGCCAAATGTCACCATCAGGAATTTCAGGCTGAAAGGCGAAAATTAGTGTAACGCCCAAAATGCCAGTCATCAGATAAATCAAGTTTTGCGCAGCCACCATGGCAGCGACCTCAGCTTCATTGCGGATATAGCGCGTAATAACCTGAAAAGCCGCATAGGATATGGCAGAGGCAACGGGCAAGAGGTAGGCAAGTTGAAACGAACTTGAGCCAGGTTTTACAATAATCAGCACACCAATCAGCCCGCAAATAACAGCAATAATGCGATAGATGCCCAGCTTTTCACCCAGAAGCGGAACAGACATAAGCGAAATCAATAAGGGCGCGGTGAAAAAGATCGCAGTGGTATCAGCAAGCGATAAGGTCGCCAACGGCAGGAAGAAAAACAACATCGCACCCACAAGACAGAAGCCACGACCGAGTATCTTGAGCCAAGTTCTAAAACGCATCCGCGCTAGGCTAGACCAAGTAAGCGGAACGAGCATAACAAGCGTTAGCGCAATGGCTGCACGCACTGCCATGATCTGAAAAATCGAAAGGCTACTGCTCATCCACTTAATCAGAGAATCATTCAATGGAATGAGCGCCATAGCAAAAATGAAGTACCCAACGGCAACCGCAGGTCTTTGCATTAGGTCTAATAAAGAGTTTGATTCACTGGTGGACATAAACACAACTGTGGTTTGCTCTTATCCAAGACGCAATGTTCAAAAGCGTCATGCGCAAAGTTTATATTAAGGGAGAGATGAGGAAGTGATTTTCTTCCAAGTCTAATAGGATAGGGGTATTTAATATTGCGACCTCTGAATTGGTAATCATCATATCTGTAACGAAGGGTGAAGTCGCAAATATATAGTGCAGCTTGGTTTCGTGAGGGGTAAAGTGATCTTATGAACCCTTTGCTAGAGCCTTTCACGCTTAAACATCTGACAATTCGCAATCGAATTATCAGCACTGCACACGCACCTGCATTTCAGGAAGGTGGACATCCGCGTGAGCAATATCGGCTTTATCATGAAGAAAAAGCCAAAGGTGGCGTGGGGCTAACCATGATTGGTGGATCAACCAATATTGCACCAGATAGCCCCTCAGTCTTTGGGCAGCTTTATGCAGGCGATGACAGTATTATTAAATGGTTCAGTGAGTTGACTGCTGGTGTGAAAAGTCATGGCGCAGCCATTATGTGTCAAATCACGCATATGGGACGAAGAACTTCCTGGGATGATGGTCATTGGTTGCCAGTTTTAGGGCCATCTGGCAAACGCGAAAGGGCGCATCGATCATTTCCCAAAGTGATGGAAATTGAAGACATTGAACGCGTAATACAAAACTTTGCTGATGCAGCTCTGCGATGCAAAACAGGTGGCTTTGATGGTATTGAACTTTTGTCACATTCGCATTTGTTGGGACAATTTTTGTCGCCACTCGTCAATCAAAGAAAAGATGATTACGGTGGTTCGCTTGAAAACAGGTTAAGGCTAACCTTTCGCGTATTGGAAAGCGTTCGTAAGACAGTTGGTGCTGATTTTATAGTTGGGATGCGCATAACGGGAGATGAGCTTATCCAAGGCGGGCTTGAGCGCGATGAATGTATAGAAATTGCGCAGCGCTTGGAGGCCACGGGGCAGATTGATTTTTTAAATATCCTTGCAGGCGCACCTTATGATGATTTGGGGTTGGCAGGCTGGGTGTCGCCTATGGGCATGCCATCTGCGCCACATTTGAACATTGCAGGTGAAATTAGAAAAGCTGTTGATGTACCAATCTTTCATGCAGGCGGTATTGCCGATATTGCAACAGCAAAACATGCTATTTCAGAAGGTCATGTTGATCTGGTTGGTATGACGCGCGCTCAAATTGCAGATCCTTATCTGGTAACAAAACTCACTCGTGATCAAGAAGATCGCATCCGTCCCTGTGTAGGGCTGGGGTATTGTGTTGACCGTGTAAATCAGGGCAAACAAGCTGTCTGTGGCCATAATGCTGCGACAGGGCGTGAAGCAACCATGCCTCATGTGTTAGGAAAATCAGCTACACGCAAAAAAGCTATCATAATTGGTGGTGGTGTTGGCGGTCTTGAGGCTGCTCGTATATGTGCTGAACGCGGACATAAAGTTGTTTTATATGAGGCGAGTGATCGGCTAGGTGGTCAGCTAAATCTTGCTTCAAAAAGCACAACGCGAAAACAACTCTGGGGTGTTGCAGATTGGCTCATAAATGAAGTTACACGTCTGGGTGTGGAGTTGCACTTAAATAGATATATTGAAGCAGATGACATCCTTGCAGAAAAAGCAGATTTAGTAATTGTTGCAACAGGGGGTTGGCCGCAAAGACTGGATATTGAAGGTCAGGATTTGCTTGTTTCTACTTGGGATGTGTTGAGTGGCGAAACGAATGTAACGGGCGAGGTTCTTTTGTTTGATGAGGTTGGTGACCATGCTGCGGCAGTATGTTGTGAGGTTATGGCAAAAGCTGGGTGTGATGTGAAATTCACATCCCCTGATCGCGGTGTTTTACAAGAACTTGGACCTACAAATTCTGCAGTTGTTATTCGCGCCTTAGCAAAATTGGAGGTTAAGTTTGAGTGTTTTTATGATTTGATTAGTGTTGCTAAATTTGGAAATCGAAAACGCGTTACGCTTCGACATGTATTAACAGGCGCGCTTACAGAAAAGACAGTTGATACAGTTGTTGTAGAAAACGGAATTAAGCCGATGGAAAAGATCTACTTAGATCTTAAGCAATATTCAATAAACCAAGGTGAGTTAGATCAGCCCGCAATGACTGAAGGGCATAGTCCATTTGTTAAAGAAAATACTTCGGGTAACTTTCTTCTAATACGATTAGGAGATGCAATAGCTGGCCGTAATATCCATGCAGCACTCTATGATGCCCTAAGGCTTTGCAAAGATTTCTAAACTAAATCTTACAGAAGGCCGCGCAGTTTTGATCCAACCTTCATATATTTTGAAGGATTATGCGCTTTGTTATTCTTACGGATTTCATAGTGTAGGTGAGGGCCAGTACTTCTGCCTGTAGAACCTACCTTGCCAATTCTTTGCCCAAGGCGAACACGTTGCCCGTTTTTCACTAAGATGCGACTTAAATGTGCATAGCGCGTTATAAAGCCATCTTTGTGCTTAACTTCAACAATTTTGCCATACCCACCTTTACGACCAGCTTTAACAATAACGCCATCGCCAGTAGCTAAAACAGGTGTACCTGTTGTCGCTTTAAAATCAAGACCACTGTGCATTGCTGAACGACCATTGAACGGGTCTGTACGATGACCAAATCTACTCGATAATTTTGCACCAGGAATAGGGTTTGCAAATGGCATTTTACGAGCAATGCCAGAAATATTATCATAATGATTTAATGTTGATTCAAGCGCCTCTAAATGCGCTTCAAATGGCACCGAATGATCTAGCGGCACAAAAGGTCCACCAACATTATTCTTAGGCATTTGTGGAACTTTGACACCTGTAGATTTTAAAATATTTGTGATTTTAGCAGCCTTACTAGCCGCTGCAATGCGCAATTGATCAACTTCATCTCTTTGGCTTGTATCAATCATGCCAATTTGCTGAGCGACTTCGCCGAATAATTGTTGCGTAAAGTTGCTGGTCAGCTCTGGCGAATAAGGGGTAGATGCCTTTGCTGGTGCTGAAATTGTGTTATTATTGCTATTAAGTTGAAAATTAGACGCAATTTGAAGGTTTGCATTGCTAGTATCAATGCTGCCTGTTGTGATGTTGTCTGTGCGAACTTTAACTGGATTTAGAGTTGGAACAGGAATGTCACCTGTTGCTCTTTTAGCGTTTAAGCCACGTTTCTTTGCTTCACCTACTAGGTTTGTCAGGCGGTTGCTGCGATTACCAATGTTATCTTGGCGCGCCATTAATTCATGAACACGAGATTCGATAGCTTGCTGATCTAATAATTGACGAGAGGTCACACGATCTAATTTTGTACGCAGCGCTGCAATACGGTCTTCATACTCATGCTTAACACGCGCTTGGTTGGCAAAGGAGGCGCTAATTAGGTCGTCGCGAAATACCAGATATGCAGTTGCACTGAAATATCCAACCATCAGCATAATTATCGAGCAAACAGCTATAGAAAAGAAGACAGGACGAATTGTGTATTCTTTAGTTGTACCATTTCTGCTCACAATGACAGTATGTGGCTCGTGGCGTTTTCCAAAACTTTTTGCTTCGCTAGGATGTAGGGCACTCATAATATTTACTCATAAATATTGATTAATATGACCTAAGAATGAACGATTATAGTTAATAAAGGGTATGTAAATAAATTACGTAACAGCAGTTTTAATTACCAAGCGGCGAAAGGTTTCTATAAAACAAAGGGGTAATCCCATTTGCACACCGTGCTTGGTCATTAAATGGGCCTTTGAGGTGACCTCTAAAGTGTTTTGATACAAGTTTATTAAAGTACAAAGAGGGGTCTACGCCTTGCTTATTGCATAGAAATCGAAACCACTTAGCTCCAACAGCAACGTGGCCTTTTTCATCTTCATATATAATATTGAATATCTCCGCAGTTTCTTGATCTCCAGCAGATTTTAATTTTTCTACCATTGGAGGTGTAACATCAAGGCCTCGTGCCTCTAACACAAGAGGCACAATTGCAAGCCTTGCGCATAAATCATGCTCTGTTTCATTAGCAGCCTCCCAAAGTCCGTCATGGGCTGGGAAATCACCATAACTTGAATCTAGATCAGCAAGCCGCTTTCTTAAGAGCGTAAAATGCTTAGCTTCTTCTTTGGCAACCATGACCCAGCCATCATAAAAGGAGCGAGGCATTTTTTCACGAGCAAATCGCACAATAATATCCAGCGCAAGATCAATTGCATTTAACTCGATGTGAGCAATTGCGTGAATAAGCGCTAATCGACCTTTGGCAGATGTAAGTGGCCGCTTTTTTACTTCTGAGGGCGAGATGAGTATTGGCTTATTGGGGCGACCCGGTCTTTGTGGCGCTTTGATACGCTTTGAGTCAACTAATGATAATTTACGCTCTTCCCAAGCAGATGCCATCTCGTTTGTAAGTTGAATTTTTTCATCCAACTCACACGAAATAAGAGCGTTATATGCACCCTCAGCTAAGCTATTGGGTTTGTTTTTAAAAGTCATGCCTATTGAATTTCTAACCAAAGAGTTCGTCAGCGGTTGTTAAAACCTCTTCCACATGCCCTGGTACTTTGACTTTGACCCATTCTTTAACGATTTTCCCGTTACCATCTATGATTAATGTCGTTCTATTAACGCCCATGTATTTTTTGCCATACATGCTTTTTTCGATCCAAACGCCATAAGCATCCAGGGTTGTTTTTTCTTCGTCAGAAATAAGTGTGGTTGTTAAACTGTGTTTGGCAATAAATTTATCATGCTTTTTAACAGGGTCAGGCGACATGCCCGCTACAATGCATCCAAGTTTGTTAAAAGCTTCAAGATTTTCAGAAAACCCAATAGCTTCTTTTGTGCAACCAGGAGTGTTATCTTTTGGGTAGAAGAAAAGAATAACAGGTGAACCACGTTTTTCAGAAAGAGTGAAATTGCCATCAGCATTCGTTGGCAAGGTGAAATCGGGAGCAATATCTCCCAGAGTGACTTTTGACATTTGCCTTCCTTTCGACATTAACCCCATGCATAGAATCTGTTAGCATATATAAAGTCGTTATATTTTACGGCAAGATAAACTGTGAAAATGCGGAATATTATTTTGTATTTTAACTTCGTAGGATCTACTCGCGGGGCAAAAAAACTGAGAAACGATCGGCATCTACCCTTAAAAAACAACCAATATCCCTCCAGTGGTGGGAAACCTATTTCTACGCACAAACGCAAAGGATTGTTTGGGCGTTCAATTAGGTATGTTTTTGCAAGTATTTTCTCAATCTTATTGCTCGTCACGGTCGTATTTGCAGGGGCTTATTACTATTTGCAAGGAGATACAGCGAAAGGATCAGCGGTAGTTGCACGCATTGAAGTTGCTTTGCAAGATTTAGTAGGCGAAAATTTTGAGGTGAAACTACAAAATGTAAATCTTTCTTTCAGCCCAGACACGCGTGTAGTTTTTAAAAGCAAGAATGTAGAAATCATCTCTAAAAAAGATAATCGCGTTTTGTCTACTATTGGTGAGATTGAAACGAGATTAAATCTATTTGAAGCGATCAGCGGTAACTCTTCAATTGAGTTAGTTCGGGTAAAAAATGTTGAAGTTGATGCTGATGTTCTAGGGTCTGGTCGTGGCGTATTCTTACCAACTCATCTTGATGAACCTTTTAATGTTATTGGCGAAACTCTAGCAAAGTTTCAAACTTATCTGGACCAAGACCGGTTTGAAGAGTTGGAGATAATAGATTCCACAATCAAAGGCTCAGTACTGGGCAGAAAGCAAACTGATCCAATAGCTCTTAAATATCTATCTTTAAACCCAGATGGAAAAGGTAGGTTTATACTATTCTCGGAACTCAAAACTGAGTTTTCCAACATCAACATCAATTCTAATTACTCAAAAGCTGGTGATGATGGTAGTCGATATGAGTTTTTAGCGACTGGTGTTCACATGCGTGAATGGTTTTCTGATCCGCTGTTGCAAGATGGTGTAATTGGTTCCGATGCTATCATAAATCTTGCTGGTAACATTCCTTTTAACAAAAGCAATATTGCAGTGAACCCAACGCTTAACATCAAATCAGATGTAAGTACTTTGCGGATGGGTAAAGAAAATGTAACAGGCGTTGGAAGCCTTGATCTTAATCTAAGGCTAATACTTGATAAGAACCAAATTGAGCTTGACCCTTCGACATTAGAAATGGGGAGGCTTACTGCAAATTGGATTGGTGGTATCAAACCCTATAATGCACAAAGAGGGTATGGCGGTTCTCTAAGATTTGATCTTATTATGCAGCGTGGGACTTTCGAGCCTACGTTAAAAGGTGAGGCGGTAATCCCGGCAGGTTTTCAAATCAACGGCCTTTATAACGTTGATGATAAAGATATGCTCATCGACAGAATACTTCTAACGACAAAAGATGGATCTGCAACTGGTAAAGGCCGCATGCTTTTTGGTGGCGAGACACCAAGTTTAAAGGCAAGCGGCACGACCAAAGGGATTTCTGTTACAGCCATAAAACAGTTTTGGCCGTATTTTATGGCAGGTGGCGCTCGCTCTTGGGTGCATGATCATTTTATTGATGGTTGGATTGAGGAGGGAGCTTTAAAAGCTGATATTCCTGCAGGTGTTATTTTTAGAATCAAAGATGGCGCCAAGATAAAACCTGAAGAGTTTAATCTAAATTTGAAGTTTAAAGACGTTGCTTTTCGCCCCTTTGGCGAAATGCCACCAATTCGAAAAGGTAAGGGTTCGCTTGATATCATTGGTATGAAGATTTCCAGTAAACTTAGCTCTGGCTCAGCACAAGTTGCAGATAAAAAACCTATTCGAGTTCAGTCTGGCTCTTTTGTGATGCAAGATTATGCCGCAAAAAAACGCTTTGGAGACACACGACTTTCCCTTGAAGGTGACGCTGTTTCGATTGCAGCAATCGCGGATAGAAAGCCATTGCGGGTGATGGAGAGAATGAAGGTTTCTGCTAATCAGTTTTCTGGTCAAGGTTACGCTGATATTGTTGCAAAATTTCCAATTAAAAAAGGAACGCAATATAATGAAGTTGATTGGAATGTGCTTTTAGATTTGCAAAACGCCTCAAGCAGTAAAACAGTTGCAGGCCGTAAATTCAGCAATGCTAACATTGTTATTGACGCAACACCTATCTCTGCAAAAGTAATCGGAAAAGCTAGGATTGATGGGGTGGATGCAAGAATCAATCTTGTTGAGCCAATTGGAAAGTCTGGAAAAGCAAAGCGTAAGCGCGAAGTAACTGCAACAGTAGGTGAGAAAGCTAGAAAAGCTTTGGGTATTGATTTAAGCCCAGTTGTAAAAGGCCCAATCGATTTAACAATAATTCAATCAGGCGGCTCAGATAGATATCGGGTTAATTTTAAAAATGCAGAAATTGCCATGCCTTGGGTTGGGTGGACTAAAGGCAAAGGTATTAATGCGAAAGCAGAATTTAATCTCAAACTAACAAATGGTATTTATAATCTGAATAACTTCGTTTTAGATGGCGTTGGGTTTTATAGTGCAGGCAATCTAATTATGAATAAAAGAGGCTTGATTGTAGCGGATATAAAGCAACTTAAATTAAATGATGGAGACAGCATCAAAGTCAAAGTTGAGAGAAAAGATAAAACTTATAATATTAATGCTAGCGGTAATTCATATGATGCTAGAGGTGTTATTAATACGCTATTGTACCAAGGCTCTTTTAAACAAGTTCAAGGCGGTCGCTCTGTAAATTTAAATGCCAAATTTAAAAGTGTTTTAGGTTTTGAAGGCAGGCGTATTTTTAATGTCGATCTTGCTTATCAAAGTAGGAATGGTGCGCTTACTAAGCTTGATATGATTGGCTTTGGTCCTGAAGGCGCAAATTACTCCGCAAAAGCACAAAGGAATGGCAAGGACACGCTCTTTACAATTTCTTCTAACCGCGCTGGTAATGCAATGGCATTCACAAATGTATATACCAAAATGCAAGGCGGAAAAATTAATGCTCAATTAATAAGACGCGATAATGGGCCGTTCTTTGGTCCTGTAAATCTAAAGAGCTTTACAGTCGTCAATGAGCCGCGCTTGGCTAAAATGGTAACCAATGTAAAACGTCAAATTCCTGATGATAAAGGACAGCGTTCGAAGGTTATTCCAGTTAACGAAGATAGGCGAATAAGCTTTGATCTAGCGCAAGCAAAAATTGAAAAAGGTGACGGATACCTTAACCTTAAGGACGCGGTTATTCGCAATAATATTATTGGGTTGAGTATGGAGGGACTTTTGTACGACAAGAATGATCGTATGAGAATTAATGGCACTTTCATGCCTGCAAATAGCGTAAACTTGGCGGTTTCTGCCATTCCTATTCTGGGTCAACTTTTTGCAAATGGTAGAGACCGAGCTTTGATAGGCATAACGTACCAATTAAAGGGCGCGCGTGCTAATCCAGAACTGCTTGTAAACCCGCTGTCGATCGTGACACCAGGCTTTTTCAATAAGGTCTTTGAGTTCAGGTAGGCTATTCAGGCTTAATCAGAAAATGCTTTTTCTTGCCCATGGAAAGTTTGATTGCGCCATCATCATTTAGGTGTTGTGCTGTAGCATTCATACGTTCATCGGAAACCTGTTCATCGTTGATGCGAATAGCGCCACCTTTTACGTGACGACGTGCTTCACCGTTTGATGAGGCAAGGCCTGTTTGAACGATTAGTGATAAAAGCCCAATGCCGGCATCAAGGTCAGCGCTTGCAACATTAACCGTTGGTAGCGTATCTGTTGCTTGACCTTCCTCAAATGTTTTACGGGCAGTTTCAGCTGCTTGTTCAGCGGCTTCACGTCCATGCACCATGGCAGTTGTTTCAGTGGCAAGTACCTTCTTTGCTTCATTAAGCTCGGCACCTTCAAGGGCTTCGTATCTGGCAATGTCATCGAGTGACAGCGTTGTGAATAGTTTCATAAAGCGCCCCACATCAGCGTCTTCCGTGTTGCGCCAGTATTGCCAGTAATCATAAATTGGCAAATGGCTTTTAGAAAGCCAAACTGCACCCGCTGCTGTCTTACCCATCTTTGCGCCAGACGAAGTTGTGAGAAGAGGGGTTGTTAAAGCAAATAGATTTGGTGTTCCCATACGACGACCCAAATCAACACCAGAGACAATATTGCCCCATTGATCAGACCCACCCATCTGCAAACGACAATCATAACGCTTTGCAAGTTCTGCAAAGTCATAAGCTTGAAGACACATGTAGTTAAATTCAAGAAAAGACAAATGCTGTTCACGTTCAAGACGTAGCTTGACGGAGTCGCGAGCAAGCATCTGATTAACCGATAAATGCTTTCCTACGTCGCGCAGGAATTCAACATAATTCAGCTTGAGTAACCACTCAGCATTGTCTGCCATAATGGCTTTATCATTTTTGAAATCTAAGAATTTTTCAAAAACTTGCTTTATACCATTTTTGTTATCTTCAATGTCATCAGGGGTTAGCATCTTGCGACTTTCGTCTTTGCCTGATGGGTCTCCAACCATAGTTGTACCGCCGCCCATCAATGCAAGAGGGCGGTGTCCAGTTTGCTGAAACCAGTATAAAAGCATGATTTGCACAAGGCTGCCTGCATGAAGGCTTTGAGCAGTCGCATCAAAGCCAATATAAGCTGTTGTCTTTTCCTTCGCCAAAAGTTCATCAAGCCCCGTTTCATCAGACATTTGATGAATAAAGCCACGTGATTGTAGAATCTGTAGAAATTCGGATTTAAAGGCAGACATTTTATATTTCGTTTCTTTGATGTGCTAAGTAATAAGAATCTGCTGTCTCTTAGCAGGAAGTACAGGAATTTCAAATGGCGATTAAGACTGCAATTGGCTTAATGAGTGGCACAAGCATGGATGGCATTGATGCTGCACTTATAAAAACTGACGGTAAAAGTATGGTTGAGCGCGGTGATATGGGGTTTTATCCATTTAGCGATAAGACGCAAAACCTGCTGAAGAAAGCTTTAATCGACGCCAAACAAATGAAATCGCGAATTGAGCGAAGTGGCTGTTTGCAAGAAGCTGAGCATGAAGTGACAAAACTTCATATTGAAGCCGTTCAGTCGTTTCTTACAGAAAACAATCTAAAATCTAGTGATATAGATTTACTTGGCTTTCATGGACAAACCGTTTTGCATCGCCCGCATGAAGCGTTAACGGTGCAGCTTGGGGATGGCGATGGACTTGCGAAAGCGACAGGCATTGATGTGGTATATGATATGCGAGCCAATGATATGATTCATGGTGGACAGGGCGCACCGCTTGTTCCTATTTATCATAGAGCGCTGGTTGAAAGCTTGCCTGATAAGATGAAGCAACAAACACCTGTGGTTTTTGTAAATATCGGTGGCATTTCTAATATTACTTATATCGGTGATGAGTTAATTGCTTTTGATACAGGGCCAGGTAATGCGCTGATTGATCAATGGGTAGAGGCGCAACTCAATATTCCTTATGATGATGGCGGTAAGGTTGCAGCTGAGGGTTGGGTCAATGATGCACTTGTTGAACAATATCTTAGCAATGCTTATTTCAATAAAGCCTTGCCAAAATCACTTGATCGAAATGATTTTTTACCGCCCAAAAGTGGTGATATCAGTGTCGAAGATGGCGCAAGAACCCTTGCATATATTTCTGCTGCGGCGATTTTAAAGTCAGTCGACCAGCTGCCAGACCAACCTAAACTTTGGATTATTTGTGGTGGTGGGCGGTTAAACCCTCACATTATGTCTGACTTAAAAGACTTGGCTAACAAGAAAAACGCCCAAGTCATTAAAGCTGAAGAAGCAGGTTTTGATGGGGACGCGATGGAGGCTGAGTGTTGGGGGTATTTGGCAGTGAGAAGTTTAGAAGGCTTATCGCTAACATTTCCCAAAACAACAGGCTGTATTGAGCCTGTTACAGGCGGCATCTTAAGCTTGGCAAAATAACAAATCTCCAAAATTTACATTTGGTTAACCATACAGGCGCACACTGATACTCAATTATAGAGTTTAGCAGGCGACAAATATGAGTAATAAAACTAGCTGACTGAGCGCTCGTTTCTAACGATTATAATATAATTATCTACTCCGTTGGAAATGCGCGTAAGCAGCAATAGGAGTGATTATGCAAAATACAATAAAAGCAATTCTTACAACTGGGCTTATCGCATTGGCAACATCCATTAATGGTCTTGCAACAGCTAAAGCTGCACCTGCAAAATGCGGTGAGCGCGAAAAAATTATCAATGTTTTGAAAAAAGATTACAATGAAGCGCCATTAGCAATGGGGCTTTCGCAAAAGAGCACAGAAGCGTTTGAGATATTCACGTCTGATAAAGGCACTTGGACGGTGATGATGACGATGTCTAACGGCATGACGTGCATCATGGCAGCAGGGCACTCTTGGGAAAACTTGCCAAAAGAACTTGCTGGCACCAAGACCTGATATAATCAGACCTTGGTACAACAAAATTCTAACGAAGCAGCATTGTTTCTTCGATGCCACCTGGAATAATGCCAAGGCGCTTATCTAAATAAGTGCCACATTCTTCAATTAGCTCTTCTTGATGCTCTGTGAAGAAGTGGTTTGCATCTTCCATGGTGTTTTGAGTAATCAAAATACCGCGCTGAGCTTTCAATTTATCAACTAGGCCTTGAACATGCTCTGGTGGTGCAACACGGTCATCTGAACCGTGAATAATTAAACCTGATGCAGGGCAAGGTGCGAGAAAAGCAAAGTCATAGATGTTTGGTTGCGGAGCAATTGACATAAAGCCTTCAATTTCAGGGCGCCGCATCAACAGTTGCATACCAATCCAAGCGCCAAACGAGAAGCCCGCAACCCAGCAACCACGCGCGTCAGGGTGTAATGTTTGAACCCAGTCAAGTGCTGCAGCTGCATCTGATAGTTCGCCTTGGCCATGGTCAAACTCACCTTGGCTGCGGCCAACACCGCGGAAGTTAAAGCGAAGTGTTGTAAAACCACGTTCTTGGAACATGTAAAATAGATCATAGACAATCTTATTGTTCATCGTTCCACCAAACTTTGGGTGTGGGTGAGGATGAAGAATGATTGCGATTGGCGCTGTCTTTTCTTTAGAAGGCTGATAGCGGCCTTCAAGTCTCCCAGTTGGGCCATTAAAAATTACTTCAGGCATCGGATCTCCGGATAACTAATATTTACGTTGTTTTACCAAGTAAAATAGGTTTGTGCGGCTTATGAGCACTTGACGTTGCAGGGCTGGTTTTTTAATACAGTTTAGAATTATTATAAACTGGGTTAAGAGCCAAACCTGTTTGAACGCTCTTCATAGACAATCAAGGGTGCAAATTTCAAGTAAATTGCGCATTAGATAGGTTTATTTGGCAATTTCACCCGTTAACTGCGGAAATAACGTCTCAAATGCTTTCGAAAGCCAGACATTATCTTGATTATAATGCAAGCGCGCCCCTGTTGGAGTGCGCGCGTGAGTCGATGATTTCAGTCTTATCTGAAACTGGAAATGCATCCTCAGTGCATTTTGAAGGTAGGAATGCACGAAAGTTAGTTGAAAAAGCCCGCGCATCATTTGCAAGTCTTGTTGATTTTAAGCCAACCAATATCATTTTCACTTCTGGTGCGACAGAAGCAATAAATCATGTGTTGTCACCAATAATCAGAGCAGGCGGACGCGAGCTAAAAATCTCTAAACTGTATATTAGCGCAACAGAACATCCCTGTGTTTTGCAAGGCGGGCGTTTTACTCAAGATCAGATTGAAATTTTGCCAATAGATAAAAATGGCATTCTTGATTTACAACACCTTGAAGCAACGCTTGAAAAACATGATGCGGGTAAAGGCCACCCGATGGTTGCAGTGCAATATGCCAATAATGAAACAGGCGTGATTCAATCTGTTAGTGAAATCGCAGAAGTGATTCATAAGTATGATGGTTTTCTGATTGTAGATGCAGTGCAGGCACTTGGAAAAATGCCAATATCAATTGAAAAAACTGGTGCAGATTTTTTAATCTTCTCAAGCCATAAAATTGGTGGTCCGCAAGGCGTTGGAGCAATTGTGCTTCGCGATGCAGCGCTTTCCCCTATGCCGCTTCTATTAGGTGGCGGGCAAGAAAACTACCATCGTGGTGGCACAGAAAATGTTGCTGCAATTGCTGGCTTTGGGGCAGCATGTGAGTGGCATCAAGAAAACTTGACAAAAAATATCCAGAATTTTTCTATTAGGGACTCGATTGAAGCGGAAATAGACACTATATCCTTAAATGCAGGGAACGGAATTGCGCAACCCGTTTTCTTTGGCAAAAACACAGAGCGGCTTGGAAATACATCCTGTTTTGCCGTTTCTGGGGTGAAAGCTGAAACAGCTTTAATGGCTTTGGATTTGGATGGCATATCTGTTTCATCTGGGTCAGCTTGTTCTTCAGGCAAGGTGAAACAAAGTCATGTGCTTGAAGCTATGGGGGCAAGTCGTGAAGAAACAGAAGGGGCAGTGCGCCTCAGTCTTGGATGGAACGAAAACGAAAATGAAAAAGGCGCGGAGCATTTCCTCGCTGCTTGGAAAACAATAATTGGCCGCATGGCCGCGTAAATTATAAGCTTTAATTTGGAGAAACTGAAATATGCCAGCTGTACAGGAAACCATAGATACCGTCGCTCAACTTGATGTTGATAAATATAAATACGGTTTCTCGACCGATATCGAAAGTGAAATGGCACCTAAAGGCCTGTCGGAAGAAGTGATCCGCTTCATCTCTGCCAAAAAGGAAGAGCCAGAGTGGATGCTTGAATGGCGTTTAGATGCTTATGAACGTTGGAAGACCATGGACGAGCCAGAGTGGGCGCGTGTCGATTACCCTAAGATTGATTTCAACGACATCTATTATTATGCCGCCCCAAAGAATTTTGAAGATGGCCCTAAGTCGTTAGACGAAGTTGATCCGGAACTTCTTAAAACATACGAAAAGCTAGGTATTCCGCTTAAAGAGCAAGAATTGCTAGCAGGTGTTCGCCGTCACGATGAGCCATCAAAGCTGGATGAAGACCCATCTGACAATGTTTACGCATCAGGCCGTGTGGCAGTGGATGCTGTGTTTGACAGTGTGTCTGTGGTGACAACTTTTAAAGAAGAGCTTGCAAAGGCTGGTGTGATTTTTTGCTCAATTTCAGATGCCATTAAAGAGCATCCAGAGCCTATCAAAAAATACATGGCAACGGTTGTACCTGTTTCTGATAATTATTATTCAGCACTCAACTGTGCGGTCTTTACCGATGGTTCATTCGTCTACATTCCTGAAGGTGTTCGTTGCCCAATGGAACTCTCAACTTACTTCCGCATCAATGCAGAAAATACAGGTCAATTTGAACGCACACTAATCATTGCGGAAAAAGGCTCATACGTTTCATATCTTGAGGGCTGTACAGCGCCACAACGCGATGAAAACCAATTGCATGCGGCTGTCGTTGAGTTGATCACAATGGAAGACGCGGAGATTAAATATTCTACGGTTCAAAACTGGTATCCAGGTGATGAAAACGGCAAGGGCGGCATCTATAACTTCGTGACCAAGCGTGGTGATTGTCGTGGTGATAACTCCAAAATTTCTTGGACGCAGGTTGAAACAGGTTCTGCAATTACGTGGAAATATCCATCATGTATTTTACGCGGTGATGGTTCGCAAGGCGAGTTTTATTCAATTGCGGTATCAAACGGTGCGCAACAAGTGGACTCAGGCACTAAGATGCTGCATTTGGGTAAGAACACCAAGAGCCGTATTATTTCAAAAGGAATTTCAGCAGGGCGTTCAAGCAATACTTATCGCGGTCAAGTTTCAGCCCACAAAAAAGCATCAGACGCGCGTAACTTTACGCAGTGTGATTCATTGCTGATTGGTGATCAATGTGGCGCGCATACGGTGCCATATATCGAAGCGAAAAACTCAACAGCTCAATTCGAGCATGAGGCTACGACTTCAAAGATTTCAGACGACCAACTTTTCTACTGTATGCAACGTGGCATCCCAGAAGAAGAAGCAATCGCACTGATCGTGAATGGTTTCGTAAAAGAAGTTATTCAGGAGCTACCAATGGAATTTGCCGTTGAGGCACAAAAACTAATCAGCATTTCACTTGAGGGGAGCGTTGGGTGAAGTCGTTTTTTGGAAAACTGGTCGTTGCAATTTTTTGTACGTTTATGGTTTCAGGCATATCAGGTTTTTCTGTTGTCGGGATTCAGGGTAATGCTTATGCGATTTTGTTTGCTATCGTTGGTATGCCGATACTCACCTTTCTATGCGTTATGTTCACCAAAGGAGCTATACGCTCCATTGGTACAGGAATGATATTTTTAGGTTTTTCCATTTCTTTTATCCCATTAGCTGCCAGTTTTTTTGCTGAAAAACTTGAAGAAGGATTGAATGATGAAATTGCTAATGGCCTTACGAAAGACGAAGGTGCAAATGCAGAACTATTACAGATAGCATTAGAGACATTTGCATCTGTTGGTTTTTGGTTTGGTGTTATTGTGGGTTTGTTTTTAATGGCTGCTGGGCTTTTTACACTTAAGAATGCACATAAAAACTTAGCCGCAGCAGAGCGAAATAAAATGCGCGATGGATGGTTGGAGATATGAAAACGTCAGTGAGATTTATTGTTGAGGTGCAAAAGTTGGTTAGAGTCTCAGCAAAATGGAGCGTTGGCTAAATGATTGCGGTTGTACTCGGCTTTATCGTAATTACTTCGATTGCGTTTTTCATTCCATCGCTGATGGCTGGAAACTCGCAAGAAGTAAACGTAAGTCGCGGCATAGGCATCGCTTCTGTTGTAGGTGTTGTCTATGTAGTGATCGTAGCTTTTGTGGTGAATATGTAATGACCAAAGAACAATTCCTAAAATTGAAGACAGTGCGCTTCGTTATATTCTTATGGATTGTAATTTTCCCAATCCTCTTCATCGCACTACCAGTGCTGGAGATGGTGACGGGTGAGCGAGACAACGAACTAGTGCCCCTATGGGCATTCGGAGTATGGGTATTCGGCCCTTGGGCTGCTTCTATTGTTTGGAAGTGGTTTGGTGGTGAAGAAAAACAGGAGATCGATAAGTGAAAAGAGATGGCCAGCAGCAAATGGATTCTGTTGCTGAACTTGAAGCTATCAAGCGAATGAGTAAAACACCAGAAGGTTATTCAAGAGAGTTTATTAAAGAAAAAACAATTCGAATATCTTCAATTATTTGGTTTACGATTATAATCGCTGCTTTGATAGTTGTTCTTGCTTTTGCCTCAAGTAGTTACTCTTTATTATTAATTCTACCTCTTGTGCCTCTTGCTCCATTGTTACTGAATTGGCACATGAGGAATAAGCAAAAAAATGAACAAGAATTTATGAAACAACATTTTATGAAACAAGGCGATCCAAGGTATTGGGGTCGTGGAAATGGAAAAGAAAACTAAAATGCTAGAAATTAAAAACCTCCATGTCCGTATTGCGGAAGAAGAAACAGAAATTCTTAAAGGTCTCGACCTAACGGTAAAAGCTGGCGAGGTCGCTGCTATTATGGGGCCTAATGGGGCGGGGAAGTCTACGCTTTCTTATGTGCTTGCGGGAAAGGAAGACTATGAAGTAACCGAAGGCGAAATTCTTTTTAATGGTGAAAACATACTTGATATGGAAGTTGATGAGCGCGCTGCATCAGGCGTTTTCTTGGCGTTTCAATACCCAATGGAAATTCCAGGCGTTGCAACAATGAACTTCCTTAAAGCTGCAATGAATGCGCAACGCAAAGCGCGTGATGAAGCTGAATATACAACACCAGAATTCATCAAGCGTGTGAAGGCTGCTGCGGGCGATCTAAGCATTGATTTTAACATGTTAAAACGCGCGCTAAACGTAGGCTTCTCTGGCGGTGAAAAGAAACGCGCTGAAATTCTTCAAATGGCACTGCTAGAGCCAACATTATGTGTGTTGGATGAAACAGATTCAGGCCTTGATATCGACGCGCTTAAAATCGTCTCAGACGGTGTAAACGCGCTTCGTGATCCTGAACGTGCTTTCCTCGTGATTACGCACTATCAGCGTTTGCTAGATCACATAGTGCCAGACACAGTGCACGTGCTTTATAATGGTCGTATTATCAAAACTGGCGATAAGTCATTGGCGCTTCACCTAGAAGAAAATGGCTATGCAGATATTATAGCAAGCGCTGCTTAAGAGGGTATGATGCAAAAAACACAAGCAGAAGAAACTTTGGGCATGGAACTACCAACGCGCCGCGTTGAGAGTTTCCATTACACAGATTTGCGCACCATGCTTCGCGAAATTCCAGACAATGCATCTGGTTCAAGCAAAGGCGATTACGCACCTTCAGTCGATACGCATTTACTATCTTTCAACGATGGTAAATTAGCAGACGGACAAGTTTTGCCAAAAGGCGTAACGCTTTCAACAGACGCTACTAAAGCCACTTCATCTGACATCAATGACGCAATCATCGGCATGAATGCGGTGACAACAGGTGATGCAATTTCATTGACCATCGAGGGCAATGCCACAATGGAAAAGCCATTGGGTCTTGGGCATTTTTCAAGCAATGAAAATCGCAATGCTTGCTATCACAAAGTGCTTGTGAAAGCAGGTAGCGAAGCGCAAGTGATTTCGCGTCATACATCTGGAGAAGGTGTGGCAAGTCTTGCTAACACAGTGACAGAAATTGAAGTTGAAAAAGACGCGGTTGCAAACTGGTTTGTCATCCAACAAGAAAGTACATCAGCCACGCGCCTTGCTCGTATTAATGTCTATCTAGCAGAAAATGCAAAGCTCAATCTTTTCATCTTAAACGCAGGCGGTAAGCTTGTGCGTCAGGAAGTAAACGTAGACGTTGCAGGTGAGGGCGCGCATGTTGATATCAAGGGTGTGAACCTTGTAGGCAATGATGCGCATATCGATGTAACCACAGTGCTCGATCATGTTGTTCCCAATACAACAGCAAATGAGTTGTTTCGTAATGTGGTTGCAGGTGATGGTCATGGAGTATTCCAAGGCCAAATCAAAGTCGCGCAAATCGCACAAAAGACCGATGCGCAAATGGCGTGTAATACGCTGTTGCTAACAGACGAAGGAGACTTCTCTGCAAAGCCAGAACTAGAAATCTTCGCAGACGACGTTCTTTGTGCCCACGGTGCAACGGTAACTGATATCGATGACGACCATTTGTTTTACCTTCGCGCTCGCGGCATCAAAGAAAAAGCTGCACGTGGTCTTTTGATTAAGGCATTCGTTGATGAAGTGGTTGAAGAATTAGGCGCTGGTGAAGAGCTTGAAGAGGCTTTCGTTGGCATCATTGATAACTGGTTGGATGCAAACATTTAATGGCTTATGACATTGAAAAAATCCGCGCTGACTTTCCAATCCTTGCCCGTGAAGTGCATGGAAAGCCGCTTGTCTATTTAGACAATGGCGCATCCTCACAAAAGCCTCAGGCGGTGATTGATGCGGTGAACCATGTTTACTCAAGCGAATATGCAAATGTGCATCGGGGCTTGCATTTTCTGTCAAACGCTACAACGGATGCTTATGAGAAATCTCGTGAGACGGTTCGCAAGTTTTTAAATGCACCAAGTGTAGATGAGATTGTCTTTACCAAAGGCACGACCGAAGCAATCAATCTGGTTGCTTATGGTTGGGCGATGAAGCACTTGAAAGAGGGCGATGAAATCGTCCTCACCATCATGGAGCATCACTCTAACATCGTGCCCTGGCATTTCCTGCGTGAGCGCATGGGTGTCAAACTCAAGTGGGTATATATCAATGAAGACGGTTCATTTGATATGGATAAATTCAAAGATGCCTTGAGTGAGAAAACCAAGCTTGTTGCGATCACACATATGTCGAACGTACTAGGGACGATTGTGCCGCTTAAAGAAGTTTGTTCAATTGCGCATGAGCGTGGCATTCCTGTCATGGCGGATGGTTCGCAAGGGGCTGTTCATTTTCCTGTAGATGTACAAGATTTAGATGTCGATTTTTATTGTGTCACAGGTCACAAGCTTTACGGCCCATCTGGTATTGGTGCGCTTTATGGCAAGATGGAGTTCTTAAAAGACATGCAGCCTTTCCAAGGTGGCGGTGAAATGATTTTGGATGTGATGGAAGATGAAGTCACATACGCTGATCCTCCACACCGCTTTGAGGCAGGAACGCCGCCGATTGCGCAAGCGATTGGGCTAGGTGCTGCTCTGGATTATATGGAGAGCATCGGGCGTGAAGCAATCGCTGCTCATGAAAATGAATTGCGTGATTATGCACGAGCTGAACTCACCAAAATCAACTCACTGCGCATCATTGGCGATGCGCCAGACAAAGGTGCAATCTTCTCGTTTGAACTAGAAGGCATTCACGCACACGATGTCTCAATGGTGATAGACCGTTCAGGCGTTGCGGTGAGGGCAGGAACACACTGCGCACAACCTTTGATGCAACACTACGGTGTAACATCGACGTGCCGCGCATCTTTTGCTATGTATAATACAAAGCAAGAAGTAGACGTTCTTGTAGAAGCGCTTGAAAAAGCGCGTAGCTTTTTTGGATAAAGTAATGACTGAGCAAACAACCACAGAAATACAAGCAGAGCCAAACGTGGCTGAAATGACGACGGATAACGCGTCCTCAATTCCGCCAGCAGAACTTGAACGCTTAACAACAGAAATCGTTGCAGCGCTTAAAACGATTTATGATCCAGAAATACCAACGGATATCTACGAGCTTGGACTAATCTACAAAGTTGATATTGAAGATAATCGTTTGGTTAAAGTCGTCATGACCGTAACCGCACCAGGTTGCCCTGTTGCAGGCGAAATGCCTGGCTGGGTACAAACCGCAATTGGTGGCGTACAAGGTGTAATGGATGTGGAAGTTGAGATGGTCTACGATCCGCCATGGACACCAGAGCGTATGTCTGAGGAAGCACAAGTTGCACTTGGTTGGTATTAAGGTTTAATAAACCAAAAACAGTATTCAATTTACGTTATTAAACTTTTGTATATTAGCCAAATATAAAGTCGACTTTCAACTTTACGGGAAAAGTCTTGACTTATACTAAAACTATTATGATGGCATCACTAATTGCCACGCTAACAGCTTGCACTCCAGAAGATAAAATTCCAACAGGTGACCCTTTCAAGACATTGGGTAATGACCTTCGAGGATATGAAGCGCCAAAAGGCGTCGCGGTTACGAATAAATATCAGTTTCATTGGATAGAGCAGATTGTTTCTGGTTATAGCAAAAAGCATTATGAAATAATGCCTGCAAAACTTTCAGAAATTAAACCGAGCACTGACTGCAAGTTTCCTAAACCAACCGTTGATCAAGCTTTTTTAAATGGTTCAGTGAGTGGCTCAACAGCAAATTCTCAGGTTTTTAGTCTTAATCATGATATGTTTGTAAAAAAAGCCAAACATGCTGTGAAGCGAATAAAACAAGGAACATTTGCATCTAAGGCCGTAAAGACACCAAGGTATATTAAGGGCATACCGTTAGTTGATGTTGTGATAACAACCGCAGACAGGCCTGTGTATTTAGTTTTAAATTCAGCTTCTAATGTTATTTGGAATTTTCATATTGCTGAAGGTGTTGAGCTTGCTCAAGTTGTTATTATGAGCAGAGGCCTCGCTGGCGTTGCAAACCTTGATGAAACTGTTCCATTGAAAATTCTGGATTCTAATGGACTTAAAAACTGCAAAATTTCTCCAAGAAGAAAAGCTGAAAAGCATTGGAGGTTTGTTCAAAATATTTCAACGCAATTGCATTCGAACAAAAATTACAAAAATAATTTAGGGGCTGTCCCAGATAACTCAAAAATGGGTTATCAATATGGGT
>CAZCUN010000047.1:0-25467 GCA_964502215.1 uncultured Rhizobiaceae bacterium | reverse complement strand
CGCCAGATAAGCGATCATCAAAAGCTGAGCCTGTTAGGTTTTCAATGGAATCAAAGCTATCACGCCCTGCACCTTGAGTGTTTCTATCATCAAATCGTAGATCAACTGACACGTTGTTATCAACATCTTCATAAGTGACAGTATCAATCCCAGCGCCGCCATTTAAGATATCATTACCTTGTCCACCATTAAGCGTATCGTTACCCGCTCCACCCGTAAGTGTGTCATTACCAGAACGCCCTGATAAATTGACATCAGACACAGAGTTAGTCGCGTCAAAAATATCATTCTGGTCAGTGCCCAAAATGCCAGATACATTAAGGAAGGCAAAGTCATCCATACCACCGCCAGAACCAACACCGTAGCCAAGAGTTCCATCTTGAACATCATCGGCTAAGAAGAAAGAAGCGCCCGTTGCAGCATTCGCACCAAAGTCAAGAATACCCTCTTGTTGAGTACCAGTATCACTAAGCGCTGATAAGACTAGATCTGATCCAGTATCAGCAATTATGAAAGATTGGCCATTTGCATATTCAAAGCCACTAAATCCTACACCCGTAAGAGGTGTAAATGTTAGATCACCTGCACTGACAAGCGTAAAGCTATCGCCTGAAGAAGGTATAAAACTATTCTCAAGCGAAACATCAATATTACCACCTGTTAGATTAGCAGTACCACCAACTGTAATAAGATCGTTGTTTTCAGGAGTAGTTCCAAATATTTGAAGGTTCAACTGGCCAAAGTTCATATTAAGGTCACCAGTGATATTCAGCGTTGAACTTGAATCAACGCCAGGACTTGGAAATAATTGCGCATATGTGCCAGAACTACTATCGCCATCCAGCGTAACATTACCATCGATAGTACCATTGCCAGCAACAACACCACGGTTACCTAAAAAGATTTCATCGCCGCGGAATGTACCACCATCAAATACATTGATTGTGCCCTGACCACCGTTGATAAAATCAACAGCCGTAATATCATTTGCAGAGAAATCAAAATCTGCGCCCACAATGACTAACTCACCACCATCGACCAAGCTGCCAGAACCATTTGCTTCTACGACACCTTGAGAATTTAATTCTCTGCCAACAAACATAGCACTGTCAGTTTCATTATTATTAAATGAACCCCCATTCGTGACAGTAAGTTCCCCTGTACCACTACGACCAACTGTAACAAACCCACTACCGCCACCGATATCGCCATTTGAACCCGTAATATTAACGGATGAACCAACCCCATCAACCGTTAAGGTGCCATTACCCGTTGCATTTCTACCCAAATTTATTCCAGGGAAATTATCATTCCCACCGCCAGAAATATTTACTTCGCCACCATCAGTAACACTAAGGCGCCCACTACCTTCATACCCAATGTTTAATAACGCAGGTAAATCATTAATGTTGCCATTATTGTTTGAGGTTAAATTTAGTTGAGAGCCAACGCCAGATACATTAAGTTGTCCATTTCCATCAGAAAACCTACCAAGTGAAATTTCAGCGCCAACATCAGTATTATTAGATGTCACATTAAGAACACCACCATTTAGAACATCAACCGTACTAAGAGTATTTTGTTCCCCAACTCCATTACCAGTACCAATATCAAAATCAGCACTATTTCCTGATTGTGTAAATACAGCACCATCAGTAATGGTTAGTGTTCCAATGCCATCATCTCTGCCAACCGATACAAAACTATTGTTCCCATTTACGGTGATTGTTGAACCTGCCCCACTTACCAACACATCAGCACGTGAGTTCACGTTACGAGCAATATTTAAATAACCACCTGTATAACTACCCGCATCAATTAGAAGATCCCCACCCGAAGTAACATTAAGCTGACTTGCAGCATCAACTAAATAATCTTGACCAACATTAGCAACACTAACAGCAACATCAGCTCTATCACCAGTAACGGAAACTAATGCACTGTTGCTGATGTCCAGAATACCCTGCCCATTACGCCCTATTTGTAAATTTCTAAAAGCACTGTAATCATCACCATTTGGCCCAGTCTGCTCAATATTAATAGAAGAACCAGCGCCATCAACGCTCACTCTACCATAACTGCCATCATTACGCGCAATATCAAGTGACGGATTATCATTAGTTCCATCCTGATTACTGACAGTAAACGACCCACCGTTTGTGATATTAAGAAACCCTTGTGAGCCATCTTCTCTACCAATTCGAGCAAATCCTGCCTCCCCAGAAAACAAAGGGAAAGACGAGTTGTTATCACCGCCCACAATAACACTTGAACCAGCACCATCAATATTAATTGTTCCATTGCCACCAATATTACGACCAGCCTCAATGAAAAATGTGTCTACACTGGCGCCATTGGTTACGTTTAATTCTCCCGTACCTTCACGACCAATCCGTACACCACCAGAATTACCAACGACAGAAAGTGTTGTTCCTGCACCGTCTACATTAATAATCCCAAAACTACCAACATCACGGCCTGCAGCTACATTTTGATATGTGTAACCATAAGTTCCAGTTGGCTCACCTAATTCATCAAAAAGAGGAAAATTATTATTAATTGCGGCATCAACCAAAACATCAGCACCGCCATTAATTGTGATGATACCATCTGTTGTTGCGCCAGCTTGTAATTGCTCGAAACCATTGGCACCAAGATAATTACCACCAGTTATGGTAAGCGTACCATCATTTGCGCCATCACCCGCAACACCCGTTGTGCCAGCACTCAAAGTGCCATTTGTTACATAAGTCCCATCACCAGAAGTATTAATAGTCATAGATGTCTCCTCAGCGCACCACAACGTGATGCAAAATTAAAAAATTTAACACTGAAGCTTAATTCACCCCTGATTCAGCCTATTAGTCTAAAATGTAAAACAATATAATCCAAAAAATCAACCTAAAATATTGATAAATATCCAGTTATATTGAAGTAGGCTTTAATATAAAATCAGCCCATTAATTTCTTAAAGTAAAATAAAATATACGCTTGTTTTATAAGCATTATTTTAGTTAGGTAATATTTTTAAGCGAAGGTAAAAACGATTGAAATTTAAAAATGACATATACGAAAGAAATAAAATGTTTTCTTTTGTCATGGGTATTTTGATCGTATCAGTTGGCAGTGCAGCCACTGGTATGTACTTTATATCTGCTTTATATTTAATTTTTTTGAACCCAACAATAACATTCAAATCTCTAATAAATAAAACGATAGACCTTCATAAACAGCTGCCAATTTTAGCTATCTTTCCGCTTTTTGTTTTGACCTTATTTGCATTTTCAATAGGACAAAATAATTCAGACGAATTACTTGAGACATTAGCATCGCATTTCCAGCTTTTATGTATTGTTCCTGTTGCCATCGGATTACATAGCATTACTCAAAACGAAGATTTTTTGGATCTTTTCATAAAGGGTCTAAGGATAGGAATATTTATAATATTCCCTATTGCTATTATACAAATTATTGCTCTTGATTTGCGACCTCAGGGCGGGTCTGGAAATTCATTGGTATTTGCATTTGTCTTAGCAATAGCTGGCGCACTTTGCTTACTTCAGCGTGACGGTGTACCTAAGTCAAATCCATTATTTGTATATGGCTCATCAATTTGTGCTTTTTCCATGGTATTTATAAGCCTTTCACGCGCACCCTTAATAATTGCAGCAATTCTTTTATTAATCGCACTTTTTTATGGCGCAAAAAAAGCAATGAACCTTCGCAATTTATTGACATTTTCAGCACTGTTAATTGCTTTAATGTCAATCAGCATCGCAATAATTACATCAACCGAATTTGGCAATAAACAATTTAACAAGAGAATATTAGCTCCAATAGAAAAAATCACAGAGGGAAAAGTTACAGATAATTCCTTTAGAAAGAGACTTGATTTACAGTTTTCAGGCTTTCAAGCTTTTATAAACGAACCCCTTCTAGGGCACGGCATTCAAAATACGCTGAATGCAGCAAATACAAATTCTGAAGAAGCTTTAGGCAGAAAAACAAACTATGAGTTTTCTCATTTACACAATGATTATTTGACTTATGCAGTTGCTGGAGGTGTGATTGCCTTCATTCAATTCTTACTTGTTTTAGCCAGCCCACTATACATAAACATGAAATCAACGCGCATCAAATCTTCAAGACGCATGCGTTGGTTTACTAGCTTAACAACCCTTGGATTTTGCTTAGTCGCCTTAACCAACGTCGTTTTAGGACACGATATTATGTCGACATTATTTTCAATGTGCGTAGTCTTCATTCTGATTGATTATATTCAACGCCAAAATTCACATATGAATTCCCAACAATAAATGTGAGTAGCAAATTGTTTTTAAACTATGCTTAGCTTACTTATAAATAAATCAATTGAAATTTCTAATTATTAGCCCCGAATTAAAAAGGTTTTTCATGCAACACACATTTCATTTTATATCAGGTTTACCAAGATCAGGCTCGACTGTACTTTCTGCAATTTTAAAACAGAACCCAAGAATACATGCTTCAATGTCGAGTCCAATTGGACATATTTTTAGAGCAATTTTTAATGCAATGGGGGCAGATAACGAATTTTCGATTTTCTTAAATGAGGCTCAAAAAAAAGCACTGCTTGAAAGTATTTTCACAGCTTATTACGGCTCTATGGATGATCCGCGAGAATTAATCTTTGACACAAACCGTTTATGGACAACAAGGCTAGCAACCTTACAGCAATTATTCCCTAATTCGAAAGTCATCTGTTGCGTACGAAATCCTGCTTGGATATTGGATTCTGTCGAGCAACTTATTCGCAAAAATGCCTTGGATAATTCAAAGCTTTTTAATAATGCTGAAAGTGCAACTGTTTATGGACGCGCAGAAGCACTCCAACGTCGAGATAGAATGATTGGCTTTGCATGGTCAGCACTCAAAGAAGCTTATTTTGGCGAGCATGCTGATAAACTACTATTAGTAGAATATGATTTACTAGCCTCTCGCCCAAAAGAAACAATTGATCTTATTTATAATTTTATTGGCGAAGATCATTTTGATCATGATTTTGATAATGTAGAATATGATGCAGATGATTTTGATGCATTTATGCATACCAAAGGCCTGCACTCGGTTCGGCGTAAAGTTGAATTTAAACAAAGAGAAACAGTACTTCCACCCGACCTTTTCCAACAATACGCAGCTTTGCAATTTTGGAACGAAAAACACCCCACAAAAGCAAATAGAATAACACTCCAACAAACTTAACAATTTAGATGTTATCAAACGAGAGATAGAGTTTTTCACTCAATTAGGCATGTAGTTAGTTAGTCATAGATAACTACATGCCTAATGATTTAGCGTCATAAAATACGACGAACATTTAAAGTTATATAATTGAAATCAATAACTTAAGCGAAAATTCGGATTCATTTTATTACCTGCCTCGTCCCCAGCGACGTTTTTTGGGTGGCGCATTACCACGTCTTTTTGAACGCACGACAAGATAAAAACCAAGCAGTGCAAGAATAAGCGCTGGAATTTGAAGGGTCTCATTCACAGCACTGGAATTCGCCACAAATGTTGCGGTGATATTCTCAACATCAGGCATTGAAATACCGTTATCATTTTTATTTGAAGCAAACTCTATTTGCAGTTTATGTAACCCATCATTTTGAATTGTCACATCCAGATTTGTGCCACTGCGTACTTTTGATTGCTCTGTACCAGCATCAATACCATTAGTTGGAAAAGAAATAATCGCACCAACCAATGTGCCGTCTTTATCACTCAGTTTAACTTGAACAGGGATTTTTACTGGCGGTAAAAGACCCGCAATTTTATAGCGAGCATGAAACCTAATTCTAATCGGATTATCTGCCTTTGTTAAAAGTACAGTTCCCTCACCTTGCCCAGCCTGATTGAAATTTGCAAAATCTAGTTCAGCAACACGATCGCCTTCAAAGTTTAGCTGCGCCCAAGGCAACAAAAGCCCAATGACAATAGCAATGGCAATTAATAAAAACCCAATCTTCCTCATTTGCTCTTTCTCCAAACGCAAAACACATGTGGGATTTCACGTTCTCGCCAATCTAAAACAAAATCCTCACGCGAAACTAACTCAAGCCCATGATCAGCAAAAGACATCGCTTGCATTTCTTCAAGCGGCCAAGGAGGACCATCAACTTCTCCACCATCTTCGCGAATGCGCGTATAAACCAAAAGCAAACCTTCAGGAGCTAGTAGACTTGCAATCGAAGGAATTGATTTTGCAAGCGTCTCGGGGGGGATAGATTGCAATGTGTAGCATTCATGCACGAGATCAAAAGCGCCAATCCATTCATCAGGCAAATCGAATAAATCAGCTTGTCGATATGTTACATCGCTTTCATCAAACCGCTGTTTAGCCCAAGAAATTGCCTTTGCAGAAAAATCAAATCCAATTGTTTCAAACCAGGCCTCCGACAAGGCTTCTGCATTGTCCCCAAGACCACATCCAACATCAATTGCCCTACCCTCATAATCAGGGTTATCACTGAGCCAGGTAAGTAATTTTTCTTTTGCTGCCAAGTCTGCCCAAGGAACAGCCGCGGCATCCCCTTCTGCATTTCGATAAACATCTTCAAAGAAGGCTTCACGCTCTGGCATCGAGTGAATTGTATCACTGTCGAGCTTATTAACTTCCAATTTCAAAGCATCACGACGCTTCAAAAACTCTTCTCGACTTTCAGAACTCAAGCTTTTTTCTCCCAGCCACCATTTGGATTTTGTTGCCAATACGTTTGTTCATGACCACTTGTTTGCGAAGTATCCTTATGAAACTTCCAGCGCGAACGAGCATGTTCAACCGCCTCATTATCATGGCCATCAAACATATAAACAACACGATCATAAGACGAAGGGTCGTCAATATGCGCGCCGCCAGATAAAAATCTAATTTTTGCATCATTTGGATTATCATCTTCGACCGTGAGCCAAATAGGTTGTAAATTTTCAGTGCCATCACGGATGCAACCATGTGCGAGAAAACTCTCATCACGATATGACCAAAGATGTGCATCCAGTTCTTCAACCCGAGCCGTCGAGCCAAGCTGCACAACAACTTTCCAATCCCTACCAAGCGACTTTTCAAGCAGTCCAGGCAGCACTTGTTCCAAAGTTTTCTCGGTCAAATGATAAAATAAAATTTCACTCATTCTGAATTGTTATCACAATTGAGCTTGACTCAAATACTACAAGCCTACAAAATTTTACTATAGGCTAACTTTTCAGGGGGTAACTTTTCAGGGGGTAACTATGAATATTTCTAAAATCTTGCCTGTTACAACACTTTGCTTAGGGCTCTTTTATGCACCTAGCTTTGCAAATGCCCAAGGCTGCACACTCGATGGTGTCAGACTTAATTGCTCAGCAAATGGCAATAATCCTGCGAACATCATGGCAAGCTTCGCTTCGCAAGAAACTCGCACTACACTAGCAACACCACTTTTACAAAAAGAGCGCTTCAATAACAACGGTGATCTAGAACTATACCGCAGAAGTATGGAGCGAAACTGGCGCATCATCACACGCCTCGCAAGAAGGAATGAACGAAATAGAGCCCATCGCAGAATTAGCAAAAGTAAATTTCAATTATTTTTAAATGAATTTTCTGATGCTAAAAGAACCTACGATGTGGCACTTAATTTTTACAGACAACTGCATTGGCAGGGTTTTAAATAGCCTTAAATAACTGATTTAATTGGATTATTTATAAACTCGCTATTTTATTATTAAAATAGCATTACCGCTACGTAATTTGTTAACCGTTTTATTATAATTTTAACGAGTTGATAAAAGTAGTGAGTAATCATCATGTATGAAGTTTGTATGTCTGCGGATCGCAGAGTAGACCCCAATTTAAGCGCGCAAAGTTTTGATTGGGAAAATGAACCCCCAGTGTCTCTAGGACCAGAACACCTCTATTATGAGGAAGATACGAGTAATGGTGTAGGTGGGCTTTTATTAAAAAGCGGCCTAGTAATCATGCTCGCAATTTCAGTTTTTGGTGGCTATCAGTTTTTAAAAGATAGTAGCACGGAACAACAATTAGCCAGTTCACCCAAAAATGAATGGCCTGGTGGTGTTCTAAGCACAAAAGAAAACCTAAAGCGCAAAGTTCGTCAAATTGATTTGACGAAAACAGCCACGGTTAAGAAAACAATCACAAGACCTGTTAATACAACAGTGATAAAACCTGTTAAAAAACAAACAGATCGTATTGGTGATATTGCAAAAGCAGAACCTGCCGCGCCAACAGGCAATGAACAATTTCATGTTGTTCAGCCAGGCGATACAGTCAGCGCGATTAGTCGTAAGTTTAAGATCAAAACGGCTGAGATCATGTCTTGGAATGGTATTGAAAACCCTAGACTTCTTAAGCCTGGCATGAAACTTATTGTTTCAAGATAAAAATTCATTCCCGCACTCATCGATTTGAGTGCGGGAATATTACTTTCAGTTATTCATAAAATTCTGAAACCAGCCTATCCAACAATCTGACACCGTAGCCAGATCCCCACGATTGATTATATTCATTCGTCTTGGAACCCATTGCCATACCAGCAACATCAATATGCACCCAAGGAACATCATTGACAAAGCGTTGTAAGAATTGACCAGCAGTAATTGACCCTGCATACCGCCCACCTGTGTTCTTCATATCAGCATTTTTGGTATCAATAAGCTTGTCATAAGCATCGCCTAAAGGTAAGCGCCAAACTTTTTCTTCAGACATTTCACCTGCTTTGAACAGGTTTTCAGATAGCTCATCATTATTTGAGAAGATACCAGCATATTCCTTACCAAGCGCCACTAAAATAGCCCCTGTTAACGTTGCAAGGTTAATCATGAATTTAGGTTTAAACCGCTTCTGACAATACCAAAGCGCATCAGCCAATACCAAGCGCCCTTCGGCATCTGTATTAATGATTTCAATAGTTTGACCTGACATTGAAGTCACAATATCTCCAGGGCGCTGAGCATTTGCATCAGGCATATTTTCTACAAGGCCAATAATACCTATTGCATTGACTTTGGCTTTCCTAGCTGCAAGCGCATGCATCAAACCTGTAACAGCAGCAGCACCGCCCATATCCCCCTTCATGTCTTCCATTCCACCACCAGGCTTCAATGAAATACCGCCTGTATCGAAAACAACACCTTTACCAACGAAAGCAACGGGCTGATCCCCTTTTTTGCCACCATCCCATTGCATAATAGCCATACGAGCCTGGCGATCCGTCGCAGACCCTTGTGAAACTCCCAACAAAGCGCCCATGCCAAGTTTTTTCATCTCAGCAACACCAAGCACTTGTACTTTCATGCCTAGTTTTTTGAGCTTCATGGCTTCTTTTGCAAACTCTACCGGGCCTAAGGTATTAGGCGGTTCATTCACCAATTGGCGTGCAACATTAACACCATCAGTAACCCCATCAACACGCGCCCAAGCCTTCTTCGTGCCTGAAAGGTCATCCGCACCGATTCTAAACTTGGCAATTTTCTTAAGTTTTTTATCAGCTTCACGCCCTTTTGTAAGATAATCATCAAACTTATAAGCACGCAGTTTTGCGCCCGCTGCAATATTTGCAACAACTACGGCCGAAATAGCATTAGAATTTGCTGCAGTTTCAGTCAAAATTGTTACACTATCTTGAGAGCCAATCGCTGCAAAAATTTTACCGCCAACTTTAAAAGCCTCTACTTCATTGATATCCGATGACTTTCCGCAACCAATCAATATCACTTTGTCAGGGCCTGCTGCAGGCGCAACAAGAGTTAACATCGAACCTGCTTTGCCGGAGAATTTTTCCACCGTTATTGCACGTTCTAATTGCTTGCCACATGCCATGCTTTTAACCAGCGGCGGCAGCTTTGCATCAAGTGGCATCACAACGACTAATGCGCCGTTTGCTGGAATTGCATTCTTTGCAAATGTAAAAGTTGGTAATTTAGCCATATTCTCTCCAAGGATTCATTTCTTAGGAAAGTAATGGATTTATTCTCGCTGTCGAGGCTTGAAACCAAAACTCTTAATATTTTCAAGAAAAATCACCTACTCAGAGCATATTCAAGCAATAAAATTGTTTTCACGCTCTTAAAACTCTCCCTGAACAAACAATTATTTTACAACTGCCTTTTTTGTTCAAGATTTAGCCAAACATTCGCAATAGTGCTAAGTTAATAACAACCACAAGCAGAATCGCTTTATTGCTACTGTTAATATTTAACGAAGACATAATAAGTCCTAGGGTATCAAAAACATGTCGTTGATTGAGCGATACATTTTCAAGAAAGCTACCGCAGCAACGCTCATCATCCTTTGCTCTCTAGCTGGGGTTGTGTGGATAATTCAGGCTCTAAAAGGCATCGACATTGTAAATAATAATGGGCAAACAATTTTTGCTTATCTTTCTTTAACAAGTCTTGCAGTTCCCAACCTCTTAGTTGCCATTATTCCTGTTGCTTTATTGCTGTCTACAATCAGCACTATTAATGCGATGAATACAAACACAGAACTTGTGGTAGTAACCGCAAGCGGGTGTTCAAATTGGACCATCGCAAAGCCACTCATAATTCTTGCTTTTATTTGTAGTTTATTTGCTGGCATTGTTGGGCATGTCGTCTCGCCATTAAGTTTAATAAAACTAAAAAGCTTTGTTACAGAAATGCGAGCCGATCTTGTTTCAATACTAATTCAAGAAGGCAGCTTCAATAAAATTGGCAAAGGCCTAACGTTTCATGTTTCAGAAAGAAAAGCAGGTGGCATCTTATACGGCATTTTAATCTCAGATGAGCGCGACAAAGACACAGCCATCATATACACCGCTAGAGAAGGCATTATGACACGTTCAGAACAAGGTTCTTTTCTGAAGTTGAAAGACGGAGAAATTCAGCAAAGAAACCGTAAGGACGACACTGTAACTCTTATCAACTATCAATCCTATATATTTGATTTATTAAGCTTTTCTGGCGGAACATCTAAGAAAAAGAATTATGTAAAAACAAAAGAACGCACTACGCTTGAGTTGCTTAATCCAGACCCTGACGACCATGTTTATAAAAATGCACCAGGTCAATACACAAGCGAAATCCATGAGCGTTTCTCAGAAATGCTATGGCCATTTGCATATGTTTTCATGATTCTAGCATTTGCAGGGCAAGCACGCTCAAACCGTCAAAGTTTTAGTACATCGATTACTTCTGCAGCCATTTCTGTGATCGTGGCAAGGGGCTTGGGGTTTTCTGCAATTAACTCACTTAAATCAGACCCAAATGCAATATTCTTGGTCTATTTCCTACCCCTAGGCTGCATCTTCTTTGGTGGCTGGTTCATCTTTACAAACCGTCCTGCAAGCCTGCCTAAACCTGTATTGGAATCAATAGAAAAATCCAATCTTGCACTCTCAAAGAAGTTCGAAAATATCAATCATAGATACAAACTCTTTAGACGTCGCTTAGCAGGGGTAAAAGCATGATCGGTAAAACGCTTTACTTCTATATCTCTTTTAAGTTTTTAAAGATCCTCTTAGCCATGGTGCTTGGACTTGGCTTTCTAATTATCACCGTCGACTTTATTGAGCAGCTACGTAAATCTGCCAATATTGAAGATGTTTCGCTCTTATCGCTCTATACAATATCCTTATTGAGAGCCCCTACTTTTATTGAAAAAGCATTTCCATTTGCCTGTCTTTTCGCAGCGATGATCACCTTGACGCAACTCAACTTGAAAATGGAACTGGTTGTGGCGCGTGCCGCAGGTATTTCCGCAAGTCATTTTCTCCTACCAATTAGTATTTCAGCAGTTTTGGTAGGAATTCTTGTTGCAACGCTTTACAACCCCTTTGCTATAAAAGCGTTTGAAAGAAGCGAAGATCTTTCAGCTGAAGTGTTACGTAAAAACCCAAGAAAAACGAGCAATATCACAAAACGCGGATATTGGATAAAACAAGAAGACGAAAACGGCGGAAGTTCAATTATTAACGCACAAATTGCGCGTAACAGCGGCCGCATTCTCGATAATGTTTCAATTGTAAGATTTGATAACAATTGGAAAATCATTGGCCGCCTTGATGCTAAACAAGCCGTACACCAAAAAGACAGCTGGCTTCTAAACCAAGTCTCAAAAGCAGACGATTCTGGCAAGAACATCGAACTTGGCTCAATGAAATTGAAAACAAGGTTAACGGAAGACGAGCTTCTAGGCATTAGCGCAAAACCAGATGCAATTTCCTTCTGGAAACTGCGAGAAACCTCAAAACGCGTGGAAAAATCAGGCACTAATGGCAGGCCTTACATGGTTCAATTCCATAGTTTGACCGCATTACCGCTGTTTTTATTAGCCATGGTTATCGTTGCAGCAACCGTTTGTCTAAGATTTGTGCGTTTTGGACAGGTTGGAAGGATGATTATGGGTGGTATCTTGAGCGGGTTTGTGCTTTACACAATAACAAGCCTGATAACGGCTTTGGGTAGTAATGGTGTTGTGACGCCTGCATTGGCAGCATGGGCACCGGGATTAGTGGCGACCTTGTTTGGTATGAGTATTTTGTTACATCAAGAGGACGGATAATAAATGCGTCCTGAATGTGGAAAAAACATAGTGCAAAAACGCAGAGTTAGCGTTTTACTTGCATCCTGTTCGGCTGCAGGCCTTTTGGCGTTTGTGCCGCTATCAATTGACGATAGTTTCAAACTTACTATCCAACACGCGAACGCGCAAAGCATTCAAGCCAGCCAAATTTTCGATGAAAACTCAGCACCAAGTGCCGACGAACAATTATTACTAGAATCAGATCAGTTAACATTCGATAATGATCGAAGTCTTGTTACTGCAACTGGTAACGTACAAATCGCATTTGGCGAATCGACCCTCGTCGCAGACCGTGTCGAATACAATCAACAAAGTGGTCGTTTACTTGCCAAAGGCAATGTAGAAATTTTAGAGTCAAATGGTAATCGCATATTTGCGCAAGAAATCGATATTACAGACGATTTCAGAGATGGCTTCATTTCCGCGCTAAATATTGAAACACCTGACAATACACGCATTGCAGCAGAAAGCGCTGAGCGTCGTGACGGTGAAGTCACTACATTTAATAATGGCGTCTATACAGCCTGTGAGAAATGTAAAGAAAATCCTGAAAAACCACCCTTCTGGTCAATCAGAGCAGCCAAAGTTGTTATCAACGAAACAACAAGAACAATTGATTACGAAGAACCAACATTTGAGTTCTTTGGCAAACCTGTTTTTAAACTGTCACACTTTTCGCATGCAGACCCAGCGATAAAACGTAAGTCTGGTTTTTTAATTCCTCGCATCCGCAACAATGAAGAACTTGGCTTTAGCTATCGCCAAGGTTATTTCTTCAATCTTGCCCCTAATTATGACTTAACTGTTCATGGCAGCTATTACACACGACAAGGCTTCCTTGGTGAGGCTGAGTGGCGTCATAGAACTGAAAACGGCGAATATAGCATCAGTTATGCAGGCATTGACCAACAAGAGCCTGAAGCATTTACGCCAAATACAGTTGATGCCATCGAAGATTACCGCCAAGCAATCATCACTAAAGGACAGTTTGACATCAATTCACGCTGGCAAGTTGGCTGGGATGCCCTCTTCCAAAGCGATGATAACTTTGCGCGGACTTATAACATCCAAGGCAAAGATGACAATGACATCACCAACGAAGCCTTCTTGATTGGTATTGGTGAGAAAAACTATTTTGACCTCCGCGCCCAAGACTTTTTGGTTCAATCCAGAACTTTGGATGAGCTACTTGGCCCATCAGGAGATTTAGCAGGTGGTGATTTTCCAGGAAATCAATCTGCAACAGATCAACAGGCTACTGTTTTACCATTGCTGGATTACAATACTGTATCAGGTGAAGAGTTTGGTTATGGTCAAGTCGCATTGGATGTAAATGTTGCAAGTGTTTCTCGTGATGCCGCTCAAATTTCAAACTTTGACAGTGTGGCTGGATCTTCGGCAGATAATGAACGCTTTACAGGAATTAAGGGCACTACAACCCGCGCAAGTGCGGAACTTGAGTGGAAAGCCTCTAGCATTTCCACAGGTGGACTGATAAGCACAGCATCTTTAAGTGTTCGCGGCGATGCTATTTTCCAAGATACCGATGATTTAAACTCTATCGGCAATCCTTTATTAAGTAACGAAACCCTCTACCGCGCTATGCCTGCAGGTATGTTTGAAATTCGTTACCCACTGATTGCACAAACACAGACAGCAAGTCACATATTTGAGCCGATCGCCCAAATTGTAGTGCGCCCTGACGAACGCAACATTGGTGAATTTGCAAACGAAGACGCACAAAGCTTAGTCTTTGATACATCAAACCTGTTTGAGCGTGATAAATTCTCTGGCTATGATCGCGTCGAAGGCGGAACACGCGCCAACATTGGTTTCCGTTATTCTGCTAGCTTCCTTGAAGGTGGCAATCTGGATATCGTTGCAGGTCAATCCTTCCATTTAGCAGGACTTAATTCATTTGGAGTCACGAATGACCTCGCAAATGTGGGACAAGAATCAGGACTTGAAACTGACAACTCTGATATCGTTGCTTCATTAAGAGTGAGCGACAACAAAGGCTTCTCAACAGGCGTTGCAATCCGACTTGATGAGTCAGACCTTGATCTTAACCGAGCAGAAATTGATGTTAGTGTAAGCCAAGCTGATTACGCATTTAGAACATCTTATACCTATACAGAAGCACAACCTAACTATCGCTTTAACCGTGACAGACACGAGATTAGAGGCACAGGCAGCCTGCGACTTGACGAGAACTGGCGCATCTTTGGTTCTGCGGACTACGACATTGAAGATAGTGACCTGTTTTCATACAGCGCAGGGATTGGTTACGACAATGACTGCTTCTCATTTTCAATTAGCTATTCAGATAATGACAACCGTGTGACTGGGGAGAGCACGGGAGAGACAATCGGTTTCTCACTTGGATTACGCACTATTGGAGGCTTTGAGCGTGATTTTGATTTTGGGGACAACTAAATTACGGTTGGTAAATCATAAAAATACCTAATTTGAAGTGTTTCTAAATAAAAAATTGGGTTGAATACACATTGCCGGGGAAGAAAATGAAAATCGCTAGAATAGGACTGAATTATTTATTTGGCGGAGCCTTATTAGGGCTGACTGCCTGTAATTCTGCTGGCACAGCGCTTAAAGAAGACCCAAAGCAGAACGAAGCGACCCAACTTGCTACTGCAGCCTCGACAGAAACAACTGAAGCTGCAAAAGAAGAAAATCAAGAACTTGCAAAAGTTATTAAAAGAAAAGGTGGCGTTCAAAATCGCGGAGCTTTCATCAAAGTATTGGTAAACAAAACTCCGATCACAAATTTTGATATTCAACGCAGAGCAAAATTCCTTGCACTACGCCGCGTACCTGGCAATAGAACAAAAATTGCTGAAAATGAAATGATTGAACAAGCACTAAAGCTTGAAGAGGCAAAGCGACGCCGAACAACAGCCACAAAAGAACAAGTAGATACGGCATTTGCTAGCTTTGCAAAACAAAACCGCGCTACAGTTCCAATTCTATCACGTGAGCTAGGAAAGCTAGGCGTTGGTGCACCTCACTTTAGAGATTTTATTAAAACACAAATAAGTTGGCAACGTACAATACAAGGTAAGTTTCAATCAGAAACAACACGCATATCTGAGCAAGAAGCAATTCAACAACTTCGCGAAAATGGCAATCAAAAACCAAAAGTGAATGAATTTAGCTTCAAGCAAGTTATATTTGTAGTTCCAAAAAACAAGCGATCAAAAGCAGCTTTGGCAGTGAGAAGACGCGAAGCCAATGCATTCCGTCAAACAATCAACGGATGTGATAATTTACTTCAATCAATCAAGTCATTGAAAGATGTGAGCATCATTGACCGCCGTCACATTATGGAGCCTGAGCTACCAAGCAGATGGAAAGATCATGTTGCAAAGGCAGGGGCTGGTAAAGCAACACCTGTCCAAGAGACTGATAGAGGCGTTGAATTCATGGCGGTGTGTGATAGCCGGGTAGTTGATGATGACAGAGCAGCAAAAGTTGCACAGCAATCAACAGACTTTACACAATTTGGCGACAAAGCAACTGAATTTTCTAAAGAGTATCTGGATGAACTCCGCGGAAATGCTACAATTGTTTATCAATAAACTTTATGAGCAAGCTGCTTAAACCGCTTGCTGTATCATTGGGCGATCCTTCAGGGATTGGCCCTGATATATTGCTAAAAGCATGGGCAGTGCGCAAATCTACACCATTACCAAACTTCTTTGTTGCGGGCGATATTGAGTTTTTAAAGCGCCGCGCTGAACTCCTATCTTTTGATATACAATTTTGTAATTATGAAAAAGACGGCATTTCAAAATCAAGCTTATCTGTATTTGATATCGGCCATACCTTAACTGGCAAACCACAAGAGCCAAATAAAAGCGATGCACAAGGCACAATAGAATCAATCAATAGATGTGTTGCTCTAACTCTTGAAGGAGAAGCATCAAGCGTTGTAACTTGCCCTATAAATAAACATGTTTTGTATGAGGCAGGCTTCACACAACCAGGCCACACAGAATATTTAGCAGAGCTTAGCGAAATACACACAGGTGTAAAACCTAAACCAGTTATGATGCTAGCTGGGCCAGAATTACGAACTATCCCTGTAACAATTCATATTCCAATGCATGAAGTTTCTGAAAAACTCACACAAGAGCTGATTTATGAGACGTCAAAAATTGCAGTAAAAGATTTAAAATCAAAATTTGCTATCAAAAATCCACGGCTTGCAATTTCTGGCCTCAACCCACACGCAGGCGAAAATGGAAGTATGGGGCACCAAGATATTGATATAATTCAGCCTGCAATCGAACAATTAAAAACAGATGGCATTGATGCAACAGGCCCCTTGCCAGCAGACACAATGTTTCACAAACAAGCGCGCGAAACTTACGATGTTGCTATCTGCATGTATCACGATCAAGCACTCATTCCAGCAAAGACGCTTGCCTTTGACGATGCCGTAAATGTAACGCTAGGCTTACCCTTTATTCGCACATCGCCAGACCATGGAACAGCTTATGATATTGCAGGAACAGGTAAAGCAAACCCATCTAGTTTTATTGCAGCTTTAAAGATGGCACATAATATGAGTCAAAAATCTTGAGTGCTATCGACAACCTCCCCCCATTGCGTGAAGTCATAGACAAACACGATCTAGCGGCTAAAAAGTCACTGGGCCAAAATTTTCTACTCGATCTCAATTTAACATCGCGCATCGCAAGAACAGCAGGTTCATTGGAAGGTTATGATATCATTGAAGTAGGTCCTGGCCCTGGTGGTCTTACGCGTGCCTTATTAGCCAATGGTGCAGAAAGGGTCATCGCCGTAGAACGCGACCCAAGATGTCTTGGCGCTCTTGCAGAAATCAGTGATTACTACGACGGAAAACTAGAAGTGATAGAAGGCGATGCATTGGAGATAGATTGGTCAAAGCATCTTAACCGCAAAGCAAAAATTGTAGCAAACTTACCGTATAATGTTGCAACACCACTTCTTACAGGATGGCTTGGAGGCGAAACTTGGCCGCCATTTTTTGATAGCCTAACTTTGATGTTTCAAAAAGAAGTAGCAGAGCGAATTTGCGCAACGCCAGCTGACAAACACTACGGCAGGCTTGGCGTTTTATGTGGTTGGCGAACACAGGCAACAAAAGCCTTTGATGTCTCTAGAGAAGCCTTTTCGCCACCCCCAAAAGTAACATCCTCAATAGTTCATCTAGAACCACGCAAAGAACCACTACCCTGTTCGCTTAAATCTCTTGAGACCATAACACGTGCAGCCTTTGGTCAACGCAGAAAAATGTTACGTGCCAGCCTTAAAGCATTAGGTGGGGAAACACTTTTAGAGCAAGCTGAAATTTTACCTACCAAACGCGCAGAAGAGATAGACGTCGCAGGTTTTGTCCGATTAGCAAATGCTCTTAAAGTTTAATTTTCATATCGCGGTGTAAAATTTCTGCGTCAAAATATTCATCACCATAAGCTTCAAAACCTAGCTTTTCATAAAACGAAAGCGCATGAGTTTGTGCTCCAAGCACTGCTATATCCACTTTACCATCTGATTTTATAGCAGATAAAATAGCATGCATTAACTGTGCACCAAGACCTGCACCACGCATATGCTTCAAGATGCATACGCGTTGTATCTTTGCCTTATCACCAATGTATTGAAACCTTGCAGCACCAACCGCTGTACCATTCTCACGAGCAAGTATGTGTGAACAAATAGGATCATCTCCATCTACTTCTTCATGTTCAGGAACATTTTGCTCTTCGATAAAAACGATGCGCCTTAGCTCAAGACAAGTAGCCAGATCATCAGTTGAAATTACGACTTTAATATCAGCCATTCACAAGTTCATTTTCGAACTCAAAAAGACCAGGTCTGCGATCTCGTCGCAGGCGCTCTGCTGTTAAAATAGATTGAACCTGATGAAATGCTTCCTCAAGTTTCTCATTCACAACAACATAGTCATATTCTTTCCAATGTGAAATTTCATCAATCGCATTGGCCAATCGTTTTTCAATGACCTCTTCTGCATCTTCTGCACGACGTACAAGGCGGGATTTAAGTTCAGTCATTGAGGGTGGCAAAATAAATATTGAAACAACATCAGTACGAGCTGTTTCCATTAACTGCTGGCCACCTTGATAGTCGATATCAAACAACATATCGCGCCCCTCACCCATAGCTTTATCAACCGCATCACGAGGCGTGCCATAATAATTGCCATGAACAGGTGCCCATTCTAAAAGCGCGTCGCTATCACGTTTACGCTCAAATTCACGCTCAGAAATAAAATGATAGTGCGTGCCATCAATCTCACTACCTCGCTTTGCGCGGGTAGTAACTGAAACAGACATTTCTAGGTTATCATCTTGTGCAAGGAGGTTTCTAGCAATGGTCGATTTTCCTGCCCCCGAAGGCGATGACAAAACAAGCATGACACCACGGCGTTTAATAGTTTGCGCATCCATGTAATTTAATCACTCCATATTCTGTAACTGCTCACGAAATTGATCGATAATCAGCTTCATGTCCAGTCCTATTGAAGTTACTTCAGCAGAATTAGATTTAGAACAGATTGTATTGCATTCGCGATTAAATTCTTGAGCCAGAAAATCAAGGCGGCGACCCACAGGCCCTTCCCCCTCTAATAAGCCCCTCACGCTATCAACATGCACAACCAAACGATCAAGCTCTTCTTGCAAATCAGCTTTTGCAGCAAGAATAGCTGCCTCTTGATACAATCGCTGTTCATCAAAACCAGCAGAAGTAATTAGCAGTTTTTCCACCTGCGCTTGCAATTGAGCCTTTATCGCCTCAGAACTTCTTGCCTCGTTATTTTCTATTTCTGAATGTAGATTAGAAATCTTCTGAATTTGGTCTTTCAAAACCTTTGTGATTGCCGCGCCTTCACTTTGGCGCATTTTTACTAAATCAGATGCCGCTTGATTTAAACTATCAAGCATTTCTGTATTGCGAACATCAATTGTCTTTTCATCAAGCTCTTCTTCAGAAAATTCAACCACCCCACGAATTAACATCAACTCAGAAGCCGTTGGAAGCTCGCCCCCGACTTTTTGCTGCAACTCTTTTGCACTTGATAACAGCGCTTCTACTGCTGCTTGGTTGACATAGGGCAAAGTAGCCGATGCTGCTTGTGTTACATTTAAGCTAATTTGAATATTGCCACGTTTGAAATGTTGAGAGAGCGCTGCTCTAGCCAATCCTTCAATCGCTTCATAACCATTAGGAACACGTATTCTTAAATCTAACCCTTTGCCATTTACAGAGCGTAATTCCCATACCCATGACGTATTGTTAAATTGCCCTTGAGTACGAGCAAATCCAGTCATGCTTTGTAAAGTCATATTACTCCCACCCAGCTTAAAACAAAACAATCAGCAAAAGTTAGTGCTGGTTAATTCGCTTGGCTTCCGCTTTGCTCTTTTAATTGTTTTTCAATCTGACGCCAGCGTGCAACATTTTGATTATGCTCATCCAAGGTTTTAGCAAACACGTGACCGCCCGTACCATTTGCCACAAAGAAGATATCATCCGTTCTTGATGGATTAGCAACAGCCTCCATTGCAGCTCGACCAGGGTTAGCAATCGGCCCTGGCGGCAATGCTGGTATTGTGTATGTATTGTAAGGCGTCGGCTTAGAAATATCTGACTTATAAATAGGGCGGTCTTTAGGTTTACCCTGCCCACCAAAAATACCGTAAATAATAGTCGGGTCAGATTGCAGTCTCATACCTCTGTTTAAACGGTTGATAAACACTGAAGCAACACGAGGTCGCTCATCTGCTTTACCAGTCTCTTTCTCAACGATAGAAGCTAACGTAACAAGTTCTGCAGGTGTAGAAATTGGCAAATCAGGAATACGTTTAGCCCAAATTTGCGCAAGAAATTTTTCTTGAGCTACTTTCATACGTTCAATAACTTCAATGCGTGTCGTTCCACGTTGGAATGGATACGTATCTGGCAGTAAAGAACCTTCTACAGGTAATATATCAGGCAATGGCCCTTCAAGCGTTTCATTTTGAGCAATACGTTCAAAAATTTGAAAAACAGTTAACCCCTCAGGCAAAGTAACTTTATGTAGAATGCCTTTGCCAGAACGAATAGTTTCCATAACATCATACATGCTCATTTCAGGTTGGAAGATATACTCACCAGCCTTCATTGAGTTTTGTGCCCGAAGCGCCTTAACACCTTGGCTAAATACAAACCCATTATCAATAACGCCTATTGAAAGTAATTGACTGGAAATTTGATTTAAAGATGAACCTTCTTTAATTACGACTGCTTGTGGCGCTTCAAGCGGCCCAGCGCTTTCAAATTTGCTTTTACCGTAAAGTCCGACCAAACCAACCGCAACAACAAGTAAAACCAAGCAACTCATCATAAAGTTCATAAAGACAACAAAGCCGCTTTTAGCTGACTTACTACGCTTTGGCGGAAGTGGTACTTCTTTCGCTTGCAAAGCTTTTGTCGGTGATTGAGCTTCCATATGTTCGGTTTGAACAGAACCAGCCACCCTATTACCAAAGATATTATTTCCGTTTTCTGGTCCGTCACTCAATTCAATAATCCTTACTCAGTATCGCAAATATAGTCATTGCTAAAAATTATGTCATTTTTCAGAAAAATCATACTTATGTAGCAATGAAATTTTTCTACTCAAATTATGTTAAACCTTTTTCAAAATAAGTGATGCATTTGTTCCACCAAAACCAAAAGAATTAGATAGCGCTACATTAATTTCGCGCTTTCTAGCCTCTTTAGGCACAAGGTCAATTTTTGTCTCACGCTCTGGGTTATCAAGGTTCAGTGTTGGTGGTGCAACCTGATCTCTAATAGCCAGTGCTGAGAATATCGCTTCAACCGCACCGGCAGCTCCTAATAAGTGGCCTATTGCTGATTTAGTTGATGACATAGAAACCTTAGAAGCAGCCTCACCCATTAAGCGCTCTGCTGCGCCTAATTCAATTGTATCAGCCATTGTCGAAGTACCATGCGCATTGATATAATCAATCTCGCTTGCATCCATCTTAGCATTCCGAAGCGCTGACGTCATACATCTAAACGCGCCATCACCATCTTCAGAAGGGGCAGTAATATGGAACGCGTCACCTGAAAGACCGTACCCTACAACCTCGGCATAAATTTTAGCACCACGCGCTTTTGCGTGTTCATATTCTTCTAGCACAACTGTTCCAGCGCCCTCACCCATTACAAAACCATCGCGGTCTTTGTCATATGGGCGTGAAGCACGCTTTGGATCTTCGTTATAGCTTGTCGAAAGCGCCTTACAGGCAGCAAAACCTGCCATAGACAATCGACATACAGGAGATTCTGCACCACCTGCCACCATGACATCAGCATCGCCAAACATGATAAGACGCGATGCATCACCAATAGCATGCGCACCTGTAGAACAGGCTGTTACAACAGAATGGTTAGGGCCTTTAAGATTATGTTTTATTGATACTTGACCAGAAACCAAATTAATCAACCGACCTGGAATAAAGAAAGGACTAACACGACGTGGGCCACGTTCTGCTAAAAGAAGCGATGTTTGCTCAATGCCTTGAAGGCCACCAATACCAGAGCCTAATAATACACCTGTACGAAAACAGTCTTCATCTTCTGTTGGATGCCAATTAGCATCTGCAAGCGCCATATCAGAAGCTGCAACGCCATATATGATAAACGGATCAACTTTACGCTGCTCTTTAGGTTCCATCCAATCACTCGGGTTAAACGTACCATTAGAACCATCACCAAATGGAATTTGACAAGCAATTTGTGCAGCAACATCATCGACTTGAAAATTTTCAATGCGCTCAGCTGCATTTTCGCCAGCAAGGAGTTTCTTCCACGTCTCTTCAGCACCACAGGCCAAAGGAGTGACCATGCCAACACCGGTTATAACTACACGTCTCATGAATATTCGCCCTTGATAATTTTATTGAGTTTTACAATGTATGCAGCCTTGATGATAGGCTCATACGAGTTATCAACAGCCACAAATTTGGACGTAAAGGTAAGTTTTATTGCCCCAGATGCAAGAAAGGCGGCCAAGAGCCGCCATTCTTAAATACTTAAATATAAAAAGCTTATGCTTTAGCTTTTTCAACGAACTTAATTGCATCGCCAACAGTTTGAATTGTTTCTGCTGCATCATCAGGGATTTCGACGTCAAATTCTTCTTCAAAAGCCATCACAAGCTCAACGTTATCCAATGAATCAGCGCCAAGATCATCAATAAAACTAGCTTTTTCAGTTACTTTTTCTGCATCCACATCGAGATGCTCAACTACGATTTTTTTGATGCTGTCTGCGATTTCACTCATGTGTAAGTCCTCGGCTATTGATTAGTTCCAATCGTGGAACATTCTTAAGTTTAAATGCTATGTCTTGCATTAAATTACAAGGTCATAATTTATAAATTCTGCGGTCGATTAACATAGTTCGTTACAAACTACTAGGGTTATTCCCCATAAAAATTAACTATAGTGGATATGGCTATACCATAGCCATACCACCATTCACATGAAGTGTTTGACCTGTTACATATCCGCCCTCTTGGCTGGCTAAATAAAGTGCCGCAACGGCAATATCATCACCCTCACCCATTTTCTTCATCGGTATAGCACCCATAATAGCTTCTTTTTGCTTATCATTGAGTTTTTCAGTCATAGCAGATGAGATAAATCCAGGTGCTATGCAGTTAACTGTTACGTTTCTTGAAGCAATTTCTTGCGCAAGTGACTTTGTAAATCCAATCATACCAGCCTTTGAAGCACAATAGTTTGCTTGCCCTGGATTGCCCGTCACACCCACAATCGAAGTGATGTTGATAATACGACCACCCTTGCGGCGCATCATTGGGTAGGCGATTTCTTTTGTAAGGCGAAAAACAGCCGTGAGATTAACACGCAACACATCGTCCCAATCATCATTGGACATACGAGCAAAAAGACCATCACGCGTAATACCAGCGTTATTCACCAGAATATCAACGCCCTCAAGTTTTTCCTCAGCAGATTTGCCTAAAGCAGATGCTTCATCCAAATCAGACAAATTAGCAGGAAGAACAACCGTGCGCTCGCCTAAATCACTTGCTAGTGCTTGCAGTTTTTCTTCACGTGTACCGTGAAGACCAACCGTTGCCCCTTGTGCATGAAGCATTCTTGCAATGGCTTCACCGATGCCACCAGATGCACCCGTCACAAGTGCTTTTTTGCCAGTAAGATCAAACATTCATAAGTCTCCTAAAATTATGAGGAAATAGCTTCTAAAGCTTTTTCAATATCGTCAGGATTGCCAACCGCTACACTTGATAGATCACGATTAATACGTCGTGCCAATCCACTTAAAACCTTGCCAGAGCCAACTTCCATCAAATTGGTAACGCCATTTGCGCCCATCCACTCAATGCTCTCACGCCAGCGCACTTGCCCCGTCACCTGCTCTACCAAACGTGTTCTGATTTCATCTGGGTCCGAGATAGGAGCAGCCAATACATTAGCCACAAGCGGCACACAAGGTGCATTCATTGTAACCTCACCAAGCGCCTCAGCCATAGCATCTGCCGCAGGTGCCATTAGGGCTGAATGGAAAGGTGCAGACACAGGCAATAAAAGCGCACGCTTTGCACCCTTTTCACTTGCCATGCTTGCTGCTTTTTCAACAGCCGCCTTTGAGCCAGAAATCACCAATTGCCCACCGCCATTATCATTTGCGATCTGGCATGAACCCTCGCTTGATACATCAGCGCAAATGGCTTCGACATCTGATTGCTCTAGCCCGATGATTGCAGCCATTGCACCCTCACCCACAGGCACAGCCGCTTGCATCGCATTACCGCGAATGCGCAAAAGCCGTGCTGTATCTGCAATTGAAAAAGTACCCGCCGCACAAAGTGCTGAATATTCACCCAGTGAATGCCCCGCCACATGCGAAGCGCTGTCTTTAAGCGAAAAGCCTTTTTCTTCCAAAGCACGCATCGCCGCAATAGAAACCGCCATTAAAGCTGGTTGCGCATTAGCTGTTAGGGTCAGTGTCTCCACTGGCCCTTCAAGAATGATACTCGAGAGTTTTTCGCCCAGCGCTTCATCAACTTCATCAAACACAGCCTTAGCGGCACTTGAAGCCTCAATCAAAGCCGCGCCCATGCCAACGGCCTGACTGCCCTGACCTGGAAATGTAACTGCTAAAGACATGATTAATCCTTGAAACCTATAAAATCTCGCCTCTTGTGCTAGCACAGGCGAAACAAGTCAAGCTTTGGGATAAGATACTCGCAAGAAATACCTCATGAAAATACAAAATTGATTTAAACTTTTTTGAAGCAGACTAACGCTTTGCTTTAAACTGCTTTTTGGCTTTTGGATTGGTCTTTGCTTTAGCCTTTGGCTTCACCTCAGCTTCACCCCTAGGTTTTGGCCCGCGCTTAAGCGGCAATAATTGGCGTTTCGTTTTCTTCTCAAGCTTTTCAAGCCACTTAAGTTCACCAATCGGTCTACCCGTTGTTTCCCCAAGCCGAAGCCCTGCAAAGGACTCATTTTCATCAAACGGCCTTTTAAGATATCTACGAAAACTGCCAACCCTATCGAGCACAGGCTGAACCTTAAACGCTCGGTCATCTTTCTTTTTGGCATGGCCATTGGCACTTGACCATTTCCAATCATACGCGCTTTCAACCAACCCTGCACGAACAGGATTAAGCGAAACATAGCGCACCGCCTCATATAAATGCGCCTCATCCATCACAACAGAGCCATACCGCCCCTGCCATAAATGCCCGGTTACTTCCATCCGCGCATTGATAAACCCAGTATAACGACGAT
>CAZCUN010000046.1:0-26949 GCA_964502215.1 uncultured Rhizobiaceae bacterium | reverse complement strand
TACGTATCTCATGAGACATATTAGCCAAAAACTCAGACTTAGCACGATCGGCGAGTGCGGCACGTGCCGTTTCTCTTTTTGCAAAAAGTGATTTTTCCCTAAGGTTTTTCATCAAACGGTTGATTGCAATATCAAGAGGAATGAAAACAAAAAGACCAATGAAGGCGAGGGCAGCTAGAGTTATTAGTAGAAAGTTTTCAAGCAAATTACTTTGCTTTGTCACAAGCTTTCTTTGCTCTATTGTAAGGATGTTAATCGCGTGTTTGTTTGCTTCAAAGACACGATTATTGTAAGCGGCTTCAATTGAACGAGATACCCAGTGCAAATGGTCGGGGTAACGTGTGTTTTTAATTTTTTCTTGATCCAACATATCAATATAGTCAGAGAATGGATTCGCACCCTTCATATATCTTGAGGTTTTTATAATTTGATTGGTGATATTTTTATCTACTCTGCCCCAGAGGGAGTGTAGTTTATTGTAATCGACACGTGCAGCGTTAACAAAATGTAACAACCCTTTTTTCTTTGGTACAACACTATCAACAGTTTTGAGCTTCATCAAAATGCGATTGCGATCTTTCACCGAGCGACCGCTTAAAAGAATTTTTAAAAATAAATTATCAATTTTAGCAGGCGTTTCTTCGCTCACGCGTCTTGCGCGTTCTGCAAGATTACGAAGTGAGTTGTCTGTGGTAACAAATTCTTCTGATAATACTCTTATTTCAGAAATTTTAGTATTGATCGCGCTTTGCTCGAAGTAGAACCTAACGCAAATGGCACAAACGATGACAAGTGCTAACACATAGCAAAAACGCATAAGCCAAGATACTTTTGACCATGATTGATTATTGTCTAACACTGACACTGAAATTCCCCACAAATATCCGCCTATTGGACACAGAATTATTTATAAAAAATTTGTGGTTAATAAAGCGTGAAATATGACAACTATTCACCACTTGAAATAGAATAGATTACACATCGGTTACATTCAGGTTTTATTTACCTTGAAATACAAACTATTTCGGTAACCAGAAATTAAGCTTATCTTTTAATTCGAATTTTATACAAGTCCCGTAAAAGTACTATCAGAGCAGGAAAAAATAATCCTGCCTTAATAAAAAAAACAGTGAGGCAATAATTATGAGCAATGCACCAGAAATGGTAGGCGAAGCTATCGAACCTTCATACGAAGGTGATATCAAATCCCTATACCTAGATTCATTAACACTAGTAGAGCGTCTACACCGCCGTCTTCTTGATGTTATCAAAGATGAGTTTGATCGCAGAGGCCGCAGCGATATTAATCCTGTACAAGCGCTTCTTTTATTCAACATTGGTAATACTGAATTGACTGCCGGCGAACTGCGTACACGTGGATACTACCTTGGTTCAAATGTTTCTTATAATCTTAAGAAGCTTGTTGATCAGGGCTATATCAACCATCAAAAATCACGCGTTGACCGTCGTTCAGTTCGTGTAAGTCTTACAGGTGTTGGCAAGGAAGTTGCTGAAATCGTAAACGAGCTTTACACACGACACATTGGTTCAATAGAACAAGTTGGCGGAATAAGCGGCGATGAATTTGCATCAATGAATAAATCATTGAAACGTCTAGAGCGCTTTTGGACAGATCAGATTTTATACCGTTTGTAATCTTAAAGTTTACACATCACATATTTTTGATGAAGGCTTGTCGTTAAGACAGGCCTTTTTCATGTTTTTAGCTTCAATATGGCTTGTAAAGCCAACATTTCAACATAAATTGTGTTCATATGTGAGTCTCTCTGGATATAAATAACTTTATATTGAGTGCTTTTTGTACCCTTACGTAAGTTTTTTGTTTATGGTAAGGAATTCATTAATATAAGAGTGGCATATTAAAATATCAGCGGTTATGGGGCATCCATAGCAAATTATAAAATTTAGACTGTGCAAACCGCACATATTATGTTGGGTTAAATGATGAAACGTAGAGATTTTATTTCAGGTATGGCTGCAGGTGCTAGTGTTCTTTCGACGCCCGCCATTGCAAACGACCCAATTTCTTCAATTATAAAAGCTTCAAAGCGTGATAATTGGAGTGATCAATTCGATAGTCGTCGTGGTGATGCAAAGCTTTCATCGACGAATGTCCCAGTTTTTTCAAAACAGACACCGGGGTTCATTAATCAAGCGATTGCAGAATATCGCCAGATAAGTGCGAAAGGCGGATGGCCAGTAGTTCCTGCTAATCAAAAATTACGTCTTGGCAATCAATCTAAAAATGTTTTCACATTACGTGAACGCCTTGTTGCATCTCGTGATCTTGATCCAAGTGCTGGTAATTCAGATGTTTTCGATACTTGGGTTGATGGTGCTGTTAGACGTTTCCAAGCAAGACATGGCCTTCCTGCAGATGGTGTGATCGGAAAATACACATATGCAGCTATGAATATTCCTGCAAGCATTCGCTTAGGTCAATTAGAAACCAATTTAGTGCGCTTGCGTTCATTCTCAGGTTTTTTGGGTGATCGCTATGTAATGGTAAATATTCCTGCGGCACAAATTGAAGCAGTTAATAATGGCAGGGTAGAATCACGTCATACCGCAATCGTTGGTAAGACAGATCGTCAGTCACCAATCATTGCTTCTAAAATTTATGAATTAAACCTAAATCCTTACTGGACATCGCCAAAGTCTATTATCCGCAAGGATTTAATACCACTAATGCGCAAAGACCCAACTTATCTTGCGCGCAATAACATCCGTATTTTCCCTTGGAGTTCAGACGAAGAAATTTCGCCTGATACAATTGATTGGAATACTGATGAAGCAGTTGATTTAAGGTTCCGCCAAGACCCGGGCAAGATTAATGCAATGGGTTCTGTAAAAATCAATTTCCCTAATCCGCATCAGGTTTATATGCATGATACACCTCAACAGGCTCTATTCTCTAGGCTTCTTCGCTTTGAGTCTTCAGGGTGTGTCCGTGTTCAAAATGTTCGCGATTTAATTACTTGGATTGCAAAAGAAACACCGGGTTGGGATCGTCGTAATATTGAGCGAGAAATTGAATCGGGCAACCGCACCGATGTGAAACTTGCTTCAGCTGTTCCAGTATATTGGAATTACATAACAGCATGGTCAACGAAACCAGGCGTTGTACAGTTCCGTGATGATATTTACAGCCGTGATGGTGCAGAACAATTAGCACTTGGCAGCTTCAACTAAATACACCTGATATTTTAGTTTATTGATTTAATGGCGCATCAACTGCGCCATTTTGCCTTTTTATGACGTAAATTAATGGTTGGAATTTTCATAATCTGCGTTATATGAAGCCATTCAAAGTTGCCTATAATCGGGGGGTGACTTCGTCGTTTATAAATTTAACATAGAGGAACGGTTTGTTATGGCTGCCAGTCTTGATACTTTTTTTAATTCTCCACTTAGTGAAGTAGATCCCGAAATTCATTCTGCAATTCAAAAGGAGCTGGGTCGTCAGCGCCATGAAATAGAACTGATTGCTTCTGAGAATATTGTTTCTAGAGCGGTGATGGAAGCGCAAGGTTCTATCATGACCAACAAATACGCTGAAGGTTATCCGGGCAAGCGCTATTATGGTGGGTGTGAGTTTGTTGATATTGCAGAAACGCTAGCAATTGATCGCGCTAAAGAACTGTTCGGCTGTGAATTTGCGAATGTTCAACCAAACTCTGGAAGTCAGATGAACCAAGCGGTTTTCTTAGCGCTACTCAAGCCAGGCGAGACATTCATGGGGCTTGATCTAAACTCAGGCGGTCACCTAACACACGGGTCTCCCGTTAATATGTCTGGTAAATGGTTTAACGTTGTTTCTTACGGTGTTGATAAAGACACGCATCAGCTAGACATCAATGAAATTGAGCGCTTGGCGCATGAGCATAAGCCAAAAATTATCATTGCTGGCGGTACTGCTTATTCGCGTGAGTGGGATTGGGCTGCATTCCGAAAGATTGCAGATGCAATTGATGCTTATTTGATGGTGGATATGTCTCACATTGCGGGTCTTGTGGCGGCAGGCGTTCACGAATCTCCTGTGCCTCACGCGCATATTTGTACAACCACAACACACAAATCTTTGCGTGGTCCACGTGGCGGTATGATCTTGACCAATGATGAAGCTTTGGCAAAGAAAATGAATTCAGCCGTTTTTCCCGGTCTTCAAGGTGGCCCATTGATGCACGTTATTGCAGCAAAAGCAGTTGCTTTTGGTGAAGCACTTCAACCAGAGTTTAAAGAATACTCACAACGCGTGAAAGACAATGCAAAAGCATTGGCAGCAAGCTTGATGGACAATGGCCTGAACATCGTTTCAGGTGGCACAGACAATCACTCTATGTTGGTTGACCTTCGCCCGAAAAAAGCAACAGGCAAAGCGGCAGAGGCTTCACTTGTGAGAGCAGGTCTTACGTGTAACAAAAACGGCATTCCGTTTGATCCAGAAAAGCCTTTCGTAACATCAGGCATTCGCCTTGGTTCACCAGCGGCAACTAGCCGTGGCTTTGGTGAAGCTGAATTTACAGAGATTGGTAATTTTATCACAGAAGTGCTGGATGGTCTTATGGTTGCAAATGATGCAGACGCAAATCAGGCAGCAGAAGCTGCAGTTCATGCAAAAGTCGTGGAAATGACATCGCGTTACCCAATGTATGATTACCTTTAGGTGGCGTCATTAAATTGAAAATGTTAGAAGCCTTTCATTAATAGATGGAAGGCTTTTTTCTTTGCGTTGCCCTTACTGCACAAACCACGATACCCAAGTTAAAGATTCGCGCCCAACCGAGGACGGAAGCTCCATTCGCCGCCGTCGTATCTGTTCTGGCTGCGGGGGGCGTTTTACCACCTTCGAGCGCGTTCAATTGCGTGAATTAACAGTATTGAAAAAATCAGGAAAACGCGTTCCTCTGGATAGAGATAAACTCACACGTTCTGTTTCAACCGCGATCAGAAAACGCGATCTTGAACCAGAAAAAGTCGAGCAAATGATCTCAGGCATCGTGCGCCAGTTAGAGTCTCAATCCGATGGCGATATTACTTCAGATCAAATTGGTAAACTGGTCATGGAAGGCTTAAAATACGTAGATCAAGTAGCCTACGTCCGCTTCGCTTCCGTCTACAAAGACTTTCAGGAAGTAAAAGACTTTGAGGGATTTTTGAGTGAATTGGAAGAGGATGAGTGATGCCACATAAACGATTAGTCATGGAGCTTGGGATGGGGACGGATATTCGTGGCCAAGATTATACGAAGGCGGCCATTCGGGCTGTTGAAAATGCGCTTCGTCAAAATGCGCTTGTGGTTGCGGATGCTTTTGGCAAGGCGCGTGAAGAAATGAAGGTTGATATTCATATCGGTGCTGGCAAGCCTGATGAAGTTGATAAAGAACGCATCGCAGCGATTTTGCCTTATGGCAATGGCGAAGTAACAACACATGCGGGAGGTCTTGATACGTTTAAAGATGATGGCACACCTGGCACGATTATGGTCAATGCGGCACTGGTTGTTTATCTTGATTTGGAAGACAAGCAGGAGTGGTTGGCGTCATGAGTAATTTGAAGCGTATCATTCTTGAACTTGGAACGGGCAATGACCTTTATGGCCAAGATTATACCAAGGCCGCAAAACGTGCGGTGCAGGATGCAATCCACCATTCATCGCTAACATTGTTTAAAAGCTTAGATATTGATCCCATGCAAATGCAGATTGAATTAAACCTTGCCGCACAAGAACCAGACAAGATTAATCTGGAAGAAGTCGCAAAAGAATTGCCATATGGGCAAGTTACGCCAAAGGCAATTTTTGGTGGCTTGAATATTCATGATGAGGTGACAGATCGCACAAGTGTTATTGTCAATGCTGGCATAATCGTGCGATTACCGCTTGCATGAAAACGTTTAACTCAGTCCTTAGTTTAGCGCTAACGCTAGCACTTGCATCCCCTGCATTGGCAGGAAGTCCATGGACAAATTTCTCACCTAACTCGCATGGCTCAAGCGCTGTTTTTACCAAGTGTTTTTCAGCCTCTGACCTTGCTGGCAAAAAAGGTGAAAAGCGCACACGCAGACGCGGGCCAGGTGCTTATTTAAAACCACCAAAGATCAAACGACCGCAAGTTTCACCAGCAAAAATTGCATCTGCTTTTCGTGGCTCTATCAGGCGTGTGGATGTTGGCGGCAGAAAAGTAATCGCGCTTGGATTTGATATCGGCGAGCAGAACAATGACTTTGCTGGCTATGACGCAGAAATCATTGATACGCTTCGAAAACATAAAGTCAAAGCCACCATGTATGTCGGTGGTAAGTGGATGGCGACCCATCCCGAACGCGCTAAACAAATGATTGCTGACCCGCTTTTCGAAATGGGTAATCACGCTTGGACACATGGCAATTTTAGGGTGTTAAATAAGTCCGATGTTGAAAACCAAATTTGGTTCACACAAGCAGAATATGAAAAGCAAAGACGTGAGTTGGCTTCTCTTGATTGCGCAAAGTCTGGCATGGGCGCAATTCCAAAACGCATTCCCACATTCAGATTTCCATACGGTACATGCAACGCAAGGTCGCTAAAACAGGTGAACGATGCAGGACTTCCCGCAGTACAATGGAATGTCGTGACAGGTGATCCGGGCAAAGGACAATCCGCAAAAGCAATTGCAAGGGCATTACTAAGAGCTAAGTCAGGGTCAATCGTTGTAGCCCATGCCAACGGGCGAGGGTGGAACACAGGCAAGGCCGTAAAATTTGCTATCCCAAAAATGCTAAAAGAAGGCTGGGAGTTTGTGACCGTTACAGAACTGCTGAAAATGGGGAAACCTATTATTGCAAAGACGTGTTATGAAAACCGCCCAGGCGATAACAAGCGCTACGATAGAATTTTTGGAAAAGGCACTGGCGAATGAGTGGCTTTGGTGAAGTATCCTACGATCTCGGTATTTGCCAATTGCGCAAACCAACCGCAGACGAAGCAGAGTATCTTGGCGAGGAGTTTACAAAAATAGAACCTTGGAAAACTTTGCGCTCTACTGCTAACGGTTTGAAAGATGGTTTCTTATATCAGGACACTTCCACCAATACATACGCAGTTATCGTTAATGATGAAGCGATTGGTGTAATTTCAGTGCGTTATCCGTGGCTACTAGGGCCTTATCTTGGCTTCCTTGGATTAATACCATCAGCACAAGGCAAGGGACTTGGAAAAGTACTAATGGCATGGTTAGAAGAAAACGCGAAAACGCACGCCTCAGGTAATATCTTCATTTGCGTTTCAGAGTTTAATCATGATGCACAAGAATTTTATAAATCTTGCGGGTTTTCAAAAGTGGCAGATTTAGACGGATTAATTGTCGACGAACATGCGGAATTGTTACTGCGTAAACGCCTTTCCTTAAAGTAAATTTTACGGCATAAACGGGCAATGAATAAAAGTATAAAAATGACAGTAAATGTGGCACAGGATCAAAAATTTCTGGATGCAGCCTTGCGCCTTGCTAGAAAGCATCAAGGGCAGACGGGTACTAATCCATCCGTTGCCTGTGTGATTGTAGCGCATACACAACATGGTGCAAGAATTGTCGGATCAGGCATAACCGCAAAGGGTGGTCGCCCTCATGCAGAACCACCAGCCCTTGAAGAAGCTGGTGAACTAGCAAAAGGCGCAACAGCCTATGTAACGCTTGAACCCTGCGCCCATCACGGCAAAACCCCGCCTTGCGCTCAAAACTTGATTGATGCAGGCGTTGCAAGAGTTGTGACTGCAATCGTAGACCCTGATAATCGGGTAAATGGTAAAGGTCATCAAATGCTTTTGGACGCTGGCATTGAGGTCACTGAAATGGATGGCGGTATAGCAGCTCAACGCGTCATGCAAGGTTATTTAAAAGCCAGAACATCCCATAGGCCTTTTGTTACCTTAAAAATGGCTATGACTGAGGAGGGTATAATAGGTTCAAACCAAGAAGGTAATTTAAAAATTTCGTCCTCTATATCGAGTACGCAAACGCATTTACAACGTGCACGACATACTGCAATTTTAGTAGGCAGTTGCACTGCAATTTTTGATAACCCAAGTCTTGATTGTAGACTAAAGGGATTAGAAACACGCTCCCCAATTCGCATTATTTTGGATGAGAAGGCAAGGCTTACGAAAGACGCAAATGTCATACAGTCAGCCATGCAAATTCCAACAATAATTGTAGCCCCAATAAGCGCTCCGCAAGAATGGCGAGATATGCTTGCCTGTAATGGTGTTCAGCATCAGGCATGTGAAATGGACAATGGGCGCATTGCCTTGCCAGAATTGATGGATGATCTTGCAGCGCGTGGTATTCAGTCCATTATGGTTGAAGGCGGTGCAAGAGTGGGCGAGAGTTTTATTCTTGAAGGTCTGGTGGATCAGATTATTATTCATGTGGGAGGCGCACCTCAAAAGCTAAAAAATAAATCACATGCAGTTTACGCTTCGTTTAACCCTAAAAAGCTTCCCTGTGATTTTGAAATCACTCAGACTTTGCAATTTGGCGTGGATACATCGCTCAGACTACGAAAGACAAATTGATGTTTACTGGTATTGTTACGGACATAGGAAAAATCAGATCTGTTAGCGAACTTCCTAAAGGCAAGCGGCTTAGGGTTGAAACAGCTTATGATACTGCAACAATAGATATTGGCGCTTCGATCGCACATTCGGGGGTTTGTCTTACCGTTGTTGAAAAAGGCGAGCACTGGTTCGACGTTGAAGCTTGGGAAGAAGCGCTTCGCTTAACAACGCTTGATAATTTGAAGCAGGGTGACCCCGTAAACCTTGAGCGCTCTTTAAAAATTGGTGATGAACTTGGCGGCCATTTGGTATCGGGTCATGTTGATGGGGTTGCAGAGATTGTGAATGTAACCGAAGAGGGGGACGCAATACGTTTTACGCTGAACGCGCCAAAAGAACTTGCACATTTTATAGCGGCAAAAGGGTCTGTAGCGCTGGATGGCACTTCGCTGACTGTAAACAAGGTCGACAATACAGTTTTTGATGTCCTACTTATCAAGCATAGTCTTGAAGTTACGACATGGGGTGCACGAAAAAAAGGCGATATGCTCAATCTGGAAATTGATACAATGGCGCGATATGCAGCACGTCTCACAGAAAAAATATCTTAATCTATAAAAAATTAACGTTAGCTTTGCCAAACATTAACCAAAATGCTTCTATACTTATCCAACCTGCAAAAAGTCTAGTGCGTATTGGGTATGAACTTGAGAAAAATTGCTGCCATATCAACGGTTTTATTATTATCTGCTTGCGTTTCTAGCAGTAATGACGATGTTTTAAGATCAGCAAGTCAGTCTAATGCGAATACAAATGTAGTTGCTCAAACCCATAATAGTACAATTTCGAGACAGCTTGTAGGTGCGGTTAAGCAAAGAAAAACTGTTCCAGCGCAAACGCCAAACATTTCATTTGCGTCTGAAGAAAACAATTTTACTCAGATTGAACCATTTGAGCCTGCGCCAGCGCCAGCGCCACCGCCGCCGCCGCGTATTAAGAAAACTTATCTGATTAATGGTTTGGCCAGTAGCGTTAAGTCAATTGGATATGGGTTCACAAATCTGTCGCAAAAAATTCCTAGTTCAAAATTACATAATTATGCATCTTTTGTTGAAAGCTCTACTGTAATCCGGTCAAAAGTGACACGTGAGATTGTTGCGGCTCATAAAGCAAATCCAGATATTGAAATAAATCTGATCGGCATTAGCTTTGGCGCAAATATTGTGACTTGGATAGCACAAGAATTAAACCGTAAGAAAATTCCAGTAAATTACCTTGCAACATTAGAAGGGCCAGCAATGGCACCTATCTATAAGAATGTAAGACTTGCAGATAATTTCAGTTGTACGGATTTAACCTGCTTTAGAACCTCATCTAAGTTGGCTTGGGGGAATAAGAAGACAGACTTTTCTAAATTCAAATATAAATCCAGCCATATCGCTCTTGCAAACCACCCGCAAGTGCATGCACGTGTTATTTCTCAAATTAACAAGCCATTATCGCCTATCTTATCAGACCAATTTGTAGCGCAATAAAGTTTTACGTAAGCCTTCCTGTATTTTAAACTTGCCAAGTTTGGCCAGCCATGTTTTGACCTGTTTAAACATGAGTTTGATTTTAGGAGCGATGAATGGCTGATGGCCCGCATCTTTTGGTGATTGACGCACCTTATTATACAGAAATATCACAAAGCCTGATGGAAGGTGTTAGCGAGGTCTTGAAAGAAGCAGGTGCCACGCATGACTACATCACTGTTCCAGGCGTTCTTGAGATCCCTTCTGCAGTATCAATGGCAATCGCTTCAACGAAGCAATACGATGGCTATATTGTAATTGGCTGTGTTATTCGAGGTGAGACAACGCATTATGAAATTGTCTCAAATGAATCTGCACGTGCAATAATGGAATTGTCTGTAGAGCACAAAATTGCAATCGGAAACGGTATTCAGACCGTTGAGAATGAGGCTCAAGCTTGGGCAAGGGCTAAAGTCTCAGAAAAAAACAAAGGCGGTGGTGCAGCTAAAGCAGCTCTTGCAATGATAAACCTGAAGAAAAGTTTTGCCTAATGAATAGCAAAGAAGCAATGAACGAAGACATTCGCCCTGCCAACAAACGGGGGTCTGCACGTCTGGCTGCTGTTCAAGCACTTTATCAAATGGATTTATCTAACGCACCTGTACTAGAGGTTGTAAGCGAATATGAAAACCTGCGCATTGGTCAGGAAGTTGACGGGGATAAATACCTTGAAGCAGATATTGGTTGGTTTCGAGGAATAGTCTCAGGCGTAGTAGAATTACAAACTACGCTTGATCCGATGATCAACGATACACTACCTGATGATTGGGCATTATCGCGCATTGATACTTTACTGCGTTCTGTAATGCGGTGTGGTGTTTTTGAACTTCTAAAGCGCAAAGACGTACCAGCTAAAGTTGTCATCAATGAATATCTTGATGTAGCAAAAGCCTTTTTTGAAGAAGATGAGCCACGCTTAGTCAATGGTGTTTTAAACCGAATAGCGCGGGAGTTGAGGGAAGATGAATTCTCGTCCAAATAAAACAAGGATAAGTGAATCATCTCTTATAAAAAAATACTTCGCACCATTTGCGAATGAAGGTGCATTTGAGTTGCGCGATGACGCCGCAGAAATTAAACCTGAGCCTGATAAGTCTTATGTTATTACCCAAGATGCAATTGCTGAAGGGGTTCATTTTTTCTCAGATGACGCCGCTAATTTAATCGCTAAAAAAGCATTGCGGGTGAATCTTTCAGACATTGCAGCAAAGGGCGCTTCACCCAAATATATTTCTCTTGCATTAGGCTTGGGAAGTAACTGGGATGAAAACTGGGTAGCTGAATTCGCCAATGGCCTTCACCAAGATTGCGACCATTATAACGTGGAACTAACTGGTGGTGATACCTTTTGTACAGGTGGCGGATTTGTCATTTCAATTACAAAAATTGGAGAAATTTCCAAGCAAAATTATGTCTCAAGATTAGGCGCTGAACCTGGTGATGTAATCTATGTAACAGGAACAATCGGCGATAGTGCGTTAGGCTTGCTTGCTAGACAATACAAGCTGAATGCTTTGGAAGAGCAGAATAAAGAGTATCTTATAAACCGCTATTTATTGCCTCAACCGCGCGTAGAATTAGCAGATGTTATTTGTCACTATGCCACGGCGTCTATGGATGTCTCTGATGGATTTGTCGGTGACTTACAAAAACTCTGCGAAGCATCAGGTGTTTCTGCGGAAGTTGATAGCTCAAAAATTCCATTATCAAAACCAGCAAAATCAGTAATTCAATCTGAATCAAACTCTTTGAAAACAGCGCTAACTGGCGGAGATGATTACGAAATTTTATTTACGGTCAAGCCAGACCAATGCGCTTTGTTAGAAAAATCCTGTAAAGCAATGCCTTTTTTAGTAACGCGTGTTGGAGAAATTAGCAGCGGACAGGGCGTAAAGGTATTTGACACATCTGGCAAAGTGATTGAATTTGCGCAATCAAGTTATGACCATTCTGGAGAAATGAGCTGACCCAAACTACCGCACTTACTGATGAGCAAGAAAATGCAATAGCAAAGAAGAACGTTAAGTTATATCTATTGTGTCAGGCATTGGGAGCGTCTTCAGCGCCAATCAACATCGCACTGGGTGGTATCGTTGGTAGTCAGCTTTTAGGTGAAGATAAATCACTCGCGACAGCACCGGTCACGGCCTATAATATAGGTGTTGCAATTGGGGCTTTAATTGCAAATTTTGTGATGAAGCGTATCGCTAGAAAACTTGGCTTCATGCTGGGTACTCTAATTGGTGTAATCGGTCTTGTTCTAACAGGCATCACCGTTTCAATTGCACACTTTTGGCTTTTTAGTGGTGCACTAGCAATCAATGGTGTGGCCAGTGGATTTGTTCAACAATACCGCTTTGCGGCAGCAGATCGTGGTACGCAAGACTTTAAACCAAAAGCCATTTCAACCATCATGTTGGGCGGTGTAGCGGCGGCCATTATAGGCCCACAAATTGTGATCTATGCAAGCGGGTTAGCTTCGCCATTTTCCAGTGCGTTTTATATGGCTACCTCACTGTTTGTTTTAAGTTTCGTGGCTTTGCTATTTTTAAACCCTTCTAATCTTGGTAGTCAAAAACAAGATAATGCGGAATATACGGGTAGGCCAATCTCTGAAATTATTATGCAACCAAGTTTTTTAGTTGCAGTTTTTTGTGGCACGAGCGCTTATGGTTTGATGTCTTTTGTTATGACAGGTGCACCTCTTGCTATGGTGCATCATGGACATTCAGTCGAGCATTCTACTTTAGGCATTCAGTGGCACGTCATGGCAATGTTTGCGCCAAGTTTTATTACAGGGCATCTAATTACAAAGTTTGGCAAAGAAACAATTGTAGCATTAGGCCTAGTTATTTTAATGGCTTGTGGTGTTGTTGCACTTGCAGGTCTTGAGCTAATGCATTTTTGGGGGTCGCTTATTCTTCTGGGACTTGGCTGGAATTTCGGCTTTATCGGCGCTACAGCAATGGTAACTGATACTTATACGCCAGAAGAAAAAAACAAAGCGCAGGGCGCGAATGATTTTATAATCTTTGGTAGCGTCGCATTCGCCTCATTAATGTCAGGGCAAACGTTAAATGCATACGGGTGGGATTTTTTAAACTGGATTATCTTCCCAGTCGCTGGGATGGCTCTATTAGCTTTGCTTTGGTTGAAATGGCAAAATGCCACTCAACCAAAACTAAATTAAACAAAATTAGAAGCCGCCGCCTTCAAGTACTGATGGTGGACGTTGCCCTTGCTGTATCGCAGAAGCTGGGCTTGCACGACCAGTTAGCAACTGTCTAAGGAACGTAAATTCTTCACCGCTTGTAGGTGTTGTTCGTGAGATGAAATCAAACACGCGACCATCTTGCACACCATAGTTAGCAATTCTATTTACGGTCTGCTCTTTGTCAAAGTAAACTGACAATACTTTTTGATCGACAAGTTTGAGTTTTTCAAATTCGTATGTCTTGGTGCGTTTTTGCGAAATATAGTAATAAACTTCATCGCCAAATTGCCCTGTAGTAGAAGGAGACCCAAGCGCTAATATAACTTGGTCTTGGCTTGAACCTACAGGTATTAGATCGAGCTGGTCTTGAGTGACAATCGCACCATTATTAATGACGCGTTTTTCTATACAACCAACAAGAATAGGCAAACAAACTACACAAGCAGCTATCGTTTTTAATGTTTTTGTTTTTTTCACTGTTTTTCCAACCCCATTATTGGTTATCATATATATAATACTCGATATTTTAATATGATTGATTATATGAGTATGAATAAGTTTTCAACTCTTAGCTAGCTTGCTCGCAATGAGTTGAAAGTAATTCACATCTCATATCTTGAAACTATTCCTTATGTTTTCTTCGTTCTTTAAAAAACCTTCTGCAAAAATAGCTCCACAACAGCTTTATGGCAGTGTTATGACTCATTCTCGTTCTCCTGAGTTTTTCACTGATTTTTCTATCCCAGATACAGTAATGGGGCGTTTTGATATGTTATCTTTGCATATTTATCTCTTAGCACGCAGATTTCGTGAAATAGGAACGCCTATTGCGATGGACTTAAGTCAGGAAGTTTTTGACTTATACGTTGCAGATGTAGAACGAGCATTAAGAGAATTAGGCATTGGGGATACCAGTGTCCCCAAAAAGAAAAAGAAGATGATTCGTAGTTTTTATGGCCAGATCGATGACTTTGATGAACCTATTAATCAAAACGATGAGGAAACACTTAGCCAAAAAATTGCCACTAGATATCTTTCTGACCAAGATGATGCGAATCTGCATTCAAAAATGATCACAAAATACGTATTGAGTACGAAGGCGCACCTTGAGACGCAAGAAATCAGCGATCTTCTAGCTGGTGATGTTAAATGGCTATCTATGGAAAGCTTTCTCAAATGAGTGATGAATTAAATTTTCCAATCAGCATTAGTAAATTACCGCCTGCTTCTGAGACACTTATCTTACCAGTAAATCAAAAAGTTTTAAAACGCGTTGCCGAAGAGTGCGATGTTCTAGAGTTTAATAAACTTGAAGCAAAGTTCAGATTCAAAAGATGGCGCAAGCATGGTCTAACAGTCTTGTGTGATTTTAGGGCTGAAATTCAACAAGAATGCATCGCCACATTAGAGCCAGTTTCAAGCAGTCTCAATGAAAGTATAGAGCGTCAGTTTTTACCTGAACGCAGCAGTGACTATAAAGCACCTGAGATTATAGACGGAGAGATGATTCTTGATCCAGAAGCAAACGACTTGCCTGATATTCTGGAAACAGATCAAATAAATTTATGGGATATATTAATTGAAGAATTGCTTCTAGTCATAGATCTTTTCCCAAGAGCAGAAGCCATTGAGCAAGATACTCAAGCGATAGTTGAGGCTAGTGATAAGCCGTCTGGGCAAACGAATAAGCCTTTCTCCGATCTCAAATCGTTGATAACTAATAAAAAAAATAATAATTGATTTAAGATCAGTTATACTTAGTTGAATTTAGAAAGTATGAAATTTCAAACATGACGCAAAAGCTGACTATTTCCCTTGACGCAATGGGCGGCGATTATGGCCCTGAGACTGTAATAGCAGGTGCTGATGTTGCGTTGTTGCGCAGACCAAACATTAAGTTCGAAATATACGGCGATGAAGCTGCGGTTATGCCTGTTCTTGATCGATTTCCCAAAGTAAAAGCCGTCTCAAATTTTCATCATTGTGAAGTCTCTATTGCAATGGATGATAAGCCTAGTAAGGCGTTAAGAAGTGGCCGCGGAAAATCCGGTATGTGGCGTTCAATCGAGGCAATCAAAAAGCAAGAAGCGGATGTTTGTATTTCGGCTGGTAATACGGGTGCTCTAATGGCAATGGCAAAATTTTGCCTACGCACGCAACCAAGCATTACGCGCCCAGCAATGGCAGCAATCTGGCCAACGATTTCTGGAGAAAGTGTTGTCCTAGATGTTGGAGCAAATGTTGGTGTTGATGCAGACCAACTGGTTGAGTTTGCGGTCATGGGTGCTGCAATGGCTCGTGCCTTAATGGATTTTGACCGTCCAACGGTCGGTCTTTTAAATATTGGTGTTGAAGAAGTTAAAGGCGTTGAAGCTGTTAAAGAAGCTGGCCGTCTTTTGCGCGAAGCAAATATGCAAAACATGCATTACCATGGTTTTGTAGAGGGTGATGACCTTGGAAAAGGTACTGTTGATGTTGTAGTGACTGAAGGATTTGCAGGGAACATAGCTTTAAAAACCGCTGAAGGTACTGCAAAGCAAATTGGTGAATATCTTAAATCTGCTATGAATAGAACACTCCTTGCGAAGATCGGTTATATGTTTGCAAAAGGTGCCTTCAAGCAGTTAAAAGAAAAAATGGATCCGCGTAAAATTAATGGAGCTGTTTTATTAGGATTGAACGGTGTTGTGATTAAAAGTCATGGCGGGACGGACGGTGAGGGGTTCGCCTCTGCAATCGAATTGGGTTATGATATGGCGGTCAATGATTTGCTGACAAAAATTGAAACAGACTTAGACGAGTTTGCTGATATTCGTATTAGACTTGAACAAGAAGACGAAGAATAAATATAATAATTGATGATAAGCCGAGGTTGGGAATGATAAGATCAGTGGTCATAGGGTGTGGTTCATATACCCCTGCCAAGGCAATGAAAAACGCCGAGTTTGAGGAGTTTCTCGAGACTAGCGATGAATGGATTGTACAACGCACAGGTATTGAGCAACGCCATATCGCAGCAGAAGGTGAAACAACCGCCGATCTTGCTGAGCATGCTTCGCGTGCGGCTCTAGAAAATGCTGGCATTTCAATCGATGGCATTGATCTAATAATTCTTGCAACTTCAACGCCAGATAATACATTTCCAGCAACCGCGGTTGAAGTGCAGCATCGTTTGGGAATGAAACACGGTGCAGCTTTTGATACACAAGCGGTGTGTTCAGGTTTTGTATTCGCACTAACAACCGCAGATCAATATATTCGTTCTGGTCAAGCTAAGCGAGTTTTAGTGATTGGTGCTGAGACTTTCTCACGTATTCTAGACTGGAAAGACCGCACAACTTGTGTCTTGTTTGGTGATGGCGCAGGGGCTGTAATTTTAGAAGCACAAGAAGGTAAGGGAACTTCTGATGATGAGGGCATTTTAACATGCCACATCAGATCGGATGGTTCTCATAAAGATAAGCTATATGTAGATGGCGGCCCATCTTCAACACAAACTACTGGATATTTGCGCATGGAAGGTAAAGAAGTCTTTCGCCATGCTGTAGGAATGATTACGGATGTGATCGTTTCTGCCTATGATGCAACGGGAATGAGTTCACAAGATTTAGATTGGTTTATTCCCCATCAAGCAAATAAACGCATCATTGATGCTTCTGCTAAAAAATTAAAAATAGCGCCAGAGAAGGTTGTCATAACAGTCAATAAACATGGCAACACATCTGCAGCTTCGATTCCTTTAGCGCTTGATACGGCTGTAAAAGATGGTCGTGTCAAAAAAGGTGATCTAATAATGTTTGAAGCTATGGGTGGTGGTTTTACTTGGGGCGCAATATTGCTGCGTTGGTAAAATATCGCTCATATAATAAATGACATTTGCTAAGCGCTTGTTTGGTTCGTAAAAATATTCTAGTGTGAAAATGTATTAAAAACCTTTTCAAAAAGGTTGGGGCGCTTAACATCATTTAAAAGCGAAAAAACTGCCATGAGTGAAAAAACAATTACCCGCACAGATTTAAGTGAAGCTGTTTATCAAAAACTTGGCCTTTCAAGAATTGAATCAGCTGAACTTGTAGAAACCGTTCTTGATATTATTAGTGATAGGATTGTTGAGGGAGAATCAGTTAAACTATCCTCGTTTGGTTCTTTTCTAGTACGTAGCAAAAATGAACGTATTGGAAGAAATCCAAAAACTGGTGAAGAGGTTCCAATTACACCACGGAGAGTTATGGTTTTTAAACCTTCAAACATCCTTAAAGAGGCTGTCTTAAAGGGTAACTCGAAGTAATCATTCGTTGCGAACGTCTAGCCAGTTTTTATAAATAAATTGTTTGGCGGAGAACAACGTGAGTAAAAGCCCAGATGCATTTCGAACCATTAGTGAAGTCGCGGATGATTTAGATCTTCCTCAACACGTATTAAGGTTTTGGGAAAGTCGATTTAATCAAATCAAACCTATGAAGCGAGGTGGGGGCAGGCGTTACTATCGTCCAGACGACGTTGATTTGTTGCGTGGTATTAAAAGTCTGCTGTACGATGAAGGCTATACCATTCGTGGTGTTCAAAGATTATTAAAAGAACAAGGCAATAAGCTAGCTATCGACTTTGGCAAGGGCGAAGTACAACAAGCAGGACTCGCTGGGCTTGTACCTAATGGCCCAGAGCATGTTACACCGCAAGAGGCGATTGATGTCTCGGATTTTGCGCATTCTAAATCTGAAAAAGGCAAGGGGCTTTTAGGACGCATTACTGGAAGAGCTAAAAGTGCTGATACAAGTATAAGCAATTCGAGTGTTGGTGCAGATCATATAAAAGTTTTACAATCAACTTTACAAGAATTACTGGAATGCAAGCGTCTGCTTGATCAAACTAGGCAAGACTAAGCTATCTAGTATGTTTGCGGAGTATGGCGCAGTCTGGTAGCGCGTTCGGCTGGGGGCCGAAAGGTCGCAGGTTCAAGTCCTGCTACTCCGACCAGTAATTCAAAGACCGCCATCAAATTCAAAAACTTATTCAGCTGGCGCTAGATTGCCGCCTAAATTATTAGCTTTTGAGACTTGTGATTGCTCTGCTCTAAATTGCTTCTTGGCTTTTTGATGTTTCTTTTCAAGTAAGATACATCCCCAAATCATTCCAAGTAAAAGGTAGACGTGACGCCAGTGATCAATATCGATGACCCATGCAAGTAATAAGTGGCAGAAGAAAACCACATAACAAATTTGAAAATATATCAACCATGGACGCTGCATAAATAGCATTTTGAAGCCCACAATCAGTGGCCATAAAATTATGGCCAACCAAGACACAAAGCCAATCCAGCCATAAGAGAGTAGGGAGCGTAAATACACATTATGCTCATCTTCTCCATATAGAAAACCAAACTCCAAATTGCCAATGCCCCAAGGCTTACTAAGAGCAAGCTCAAAGCCAATAGCGTGACGTGCAAATCGGCCAAGACGAGCGCCGTCATAGTTTTGAACGACATGTGCACGTTGAACAAAAATATCTGAAATCGCTGGAATTTGCAGGGCAATGACAATTGCAATGATTAGTGTCGCAATCCCTGCAACGCCCATTAAAATATATTTTGCTTTAACTTGTGACTTCGGTTCGTTGATTAGTAAAAGACAATAAAACATAAGCGTAGACAGGGTTGTTACGCCCCAACCACCACGCGAAAACCCAAGAAATTCACCCAGCAAAATAACAAAAAGAAATGCGGCGCGAATAGGCATTGTTGTTACCGAACGGTTCATAATGCCGTAGATCAAATACAGAATTGGAGCAATCAAGAAGGGGGCAAACACGTTTGGATCTGCAAACGCACCTTGCGCACGTCCATAACGAGTGAAGATATCAAAGCCTGGAGCGCCAAAATATCCAAAAATTCCTAAGACCGATGTACATGCTGCTGCAACAACATAAACTCTGAAGATAAGACGAAGGCGCCCCATTTGTTGTGAAATTAAGATTGCAAAGAAAACAGAAGTAAGCCCTAGAAATAACGTCACAGCATTGTAAATCATGCCACGTGAATATTCTTCGATTTGAAAAGAAGAAATAATTCCGCCAAGTGTAAACGTAAACACTGGGATCATAATAGGTAAAACAGCAGCTGGGATACGAAGCCCAAACAAAAGAGAAATACTCAAAAATGATGCAAGAATTATTTCATAAGGTGCAGGTTCAAACGTTACAAAGCCACCAGTGAAAATTGCAAGGCCAAGTATAAAGTTCATAATGGTGGAGATTTTCACACCACCAATAGACTTTGGTTTTGCACTTACATGGAGGCTTGCAGCACTCATAACGTTTCCTAGTAAGCGTTTTCTGTGTTTACAAGTTTTAGCGGTGTAATGGCTAGAATATATAAATCTAGCAATAATGACCAATTTTCTATGTAGTATAGATCATGCTCAACACGACCCTTTAGCTTTTCTTCTTGGTCGACTTCACCGCGCCAGCCATTAATCTGCGCCCAACCAGTAACACCAGGTTTAACTTTGTGGCGCGCAATATAGCTGTCAACAACCTCAGTCCAAAGCCTATTATCTGTTTTCGCATTAGCAACATGGGGGCGAGGGCCAACAAGAGAAAGCGAACCTAGGAGTACATTGAATAGCTGTGGTAGTTCATCAATTGAGGTTTTGCGAATGATACGGCCTACTTTTGTAACACGATTATCACCCTTAGTTACAACGTTAGCACCGCTCTTATCGCCTTGGTCGGTATAAAGCGAGCGGAACTTAAAGATTTCAATCTCTTCATTATTAAACCCTTCGCGCTTTTGCCTAAAAATAATAGGGCCTTTACTATCAAGTTTAACTGCTAGTGCTGCAAAAACCAAAATTGGGCTAAGAGCAACAATTGCAAATGATGCAAATACGATATCAAACGCACGCTTCATGACAGAATCCCAGTCAGCGATTGGTTTTTCAAATACATCAACAAGCGGAACAGTACCTTCATAGCTATAGGTCCGCTGGCGGAAGAATAATTTGTTTGTATGCGCTGATAAACGAATATCGACAGGTAACATCCACAGACGTTTTAAAAGTTGTAATACACGTTTTTCAGCACTTAAAGGGATCGAAACAATCAGCATATTAATGCGTGCTTTACGCGTAAACTCAATTAGTTCTGCAACATTACCGAGCTTAGGGTAGCCCGCAACAATATTTGGCGAACGATCGTCTGTACGGTCATCAAAGATACCGCAAATACGAATATCAGAATTAGCATTTGCTTCCATTGCATGAATAAGTTCAGAAGCAGGTTGGCCACCACCGATAATGACTGCGCGTCGCTCAAGGCGTCCATCATTCATGAGTTTTGTAATAGTGGCGCCCATGATAGCACGTGAAATACCAATATAAACGATGCTATAGCCAAACCACATACCAATCCAATATGTCATTTTTGGATCAAAGTTTTGCATAAGAAACATAGTCATCATTGTAACAATGAAAGCCATTGTAAAAGCAGTTAGAGCTTTAAAGAATGAAGTTGTAAATAGCCTTAGCGTAGTGGCTTGATAGCCATCAAGACCTTGGACAAAACCTGTTGTGATTATTGCACTAAGGAATGAAAACCCTACAAGCCAACTATTCATCTCAAATACAGGAGTAAGATGAAAGATCATGGTTACAATCGCAACCACAGATAAGAGCAAGAAGTCCATCAAACGTAGAGAGCCTGAAATTAAGAAAGGTGAAATCGATTTGGCAGAAAACTGCTCCGCAACCTGACTTGCCAATTCATTCAGTTCAACTGCACGTTCTTTAGAAATTTCTTCTTTCGCAACAGCTTTTTTCATGTCTTCACGTGAAAAACCATTACCTACTTCTTTTGATAGCGTTTTCATAATCCACTCTGTCCGTAATATAACCCTAGGTAATGTATACGCGATAAACCTAAGGACATAGTTTAAGAAAACTTAGATTTTAAAGACTTTTTATTTATGAATAACAGATAGTTAATGTGATTTGTTGACTCTTAACGAGAACCTTAAAACAATTTTATGAATATAACCGCTCAACGCATGAAGACATGCTTTCAAGAGAAAAGCTTTTTTGCAAACCCTCAGCTATTTCAATAGCTTCTGCATGGCGTTCTTTATTTTCATGCAATTCTAACATTGCTTTTGCCATGGATTGTGGGTCATCTGTCGGAACAAGTCTATCTTTTCGGTTGCCAAAAATTTCTGGAATACCACCCACATTAACTGCAACCATTGGCTTTTGTGCAGCTAATGCTTCTAGAACTAGATAGGGAAGCGATTCAGCGCGTGAAGGCACAACAACAATATCTGCAAGGCTAAATGCTTCTCGTGCAGGCATTGCATTGCTAACTTTTACACAAGCTTCTAATTCTAATTTTTTAATCTGTGCATCATACTTAGCTTCATCAGGTCCATCGCCAACAAACCATGCTGTAAGGTCTTTGCCAGAGTTGTCACGTGCAATTTTAAGAGCGTCTAGAAAAATATCTGGGCCCTTAAGGTCACGTTTCATTCCAATATAAAGAAAGTCTCCAGAATCTTTGTTCAATGGCACTGGAACAAACTCATGTGGAGAAATTCCGTTATATACAATCGCTTCAGCGCATTGTGGCTTGCCTACTTTTTCATGATAGGCGTTGCGTTCGTAGTCACTAACAAAAATCAAACTTGTTGTCATACGCTCCATAAAGCACTCTGCGTTGAAGAAGATTTTTCCTTTTAACGAAGCAGCATCATAATGCATTGCCCCACCATGAGGACAGTAAAACGTCTTAATGTTTTTATCAGCCATTCTTGCGCCCATTCGGCCATAAACACCACCTTTAGCGCTATGTGAGTGAACGACATCAGGTGAAAGTTGCTTGATAAGACTTTTAGTTTTTAACAGTGCTGCAAAGTCTCTAGGCGCTATTGAGCGTGCCATTGGAATACGGTGAATACCAAGTAAAAGTAGGGGGCTAATTTCTTCAAAAAGCTTATCTTCATAAGTGCCACCTGTTGTTGAATCGCAAATGATCCCAACTTGATGGCCTGCTTTTGACTGCTGACTCAATAAATCCCGCACATGACGAAATATGCCTCCAACAGGTGAACGGAAGCAATGGATGATTTTTAAAGACTTATCCATAATTTTTTAAAACAAACGTTCTCTTACAGCAATTGTATCGCCTGGAAGGATTGGGTCGCTAATTGGAACACGCCCTGTAATGATTTCACCATTAATGTTACGTGTAATGTCTGCATCGGCTTGTTCAGCACGAGCAGAAAAACCGCCTGCAATCGCGATCGCGTTTTGTACTGTCATGCCAGGAACGTAAACATACTGACCAGAAGTGCCGACTTCACCAAGAATAAAGAAGGGTCTATAAGTTGCAATTTCAACAGAAACATCAGGATCACGTAAAAAACCGCGCTTAAGACCGCCCGCAATGCGACCTTCCATTTGTTTTGGTGTAACACCACGTGCGCCAATTGAACCAACAAGCGGGACGGAGATATGACCAGCTTTATCGACAGTATATGTGTTTGTTAATTCATCTTGACCAAATACTGTCACTCTGAGCACATCACCAGAATCTAATCTGTAAGGTTCAGACAAAGCTTTATGAAAAGCAGGGTTTAGTGGTTTATAGGCTGCACAAGCAGAAAGAACCAATGCAGTAAAGAAAATTGCAAAGGCTCTCCAAAGAGTTCTTGAACTGACGCAAGACATATTTTTATTCCTTGGATGGAAAATTGTAATCGTTTTTAAACTGGCTCTATTAAACATCTGTTATGGTTAATAGCTGGTAAAGCAAATGAAACTAGTTCGTTGAAAAACTTGATTTCTTTACCGCAAAGTTAAATTTCTTAACTCCTTGGTTACCATGTTCGTTCATTGTCTGATCATTATTGACGCTGGCACGGCTGCGTTAATTTATAATGTTATGAGCACGAGTAACTTCGGAGTATCGAAATGTCAGACCCTAATGTATTAATGCAAGATGATGATATTGATGTCATTGGCTTGTTTTCTGCATTAAAGCGCAAGTGGTGGCTTGTGTTGCTCATAACAATACTAACGGCTGTTTGTCTTTTTCTATTTTTATCGGTAATTCCATCTCGTTATGAATCAAACGCTCGTATAATTATTGAGAGCAAAGATAATGCCTTCAATAGACCAGTTAGTGATAATGGCGGGCAACAGCTGACAAATCAATACGATGAAGAAGCAATCCGCAGTCAGGTTGAGATTCTAAACTCAGACAAAATTGCATTAAGAATCTTAGATCTGCTTGAGCAGCAAGATCAGAGCAAAAATACAGATCATATTGAACAGTTTGAAAAATCTAGCTTTCTAGATAAAATCGGTGATTTTTTTGCACCTGACAACAAAAGAAAATTTGAACCAGGAAATGAAGGTGCGATTTCTGGGTCTCAATCTGCTATTTTGCGTGAGTTTAAAGAGCAATTGAATATTTATCCAATTGAAAAGTCGCGCGCAATTGTGATTGAGTTTTGGGCAAATAGCCCTCAAACAGCGTTTGAAGTTCCTAACTTATTTGCCGAAGAATATGTAAACACACTTGAGCAGAAAAAGAAAAACTTAACTGCTGATGCAAAAGTATGGCTGAACCCAATTGTTACAGAGTATAGCAACAACCTCAAAAAGGCTGAAGCAGAAGTTGCAGCCTTTAGGGCTAGAGAAAATGTACTGCGAGGCAGTAGTGCAAATGAGTCGCTTGCTAGGCAACAACTATCTGAAATCTCTACAGAACTTTCCAGATTACGTGCTGAGCGTTCATCAGCACAAGCAAAAGTTGCCTCAATTAGAGCAGCTTTAAAAAGCGGTGCTTCATTAGATGTCATCCCTGAGGTTATTGCCTCACCGCTCATTCAGCGTTTGCGTGAAAGGGAAGTTGAAATTCGTGCGCAAATTTCAGATCTTTCGACAACACTACTTCCTAATCACCCACGTTTGAAAGCCTTAAACTCACAAGTTAATGACTTTGCAAGGCAAATAAGAACTGCGGCAAACAACATTCTCAAAAGCTTAGAGAACAATGTGAACCTAACAAAAGAAACTGAAGAAGATCTTTTGAAAGAAATTGCTGAACTTAAGCAAGAAGTTGTACGCGTTAGCAAACAAGAAGTTAAACTAGACTCGCTTATTCGAAAAGCAGACTCTTATCGTGAGTTATTAAGTGAATACCAAAAACGCAACCTGGATGCGATTAGTCGTGCAGACTTTGCGCCGATTGATGCAGAAATTTATCCTTCACGCACCATGCCAAGTAAACCTTATTTTCCAAAGATTATACCTTTTACAATTGCTGGTACTGTAGCAGCTTTTGTTCTTAGTATATTGGGGGTAATGGCAGTCACACTAATCTCAAGCATCGGAAATGCAAGAAATACAAATTCTCAAGACTACAAAGATGAAGAAGACCTATCTCAACTTGATATCACAGATGAGGACGAGATTTTAGTTTCAGATGGGGATGACAAGAACGAAAAAGCCAAACCAATTAGAAATAACCCTTTTGCTCAATTAGAAAATATAATCAAAGGGAATTCGGACAAGCGCGATGCAAAGCACGCAATAATTGCACCCGATGCGGATAAGAAAATAGGTTTGGGCGAAACACTCACTAAGTCATCTCCAAAAGATGATGTTAGTGATGCAAATAAACCAAATGCAATTGCTGTTCGTTATGCCGCAAGTGTTTTTCAGGATCTAGGTGAAGGGCGTATTGTTGTGACTTCTCCTGGAGGAGATAGAGGCTCGAAAACTGCTTGGATACTAGCGCGACAACTATCAGAAACAGGCGATAATGGCGTTGTCGTTATAGATTTAAGCGGCGGCGGCGCTTCTGCAACAGAAATGCTAGGTGGCAATGATTTACCAGGAATATTCAATCTTATATCCGGGTCGGTTGCTGTAAATAGCATTATTTATCGGGATCAAAATTCGAGTGCTCATGTTGTACCATCAGGTACAATGTTCCACGGTGACCCAGCGCCAGATATGCAAACTATGTCTGATGTTATTGATGCAATTGCGATGTCATATGATTATTGTATTGTTGATTGTGGCGACGCTAACCTTGACGGTATTGATCTTGTTTCAACAGATGATGCTGTTGTGATTATTAGTGGTGTTAATGCGAGAATAGACGATTGTAAAAACCTTGAAGCAGACCTTAGAGAGGACGGTTTTAAGGATATCTTACATATCATTCCCGATGCAACAGATCATAAGAATACTCAAACACCAGAAAATGCTTAGTTTTATAATTCTAAACTATAAGCTTTCAATATCTTTTTAAAATTTTTTAAAACTAAAATTCTTAACTCAAGGTTTGGAATTTAAAAGTGAAACTTTTATCTTGCGAATTTTCTTGATTTGACGCCAGATAGTTTCATTATTCCGCAAATATCGCTTGATGTCATTTTTGGCTCGCATGGCATGAACAACTGGTTTTGCCATTCCTGATAAGGGTAAAGTGGTATCAAACAATTCATGCTCTCCAGGACACCATGAGCGTTTGTAGCGTTCATTGCCGACACCTAAATCAAGCCGTTCATAACCTTGTTCACTTAAGCTTTCGACCATGGCGTATATTATCATCTCACCAGGGCTTTGGGATGAAAAATCATCGTATGATACTGCATTAACATAGGCCTGACAGTATTTTCCATAAATGCCGATTGCATACATTGCGCGTGTAATTCCGGCTATTTTTAATTGGTAAATTTCAAAAAGGTTTACATTCTCATCTTCTGGCGTATTGGCCATTTTGTATAGAAACTCTTTAGTGGCATCGTCTGCAAACACATCTTTTACGCCCATTTCATCAAAGCGTTTTGTCTTTAAAACTAAAAATTCATCTATTGCCTGATTGATGTCAGCTTGAGTTTTCGGGATGACTAGTTCAAAGCCACCCATATCATCTGCAACGCGGTTTTGTTTGCGCCATAACTTGCGCTTTCGTTTGCCGTTGCCTGCATCAAGAATAGTATTAATACCGTCTCGCAAATCCATATCATACATTTTATTGACTGAGGTTTGGCGGTCTAGATGAGCCAATGGATTCGTATAGTTTTTTAATGACTTAGGTTGATTATGAAGCCTTGTTTGCACAATTTTTCCAGCCGAACTACCAATAAGTTTAAAGATATCACCCATTAATGCTTTGTCAGATGATTTTAAAAATGCTTCTGAAAACAAGCCGCTACATATATTGGCGTGGGTATTACCAATCCATCTTAATGTCTTGATAAATGATCCTTCTAATACCATAGGTAGAATGAATTGAAGATCTTCATCATCTCTGCCTGTAATAATGAAAACAGAATTGTTGCTTTCTAGTGTATCGCAACACACTTTGACCCAAGCGTAGCTTTGATAAATCGAGCCTGTTTCTTGTTGTTCAAGTTGCTTCCATTCTGTTTTGATCAGCTCAGGTGAGTTTAGGGTCTGAATAGAATACTTCCCTACTTCCCCAATGGTTTTGTCAATAAGTTGCTCTGTCTTATTGGGATGCATGTGACTTTCCTTGCTAAATTTTTTAGGGGCTGTCCCAGATAACTACGATAAATATTGTTTAACCCATTGGTTCAA
>CAZCUN010000045.1:0-27816 GCA_964502215.1 uncultured Rhizobiaceae bacterium | reverse complement strand
GAACCAATGGGTTAAACAATATTTATCGTAGTTATCTGGGACAGCCCCTAATATTTTATAAGCTAAAGTTTTAAGACCCAGCCTGAGTGCTGGGTTTTTTTGTTTTGACAATTATTCTAGACATCATTTGTCAAATAATTAGGACGTTTTTTTCGATTAAAATCGACTAATCGTGTCAAGCAAAAAAAATCCTGCCTGAATCTAGGCAAAAATTGGTAATTCAAAATAATTAAATAAAATCAATAACTTAATGGGTAGTGTAAAAATTTAATGAAAATTCTACCAAAAAAAAGCGAGTCAATAGGGTTTGCGCCAAATTTTTTCAAAAGCCCTAAAAACAGCCATTCACAAAGCATTTTAAAAACAAGACCATTGATTCGTAATGGATTCTTGAAACGACTTACGTAAATGTTTTTTTTCGATCTGCCCTTGATTCGCATACCTTAACAAAAGATTAAAAAAAACGTGTTGCATGAAAAGATTTCGTTAAGTAATTTCAATTGCAGGGGCAACGGGGTAGCTTTCTAGAGTGCAGATAAAATCAAATAATCTGTACGATTGGAGCTAGGTATTACAAGTCATTTTAACGTCATTTTTGGCGTTTCATAGTTATACTATTTTGGTGAAATCTAAGATCACTAAGAGCTATTAATATGGTGATTAAAAGTAATTGTCTTTTTATGCGGGGCGAAGTCTAATTTAGACGCACTCAAATTTGTTTTTTTATTTTACGTTGAAATTCGTTATTTCAGCGAACAGGAAAGGTATGTCATGTCGTATGCTGGAGATGTTAGTTGCGCAGATTGTTTTGCAGATTTGCAGCAAGATTCAGCATCACTTCTAATCGATGTACGTACAATGCCTGAATGGAATTTTGTTGGCGTGCCAAACCTTAATGAAATTGGCAAGCAAGCGCACATGGTTGAGTGGCAGGAATATCCATCCATGCAAATAAACTCAAATTTCGTAAAGACTGTAAAAGATATTCTTGAAGGCATGGGCGCTGACAGGCAAGCCAATTTGTATTGTCTTTGCCGTTCGGGTGTTCGCAGCATTGCAGCCGCCCAGGCTTTAACCGAGGCAGGCTTTGCTAGTGCATACAACGTTTTGGCTGGGTTTGAAGGCAACCCAAATCACGAAGGTAAAAGAGGCACTGTATCAGGTTGGAAGTTTGATGGACTTCCATGGATGCAAAGATAAATTAGAAAGTAGATGCGCGGAAAAACAACCAACAACCAACAATCGCAGAATTAAGACAGAACAGTACAATCTAGTACTCAATTTTAAAATTTAATAACGGAATAAATAACAATGAACCAAGTGGCTAAATCTGGCGAGAACAATGAAAATAGAAAAGATACTTGGTCAAAAATTTCTGGTCCTGACTTGGACAAAATGAACTTTAAAATTCAAAAAGAAGACTCTGTTGAAGAAACGGTTACATCTTCAATTGCAAAACCAGAAGGAAAACAGACTGTGGGGGATGCAAAGAAAAAAGGCTCAGGCAAAACACCTGAGCAAAAATGGGATAGAATCAGACAAAAGCTGCAAATTAAATTAGGGCAAGATGTTTTTAACAGCTGGTTTGGTCGATTGAAAATCTATAGCTTAGAGGGCGGTATAGCTTCTCACAGCGTGCCAACTGCTTTTTTGAAAAGCTGGATTACCTCAAAATACCGCGATGTTTTGCTGGAGCTATGGCAAGAAGAAGACAAGTCAGTGCTACGCGTTGACATAGCAATTCGAAAGCCAACTGTACAACCGCTTGCATCACAAGAGGCAAATGAAGAAGCTGAAGCCTTAAAGAAAAAGGCAGATGATAAGAATCCAAATAGTATTTTACCATTGCGCAATTTCGGCGCTCGAAATTCATCTCGCAGCTTAGAGCAAACATCATCTTTTGCGGGTTCTCCTTTGGATACGAAACATACATTCGAGGGTTTTATTGAAGGTAGCTCAAACCGCATGGTTCATGCGGCTGCTAGAACGATTGCTGATGATATTACGGCATCACATTTTAATCCGCTTATTATCCATGCTGGCGTTGGGCTAGGTAAGACGCATATTCTTCAGGCTATTGCATGGCGTGCGCGAAACCGTAATCCAAAGGCGCGTGTTCTTTATCTTACAGCTGAATATTTCATGTGGCGTTTTGCTTCTGCAATTCGCGATAAAACAGCCCTAACATTAAAAGAATCTTTGCGTGACATTGATATATTGCTAATCGATGACTTGCAGTTTTTGCAAGGTCAAGCAATTCAAGCGGAGTTCTGTCATTTATTAAATGAGCTGATTGATAGCGCAAGACAAGTTGTCGTTGCTGCTGACCGTCCACCTAGTGAATTAGAAAGCCTTGATGAGCGCGTCCGTTCACGCCTTAAAGGGGGTGTAACGCTTGAAATGAAAGCTCCTGATTATGAAACGCGCAAGGAAATCTTGAACATTCGCTATAAAGAGGCAAAACAAAATCAACCTAGTTTGAATATTCCTGAAGACATTTTGCATTATGTTGCACGACAGGTTTCTTCAAGTGCCCGCGATGTTGAAGGTGCCTTTAATCAACTGTTGGTACAACACCAGTTTTCTGAAGGCAGCATGAGTCTTGAAGAGTTGGATAAAATTTTAGCGCATTTAATAAAGTCGGCTGATACGAAACGCGTTCGCATTGAAGATATTCAAAAAATTGTCGCAAGGCAGTTCAATGTTAGCAAAAATGACCTTCTGTCTAATAGAAGAACACGCGTAATTGTTCGTCCAAGACAAATTGCCATGTATCTGGCAAAGGTAATGACGCCCCGCTCTTTACCTGAAATTGGCAGACGTTTTGGTGGTCGCGATCACACAACTGTTCTTCATGCGGTTCGTAAGATTGAATCTATGACTTCAGACGATCAAAAACTGGCGCATGAAATAGAATTGTTAAAGCGTCTTATTTTGGAATAATTCGTATTAAAATCTGAGCACAGGGGGGGAACAAGAATGATAGATTTTCTATATTCGGTTTTCCCCAACAGCTTTGACCTCCAACACTTGAAAAACCTGTCATTTTTCCCCAATTTAGAATAATGGTTATGAGTGTGGATAAACATCCATATTAATACAGCCAAATTTTTCTTGGGAGTTATACCGCAATGCGCGTTACGATTGAGCAATCAAACCTTCTTAAATCACTTGGTCATGTTTACCGTGTGGTTGAGCGTCGCAATACAATTCCTATCTTATCAAATATTTTATTAAATGCAGAAGGTAACGACCTGCATCTCAAGGCAACTGATCTAGATCTTGAAATTTTTGAGAAAACCCCTGCAGTAGTTGAGCAGGCTGGTAGCACAACTGTACCAGCTCATATGCTTTACGAAATAATCCGTAAATTACCAAGCGGCTCAGAAGTTATGCTCTCGATTGATGAGGATACCTCTACACTAAAAATAGCATCAGGTCGTTCACAGTTTACTTTACAAATGTTGCCGGTCGAAGATTTTCCAGACATCTCAGCTGGTGAATTTAGCCATAGTTTTTCATTTGCAACAGGTGAGATTAAAAAATTAATCAGCCATACTCAGTTTGCAATTTCTACAGAAGAAACACGTTATTATTTAAATGGCATTTTTCTACACACCGTAGAAGATGATGGTGAAACTGTTTTACGCGCAGTAGCAACTGATGGTCATAGACTTGCGCGATCGCAAACCTCTTCGCCTGATGGTTCTGATGGTATGCCAGGAATTATTATTCCGCGTAAAGCAGTCGGTGAAATACAACGTTTAGTAGAAGACCCGGATGCTGCTGTTCATGTTGAGTTGTCAGATAGTAAAATTCGTTTGAGCGTTGGTGAAACAGTCCTGACCTCTAAACTGATTGATGGTACTTTCCCAGATTATAATCGTGTTATTCCATCTGGTAATGATAAGGCTCTCGTGATGGAGCGTTCAATTTTTGCAAGTGCAGTTGATCGGGTTTCGACGATTTCTTCTGAACGTGGCCGCGCTGTTAAGCTTGCTTTAAGTGAAGGGCAAATGGTTCTTTCAGTCAATAATCCTGATTCAGGAACGGCTGAAGAGGAGATTGCTGTAAACTACACATCAGATGCATTGCAGATAGGTTTTAACTCACGCTATCTTTTAGACATCACCAATCAACTGACAGGGGACGAAGCAACTTTCATGTTATCTGATCCAGGGTCGCCTACTTTGATTAAGGATTCTAATGAAAGCGGTGCAATCTACGTTCTGATGCCAATGCGAGTCTAACTGTTATATTGCAAAGGCAGCTAAGCCTTGAAATCTGTTTATATAGAAAAGCTCAAATTAACAACGTTTCGTAATCATGCCGAAATGTCTGTTGAGTTGGGGGCTTCTCACGTTGTTTTAACAGGTGAGAATGGAGCAGGAAAAACAAACATTCTTGAAGCGGTGTCGTATCTTTCACCGGGGCGTGGGCTAAGACGTGCAGCTTATGATAAAGTTGGCCAAGCGGGCGGAAGTGGTGCTTGGACAGTGTTTGCCCAGATGGAAGGCGCACAAGGCGAAATTAAAATTGGAACTGGCCTACAGCAAACAGCTTTTGGTGTTGAAAGTTCACGCAAGGTTCATATGAATGGCGTGCAAGCCAAAACATCCGATGAATTATTAGAGCATTCACGTATTCTTTGGCTAACCCCATCTATGGATGGCTTATTTACTGGCGCAACCAGTGACAGAAGACGATTTTTAGATCGTCTTGTGCTTGCCGTTGACCCAACACATGGGCGCCGTGTTGGTGATTATGAAAAAGCCATGCGCGCCAGAAATAAACTACTAAGCGAAGACTACCCAGATAGCGCTTGGCTTGATGCAACAGAAGCGCAATTAGCAGAGCTTGGGGTTGCGGTAGCGTCTGCACGGTATGAATTGGTCTCTTTGCTTTCAGAGGTAATCGTCAAAAATAATGATCCAAATAGTCCATTTCCAGATGCTTTAGTTTCAATTTCAGGCGCTCTTGAGAACCAGATTAATGAAGTTGCTGCAAGTGATCTTGAAGGCGAATATTTGGATAGATTAAGAAATAACAGGCGGATTGATGCACGTGCAGGCCGCACCCTTGAAGGGCCTCATCGCTCAGACCTTGTGGTGCATCATAGGCCAAAATCAATGCCAGCATCACAATGTTCCACAGGGGAGCAAAAAGCACTTTTAATTGGGCTTTTACTGGCACACGCAAGGCTGGTTGGTGAAATACATGATGCAACACCAATTTTGCTACTAGATGAAGTTGCGGCACATTTAGACGAAGGCCGAAGGGCGGCGCTATACGATATGATTGATACACTTGGATGCCAAGCATGGATGACTGGCACAGAAAGAAGTTTATTTAAAGCACTTGATAATCGAGCGACTTTTTTAACTGTTAAGGATGGAAAAGTCATTGCATAAAACTTGCACAAAACATCGTGAAAACATGCGGTTGCATGCCTGCGACACGATGGTTTATAGATTTTAAAAATTAAATACCCATATCTGTATAAATACAAAAAGATTGTAAGTATATGACCGTAGAGACACCCCTGCTGGACACAATTCTTCTGCCAGAAGATTTGCGCAAAGTGAACGAAGATGAGTTACCACAAGTAGCAGATGAAGTTAGGTCATCCATGATTGACTCGGTTTCTCAAACAGGTGGCCATCTGGGGGCAGGACTTGGTGTAGTAGAGCTTACAACAGCTATTCATTACGTTTTTAATACGCCTGATGATCGCTTGATCTGGGATGTAGGTCACCAGTGTTACCCGCATAAGATTTTAACAGGCCGTCGCGACCGAATGAATACAATTCGCCAAAAAGATGGGTTGTCAGGTTTTACTAAACGCGGAGAAAGCGAATATGACCCTTTTGGCGCAGCTCATTGTTCGACGTCAATTTCTGCCGGTCTTGGCATGGCAGTCGCACGCGAACTCCAAGATGGTGATAATAATGTTATTGCGGTCATTGGTGATGGCTCGATGTCTGCAGGCATGGCTTTTGAAGCGTTGAATAACGCAGGTGCTATGGATGCGCGTTTGATTGTAATCTTAAATGATAACGATATGTCGATTGCGCCCCCAACGGGTGCAATGTCTGCTTACTTAGCCCGTCTTGCTTCGGGACGTACTTATATGGGTATGCGTGACATTGGCAAGAAGATGACAGCCTATCTTGGTAAGACCGTTGATAGAGCGATTACAAGAGCCGTGGAGCATGCGCGTGGTTATGTAACCGGTGGCACGATGTTTGAAGAGCTTGGTTTTTATCACATCGGTCCGATTGATGGGCACGACCTTTCAACGCTTGTTCCAGTTCTTCGTAACGTGCGAGATAATGCAAAAGGCCCAGTTCTCATTCATTGTGTTACGCGCAAAGGGAAGGGTTATGCACCTGCCGAAGCTTCAAGTGATAAATATCATGGTGTTTCAAAATTTGATGTGATTACAGGCGCACAAGCTAAATCCATTCCTAATGCCCCTTCATATACAAAAGTCTTTGGCCAATCATTGGCGCAAGAAGGTGCGTATGACAATAAGATTGTAGGCATTACTGCGGCCATGCCAGGAGGCACAGGCATTGATATTTTTGGAGAAGCTTTTCCAGATAGAACCTTTGATGTAGGTATAGCAGAGCAACATGCTGTAACGTTTGCAGCGGGTCTGGCATCAGAAGGTTACAAACCTTTTTGTGCGATCTATTCAACCTTCCTTCAACGTGGATATGACCAAGTCGTCCATGATGTTGCCATTCAAAATCTGCCAGTCAGATTTCCAATAGATAGAGCAGGCTTTGTAGGTGCTGATGGGCCAACACATGCAGGTTCTTTTGACACAACCTTCCTTGCCACGCTTCCCAATTTTGTTGTCATGGCAGCAGCTGACGAAGCTGAACTTAAACACATGGTTCGCACTGCCGCAGACTATAATGATGGCCCAATATCTTTTCGTTATCCGCGCGGCGAAGGTGTTGGTGTTGAAATGCCTGAACGTGGCGAAGTGCTTGAAATTGGTAAAGGTCGTATTGTCAAAAAAGGTGCGAGAGTAGCACTTTTATCCTTTGGCACACGTTTGCAGGAATGCATGTTGGCGGCAGAAGAACTGGAGAGCTTTGGACTTTCAACAACGGTAGCTGATGCCCGCTTTGCAAAGCCGCTCGACAAAGAATTGATTGATCAACTCGCACAAAACCATGAAGTGCTCATTACAGTAGAGGAAGGTGCCATAGGCGGTTTTGGATCGCATGTCGCACAATATTTGAATGAAGCAGGTCATCTGGATGAAGGCGCGCTGAGGTTCCGTAGCATCTTCATGCCTGATATTTACATGGATCAGGCAAGTCCGAATGACATGAACGAAGATGGCGGACTTAATCGCGGCAATATCGTCAAAACCGTCTTTGCAGCATTTGGCAAAGAAGAAGCCGAGACGAAAACCATCGCCTGATAAGTTTCTACATAAGGCTTTTTAATTCAATTGATTTATCCGCAGCCTGTTCTGGCGTAATGTTCTTGCCAGCTTCCAGCATTTTTTTCCCAACCATATAGGTGCGTGGATCATTCATGGCATCAACCGCAAGGAATTGATCCTCCTTAAAGTAAAAATACGCCATGGAACCTTCGCGGTCACCAGGCCGGGTGATGATTTTGTCATACCCACGGTTAAGCCCAGCAATTTGAAGTTTTACATCATATTGGTCTGACCAAAACCAAGGGAAAGGCTGATAACTTTTTGCTTCGCCAGCAATGTTATCGGCAATACACTCGGCTTGATCAATTGCATTTTGTACAGATTCCAATCGAGTAAGTTTGCCCTTATATTGGAAAGCCGCACAATCGCCTGCGGCATAAATATCAGGATGCGATGTTTGGCAATGTTGGTTCACAACAATCCCACCTTCAATCTCAAGCCCTGCATTGCTTGCAAGTTCTGCATTTGGAATAATACCAATGCCAACCAGTACAAAGTCTGCTTCAAGCAACGTGCCATCACTCAAGATTGCAGTGTTGACTTTGCCGCTATTGCCCTCAAGTTTTTCAAGTCCAACACCTTCATGAATTGTGACGCCATGTGATTGATGAAGTGCGCGAAACCAATCAGATGTTTGTGGGCAAGCAACCCGTTGCAAGATGCGGTCTGCTGCTTCCACAAGCGTTACGTTTAAACCACGCGAAGCACAAACAGCCGCAGCTTCAAAGCCTATATAGCCCCCGCCCACAATCACTACTTTCTTATCTTCAATCAGTTCTTTGGCAAAATTATCCGCATCACCAAGCCCGCGTAGTAAGTAGACATTTTTCAGACTGCCGCCAATAGTTTCGGGCAGGCTTCTTGCGCGTGAACCTGTGGTAAGGACAAGCTTATCCCAGCTTTGATGGTCACCATTTTCTAGCGTTATAGTTTTATCATCGGGCGTAATTTTAGTAACGTGCTTACCAGACAACACATCAATCTTATTTTCTTGATACCAGTTATCAGGCCTTAGCAGAAGTTGATCTAAGGTCATGTCGCCTGTAGCATATTTTTTGGATAGAGGCGGCCTTTGGTAAGGAAGGTGTGGCTCATCACCAATAAGAGTAATTGTAGAAGTTTGGTCTTTCTGACGTAACTTTGCTACAAAGGATGCTGCAGCTTGGCCAGCACCTATAACAATGATTGATTGTGACATAACAGATTATCTACGTTTATTGAGTTATATAACTGATATCATAGTGCAACAGCATTGACAGCTATTTTCCCAAACCGTCATATCATATTGCCAAAAGGCGCAACCAGAAGTTTTATTAAATAGTCTAATACTGTTGCGCTATTTCTAAAAACTGCATAACATTAAATCTTATAAAAATTATCTTATGCAAATCTTCTCTTTTTGTATTGCAAATTTACATATAGCCAGATTTGAAAAGAGAGTTTAATAAAATTATTGAACAGTAGTTCAAATAATGTTCTGCGTGTAGGCGGGGCATTCGCTCTCAAGACTTATCATAAAAGTTAAGGGCACATGGAGGAATATATATGGCCAAGGCTGACAAGGCATCCAATGATGGACAGCCTAAAACATTTGCAGACTATCTTGTTTTAAACGCAAGGCGCTATTCTGAGCGTCCAGCCTTCCGCCATAAAGATCATGGCATCTGGAAAACTTGGACTTGGTCTGAGGCTTTTGAAGAAATTCGTGCTTATTCGATGGGGTTGAAAAAACTTGGTATTAAACCAGGTGATAAAGTTGCCATCATAGGTCAAAATCGCCCGCGTCTTTATTGGACGTTCTGTGCAGCACAAGCCGTTGGTGCGGTTCCTGTGCCTGTTTATTCAGACTCAGTCGCGGAAGAAATGTCCTTTGTGCTTCAGCATGCCGAGGTTAAGGCTGCGGTTTGTCAGGATCAAGAACAAGTTGATAAAATCGATTCGATTAGCAAAAATCTAAAAACGCTCAAGCACATTCTTTATGATGAAGAGCGCGGTTTGCGCGACTACGACATGAAAAATCTTCATTCTATTTCACAAGTTCAAGCCATGGGGCGTGAAGTGTTTGAAAAACAAGGCGATGATAAGTGGCGCAAGGGCTTTGCTAAAATGAAGTCCAGCGACGTAGCTGTCATGCTTTATACATCTGGCACAACAGGCCGTCCAAAAGGTGTGATGCTATCTTATGAAAATCTCATCAAGTCCTCGATAAACGCAAATAGTTTTGATGAGCTGGATAAATATGATGAGATCATTGCTTATCTGCCGCTTGCTTGGGTGGGCGATCATGTTTTCTCTTATACGCAATCTTATGTCAGCGGTTATTGTGTTTGTTGTCCAGAAAATCCCGAAACTGCCGATCATGACAGATTAGAAATAGCGCCAACCTATTTCTTTGCGCCGCCTCGGGTTTTTGAAACCCTGCTGACGAACATCAATGTCCGCATGCAGGATGCAAGTAACTTAAAGCAAAAAATGTTTTCATATTTCATGGATCATGCACGCAAAGTTGGTGAGCCGATTTTGAATGGTGAAGATGTAAACTTCATGGACAAACTAAAATATAGCTTCGGCGAGTTTTTAGTTTACGGCCCACTTAAAAACCGCATGGGCATGAGTAATATGAAAGTGGGCTATACCGCTGGTGAAGCAATTGGCCCTGAAATTTTCAGCTTCTATCGCTCGCTTGGTCTAAACCTAAAACAGCTTTACGGGCAGACGGAAGCTTCGGTTTATATTTCGGCTCAACCAGATGGTGAGATACGCGCTGATACGGTCGGAAAGCCTTGCCCTGATGTTGAGATTAAAATCGCCAAAAACGGAGAAGTCCTATACCGCTCTCCAGGTGTTTTTGTGGGCTACTTTAAAAACGATAAGGCAACCAAAGAAACCAAAACCAAAGATGGTTGGGTTTACACAGGTGATGCTGGCTTCATTGATGGTGAGGGGCATCTGCGCATTATCGACCGTGCAAAAGATGTAGGTAAGTTGAAAGACGGAAGCCTATTTGCGCCAAAATATATTGAAAACAAACTCAAGTTTTTCTCAGACATTAAAGAAGTAGTAGCTTTCGGTGATGGGCGTAATGAATGTACTGTCTTTATAAACCTAGATCTAACTTCGGTGGGTAATTGGGCAGAACGTAACAATGTTTCTTACGCATCTTATCAAGAACTTACGCAGCATCCTGATGTAATCAAAATGATGGCTGAGCATGTAGCAAGCGTGAACCTTGACTTGGCTTCTGAAGAAATGATGTCTGGGTCGCAAATTGCACGTTTCTTAATCTTGCACAAAGAGCTTGATCCAGATGATGGTGAAATGACTAGAACCATGAAAGTTCGTCGTCCATTCATTCGTGAACGTTATGGCGATTTAATCGAAGCACTTTATGATGGCTCAAAAGAAAAATTCATTGAAACTGAAGTTGTGTTTGAAGACGGTCGCAAAGGCAAAATCTCTGCGACAGTTGCCGTACAAGATGCACAAATGTTTGCGCCAACACACGGCATGAAGGAGGCTGCGGAATGAACGCACATGATACATCATTCCACAGTCGAATGGATGACGGCATTGCGCCAGGCGAGGTGCTTTTAAATGTCGATAATATCTCTCTATCATTTGGTGGTGTTAAGGCGATTACAGACATTTACTTTGATATTTTGAAAGGCGAAGTTAGAGCAATTATTGGCCCAAATGGTGCTGGTAAAACGTCAATGCTGAATGTGATAAATGGTTTTTATCACCCGCAAGAAGGTTCGATTACATTCCGTGGTGAAAAACGCTCAAGAATGAAACCTTATGAGGCTGCAACCAGTGGGATTTCGAGAACCTTCCAAAACGTGGCGCTTTTTGCTGGCATGTCGACGCTTGATAACATCATGGCGGGTCGTACGCTTAAAATGCATAAGAATTTCTTCTGGCAAATGTGGCGTTACGGCCCAGCCCTTCAAGAAGAAATTGCACACCGTAAAGTTGTTGAAGAAATTATTGAATTTCTTGAAATTGAAACCATTCGAAAAGAGCCGGTTGGAACACTTCCATACGGTCTTCAAAAGCGTGTTGAACTAGGCCGTGCACTTGCTGCAGAGCCAGATCTGCTTTTATTGGACGAGCCGATGGCAGGTATGAATTTAGAAGAAAAAGAAGACATGAGCCGCTTTATCATCGAAGTGAATCAGCAATATGGAACAACCATTGCGTTGATTGAACATGATATGGGCGTGGTCATGGATTTAGCAGACCGTGTTATGGTTTTGGACTACGGTAAAAAAATCGGTGATGGCTTGCCGCATGAAGTCCAAGCTAACCAAGCGGTAATTGACGCATACTTGGGGGTATCTAACTGATGAACGATTTACTAAGAAAAATTTTCATCGAACCGTTTGAAACCATGTACGCATTGCCAGATTTATTCTTGCAAACATTGTGGGAAGGCTTTGTATCAGGAACGCTTTATTCACTCATTGCGCTTGGCTTTGTGTTGATCTTTAAAGCCTCGGGCGTGTTTAATTTTGCCCAAGGCATTATGGTTGTGTTTGCAGCCCTTGCGCTTGTGGGCATTCATGCGCTGGGTGTTCCAGCTTATTTAGCTGTTATTTTAACGCTAGGTGTCATGGCTTTACTAGCTTTTACAATCGTTAGGGTCGTAATGAAGCCGCTGGTTAATCAGCCTGAAATCATTCTCTTTATGTCAACGATTGGGATAACCTTTATTCTCATTGCAGGCGGGCAATTGATTTTTGGTGGCGAACCAAAAGCGATGATTACAACCGAACTTGGTCTACCAACGGGTGCGAGTGATTGGGAAGTTGGCGGTGGCGTTGTGATTTTCCAACACATTGATATTGCAGCAGCGATCATTGCAGCCTTGCTTATTGCGGGGCTGGCGCTTTTCTTTAACAAAACCAAAACAGGCCGCGCACTTCGTGCAGTTGCGGATGATCACCAAGCAGCCCTTTCGGTCGGTATTTCACTTGAATACATCTGGGTTGTTGTATGGTTTGCAGCGGGTGTTGTTGCACTTACTGCCGGTATTTTATGGGCGGCAAAATCTGATGTATCTTTCGCACTTCAAGTCGTAGCGCTCAAAGCTTTACCAGTATTGGTGCTTGGCGGTTTCACCTCAATTCCAGGTGCAATCATCGGTGGCTTAATTATTGGATTTGGCGAGAAATTGTTTGATCTTTATTGGGGATCTCCAATTCTAGGGGGCGGAACAGAAAGCTGGTTTGCTTTCATCATCGCGCTTATCTTTTTGCTCTACAGGCCTGAGGGGCTGTTTGGCGAAAAACTCATTGAACGAATATGAAGGGGGCTGGATAAATGTTTTACCGCGAAGCAGGTCAATATAAAGCAACATATGAAGCAGATTCAGCCAAGTTCCCGATTTTTCAGGACAAGCTTTTCATTTGGGCATATTTAGCAATTGGTTTTATAGCCATCCCTCTACTTGGAAATGAGTTCTTCCTAGGTGCTATCATGATACCGTTCTTGGTATTCACGCTCGCAGCCATCGGATTGAATATCCTAACTGGATTTACAGGGCAGATTTCACTGGGTACGGGTGCGTTTATGGGCGTGGGCGCTTATGCGTGTTATAAAATGACGCTTGCCTATCCAGATGTAAACATTCTGGTCTTCATCTTTGCCTCAGGCATATTTTCTGCATTGGTTGGTGTGTTCTTCGGATTGCCATCCCTACGTATTAAGGGCTTCTATCTAGTTGTAACAACCCTTGCTGCACAGTTTTTCCTTGAGTGGGCATTTATCCGTATTCCGTGGCTTTATAATTACAATGATTCAGGTGCAATTGAAGTGCCGCAACGTGAAGCATTTGGCATAATTGTAACTGGCGCTTCTGCCAGTGCGGAAGTACGCTACATCATTTGCCTAGCTGTTGTTGTTATCATGACATGGTTTGCATCCAACATAATCTCAGGCCGTATTGGTCGCTCTTGGATGATGATTCGCGATATGGATATTGCGGCTGAATTGATGGGTGTGCGCCCACTTTATGCAAAACTTTCAGCGTTTGCTGTTTCATCATTTTATTGTGGCGTTGCAGGTGCTCTCATGGTGTTCATGTGGTTGGGTGCTGCTGAAGTTGAAAGCTTTGACTATAACCATTCGTTTGAAGTTCTCTTCATGGTTATCTTAGGCGGGCTTGGCAGTTTGCTTGGTTGTTTTTTAGGTGCGGCTGTTATTTGGATTTTACCAGTGATGATACGAGATTGGTTACCACCGCTGGTTGATGCAATTACGCCTCTTACAATTACATCATCAACAGCTGATCTTGTATCGGACATAATCATCGGTGTTATGATTGTTGTCTTCTTGATTATGGAGCCATTGGGGCTTGCACGTCTTTGGGCGATTATAAAACAAAAATTGCGTGTTTGGCCGTTCCCGTATTAGGCTTATACGAGACATACAAATACACGGCAGGGAAACTTGCCAAAGGCATTGAGACCAGGCCTTATTATAACTCTGGTTTTAAAAATAAGTAGAGCTGCATAATGCGCTTTGCTGGAGTATTTGGGAGGAAAAAAATGCTCAAGAAACTTGTACTAGGTGCAGCTGCGCTTGGCCTTGTTGCCACAGCACAGATGACAACAATCGCAAAGGCGGAAGATAGTCTTTATCTACCGTCAATGAGTTATCGCACTGGTCCATTTGCTGGTGCTGGTGGTCCGATTGCTAATGGTTATGCTGATTATCTCAACATGCTCAACGAGCGTGATGGTGGTATCGGCGGCGCAAAGCTTATCGTTGAAGAATGTGAAACAGCATACAATGCGCAAAAAGGCGTTGAGTGCTACGAAGCTACAAAAGGGAATAATGGCGGTGCGCTGGTTTATAACCCTTATTCAACAGGCATTACACTTCAGCTAATTCCAAAAGCGCCGGTTGATGAAATCCCAGTTCTTTCTATGGGCTATGGTCTTTCAGCTGCTGCGGTTGGTGAAAAATTCCCATGGACATTTAACTACCCTGCTTCTTACTGGAGCCAAATGTCTTCTATCCTTCAATACATCGATTCTAAAGGTGGTATTAAAGGTAAGAAAATTGGTTTTATCTACCTTGACGTTGGTTACGGTAAAGAGCCTATTCCACTACTCGATAAACTTGCTCCGCAAATGGGCTTTGAGTGGGTAGGTTTCCCAGTTGGCGTTAAAGAAATGCAGGCACAAGGTGCAACATGGCTTAGCGTTCGTAAAGAGCGTCCTGACTGGATGGTCATGTGGGGCTTTGGTGCGATGAACCCAACTGCGGTTAAAGAAGCTGCAAAAATCCGCTTCCCAATGGATAAGTTCATTGGCAACTGGTGGGCTGGCGCGCACGCTGACCTTGAGCCAGTAGGTGAAGCAGGCAAAGGCTATCTTGCATCAAGCTTCTCTGGCATTGGTACAAGTTTCCCAGCTGTTCAAGATGTTATCAAACATGTTGTTGATAAAGGGAACAGCCAAGCAAACAAAGATGATGTAGGCAAGGTTCTTTATAACCGTGGTCTCTTCAATGCTGTGATCGTTGCAGAAGCTATTCGTGCCGCGCAAAAAGAAACAGGCAAAAAAGTTATCACAGGTGCTGATATGCGCTTGGGTCTTGAAAAGTTTGTTCTTGACGAAGCACGCTTGAAAGAAATCGGCCTTGAAGGATTTACAGCGCCAATCAACGCGTCTTGTAAAGATCATGAAGGTGCAGGTTCAATCTTCGTACAGCAGTGGGATGGTAAAGACTGGAAGCGTATCAGCGACCTAATTCCACCAATGACAGATGTTGTTCGCCCACTTCTTGATGAAGCAGCAGAGAAATATGTTGCTGAACAAACAGGTTGGAAAACACAATCTTGCGGATAATCGCATAAATAAATTGACCGACCCCGACACATTTCGGGGTCGGTCTTTACGAAAAGAAATCATAAGGCCTTTCCAATGAGCGTAGCTGAAAATATTAAACCTGATACTGCTGATACAATTTTGTCGGTTAACAATATCGAGGTCATTTACAATCACGTTATTCTTGTTTTGAAAGGCGTATCCTTAACCGTTCCTAAGGGGGGCATTGTTGCCATTCTTGGTGCAAATGGTGCAGGCAAAACCACAACCCTGCGCGCGGTATCAAACCTGCTGCGCGGTGAACGTGGAGAAGTAACCAAGGGCAATATCATTTTTAATGGTGATGAAATTCAGGCGCTAACGCCTAACGAACTGGTACAACGCGGTTGTATTCAGGTCATGGAAGGCCGCCATTGTTTTGGTCACTTATCGATTGAAGAAAATCTTTTGACAGGCGCTTACACCCGCAAAGATGGTGCAGGTGCTATTAAAGACCACCTTGATTTGGTCTACCAATATTTTCCGCGCCTCAAAGAGCGTCGCAAATCTCAAGCAGGCTATACCTCTGGTGGCGAACAACAAATGTGTGCAATTGGCCGTGCGCTAATGTCTAAGCCATCAATGATTTTGCTTGATGAACCCTCTATGGGCCTTGCACCACAATTGGTTGAAGAAATTTTTGAGATTGTTCGCGATCTTAATCAAAAAGAAAATGTATCTTTCTTGCTGGCTGAGCAAAACACAAACATCGCTTTGAAATACGCAACTTACGGCTATATCTTAGAATCTGGCCGCGTTGTAATGGATGGTGAGGCAAAAGAACTTCGTGAGAATGAAGACGTAAAAGAGTTTTACCTTGGTACGGGTGGCGAGGGTCGTAAATCCTTTAAAGATGTAAAACACTACCGTCGTCGCAAGCGTTGGCTCGCGTAATAAATAAGGTATCTACAAATGGGATTGTTGGCCATCATCGGCATTTTATTGCTATTGGCTTTAATCTTTGGCCCTCAATATTGGGTAACATACGTAATTAAAAAACATAGCAAGCCAAGGCCTGAATTTCCTGGAACTGGTGGAGAGCTGGCTGAACATATTTTGTCTGAGCTAAACATCGACAAGGTGAAAGTTGAAGCCACCAAACTAGGCGATCATTATGATCCACGCGATTATACTGTAAGACTTTTAGGAGATAATCATGATGGGCGTTCGCTGACCGCTGTTGCAATTGCAGCCCATGAGGTTGGTCATGCCATTCAGCATAATGAAGGCAACACACTTCTGGCATTGCGACAAAAGCTGGTTATCTTTACTTCCGTCACAGATAAATTTGCGGCAGTGTTTTTCTTCCTAGCGCCCCTGCTTGGGCTGGTAGTAAAGTCGCCAGCAGCTTTTATAGGCATTGTTATTATAGGCATTGTTATTATAGGCGTTGCTTTTATGGCGATGCGCTTGTTAGTTCATGTCATAACTTTACCTGTTGAATGGGATGCAAGTTTTGCAAAGGCATTGCCTATTCTTGAGCATGGAGGCTATTTGCACCCAGAAGATATTCCCGCAGTACGTTCGGTATTAAAAGCGGCTGCACTGACATATTTTTCCGCTGCATTGGCAAGCCTGCTTAATTTGGCGCAGTGGATAAGAATTATTCGATGAAGAATTTGAAAGTATATTTTAATGGCTGAATATTTTGATGAGTTAGAAACACGAAACGCTGAGCAGCGTGAGCAGGATTTATTTTCAACTTTTCCAGAGTTTCTAAAAGATATCACAGAACGCATTCCTGCTTGGGCGGATCGTTTTTCAGATCATGATATCAGCACAATAAATTCGCGCGAAATGCTTTCGTCACTTCCAGTTTTACGAAAACCAGAATTAATGGAAGCACAAATAGCCAAGCCGCCATTTGGTGATTTTGTCGACACGTCTTTACTTTCAGGTAACCGCATCTTCATGTCTCCAGGCCCCGTATGGGAGCCTCAAGCACCGGGCGCTGATCCTTGGCAGGCAGCACGATCATTTCATGCCGCTGGTTTTAGGTCAGGCGATCTTGTGCATTGTTCAATCGGGTTTACCATGACGCCAGGTGGTGCAATTTTAGATGAGGGTATTCGCGCACTTGGCGGTGTGGTTTACCCTGCTGGTGTTGGCAACACGGAATCCCAAGTAGAAGCTGCTAGTATTTTAAAACCAGTAGCCTATGCAGGCACGCCTGATTATTTACAAACCTTGCTCGATAAAGCTGACGAGATGGGCAAGGATTTATCTTCCATTAAACGTGCTTTTGTTTCAGGCGGCGCACTTTTCCCATCCATGCGCGAAGCCTATAACGCACGTGGCATTCAAGTTCTTCAAGGCTATGCCACTGCAGACATTGGTTCGATTGCACATGAGAGCATGCACGAAGGCAAGCTTTGTGACGGCATGATTATCAATGAAAACTTGATCGTAGAAATCGTTCGTCCTGGAACGGATGATCCTGTTGAGACTGGCGAGGTCGGTGAAATGGTTGTGACCAGTTTCAACAAAGCCTATCCGCTTGTACGCTTTGGTACGGGAGATATGTCGGCGCTCATCGCAGAGCCGTCGCCCTGTGGTCGGACAAATATGCGCATCAAGGGTTGGATGGGGCGTGCTGACCAGAGAACCAAAATCAAAGGCATGTTTGTTGATCCAAAACAAATAGACCAACTGGTAAAAGCCGTTGACGGACTTGAGCGTGCGAGGCTTATTGTAAAGCGTGAAGATAATAAAGATGTGATGGTGCTTCAGGCTGTAGGGCAGGGTTTAAACGCTGATATATTGAACGAGCAATTAGTGAACGTTGCAAAACTGAAAGGCTCTATTGAAATTGTTGATAGCCTGCCAAATGATGGCAAGGTGATTGATGATCAAAGAGATTACACGGTTTAAACATGACGACTGCGATTACAGACTGGAGTGATGCATATGACAATGTGGGTCATATTCCAAATGCTACGCACTTCATGGAAAACTGGCCAAAATTGGCTGAGAATTATCGCCAGAAAACCAGTGTAGAAACAAACATTCCATATGGCGATAAAGTAAGAAACCATTTTGATTTGTTTCATCCTGAAGGCCGCGCCAAAGGCTTGTTTATTTTTGTGCATGGTGGCTATTGGCTACGGTTTGATAAATCGTTTTGGAGCCATTTGAGCCAAGGCCCGCTGGCAAAAGGTTATGCCGTCGCCATGCCATCTTATACGCTTTGCCCTGAAGCAAGGATTTCTGAAATTACCAGCGAAGTTGCTTCAAGCATCGTGGCAGCATCAGAGCGCATTGCGGGAGAGATCATTTTATGTGGTCATTCTGCTGGTGGGCATTTGGTAACGCGGCAAATTTGCAAGAATAGCGAAGTTGATGATGAAGTGCTCAAACGAATAAGCCGCGTAATCTCAATTTCTGGCGTACATGATCTTCGTCCACTTTTAAACATTGTTCAAAACGAAACGATTAATCTTGATGAAGATGAAGCACTGAAAGAAAGCCCAGCACTATTAAAGCCACATCTAAACATTCCAGTTGATTGTATTGTGGGGGCTGATGAGCGTCCCGAATTCATTCGGCAAAATAATTTGCTTGCCAATGTCTGGCAAGGCATGGGAGTAGCGACTAGCTTCCATCATGTCGAAGGTAAACACCATTTTGATGTCATCGACGACCTTGCCAATCCTGATGGATCAATCTGCAATTTATTTTAGCTTTTAACCAATTCAGCAATTTTAATTCGCTGAATTTTTCCAGATGGGCCTTTTGGCAATTCAGGGAAAAAATGAATGCGGTCTGGTGTTTTGAACTTGCCTAATTGCTTGGTGCAAATTTCCAACAATTGAGTTTCATCCAAAGTGGAAGCCTCGCTGATCATCACGCCAGCTTCGACACGCTGGCCATAATCATTGCACGAAACTGCAAAGGCTGCGGCTTCTATCACATCAGGATGTGAATAAAGCGCTTCATCGACTTCGCGTGGCGCAATGTTCTCACCACCCTTGATAATCAGTTCCTTAAGGCGGCCAGTGATATAAACATAACCGTCTTCGTCTTGTTTGCCCAGGTCACCCGTGCGCAGCCAACCGTCTTTTGTAATTGCTTCGCTGGTTGCTTCTTCATTCTTTAAATAACAACGCATAACATTTGGCCCGCGTACAAGCACTTCACCTTCGACGTCACGAATAACTTCTCTTTGCGCTTTATCAGCAATTATCACTTCATTGCCAAAGGCAATGCCGGGCGACCCGATTTTACGTGTTTCAGGCGGTAATGGATTAGACAAAATTTGCGCTGCTGTTTCAGTCAAGCCCATGGTCTCTATAACGGGTACATTAAAGCGTTTTTCAAAGGCTGCATGCATATCCGGTGATAAGGGGGCAGAGGCTGAACGCCCAAAGCGCAGTTGATTGCATCCGCTTGCATCGCCTCCTTCATTGTCTGCATTGTGCAAGAGATATGAAATTTGCGTTGGAACGACCGAGAACCAAGTGCATGCGTTTTCACGAACCATGTTCCAAAAGGTCGAAACAGAAAACTTTGGTGGTACGACAATGCTACTGCCAGAAACAAGCGATCCCATGAGCGAAACACACACCGCATTGATATGATAAAGCGGCAAGACGCAAAGGCCACAATCTTTTTGTATAATTTGATGAGCACCAGCAGTATTTTTCCCGCCAGCCAAAAGATTAGCATGAGTTAAAACAACACCTTTAGGGCGACCTGTCGTCCCTGAGGTATACATCAAAAGCCCATCAATTTCTGTGCCGCAGTTATCCAATTTGATATTACTGGATAGCTTTGTATCAAAATCATTCAGCTTAATAATATTTGCAGGACTGGGTGTAGCAGAAGTAAGTGGAGCAACTTGCGCTTTGGCTTTTTCATCTGCAATAATAAGCTTGGTCTCTGAATGTTCTAGCACATAAGAAATGGTTGCATCACCCGCAACCAGATTGATTGCAACAGCCAAATAGCCGCCATACATAATCCCTAGAATCGTAAGCGCTGAATCAATACTATTTGAAAAAGCAAAGGCTACACTATCACCTTTTATAATTCCTTGCTTATCAATATTAGCAGCAATTGTTTTAATGCGTTCTTGCGCTTGAAACGATGTAATGGCGTTGCCAGTAAGCGGATCAATCAAAAACAAACTGTCAGGATTAAGCGCAGCACGATCATTCACCACATCAAAAATAGAGGGTGATCTTTCTTGAGCTTTATCAGTTGCAACAACACTCATTTACCAGCCTTTGCCCAATAGCCATCAAAGATGTCTTCGACTTTTGGTTCGTTAACAGGAATGGTGCGAACGATCTTAGTGACGTTCATTAGGTGTTTGTGATTGAAATTATCATCAATTGAATTTCCACCCCAAGTACCGCAACCCATAGAGAGCGAGAACGGCATTCCATTATCAAACGAGCCACCGGTTGCAAAACAATGCGCCTGATTAACAATCACACGGCACGTTGGAATATCTTCACCAAGTCCTACAGCACGTGCGTCATCAGTTGTATGAATTCCAACAGAATGACCAGCCCCTTGATGATTTAAAACTTGTGCGGCGATGCGTTTTGCATCATCAAAATCTTTGGCATGATAAAGCGTCGTAACAAGCGAAAGCTTTTCACCTGATTCAGGATATTCAGCGCCAATGCCATCACCTTCGATAAGCAAGAATTTAGCAGTATTAGCGTCTTCAACATCTAGTTCAGCAACGTCGATTACCTGATCGATATCGCGCGCTATGATATGGCGGTTCAAGCCACCATTTTGAAACAAAGATGATTTGATTTTGCTTGAGTTTTCATCATCAAGCATTCGCCCACCGGCCTTGTGAAGCTCCGCCATAAAAGCATCGCGGATTGCATCTACAACGATGATGACATTTTCAGATGAACATGATGTTGCATTATCAAAGGTTTTAGAAGCCGTAATTTTTTGGGCAGCGCTCTCAAGGTCCGCGGTTTCATCAATGATGACCGTAACATTACCAGCACCCACCCCAATCGCAGGTGTGCCAGAAGAGTAAGCACGATGAACATTATTTTGACTGCCAGTCACGACTAGAATATCAACGGCCTCCATCAAACGCTGTGCTTTCACCTTAGAAACAGGAGCGGGGATCATTTGAACAAGGTCGTGGTTTAAACCGATTTTATCAAACTCAGCGTGAATATAACCAAGCAGTTTTTCGCAAACCGCAACACCTTTTGGCGAGGGTGAAAGGATAACAGCATTGCCGCATTTAAGTGCGTTCACCACATTATTGGTTGGGGTCGCAACAGGATTGGTTGAGGGCACAACCGCACCAACAACACCGACAGGGCGCGCAATTTCTGTGATGCCTGTTTTTGGGTCATCACTAATAACGCCATAAGTTTTTGAGTGTTTTATATCGCGAAGTACGCCAAGCGTCTTACGATGGTTTTTCGTAATCTTATCTTTAATATTACCAAGCCCGGTCATTTCAACAGCCATGGTAGCAAGTTCTTCATTGCGAGCAGGATCCATCAAAGCCCAAGCCGCTGCCAGTGCTGCTATGTCATAGCGCTCTTGGCTACCGTTTGCTTCAAACTCTTTTTGCGCAACACGTGCACGTTCCACCAGATCATTAACCAGTTGAATTTCATCAATTTCAGAGAGTGCCGCTACAGACATATAAATTTCTTTCATTTGAAAATGATTGGGCAAGTTATCCTGCCCAACCAGGTTTTATATTATAGTATTATAAACCAGCAAGTAGGTCTTTTAGCGTTTCTTGACGCTTTGCCCACATGGCCTGAACTTCTGCACGGTTCATGATTTTCATTGGAGAACCACCCGCTTTCATACGCTTTGCAACACGCGCATGAGCAAACATTTCAGGTACTTTTGCTGCAAGTTTATCGATTACAGCTTGCGGTGTACCTTTCTTGACCATCAGGCCACGGAAGTTAACCGATGCATTGTCTACGTCATAGCCAGCTTCTTTAAGCGTTGGCACATCTGGCAGGAACTCTGCGTTGCGTTCAATATCTGCAACACCAAGGATTTTAACATTGCCAGCTTCACGTGCACGGAACGCATCAGACAGATTGTTGATACCGCCCATAACATCGCCAGCAATCACAGCCTTCATCGCAGCAGCGCCACCACCTTTGGTAGGAATATAGGCAAATTTTGCGCCTGTACCTTTTTCAATTTGAAGTGCAGCAATATGGTGACCCACAAAAAGGCCAGCGCCAGAAAGCGTTACCTTGCCTGGGTTTTCTTTAGCAAAATTCACCATGTCTTGGATTGTATTAAACTTACTGTCTTTACCAACAACAACAACAGCAGGGTCCGCACCCCAGTTTGCAATTGGCTCAAAGCTATCAGCTGAGTAGCTAACGCCACCCTTTATCGATTGAGCGATAAAGTGAGGAATGTTGTAAGCTGACATTGTGTAGCCATCAGCCTCAGCTTCAGTTGCAAACCAGTTCCAACCAACACGACCACCAGCACCAGGCTTATTAACGATGTAAATAGGCTGACCTAATACATCTTCATTGCCTGCAACCATCGTTACAATACGAGCCTGAAAGTCAGTCGCGCCACCAGCACCATATGATACTGCAACACCAATTGGACGATCAGGATAATCAGCAGCAAATGTAGCGCCTGCGGTCATCGCAACAGCAGCAATGCCAGTTGCAAAAGTTTTCATCAGTTTATTCATATTTTTCTCCTCCCAGAGTTTTCAAAAGTTCAGTCAACTAGAACAATATACCACTTGGCGTTTGCACTTTTAGCAATAACGCGAAGAGGCAATACATCACCGCCATAAAACAGGCAGTCACGATTAGGCGCTTTCCCCATGCTTTTCCATCCGAAAGGGGCGCAGGGTCGTAAAGCGTAAAAATAATCATAAAGGCAATTGTTGAACTAAGATAGAAGCCAATTCCCTTTGCTGCAAAGAATACAAAAACCAGCATCACGAGAAGGCCTGGCAAGATATTTTTAAATTCAGTTATATCCAGTCCAACGCCTACCTTCGCAACGCCAGAGATAGCACGAACAAAGTTCCATGCAGCCAGCCCAACGAAGAAGATTGAAATCAATCGTGGAAATAAAAATGCATCTGCTGGTTCTTGCGTAAAGCTGATATAGGTAACAATTGCCGCAACAAGTAAAACAACGCCAGATGAAATAGTATGCTGTAAGCGCGAAGCAGTCATGAAGTTACTCCTTGAGCCTTAGCAGCTTTCCCCTGAACCATATTAGACCAAAAGCTATAAGCAATAGAGGTAATCACAAGCACTATTAGGAAGATGTTTAAAGTGCCTGTCATGAAATATTCAACTGGGCCATTTTGTGCGTTTGCAATCAATGAGCCTGTCGTGAAATTTGATTCTGCAATTGGCCCAAGAATAAGACCCAGCACAAGAGGCGCTGCTGAGAAACCAAATTTTTCAAGGAAGAACATGCCAACGCCAAGTGACAACATAATATAAACATCACCCATGGATTGTTGAACTGAGTAAGCACCAAAGAGTGCCAAGACCATAACAGCCGCTGCCATAATAGGAACAGGCGCACGTGCAATGCGTGCTGCCCAAGTTGCGGTATATATACCAAAGATTACCATCAGAATTTGACCAATCAGCATAGAGTTGATGAACGTCCATGCAACTTGCGGGTGATTATCGAAAAGATCAGAACCTGGGAAAATACCGTGAATGATAAGACCTCCCAAAAGCACTGCGGCAGTTGGGCTGCCTGGAATAGATAGTGTTAAGAGTGGAACAAGCGACGGACCCACCATAGCATTATTTGCTGATTCGGCCGCAATTACACCTTCTGCGTGTCCAGTGCCAAACTTATCTTTATCAGGCGAGAATTTCTTGGCTTGGTCATAAGCAACAAGACCAGCGATTTGTCCTCCTACTCCAGGAATAAGACCGATAATGCTACCAAAGACAGTACCAATAGAGAGCGCACGAACACTTTGGGTCATTTCTTTAACGGAAGCGATAAAAGATTGCTTTGGAACTTCAATCGCCTCGATCGCAGAACTGTTGCGTCCTTTAGAAAACATATCCAATACCTGCGGGATTGCAAAAAGACCAATCAAGGCAGCAATAATATTGATGCCGCCAGCAAGTGAATCTGTAAAGATAAAGCGTTGAGCGCCAAGATTATCATCAAACCCAATCATAGAAAGCCAAAGTCCGATACAACCTGACAGCAGACCTTTTACAAAAGACTTTGAATCCAGTGAACCAATGACAGTCACACCCAAGATAGCCATCCAGAATAAATGCGACGGCCCAAAAGCAAGCGCCCATTGCGCAAGAACGGGTGTAAGAAAAATAAGTAGTAAAACGCCAATTACTCCACCTATCCCTGATGAAAGGAATGATAGGTGGAGCGCCCGAGCCCCCTCACCATTTTTTGCCATCGCATTGCCATCAAGTGCCGTTGCGATATTGGCTGGTGCCCCCGGGATTTTTAACAAGATAGCACTTACTGCACCCCCAGCCACGGTAGATGTATAAGCCGCGCCTAATAAAATAAGCCCCTGTGTTGGAGATAAGTGAAATGTAAATGGAATTAAAAGAGCAACAGCCATTGTCGGCGACAAGCCAGGTGTTGCACCTAGTATCAATCCGCCAATTGTTCCCCCAAGTAGAAGTAGAAAAGCAGTAGGTTCAAAAACACCACCAAAGTAACTTAAAAATTCCATATATTTTTTTCCTCCACCATCAATGTTAAGTCGTGAAAATAAAAATGCAAACGTTTTCATTTTACTTTTTTGAGTAAATGTAGAAAGTTATTTCTAGAGGATAAAATGGACAAAAGAACAAGATCACGGAAAGGCGCACCTGGAATTATCGAGGTTGCAAAGCGGGCAGGCGTTTCTCCTGCTACCGTTTCAAGATTTTATAATTCGCCAGAGATTGTAAAAACACCAACTAAAAACCGCATTGAAAAAGCAGCAAACGATCTGGGCTATATACGAGATCGTATGGCGGGGATGATGCACCATGGGTTTTCAGGCACATTTGGTCTTATTGTTCCAACCATAGATAATGCAATTTTTGCAGAGTTGATTGAGGCTTTTTCAGCTAGATTACAAGAACAAGATAAGACCATGTTAATTGCAGCGCATGGATACAATCTTGGGATTGAAACCGCAATAGTTCGCTCACTATTGGAGCGACGTATTGATGGAATTGCACTTATTGGTTTTGATCATGAAGCGATACCTTTTAACATGCTTGAGTTGAGGGGGGTCCCAGTAATTTCAATTTGGAATTATCAAAAAGACTCAAAAATCCCTTGCATAGGAACAGATAATTTTGAGGCAGGCCAAATTGTTACCAAACATCTTATTGATTTAGGACATCGAGATATTGCCTTTGTTTTTCCTGACACAACTTCGAATGACAGAGCAAGAGATCGACTGTTTGGCGCATTAGCAATTATGAAAGAAAATGGAATTGAAGTTCCGGAGCATAGGGTTTTGGCATGCTCCTATGATATTGGGGCTGCTAAAAACCTGGCAAAATCGGCACTTATAAATAATCCGCCAAGTGCCTTTGTTTGCTGTAATGATATTATTGCGCATGGATTTATTTATGCATGTCAAAATTTAGGCTTAAATGTACCCAGTGATGTTTCTGTTGTGGGAATTGGGGATTTTGGTGGGTCTGAATATTTAGAACCCGGGCTTACAACAGTACGGCTACCTGCAAAGCGTATAGGCATTCAAGCAGCCGATACACTTTTAAAAATGAGCGAAACAGGAATGCCGCCAAAGCAATTTTCGCAATCTATTGGACTAAAATTTATTCAACGCGCATCAACGAAGCATAAAACAAAGCTTTGATATGAATGGTTTTTCTGGTTCTTAAGTATTGTAACCCGTTTTTTTGCTATGAAATAATATACATATAGAAAACTGAATTAAAGTAATTTATTTTGTTAAAAATCATAAATATTTTAATCTATAAAACATATTATTGAACCTTTACTACTTTAATGTAATTTATTTAAATAAAAAATATTTTTATACTAATTTATAACTAGAAATAAAACAGCCCTTCAATTTATTCAAATAATTATTTTAAATATCAAATATAAAATTAACTAAGATGTAATTTTTTTAGTGTTTACATTGCGTCAGATATTTACTTTTCATTAGGGGCTCACAATGACACAAGCTAAGTTACAAGAACGATTCGAAGACGCTGAAGTTACACGCATTACAGCTGATGATATTATCTTAACACAAAATACCGCTACTGATATTTCTCTCAATCTAGATAGAAGCGATGTTGTTGATCTGACTAAAAAAGGCAATGATCTTGTTGTTGAGCTTGCCAATGGGGAAGTCATTGTAATCAAAGATTTTTACACAGCTAACGAAGATGGTAAGAAAAACCGTCTTTTCCTAAGTGATGATGAAGTGATTGCACAAATAGATACTGCCAATTTAGACGGTGTGAACTTCATTGAGGCAGGGGCTGAATTTGAACCTCTTGTATTCGGTCATGATCTTGGCATTATAACACCTCTACTTGGCGCCATTGGCGCTGGCGGCGCTGTTGCAGCAGCAGTAGGAAGCGGGGGGTCTGATGAGCCAGCCACTGTTGATGCGCCAATTATTGATTCAGTCAATACTAATCCTGATGGGACGCTTTCGATAGTAGGCACTGGTTAGCCAGGTGCAACAGCTACAGTTACATTCCCAGATGGCACAACAGGTGAAGCGCTAGTCGCTGCTGATGGTACTTTTGGCCCTGTTACTTCAGTAGCACCACAACCCACTGGTGAAGTAACTGCAACGCTAGTAAGTGCTGCTGGCGTATCTTCTCCTGAAGCAACGACACCACTTGCCCCTACAATTCAAACAGTTACATCTAATCCAGATGGCACAATTAATGTCTCAGGTACAGGCATTCCTAATGCTACAGTTGTGTTAGTATTGCCAGATGGTGAAAGTATTACCGTAGATGTTGATGCAGATGGCAATTATGGCCCTGTAGTTTCAACATCAGCACAACCATCAGCTGATATTATTGCTACACAAATAGACGCGCTTGGCCAAGTTTCTCCGCAAGCAGACGAGGCTTTCGTTGACGCCACGCCACCCGTTGCACCAACATCTGGTGGTGTAACAGCCAACCCAGACGGCACAATCTCTGTCTCTGGTACAGGTGAGCCTGGTTCGACTGTTGATGTTACTTTCCCAGATGGTTCTATGGGTACAACAACTGTTGCTGCCGATGGCACGTATGGTCCAGTAACTTCTGCCACACCACAAACTTCTGGTGATGTCACAACAACACTGACAGACTCTGCGGGCAATACCTCTACTGGTGCAACAGATACATTTGCAGATTCAGGTGCACCAACTGCACCAATGTCAGGTGGCGTTACAGCCAACCCAGACGGCACAATCTCTGTCTCTGGTACAGGTGAGCCTGGTTCGACTGTTGATGTAACCTTCCCGGATGGTTCTATGGGTACAACAAC
>CAZCUN010000044.1:27738-27984 GCA_964502215.1 uncultured Rhizobiaceae bacterium | reverse complement strand
AGATGTAAGTATCATCGCTCGTACCACCATCAATCGTGTCATTACCTGTCCCACCAATGATCGTATCGCTACCACCACGAGCAGAGATCGTATCATCCCCAGCCCCTGTATTGATGGTTGTATCCGCATTGTAACCAAAGATATCATCATCACCATCCGTTATTTCAGAAGCAAGCGCGGATACTCTAAGTTCATCACGACCCCACTCGGTACCATCCTCAAAAACAACACGTTCAAGACCAACAT
>CAZCUN010000044.1:0-27638 GCA_964502215.1 uncultured Rhizobiaceae bacterium | reverse complement strand
AGATGTAAGTATCATCGCTCGTACCACCATCAATCGTGTCATTACCTGTCCCACCGACAACTATATCGTTTCCACCTCCAGCGACGAGCGTATCATTACCTGAAGCACCTACCAAAGTGTTGCTATTCGCATCACCATCAACTGTATCGTCACCAGAACTCGCAATTATAGTATTGTCACCAAAGTATTCAGAACGCTCTCTTATTTCACCGCGACCCAAAATAACGCCGTTCGCAAATGAAACAATCTCTACGCCAGTACCGCTTGTAAAATCATTGAGGAAGTGTTCTCGAATTAAAATTTCGCTTCCTGTTATCAAATCAACAACAATCAGGTCATTACCATCTCTTCTTAAAACGACCTGATCCGAGTTAATATCAACAAGACGTAACTCATCAACTGCATCAACGTTGTTATTATCTATTATTAAATCGTTGCCATCACCTGGGGCGTAAATGTAGATATCATCGCCTACTCCACCTCTGAGTATATCATCGCCTCCATTGCCCTGGAACCGCTCTGTTATTTCTTCATTACTCACGCCAGAAATGTTATCAGCTTCATCACTGCCAAAAAATACAACATTTTCAATTATGGCATCCGTATTAAAAGTCTCACCATTCGCAAAAGTGATGATTTCAATACCAGAATTGTTGAGGAAATGAGAACGTATTACAATTCCGCTACCCGTAGTTAAATCAACAACAGTTAGATCATTACCAATTCTTCTTAACGCGACCTCGTCAGAATTAAGGTCAATTAAGCGCAACTCATCAACTGCATTAATATTACCGTTATCTATTATTAAGTCGTTGCCATCACCAGAGGCATAAATGTAGATATCATTACCATTACCCCCACGCAGTATGTCGTCCCCACCATTACCCTGGAACCGCTCTGTTATTTCTTCACTACTTCTGCCAGAGATATCATCTGCTTCATCGGTGCCTGCGATTAATGCAAGATCTTGTGTAGCTTGTTTATCCAATACTTCGCCATTGGCAAAAACAATTTCCTCTAGACCAAAGTTAAGAGCACTTCTTATAAAGTGGTTTAGAACCAGTATGCGTTGGCCAGTTGTAAGATCCGTAATAATCAGGTCATTATTCGGCATTCTTGTAAAGGTAACCTGATCCAGATTTAAATCCCTTAAAATTAGTCTGTCCGTGTCTCCCACACCCTCATTAATTGTGTCATTGCCATCACCTGATGAATAATAGTACTCATCACTGCCTTGGCCACCAATCAGAATATCGTCACCTTCGTTACCATCAAACCTTTCAATATTCCGGGTTGTATCAGTCCCAATCAGAGTTTCGCCTGATTGCGATCCAGTGAAAAATGCTGCGTCCCTAATCTGATTTCGATCCAGCGTTTCCCCGTCAGCAAACACAACTTGCTCAAGACCATTCCCTCGTTCTTCAAGGAAGAATTGCCCCTCAACCAAAATACGTTGCCCAGTAAGTAAATCCACAATAAACAAATCGGTAGGCGTTCTTTCAAATCGAACTTGATCGCTAGTCAAATCTGCTAATTCAAGTATGTCAAAACCACCGAGCGCACCTCTGGAAATCACCTCATATATAGTATCATTTCCATCACCCGAATGATAAACATAAGTATCCGACCCTAGTTGCCCTGAGAGCAAATCATCGCCCTCTTGACCAATAAAAGTTTCATCAAGCCCACTACCAATTAATATATCAATCTGATCATCGCCTAAAAATGGAGCAAGATCAGGAATAGCTGCCCTATTTATGATTGCTTCAGCTTGTCCAGGTAAGCCATCAACGAGTACATCATTAAAAAATACGATGCTGGCTACACCAAAGGGAAAGGATGGATTAAACTGACCTATAACTGTTATTGTTTGTCCTGTGGTTGTAACGGTTATAATCAAATCAAATCCGGAACGGGAATACTCCACCTCGGAAGAACGTATCCCATCCATATACAAGATATCATTATCATTGACATGAGCAGCAATCACATCATTACCATCACCTCTTCGGTAAATGTATGTATCTTCACCATTTCCACCTCGAATAATATCGTTTCCAAGACCTCCAAAGAAGGTTTGAGCGCCTGAACCACGCTTCTGAATTAAATCATCAGCATCGGTGCCTCTATTCCACGCAAGGCGCTCAATATCTTCACGTGAGAGGGAGCCACCCGTCTGATTTGCTTCAGTATTTAAATCTTCTATGAGAGTAGACTCGGCTCTTAACTCTCCATTATATACTATTTGCTCGACACCTGTAAAAGCCGTGAAGAACTGCCCTCTAATCATTACTGAAGAGCCAGTTTCTATATTCTGCACTATTAGATGGTTACCATCGCGAATGAAAATTAAATCATCAATGTCATCGCCAATGAATACTGTACCTCTGTTGGTTTCAAAAGTTGAATCATTAACAATGAGATGTTGATGAGCCTCACCATCGTCGTCTAGATTAATCGAAAAAGTATCTTCTCCAAACCGGCTCACAAGTATATTATCAATTCCAGGTGTATAGATTAGATGATCATCACGAATCTCGCAAATATCACCTATGTGAACGCCAGCAGGCAATTGAACAAACTTAGAAGTATTTGTATTGGAAACGGAGTTATCTGCTACTCTTCTAACGACAGCATCTGAAAAGAATAATGGGTCTTGGTCAGCCATGTCATCATCGGGAATTGGAGAATCAAAGTCATCCGCAAAATCACCAACAGGATTAACAATGTTAATAGATTGCAGAATGCTGATCGCCTCGGCTGCTGCGGCGCTATCACGAGAATTTCCTTGAGCATTTGTTACGCTGTAAATTTGCTCCAATGTATCAGCGACCGCCTGACGCTCTTCTGCGCTTATGTCCGGATTTGTATATCTGGTTTCTAGCTCACGAAGTATGTTTGACCAATCTCCGACAAAACTGTCCGTGGTAAAATCATAAGTTAGATCACCAGCAAAATTTTCATTATTTGCATTCAGCACAGAACGGTTTTGAATATAAAACCGTAGTGCGATGCTACTTACAAATGAATCCCAGGTTTCCCCTATACGCTCTGCATCTTCAGGCAGAATAATATTTGATACCGTAGTGCCTGCAGGTGCATTTGGAGCTACGTATTCCGTTCCCAGAAATTCCTCAATTGCATTCAAAATTGGAGCGGAAATATTACCACGGCTCTCATTCCTAAGTTCATTGGCACCAGACCACTCAAGAATTAGATCTTCAACAAGATCTTCAAATTCTGCAAAGCTGCCACCTCTATATTCGCCGACAGCACGCCATGCGTCCAAAACACGATCATCACCAAGAGCTGCAATGAAAATATGAGGAACATTACCAGACCCTTGAATTTGTGGAAGCGTAAAGACATCTAATCTGTCAGCTAGTCTTTCTGGCGACAAATCCAGTGCGTTGATCTGCTGCTCGTAGCTCTGGTTGATCGTATCGCGGAAGAGATCAATGCCGTTGATTACAGCAGTACTACCATCTGCAAAGGTTACTGTTGATTCTGAATTGATGATGTTGCCATTGTCTTCAACATTAAGTGGTGTTTCATTCAGATCGATCGATGTGATACCTGCTTCGGCAAGTGTTTGCAGCTCGCCATCATCCACATTGCCATTCTGATTGGCATCTATCCAGATATTGACTTCATCATAACCGACATTGACCGTGTCCAGAACCCCATCACCATCCAGATCAGTGGTGACGGTGGATTGTTCGATTTCGTCTTCGGTAATAATGCCGTCGCCGTTAAGGTCCTGCGTCCGCTCATCCACGTCATTGATGTCAATAACACCATCGCCATTCACATCTTCAAGGTCATCTGGCAGGATGACGTCATCTGCATCAATCACGCCATCCCCATTGGTATCCTGAGTTGCCTGCGGATCAACATCGGAAGCATCCAGAATGCCGTCGCCATTCAAATCATGACGGGAGAGTTCATCAAAAGTGGCAAAAAGCTCGGAGCGATCCTGCGCCTCACCATCACCAATGATGTTGCCATTCTCATCAACAGCACCCTTCCAGTCCTGAACCAGAATGCCATCCTCAGCCTCAAACCAGCCAACCCCCTCTTCAGTGCCATTATTATCAAGGTCGAATGTAACACCAGAGACAGTGACGTTGGTTGTATTCACACCATCGCCATCAAGGTCGATGACAAGAGGGTCGATAAGGCCTAAAAGTTCACCGAAGAGGTCGGCGAGGATATCTGGAAATTCAACATCGAAGCTGAATATATTTGCGAATTGAAGCAAAAAACCAAAGATGGAATTGATCTGCGTGTTTATAAACTCACCAATATCCGACAGTATGTCACCAATTTCTAAATCATTTAATGCCAAGTCTGCCAAAAACTCTAGAGTGTTCAATTGCGAACTAAACAGCGATAAAGCAGTTGAAGCTATTGTCTCTAATGGGTTGTTGAATAGTTCTACTGATAAGTTATTGATCGAATTTACTACACTATCGAATACTTCACCAAGTGCGGACAATGCTGTATCTGCAAGATTCGAACCAATTTCAATCGCTCCATCAATAAAATCAGCAACTCCAGCGATATTATTGTTGTATAAATACGCAACTGCTTGACCAACTAGAAAGGACGCAACACCAGCAACTATAAAAGGTGCAAACCCAGTAGCTCCAAGAGTAACAGCCGCTGAGGTAGCTACTATAGAGGCAATAGCTTGACTTGTTGCAACAACCACACCGCCATTTCCTGGAAATGTGCTGCCAAAAACCTGACCGACAGCAGGACCAGTGGCAAGGTTTAAAACCGTAGGGATAAATTTGATATATCCAGGTGTTGCTGCACGTAAAGTTGCTCCTGTACCAGCAAAAATTGAATTGATGAATGATTCCGTAGCAATAATAACCTGCTGTGGTATTGGATCTAGGCTTGGGTTTTCGGTCACTTTTTTATCCTTTATTCCTATCGGACACATTAAAATTAATTAAACACGCAGCCAATACGAGTGTTGCTCCTGTCAAAAAATTTAATAAAATCAAAATAGAGGATAAGATAATTAAATCTATAATTGGTGGGTATTCCAGGAGACCGTTTAGAGTAAAATAGCTAGCGAGAATAAGCACTAGCGATGACAAGATATAAAATGCTAGCGTGATTATATTTTGACCAATTTTGGGTATTTTAAAAGGTATTAAAAGGAAATATAGATTATCATAATTATGAATTTTTACACTTGCAATTAATGCAAAAAACAAACTTAATATACTTGAAAATAATATAATATAAATACTATTATTTTCGCCAATTAGAAATACTGACAAAAACAATACAAAAAAGTATGTACCTAAAATGAGTAACTTCATTACATTCTTCTTTATATTTCCTCGAAACGACGATTAGGAAAACTTTGAGCCTCTAAAGCTACTACATCATTTTGTTTTCTGCTTTTTGGGGCAGTTATACTATAATTGCTGGCTCTGGTGATGACACAATTGATCACAGCAGTAGTACCACCTGCAAAGGTTACAGTTGACTCAGAATTGATGATGTTGTTGGCATTTGATGCATGAAGATCAACAGGCTTAGCTGCCTCTAATGCAGCTTTATTTTCCAAACCTGAAAGTGATTGCTTGTCACAAAATAGACTTGCGTGACTATTGAAGTCACAACTGGATGACATTACGAATTTCAAAAAACTGCCCCTACGCCCGTTTTGTTATTTATTCATGTGGATTTTTTATTAATCCATTTCCAGTAAGGATATGTGAGATGAAATTCAATGTCGAGTCTGACCACGATCACAATCTATATTTTTCTCAATCATTATTCTAATGTCGAATTAATAATACTTAATTTGATTTCTGTTTCAGGTTTAATTTTCTGATAATCTTACGAGTATTGTGACCTCGCTTACATGCTGAATCATTAAACCTCTAATGACGATACTTTCATTCAGTATAGAGCATACTGCGGCTTGATCAGGCTTACATCTTTGTTTTGTAGCAATTTACGATAACTATTCGCATCTTCATACAAAATCGCATCTAACCTATGTCTAGTCATTGCAACGTATGTGAGATGCGTATCCATCGTATTTGATCCAAGGATGAATGCCTTGTCTACTGTTACGCCTTGGGACTTATGTATCGTGGTGGCATAGCCGTGCTCAATGGATGGGTAATGCACAGGATTGATGCTAATGGTTTTAGTTGGCTCACTATCAATACGGATTGTAAGTTCTGTTTGATTATCAGTTTCAAATATTGCTTTCACCGTACCAAGCAAGCCGTTTCTGACACCGAGTACTCTATCGTTCTGCGTAAAGACAATACGATCATCTTTCGCAAAAGCACGTTTACCATGGTTGGTTTGGATAAGAGCTTCATCTTTAAGATCACCAGCAATCTTTCTTGCTTGTCTTATCGCTTGATTGATCGCATGAACATCTTTTCGTCTGTGAGCAAGTGCTATGCGTGAGGTGCCGTTACCGTTAAGCTCAAGATCAACTATATAATCCTCAACCAACATTAGTATGGCTTCTGATGTATCTTTTGCATTGATCACCTTATCATGTAGTTCATAAGCTTTGAGTGCATCAGTTGTTCTTTGCTCAGCAAGATCGAGAGAAGCCTGTTTCTGCCATGCCTCGCTTTGTCGATGGATTTCAGTTAACCTAGCTGGGTTGATTGTTTTGCAGATTGTAAGTCATCAACGCCTAGTGGACAGATTGGCTTAGTTGCTTAAGGGAGTGATTTTGGCTCATCATAGCTATCAAGGAGCTAATGATGAGACGCAAGAACGAACGATTTACCGATGATGCTGATCGTGTTGTAAAAGATATAAAGCGCCAAACACGAAGACGCTTTTCCTCAGAAGATAAAATACGCATTGTATTGGGAGGCCTTCGTGGTGATGACAGCATTGCTGAGTTGTGTCGGCAAGAAGGCATTGCTCAGAGCCAATATTATTCTTGGTCAAAAGAGTTTATGGAAGCTGGCAAGAAACGCCTTGCTGGCGACACCATGCGTGAAGCTAATACAGATGAGGTTAAAGGCTTACGTCGTGAATCCCGTGATCTGAAAGAGGTTGTTGCTGAACAGGCATTGGAGCTTCGCCTTCTCAAAAAAAGCATGAGCGGGCTTGGGGGAGAAGACGAATGAGATATCCATCCCATGAGAAACTTGAGATTATCAAGCTTGTTGAACAATCGCATTTACCTGCCAAACAAACGTTGGATAGATTAGGCATACCACGTTCAACCTTTTATCTTTGGTATGATAAATATCAATCTGGTGGCGTTGATGCGCTAGAAGATAAAGCTCCTATGCCTACACGAGTATGGAATCGTATTCCTGATAATGTGCGAGAGCAGGTTATTGATCTGGCATTGGAAGAACCTGAACTATCGCCACGAGAACTTGCTATACGTTTTACAGATACCAAAGGTTATTTTGTGTCAGAAGCTAGTGTGTATAGGCTTCTCAAAGCCCATGACCTCATTACCAGCCCAGCTTTCGTTGTTATCAAAGCTGCGAATGAGTTTAAGGACAAAACTACAGCTCCAAACGAGATGTGGCAGACCGACTTCACCTATTTAAAGATCATCGGTTGGGGGTGGTTTTATCTATCCACCATCTTGGATGATTACAGTCGCTATGTCATTGCATGGAAACTTTGCACAACGATGAAGGCCAGTGATGTTACTGATACACTTGAACTGGCTCTGACAGCTTCAGGGTGTGATCAAGTCAATGTTCGACATCGACCACGATTGTTATCGGATAATGGTGCTTCGTATATTGCTAGCGAACTTGCAGAATGGCTTGATGATAAGGGCATGGATCACGTTCGTGGTGCGCCGTATCATCCGCAGACACAAGGCAAGATAGAACGATGGCATCAAACTTTGAAGAACCATATCCTGTTGGAAAACTACTTTCTACCAGGCGATCTAAAAGGCCAAATTGGAAGGTTCATCGATCATTACAACAATCACAGATACCACGAGAGCCTTCAAAACCTCACACCTGCTGATGTCTACTTTGGACGTGGGCAAACAATTTTAATGGAAAGAGAAAGGATCAAACAAAAAACAATCGACTTACGGCGCTTGCAATACCGCAACCACGCCGCTTAATATAAACAGAAAGATGAGCTGAAACTCTACCTAAAGTTAAGCAATCATATGTCCATAAAACCCTGATGACGCACATTAATGGGTCATTATCACCACCAGCAATTGTTATATTTTCACGGTCTGCTGGTAAGAGTTGATCAATAGGCAAGTAGCCAGTTGTCTCTAATTCACTCGGTCCTGTTCCAGCCAATATATCATCTCCAGTACCACCTCTTAAGGTGTTACTGGCTAAATCTCCAACAAGTAACCTATCTTCAGTTGATATTGAAAATGTTTCAATAACTGTATTAAACACATCAGAGCCAATTGAAACTGAGGTTGAAAATAATCGTAGTGTACCACTAAATATTCCAGAAACATCAGGGTTGGCTACTGGGCCTAGTTGGATATCTATTGAAGAATTATCATTGTTAAAGGCAGTAAGACTACCACTTGCTGACAATAATTCAGCAGAAGCGTTTGCACCAAGAGCTAATCCATATTCTACAGCTAAGTTACCTAATAATTGATAGGAAATGGAGCCATCTAAACTACCATCTGGTGTTTCAACTATTTCAAAATCAAACTCATCCCCTAAAGTTCCAGTTTGGGTAACACCTTCAACTTCGAATGTAGTCTGTATACTCGTTGGTATAAAGCTAATAGTTTGTACTAGATCAAGATCAAGAGATGCAGAAAACTCAAGCAGAGTGTAATCTCCCTCAAATTGAAATCCATCACCTGGACCATCAATTACACGAGGCATAAATTCACCGGATAGTATATCCAAGACCCTTAATTGAGGCACACGATTGCTCAGGAACTCAATTACATCGATACCTCCAGAAATAATGGTATCAGTGATTGTTACAGATAATGGTTCAAAAAAACTGGGATTTCCACTGTCTGTTATATTATTTGTAGCAGAGTTTCCATCAGGCAAACTTACCGACAAGCTGGTTCCAGGTTCAGTACTTGCAACAGACCCTGGTGTAATCTCGATCAAGGTTATGTCATCCTGACTTGCAGTATCTACATCAACATTTATGTCTGCATCTATAAATGGCTCGTCGAATACATTCACAAAACCATCGACCTCCAAAGAGGTTTGTCCAAGCAATGCATCTAAGTTCAAATTAACCCCGCCGGCACTAAGCGATTCACCAGATATAGCCGCACTTCCAGGGTCAAAATTACCAAATGTGCCAAACTGAGCAGTCTCTCCTACTGATAGTGAATCTGGTAAAAAAAAGTCAGTGTCAATGGATTGAAAAATATCTACGAATCCAGCTGTAGGTTGCTGAAAATCTAAATCAAAGCCTAAATTTAAACCGCCAAAATTAAACTGACCGTCAACGACCATGTTTTCAATATTAAACATTCCCTAAGGTAAAGAAAAATTTGCTAAATCAATGCTTGGCAGAGTAAATTCTTCATCACCAAATAAATCCGATAAAGCTGTATTGTCTAAATCAAAATCTAGAATTGTATTTATGTTTGTCATTGTTTTACCCCCAGAAATAATTTTTAAAAAGCAGCAATTCGCTGCAATTGCCTCTTGGTCAAGTTAGCGAATACATAATATTTTTCACCAATTTTCACCACAGAGTCCCCATAAACAACACCCGATTTATCCAAAGGATAAATATTGCTTTCATCTGCTGAAAACATAACAAAAAATGATGCATCGTCGGCCTGTGATTTAGAAGCCGTCCCTTGTATATGGGGAACGTCAGTAAGTTTTATCGAATACAATTTCTCTAAATCATAATCATATTGATTAACATCAATATGATTATCCCGATACTTATTATAGCCTCTTGCTTTTATATAATGAGGTTTAACGAAGTAATCTTCAGACAATTTTTCAATATTTTCAATGCTCATATGTTGAAGTGCAGTATTTTTATTTAAGTCAAGCTTTTCTAATAAAAATTTAGGAGGGGTCGGGGTTGTAAAAGTACATTCACTTACCTCATTTTGACGCAAGTCCATATAACAAACTTCACGCCCCGCTTGATGAACAATAAATGGGCTATCTGTTTTTATATTTGGCTTTACAGTAATAACATTTCTCACTTTTGGAAAATAAAGATCAGAAGAATGATATCGAATTAATGGTAATTTACTTCTAATTAACTCAGCAACTGGATCATTTTGTCTAAATTCGATAAATGGTGAGCCTATACCATTGATTATAATTTTAAATTTTTCCAGTTGCTTAAGCTCGCCCTTCCAATAATATCTTATTACATTATTATTACCTGGCTTTAATCCACTTTTTGTCTCCGTATTTTCAGCTTTGCTGATTGAGCTAAAACACAAAAATGTAACAAGAGAAAAATAGAAAAAATATTTTCTTAACAAATGAAGACACCCCCTACATAATAGAATTAGAATTAAAATTATTATCGTAAAATTTCTAATTCTATACTTTGCCCTAAGCACAATATATTTTTGACTAAAAAGCTAGTCCAAAATTGATAACAATTTACGTTTTGTTCAAATAAAATTCTAATGGCGGATTAATTATATTTAACTGAATAACAGATTGCATTCAGCTTATTTTACAAAAGTACAAAATAATTACCGTTACACTCAAGGCTGATGATCTGCATAATTTTGATCATTGTATTCTTGGAATATTCTTGTTTTTCTGAATCTGCTGTATCGCGCGTTCAGCTCTCTTGCCTGATAATTTGTTTTTTGCGCTCTTTATTCTTCGCAAGGTTCTTTCCTCCCCATAAAGCCTACAATCCTCTTTATGCCTAGTCATGGAAACGTATGTAAGATGTCTATCCATCGTGGTCGAGGCAAGAACAAAAGCACGATCAACTGTTACCCCTTGGGACTTATGTATCGTGGTAGCATAGCCATGATCAAATGATGCGTAATGTTCAGGATCAATGGTAATTGTTTTAGGTGGCTCGCCATCAATTCTGATAGATAGTTCTATCTTACAATCAATTTCCGTGACTGACTTAACAGTTCCAAGCATGCCGTTTCTAACGCCAAGTGATCTATCATTCTTTGTGAACACAATCCGATCCCCTTTTGCAAAAGCACGTTTGCCATGATCGGTTTGGATGATAGCTTCATCTGCTTCAAATAAATCACCTGCAGTTTTGCGTTGCATGCGTATCGCCTGATTAATCGCATGAACATCCTTACGACGATGCGCAAGTGCGATACGTGATGTGGCGTTTCCATTGAGTTCAAGATCAGCCATGTAATCGTCAACCAATTTAAGGATAGCTTCTGATGTGTTTTTTGTTTGAGTTATATTGTCGTGAACTTCATAAGCCTTGAGCGCTTCGTCTATGCGTTGTTCAGCCAGATCAAGGGAAGCCTGTTTCTGCCAATCATCTATCTGTCGATGGATTTCTGTAAGCCTGGCTGGATTGATGATTTTACAGATGTCTGTGAACGGCGTCCCAGCGTTAATAGGTTGCAATTGTTCTGGATCACCCACTAAGAGAAGTTTTGCACCACTGCGCTTGGCTTCCTTCACAAATCTCAAAAGTTGTTTTGTACCAATCATGCCCGCTTCATCTATGATCAAGACATCATTGGATGTCAGATATCCATTGCCCTGATCCCAACTTCGCGTCCATGAGGCAAGTGTTCTGCTTTTAATCTGTGAAGCTTGTTCCAGACCATCAGCAGCCTTACCTGATAACGCAGCACCATGAACAGTATAGCCTTGCCGCTCCAATGCTATCTTTACTGCTGATAGAATGGTGCTTTTACCAGTACCAGCGAGCCCCACAATTGCTGTAAACTGTTTCTTATCCAAACCATGTCGAATGGCAGCTTTTTGCTGCTCACTAAGCGTGGCTCCAAATTGTTTATTTAAGATTTTGTTCTGCTGTTTGATTGCAGCATTGATATTAGCGTTAGATACATATGTAGATGAGGAACTTGATAAATGTAGAACGTTCTCTTCCAGCTCATGCTTTAAGTCCAAGAATGAGCGCGTTGTATAACGTTTGTTGGTTTTGGTGTTTCGATACTGGTCGTTATTCTTCTGGTTGATATTAATATCTTTATGACCATGATCCTCATCCAGAACGGTCAGTTCTGCTGAACGCATAACCTGCTCAATGGCTGCCCCAAGTTTGAGCGGGTTTTCTATGTATTTAGCAAGAGAACGCAGAATATTATTACGAGTGAAGCTTTCCTCAGTCTGGGTCATGACTTGTAGAATATGTTCCGGGCACTGATTGACCTTTTCCTTGATGGTGAGAACATCCGGATCAGGTGGAATAACCAGTGCTTGTTCTGGTTCAATTGATAAGAACCTGAGCTCACTTCCCAGAAGCTTTGTTTCTGAGATTTGAATTTGCTTTTGCAGAACACGGCGTTCTGACAGTTGTATTTCAATCAGGCTCTGTTGTTCAGAGCGATCTCTAGCTTCTGATGTTGCGATTTCTTGTTTGTTAGCTGTTATCAGAGCATCATATTGACCAGAAAGTTTAAACCATACAGCTTTTAAGCCCCTTGGCAGCTTGGCACTTCTTGTCTTGATTTCCGCAATATGGCGCTTTTGCTGTTTTTGATGCAGCAACGCACGAACATTGCGATGGTGCACAACCATTGCAACACGTTCAACTCCCAGGGCTTCAAGCTTTTCCTGTAATTCGGCTTTCTGTGTATCCCAATATGAGTTTTTAGAAGGAGGATGGGCATAAGTAGCCAAGTTGGTAGCGGTATTGACATTGGTAGTGATGTTCACATCATTATCAATTTTAGGCATTTCACTGGATTTTTTTTCAATTGAGCTAGAGAGCGATTTAGCGCTCTCCACATCAGGCAAACTATCAAAGCTTCCAATCCTGGCTCTTAATTCCTTTGCCTTAACACCAGCATACCGCGCAACTGAATAAACCTCGCCCTGAGCATCAACTGCTACAAACCCGCGTTTATCTCCTTTTGCAAGGAGGAAGCCTTGTTCTTTCATTGCATGAGCAAATGTATCTCTGGTGTCTGTTCGTTCCCAGCATTGCCGGAAGATGCGCTTTAGCTCTTTAACATCACGCTTCGCGCGTTTGGCTTGTGCATGTTCAGCATGAGAGTAGTTTAACGGGTCTGTATCTTCCTTTCTTATAAAACCATCTGGCAATTCCCATTCGTGTTCTAAATAGAGTTCTCTTGCAATCTGTTGAAGTGCCTCCTGATCCTTATAAGGATCAATTGCCGTCATAGTATCAGCATGAATACGTGACCAGACCACGTGCGCATGGCGTCTTCCTTTCTTTTCATGGAAGACGATAGCTCTGGGCTGTCCACCAAAGCCTAACTTATGCTCAATACGTTCTATTGCTGCTTCAAACACTTTAACAGGAACATTTTCGTCTTGTGGTGGACTTAATGACAAAGAATATAAAAACTTCTTGCATCTCGTACCACGGCTAATGCCATAGGCTTCATGCAATGCGCCTTCCAGATTACTAGCCACAAACCCCCGAACTTCATGCAGTTCAACATGTTCATTGTCTTCAGCATTGAAAAGATGAGCTGCCAGTTCAGATGCACAACCACGACGATTACCGACCAGAATCATAGATGATCATCCTTTTGACCTGTAGATTTGGGTTTCTTGTTAGAACTATCTTTCAAGCCCAAAGCTTCGATAAGTTGCGTCCGCATCCACGCAACATACAAACAAGCCTCATTAATCTTTTCAATCGTCACATCATCCAGTAACAAAAACCCACAATTGGCGTGATAGGCGATCTGATTGAGATTGTTAGGAATCCTACTTTCTCCAAGCTTGGCCAATATCTGAGCCAGCAAAACACGATCTGCCTCTGGCACAACACGTTTGGATGTCTTCCTGCCAAACAGGCATTTACGGATGTAAGCACTCTGAGACATCCCACCAGCATCAGCCTTCAAAATGGCGCGCTCTTCTTCTGTTGGACGAAATGTTATTGGCGAAGGGTATTTCTTCTTGCAGCTACTAACTTGCTTGCCTTTATCTAGTTTAACGTCAGTATCGTCAAGAGTCTGCTTACTCGAAGACTTGTCATTGAATGCACCGCGCAACTGGTCACTAACAGCCGTTTGATCAGAAGCCCTACTCATGGTTCCAACCTCTGAGTTGATCGGTTTAGTTTAGACTTGGTCTTGGACATTTGGTGATCTTGTTTTTTATCACTTTCTGCAGCATTTTCAGTTGTTAGGGATAACTCAGAAAAATTAATATTTTCAGCTTGTAAAACACGATTCCAATCTTCTAATACTTCAAGAAGAGAGTTCGAGCTTTCTCTCTCTACCCGCACCAAATCGGACTAGTTGGTCCGAATTACCCATTAAAGCTTTGAATGGTAACGATAAATTAGGGGTTCTAGCACCCTGATTTCGTTGGTATGCAAGGCGGTCTTCGAAGGCCATTCTTAGCACTGCTCTACGTAGGTTGATTTGCTCACTTTCCCATATTTTCCAAGGGTTTGCGAAGAATTGTAGTGCGAGTTCTAGTTTTTCTTCGAATGTCGTATCAGTTATTGATCTTAATGCCATTTGTTCCTCCAATTTCAGCTTGTTACGTTCAAGAGTCCCGATCTTTTTCTCATACGCTGTGATAACGCTTGGGTTACTTGCCTCTATTATTCGTTCCAATAGAGCCTCAGATTGCTTCTCAATTGTCTTAAGTTGCTCTTCAGCTGATTTAATGACCTGAGCTGCCTGTTGTTTGCGTTGATCCCACGCGTTCTTAAACAGGACTTTGATAATATCAAACAACGGCTTTTTAGGCTCAAAGGCTTTAATCAGTTCACCTACATCATCTTCAAGCTTGTCACGTGGAATGGACTTGCCATATGAGCCACACGTTTTCGTCTGGCACAGATAGTAAGGATAATGACCACCTTTGCCTTTCGAGATTGAGGAACGTAGAGGCTTGTTACAATCGCCACAGAGGATGAAGCCACGTAATGCGAAGGCATCACCTATGTTTTTGCGCATAGGAGCCTTCACAGTGCCTTTACGGCGCTTTTGAACCTTATCAAACGTCTCCAAGCTTATCAGAGCGGGATGATGCCCTTTGAGCCATTCAATCTGATAATTCTCAGAACATATATGGCCTGTATAGAGTGGATTGGTCAGCATATCAGTGATGCGCTGTTGCCTTACAATGCCACGCTTATCTCGTGGGAAGTCAGGATGCGTTTCCAAAAAGCGTTTCACTTCGGCTTGGGTTTCCAAACGACCAGATGCATAAGCTTCAAAAGCTTCCTTGACCAAGGAAGCAAGTGGTTCATTGCGTATCAAGATTTTGCCTCTGGTTTTCTCGGTAATGTATTTATAGCCAACAGGTGCATTATGTATCCAAAAGCCGTTCTGCATTCTGGCTTTCATCTTTTGAGTGACTTGCCGCCCGTTCTGCTTTCGCTCTAACATGCCTTGGGCAGCCATGATGGTTTCTATGAACTCACCTTCAGGTGTGTCATCAAACTTGAAGTTCAAACATTCAATTGCAGCGCTACGAGCCTTAAAGGCATCACGAAGATCGAGATGGAAGCGGGTATCACGCGCAAACCGTTTGAGATCGTCAAAGATGACAACATAGTTCTCATAAGGTTGAGCATCGAGATATGATAAAAGCGCCACCATACCGGGACGCTTCATAAAATCACCGCCTCCACTGATGGTATCAGGGAAGACGGCTTCAACTTCATAGCCTTTTAATCGCGCATGATCTCGGCAACGGGTTTCTTGAGATTGTAACCCGTTGCCTTCTTCTTCCTGGGATTTGGAAGACACTCGACAGTAGATGATTGCCTTTTGTATTTTGATTTCATTCTTGGCTTTTACATTCATTGATAGACTCCTCCCGTTTGCTGCAATGCGTATTATCAGCAGCTTCTATAAATTTTGTTTTTGGACGATCTACATATCTTATCACATCTGAGAGCCCAGAACGTTTAAGTTCTTCAGTAAGAGCATTCTGCTCACAGCTTTTAGTATTTGCTAGTTGTGCTGGATGAATGCCAATACCAAGATCAACCAAGGCAACAACGAGAGACCAGATAGCAGCAATCAATTCGCGTTTTTGTTCAGAAGTACCATCCAATTGATCCAGATATGCTTCACACAAGTCAAAGTCGATTTCCAAAGCTGGATATGTGTTTTCATATTGCTTCGCGATCGCATTACTGTCAGAATCTATTTGAGGTACATTTTCGAGTGTTTGATTACTATCCATGATCCGTCTCCTCGTTTGGCTGAATTGCATTATCCAAGCATGTCCTTGAAAAGTACTCGGGCGGTTCTTGAGCTGGTTTAGTTTGAGGATCGTAAGATAAGCGTTGATCTTCATGAGTGACGTATTCCATCATCATGCACCAACGAGTGGCGAGCGCTTTGGAAAGACCGCTTTCAATCTCTACAAACTCAATTGCATCTTCAAGATAGAACTGCCCATCAGCGACCATGCGGTTTGATCGTTCATTAATGAAGGAAAGAGATAGCCGATCACAATCGTAAAGTTCAGCGTCGCAATAAGGATCACAACGCCAATCCAGTATGCCAGATGCCAATAGATAGCGTCTGTAAACATCGGCCAAAAGTTGAGCATGTTTTGCAGGAATGCAGAATGTACCAATGTCATGGGAGAATACGTGCAGGCCATCGCGAGGTTCGCGAATGGCCCGTCTTACCGTATAACCCAAATTGAGTGTTGAGCTATTCATTCATCAGCCTCTATGCGTTTGTTGGCGTAGGCTTGGATGAAGCTTCATTTGAAGAGGAGTAACCTGAACTTACCCCTCTAGTTCTAGCGCCACCATTTCGACTACCTCTCTGACGCTTGGCAGCTTCCACTTGTGGTAGATAGAAGCGATCTTCAAATTGCTTACCTTCTTCGTAAAACTCACGATGCGCTTTTTGTTCAAATTGCTCGCTCATTATCCGTTTGGCAGCAACATCGCTGATGGAGAGTTCAGTTGCCATAAGCGTTGCCTGATGCGCATAGGCACGATGGAAGGGCATCAGTTCGCCTTCTTCAATCATCAGCAGCGTTGCAAGGGCAAAATCATGACCTAATGCAATTACTTCGTTATCAAGCTCTTCTTCATTCTTGAGAAGTGTTTTACGAAGCGAATCCATACTTTCGCCGAACAAGCCTTTGAACAGATCACGGATAATCGTATCTGCGCGTGATGCATTAATGCCTTTTTCTGTACGCGAGATGGCAAAGGCATAGGTTTCCAGTTTCTCAATAAAGCTGCATGAGCGATGGATTTCGCGGTTGAGGATCAAACAGATTGAAGTAAATTCTTCAAACTGTGGATCAGTTAATAATCTTGCAGAATAACTGTTTCTGGTTTCAGCAATTATTCCTGTATCGATGGGTTCATAAATTGTATTCATAGTGTTTCCTTTCGTGGAATGGGTTGGTTTTGGAAAACGGTTCAATTGAGAACAATCAATCTGCATGCGAGTGAGGAAAGAGAAGGCAACAGTTTGCGATTAGGCAAAGCGATCCCGTTCCCGCAAAAAGCAGGCTAGATAATTCAATTCGAACCGTGGAAAGAAGCCGGAATAAGTGGCTGAGAATGTTCAGTGTCGTGTTGGATTAAGGCAAAATCTGCGCATCCAAATGGCAATTTAATGGCACGTGCCATCTATCTATTACAGGGCTATCCAAATGCTTGAATGCTGATGTTACCAAATCCAATCTGGAAGCAAATTACAGCATAAAAGCATTTGTCAGATACCAACTATATTAGCGCATTAATTTTACCAAAATGACCATACATCCGTATTCATAACTATGAGTATTACGATGTGTATGACCTAATTACCCACATCTAGGCCCTCCAAAATGTCATGTGCGTGCACGTGCTTTTGAATAAGATTTCGTTTTACTCACTGATTGCTTCTGCGCTTTCTCTTGAAGGTATTTCTCACGCGCCGCTTCGCGAGCAGGTTCGTGATAGGTCTTTTCAGCTTCTTTACCAACTTGATAAAGGTCACGGCCTTCATGCACCTGGTATGTTTCTTTCATCAGTTCTTTGGCCTTGGATTCCGTAATGCCCAATTGATCTGATACCGTTACTGCGGACATATCGAACGCTTTGTAAAATGGCATCGTTTTACCTTCACGAATAAGCGGCTCAATATTACGGGCATTTTCCAATGCGACCGCTTCTGCATTTTTAGGAAGATTTTTATCTCGAGCCATCAGGTCTTCACGCATCTGGTTCATGGTTTGACCATTAATATCCTTGAAGATGTTTCTAATAATATCTTCTGCTCGCATCTGATCAAACTTTTCTGTACGGGCAAAAGCATGAGAATAGTCATTTAGTTTCTCAACAAAAGTACCTGTCTTTTTGATGTTACGTTTGATGAGAGCAGCAATACTAGCAGCTTCATCACTCTGGCTGTAGGTAAGTGTTTTACCCGTAAAACCTTCATAAGATTTATAAGCATTCATTTGTTCATCTCTAGTCATTGTGTTTCCTTTCAAATCAACAATTGCAACTAACGAATTCTTTTAGGCCCTCTACGATCAGCTGCCTTTCGTCTGTCATGCGACTTCTCAAAAGCTTCAGTTGCTTTGTCTTTCATTTGTATAAGGGGATCATCCCGCTTGCGGGCGGTTTCCTGCAGATTTTCCATTTCCTGTTTTTCATTATCACGAGAGGCCTGCAAATCATTTTGATGATCATGCTGAACCTCACGATGCGCCTGACGATCAATTGCATCGCGATCAAACTTGTCACGTCCGAAAGGGGTTGGGTGATCAAATTTCTTTCGTCCCGCATCATCAATAATTTTTTGACGTTTCATTTCATGGCGGGTGTCATATTCAAGTTCATAGGCCTCTTGCATTTGTTTGCGTTCAGTCTTGCCAAGCGTGATGAGTTCATCCGCCTTTTGCCAATCCTCCGGAGTTCGCAGTTTTTGAGCTTCATGCAGCATTACGGCTTCATGGAACATCTCAGCCATTTCCCAATCGATATTGAAAGTCATTGCTGCTTCACCTTGATAAAAATGAGATAAGTTTGGCTATCACACCCGTAATTTGGTAAACTGGTATCATGATGATTTTTCAGGATATTCAGGACGTTGAAGAGTGGTTGGAACCGCTTGATTACATCGCCTTCTGGGAAGCCGTTGAACCTTACAATTTGACGCTTCAGGATCGTGAACATTGCGATGAGATGATTGCCAGCGGCAAAGTTGATCAATCGCTTGTCTTGCGCGTCTTGAAGAGCATGGCTGAGAATGCGTTGGCCATGAGACTTAACCTTAAAGATCGCGTCCATCACCCCAAGCGATACAGAATGCAGTAATCCTGATCTGTTAACGGTTGCCATAACTATCCTCCCGAAAGAGGCGCACCCAACCGCATTTTCCGTTTTCAGCAGATATTGTAAAAAAGCCATAAGGACCAGCAAACGTACAAGACGTATAATAACGATCTCCATTATTATAGAACTCATATTTCCAGATCATATGTGGCAGGCCTTGCGTGGCATAAATCGCATAAACAGCAGCAGCGCCTATAATCCATAAAAACAAGCTTGCATATTTGAACGAACGCATCATTGTTCTTCTCCTTTCGGAAGTGGTAATTCAATCATTGGGTCAGGAGGTAACTGACCACCCTCCAAGGGGTTATCTGCTATAAGATTGCAATAAGGTGCTATATTTTGCTGGCTGATTTTGAGCGCATTTATGAAGCCCACACCTTTAACATGTATGAGTTGTTCACTTGACGGCATAGCCATGAGCTTATTGGCACTTAAATTACGCTCCTTGCCTGTCTGATAGCTAAACTGCAGGCGCAATTCCTTATTATCAGAACTTAATCCTGGGTTGATGACTTGTTCTTCACCAATTGCCTTAGATATACGCTCAGCTTCTGCAAAAGAAGAAAAGCCAAACCATTGTTTGACGATTGAGTTCTCCTCAATGGTTTCGCATTCAAGCTTGCTAAAACGACGCTCAATCTCTGATCTGCTTTGCGCAATCATATGAAGTTCAGCACCAAATGCGCGAAGCGTCGTCATGGACTCAACCATGGGTTTGAGTGGAGCATTCGTAAATTCGTCTAGGATTTGAGTGAGTTTACCTGCACCCAGATATAAAGCCTGATTGAAGGCTAGAATATGCAGCGCATAATATGCGCCAAGACGGTTCATGTAGGCTTGTGGTCCAACAATGAAGATCACATAGCCTTCGCGGATTAAGTCCGCGTGAGTAAGCTTGGCATTACTGCCAGCTTGATACAGTCTTGTCCCATCAGCAAAAATACGAAGTGATTTTAAAGCTGCAGAACGATGTTGGGGAAAGTGTTCATGATCTGCCATCTCAAGCACATTAAGCGCTAGCACTTTTAACATGCCTTCGCCTTCATCTGCTTCAATCGTTGCAAACTTTTTGAGCATTTTGGGATTACCCAAAAGCGACCAGACACCACCTGGTATGGCAAGACGAGGGTTACGTTTCATCAGCACATAAGTTGCAAATTCAATCAGCGTTCTAGGTTCATCCCTCCAGTATGCATTTTTCTCATCTTTCTCTGGCTCTGCAATTAACGCATAGTTTGCATTGTCGCTTGCGAATACCAAGTCACGCTTGTCCCGTTCATAAGAGGACGTAACCGCTCCAAGTGGATTGAGTGAGACAAGATGCGGATTGTCAATTGGAAATACTCCCATATCATCAATGATAGCAACCTTGCGTCCCATGGCAGCTATCATGTCAGCACTCTGCCAAGCAAGCTCACCATCCTTGGAATCGAACACGCCAATTGCGCGATTTGGATCACCAGAAAGTAGAGAATAAAGCCAAATGGAAGCACCACAGGTTGACTTACCCCCGCCATTCGAAGACATCAAAAGTGAATGGCCTTTGGGTGCAAAAATTGGGCGCTTGTTTTCCTTGGTAAGAGCAATCAAACGACGCCCCATTGGATCAACCAGAGGAATGGTTTGTTTGGCTCTTGCAAAGATGGACTTGCGCTTTGAACCTGATTTCCTGCCAAAAGGCAGTTTTCCAAATGGGAAACTCATTAAAACATCTCCCCATCATTCATGACATCTTCACCAGCAATCTTGTCCGACTGCGGTGCGCGGCTATTACGATTAAAGCGTATAATCTCTCTGTCACGCTGAACATGGTGCCAGATATCGCCAATTGCTTTCACGCCAAAAGAAATTGCTGCAGCACCCAAGATGATAGAAAGAACACCAAAGCGCCAACCATGTTTGGTTTCTGGCCACATCAACCAAGCAACACCGCCAAGTACAAAGGCATGCAACAAGGTAAAATTGATCAAGAGGACAGATTTTATAGAAGGTCCAATATTTGGCCTTGTTCGAGGATCAGAAGGTTTCATAACCTTTCTCCTTTCATCAATTTTGTATTGGATTGTTCAGAGGAATTTAGCTGACTAACGGCTTCTGCAATCTCACGCCGAATACGGTTCAAATGCGCGTAACTTCCCCAAACCGCAGTACCCAATTCAGAGCCACGTAAATCACCGCTGAGCAATTGCAACTGTCCGAGCCAAAGCCCTAAGAACAACGTGGCTAAAATGGAAAAGAGAAAAATTCCAAGTTCATGCATGAACAACAGATCAATGAACGAGAGCGTAAAAATTACCATCAATGCTGAGAGCATTATGCTTGCGCCCAAAAAAGGACGACGCGCTGAGATAGTGGTGATATTTGTTAGTACATAGCTGTCATTATGCGTATGGATGGCATTGTTGGAGAGTTGGAATTTACCAAAGATCATTGCCCACCTCCAATGTTACCTAACATCGAGGCGCACGCAGAAGAACCTAAAGCCTTCGTTAAGTCTGCAGACAGGTTTTGAGAGCCACCAATCTGCCTTGCAGAGACAGCATACAAGCCCCACGTAACGCGTTCCGAAGCAACCGTTGAAGATGCACAAGAACACGCATTTGGTGCTTGCTCTGCAATACGTGAAAGTCTCTCAGTTTCCCTTCTATGCAATTGTTCTTTTTGTTCAGCCAACGGATCAATCGACATCAAATCAAACAGTGCATCACCACCTTGATGACAAAGGTGGTCTGCGCCATTGCCGAATAGCTTCATGACAGCACCGCATTCAATTTTAGGCTTGCTTTGTTTTTGAGGAAGTTGAGCTTTGATGGTTTTGCGCAAATCTCTTTCGCATATCTGATGCCAACCAGATTTTTGAATAGTCCGATCTGCCACAAGCGGGCCAAGTATCCCGCCAAAAAGAATTACGCCAACAACGCCCGTAATTATAACACCACCAGAAATGGGAAGTTGATTAATGTCGATCATGTAAATACTCCAGTTGATCCTATTTCATAGGATGAACCTGAAGTTTCTACTGGCGGATTATCGGCGGTTTTCCTGCATCGTGCGTTCTATATTGATAAAAAAGCAGGGCGTTGTCTTAGTGATGAATTATTTCAGTTTAGGTCAGGCAGCTTTTGTTCAGTTCTTAAATCATCACTCTTGTTATCAATATGAAACATCTGGTAAAGTTTTCTCGGAGAACTTTAAAATGCAAGACAAACCACTGATAGCCAGAAATTTAACAGTCTTGCTGGGGTATATTTTTTTTACAGGAATAGTACATCTCAATTCTTACTTTTTAGAATTTGGATTTAGAATATCAAATTTAAATTTGGAGTATTACCATATACTATTCAGAGGCTTATCTGTAAATTTCACAAATTTTTATGCATTCTTTATATTCTTATTTATATCTATATCGATAGTTTTAAATTTTGATGGGTACCGCATTAAAGTAAAACAAGCGAAGATTAAGATTAGCCATATCCAGGAATTTTCAATCATTATATGTTTTATCTTGATATATGTAATAGCAAGTTTAGATGGATTTTATGTTGCCCAGCGAGATAGCACGCTTAGCACAACTACACTTCGAGAATTAGTCTCTCTCAAATCCAGCAGTGATGAGTTAATGGAAACATTTGATAATCTGTCAAAAGCACATTTAGGCGAAAAATCTAAAATATTAATAGTGCATAAATCTGGCAATCATCTTACAGTTATATCACCTGTCGCCTTCGCAGAGGTAGGTGATGCAAGACCATCCGTTCATACTTTTAATCTTAAATCAGGAGACACATATGCTGAAACCCCTTCATTTAATGTTGATAATTTTTGGCGGTCTTTGTTTTAGTTTCGTTAGGACATCAGTGTTCGCAGATGAAATTTATGATCGTGTGAGCAATGCTGTGTATGGGGAAGTAGTCTCTATTTCTAGTTCCGGCGTTTCTTTTGATGTTGGTTGCAATGGAAACATAAAAAAACTGGATTGGGACGATGACTTTGAAATTAGATTTTCAAAGTCATGTGGCGCTTACAAAGGATGGACCGGTGGTGGTGATTATTGTGAAGAAGGTACCGTCAAAACTCGTCGATATTGGCAACTAGCAGTAGAGCCACAAACTCCGACGAATGTGCATCCACAAGTCTTTGGTTTTGCTAAAGAACTAATAGGTCTCAGCGGTGATAATCTTCATTACATTGACTATAGAACTAACAAAAAAAAGAAAATTAGTACTCGAGATTTAGAAGTAGTGCTTTCTTATGAGATTTGCAGATCTTGGTTAAAATAATCACTTATTCAACTACTTGACTGATTATGTAAATTGGTTTGATCACTAGATTAATTATTTAGGCCACAGATTACGATGAAAAAACAAAAAGGGCTTCAGTTTATGTGGAGCCCTTTTTATTAATTTAACCAGCCTGATTACACCTCTTAGCCAGGCGCTCCATTTTTGGTTTCACCAGAATTTATCACCTCAACAAGATCAATTTTAATCCAGTTAGAATTGGGCGCTGAACCTCGTTCCACAAGTTCTTTTGTACCATGGCCTTTATTTCCTGATTTGGCATCAATCTCAAATGGCGCAGCCCAAAGAGCATCTCCTATTGCTATACGTACTTCTCCTTTCACTGATGATGTTGACACACTACCTCCGTAAAAGTTGACACCTACAAGCGTTCTACTCAGATCGAAATGGCCCTTCAATTCAACTGTTTCAAACCCGTTATTGGCTGGGCTCAGAGTAAAGTCTTTATACAATTGACCTTCCGAAGTTTTCGTTTTTGAAAATGATATAACTTCAGATTCTGCTTTTGGCTTAACATGCAAATCTAAATCACATGATTCACATGACCATTTCACCGCAATCTTTACGTTTGATGCCGATTTCCATACTGGAGGTAATGGTGGTTTTGTTTTGGGCTTGGCATCATAAATGCTTCCTGTCCTTCCAGCATCTGGTTTAAAGCGGATCATGAATCTCTTGCCTGTTTCTCCAAGTGGCGCAGCATGGCGTCTATCTGGTGTATCATGTGCTGCAACCTTGAACAAAGTTTCAAGATCGTGACCAAAATAGGCAGTGGACGCGCCATGCCCTTCAGCCGTTAGCGTCCAGAAGCGCTCGACTGCATAGGCATGTCGTTTTGATACAGCCCATGCATCTTCACTTTTAATCAATCCAAAATGAATATCCGTACCTTTAAGAGAGCCACCTAATGCCCGCGTACCAAATGGTGACTTGGCAATCCCGGAAGCAACGTGCCCATCATTTGGTACATGTCCATCAAGCATGGAGAGTGAAGGTGTAAGAGGATTGTCAAAGAAAGGAGAACCCAAAACAATGAATGATCTATTCCCATTGCTTGGGTAATTCTCCCGAACAGTCCGCATAAGGCGCGGCAGGTCGAGCGATCCAGTCCGACTTTTCTGGTCTTTGCTTCCTTCGATAAAGGACTTTAACTGTTTGAGTAACGTACCATTTGCCTGAATTTTGGCGCGCGGGTTAGCGTAAGAAACCTTGTTTGGCACTTTGAATATACCAATGAGTTGAACATTATAGGCGTCAAAAATAAGAGCTTGTTCACCTGGCTGTACGGTGTTCGCCAAAAACTGGATCGTGCGTTCAGTTTGCACTTTCAAAGCTTCCGGTGTCTGGATAGGTGATAAACCGATGATTGCGTCCCGGGCGTGCGATGATGTTGTCATCAATAGGCTTGCTGCGAGCACTGTCAAAATAGTTGTCTGTTTAATCATAATAATCTCCTTAAAGAAGGTCAGGCTGGTCAGCGCGAGAGCGTCGCGCGTCATAAACCAGCAGTGCGGTTTCAATTGAAAGTTTTTGTGCAGCCTCAAGTTCAGCAAGCTGCCCACTGGCTTCACCGAACTTCTGGTTCAGAACATCAACTTCTTGGTTCAAAGTTGTGACGTGTTCCTTGAGCGTTTCGCTTTCAGGATTACGTGACCAAAAATCAGGCGCATAAGTAATCGCAATGCGATCAAGCCTGTTGGCAATAACAGCTCCAATGCTAACTTCACAAAGAAGGGTAATAGCTACAAACAAGGTATCCTTGATCTCATCCCAAAGTGTAGGATCATCAAAAAGACCTCCAGCAACAACGGATGTGCTGAGACCATGGAATTGCTCTGCAAAAAGACCAATCCAGACAAAAACAAGGGTAATCGCTGTACTGTTTAAAATCAGTGTAAACTTACGACGTCCTTTTTCTGTACGGAAATAGGAATTAAACAGTTTCACTGAGATGCCAGCCATAGGCGCCATCATTGACATAACAGCAGCAAGTAACGGTGTTTCCAGGAATACAGGAAGACCTGTCCCAATTAAGTTACCATAGGCTGTAATGTACGATGCAGTCATTGCCAGTAGCAGAAGAACAAGAAGTAACAAGCCTTCCACTTTATGACGGTATTGCCATTCCTTAATCGGGATTTCTGACTTTGATCCGTCAGAACGATCTTGATTGGCTTTACCTGACTGAACCCACTCAGGAGTGTCTCGTTCTGCTTTACGCGCGGATTCAAGCCCCTGAAACCCAACTTCTAGTTCATGTGAACTGCGAGCAACCTTTGCTTCTAAACTTGTCTTCTCTGCCCCATGTTTAGCCATGAATGCAGATTCTGCTAAGCGGCTTAGATAATCAGCACCAGCCGACACATCAGGAACTTGGCAAGCGGTGTTAACCAATTCAGGTATGCGTTCTTCAATCGAGTAACGCATATGAGATGCACCACTCCTAAACGGTGTACCATCTTTTGGATGCACACCCTGCGCCTTTTTACTTCGACGCCTCATTTCTCTTGTAACCATTAGGATTCTCCGTGTGAGTATTCACACCACCAAGCAGTGGATTACATATCAGTAGGAGATGCAGTGCACTCTCACGGGCGGGGATTGGGCGGATTATTGATTGGGCACTCACCGCTTTGGAATAACTGTAGAAATAGAAGGCTCGGGCATAGTAAAAACCTATCGCCCACTTAAGGACGACAGGTCAAAATTTAGTTGGGCAATGTTCAAGGTGATTATTTACGCGAGCATTGCCCGTAAGTTCTGCAGTAATAAATTTCCATTGCAAAATAAAGCATAACGACGGAATCAACGCTGGACATTTTTAAGCGGTTTTTAAATTTACGTTTGGCTCGGTCCTTATAACGATTGATGAACCTACGTTGATCATTTCCACTCCAAAGATTGTCGAACCGCTCTATTTGCCTTGGATCATCAGAATCCCGCTGAACCATATCAAAGTTAGCTGGTAGCAGTTTTCCTGTGTGATGGTCCCAAAGTTCGGATAAAACCATATCAATGGTTCCATCACCACTCAAATCAAGATCACAAAGTTCTACTGCCAAAGCTGTGTTAAACAATGATGAACGAAGCGCACGCAATGAAGGTGCCTTGATATCACAGCCACAGAGACTGGTAGTTGTGTTTCGTAATGTATTTCCCAATTTTCTTCTCCTAGGAATTAGAGAAGAAGAGCTCTTCCTCAGCGCTAGCTTTGGTTTAAGTTCAGGACCGTCATCCCGATTGAACCAACAGGCTCAACAAGGACATAAGAAAGGATTTCCACTAGTTTTACACGGACGTAAGCAGCCCAAAAACGGCCTAAATTAGCCTAGGTAAAAACAAACTAGCCTGAACTAGGCTACTATCAAATCATTGAATTATAATAGAATTTAGTTATTATAGCGATGTGACGCAAATATATGAGCAAAAGAGGTATGTAGTAAAAATAGGTTATGATCCAATAACTGACACAGTACTAACCGAACGTTGGGAAAATCAACTGGGGCAATTGGATAGGATGGGTGACCTTCCAGCATTTATTAAATATTGCCCTACACATAATATACCTATTTATCAGCGATGGCATAACGGAGATGGTGAGCATAGAGAAGGTGATAAACCTTCAACAATTGTAACAGACCCCAGATCAAGCACCCGGTTGATTGAGCAATTTTCTTTACTTGGCTATGTTCATAGAGAAGAAGACAACCCAGCTTTCATAAAACGAAACAAAGATGGAGTTTTACTTGAAGAAAGTTACTGGAAGTGCGGGAAATTACACAGGGATCCAATGCTAGGGCCCGCAATTATAGCATATGATCCCGACAGCTATAAAATAATTAGGAATGAATATTGGTTCAATAATAAAAAAATGGGGCTGTCCCAGATAACTCAAAAATGGGTTATCAATATGGGTATGAG
>CAZCUN010000043.1:0-28593 GCA_964502215.1 uncultured Rhizobiaceae bacterium | reverse complement strand
TCCTCATTATAAGAAGACAGTAACAGATTCACACGTTTCCACACAGCCTCGGCCAACACCCGCCGTTGGCCTATGCGAGAGAGATTGTCAGATTGAGTTCAAAGCGGAATTTCGCCTATCTTTTTGCGACAAGATTTTGCGACACCTAAGTCCTTGAAATAGTTGGGTGCTAAAAAGCGTTGCAAAAACCTTGGTAGTAGGAACGAGATACAGTGATATACATCATAAAAGCAGTTAATAAGATTGGAAAGAGAACGTAAATGTCGGAAGAACAACAAATAAACGATTGGTTTGTAAACCAATATGCAGTGGTTGTGGAACAGGCTTATCCCGAACAAGCAAAGCAATGGCCGCTTGTCTCCAGCTTTGGGCACTCCGTTGATATTGGCGTGATCGGCACCACGAGTATTCTGATTTTCAAAAATGATTCTGGCGGACTTCGTTCTTATAATGGAATAGGAAATATCTCTCAAAAGTTTGGAGTAGAGACGATAACTGAAGACAATCGGGAGGCAGTACGTTCAAATATTATGAATCACTATAGTTTGCCACCTCGTGGTGCCGTTGTGTTCATTGATGATAATCTTGATTGGACTGTTGAGTTACAATCACAACTATCACGCCATGCAATAGCTTTAGGCATATCTCCTATGAAGGTTTTTCTAAGTCACAAAGGCGCGAACAAGGAAATGGTTCGGCAGTTTGACAAACTACTCCGCACTATGGGCTATGAGACATGGTTAGATGAAGACTGTATGCCTGCTGGCGTAAACTTGCACAGGGGTATCGCTGAAGGATTCTATCAATCTTGCGCCGCTGTGTTTTTCATTACGAAAGAGTTCAAAGACGAAACATACTTGGCAAATGAAATCGACCTTGCCATGGCTAGACACAACGAGGACGGAGAACGGTTTAGAATAATCACTCTTTTGTTCGATGAAGAAGCGGTAGTCCCGACTTTGTTGAAACGGTTTGTTTGGAAATCGCCAACAAATGCTCTCGATGCAGCCACAGAAATTATTCGAGCACTGCCAATAGAGACAGGTGTGGTTCGATCGAGGCAATAACCGTTGCAAATATGACCCTTTTTGCAACGGTTTTTTAGGTGCAATGATTTCAGATAGTTAATTGTCGCAAAACCCTGTCGCAAAAAGATTGGTTATATCCTGTTATTCTTTAGCAAGCATTTTATATGTTTTGCGCTTGCCGTAAAGAAAAGTTGAATGTCATTAATTGGGGGCAATTCAACTGTCACAATTGCGTTTGCGAGTTCGGACTTTTGTTTATCCTTCTGACGAATATTCAGACCATCCCATTTTTTTAGGAAGTCAGTATTTATGATGATAGGCGGCTCATCAAAGTCTAATTCCCAATCTGCTAAACACCGATGCGCAAAGACAAATTCACTGGGATGCTTAAGAAAGCCAGCCCATCGGCGGATTAGTAGGTCTGCATCAGTCACTACGTAATTATTATGCGCAGATAATTTGAACGCAGAAGAAATATATTCACGAAGAACGTCCAAACGAAGCAATATGGTTTCAGATAACTCCAAGCAAGCTATATCGGAACGTGGCAAACTGAACAATCTGTCAATCGAGGATATAACGTCTGCTATATTACAAGCTTCGGCCACGTGAGATGCTATCTCATCGCCATTATGTGATATTAACGCTAATCTTCCCGTTGCCCCTTGATGTTCGTGTAACTGGCATGACAAAGGGTCGCCGTCTTCACCAATCAATGATATTTTGAACTCTTTACGGAGTTTTTCAAAATCGCTTTTCGAATACCCCATGGAATCACCCCTGTTATTCTTTGCTTTGATATGGGGATGCAGTGGTAAGAATATAAGGGCGTCGCAAAAAGGTTCCTTTTTACAACAGCATAAGTAAAGTTTACATCACACGAAGCAAATTTCCAACTTTACCTCAAGCCTTTAATCAACTCTCATCTGCATCCATAAAATGCCCAGCAACCCAGCGATGAAAATGGTGAGTCGACTCGTCCATCACGGGTGAGAAGTGCCCTCCGTCGAAACCGTCGGCTTTGCGGCCCATTTGCATGGCTTCTACTACGCCTACGTCTTCGCCGAAGACTTCTTTCCAGAAGCTAGCGTTGGTTTCGCGCATGTCTTTCCAGTTGTCGTTTTGCATTTCGTCTGAGGCGTAGTAAATTTCGATGTGCTCTAGCGTTTGGCTTGAGGATTTTGGTTCTAGCACGATGCCGAATGTGTGGTCTTTGTGAACGCCTAGCATGACGTTTGGATAGAAGGTGATGTATTCCGCTTCCTTATCCCAGCGTTGCGATAGATCATCAAAGGCTTTGAAATTTCTGCCTTGTTCATCTTCTGCCATGGTGAAGGCTCTTGTGAGTTGGCCTGAGAATGGACCATCGCTTAAGATGTTTGCGTGGTCTTCAAGTTTGGAAACTTCGTTGAGGCCTGGGTGAATGAAGGGCAGGTGGTAGGCTTCTGAATAGTTTTCGACGGCTAACTTCCAATTGGTTTCGACTTGAAGTTTGAACGAAGATTCTTCGCCGCCGTGATAAATTGGTTTGTTAAAATCTTTCCAGCGCTCAAGCACATCTTTGAAATAGATTTCAAACGGTTCGGCATCACCCGATATATTGACGAAAACCACATCGAGATGTGTATGACTTCTGACTTCGATTAAGCCCAATTGAGCTTTGTCGATTGATGCGTGTTCATGCACGCCCGGCCCACCAACGTGCGGTGTTTGTTTCAATGCGCCTTCGGTTGAATAACACCATGCGTGATATGGGCAGCGTAAGAGGCCAGTTGTTTTGCCAGCTTCTTGCACGAGCTTAACGCCTCTATGGCGGCAAGCGTTGTGGAAGACGCGGATTTTACCGTCACGTCCATGAGATATGATGAAGGGGTCGCCCAAAAACTCGACTGGCTTCACATCGCCCGGTTCGGGCACATCTTTGCCAAAGCCAATGCCGACCCAGTTGGGCGTGAAGAGTTTGCGTTTTTCTTCTAGAATTGCATCTGGAGATGTATAAAACCAATTCGGCATGCCAGTTGCTTTCTCGATAGGAAGAGCAGCATTTGCGATTTTGGTTTTAAGGTTCATGTCCATGATGATATCTCCGACATCAAGTTACATGATTAGAATGTCAGAAGGGCATGAAAAGTTTAATGTCTATGTGCGACGCACATGTCGCGTTAGTTTTTATGCTTTTGACCCGATTAACATATCGCGCTTTCTCCCAAAGCCTTTGGTTTTTTCAACGCTAAAACCTGCCGCTTGTAGTCCGCGCTTCACAAACCCTGCTGCCGTGTAGGTTGCGAATGTGCCGTTTTGAGCTGTGTGATTGCCGACTTCTAACATCAGTTCTTCATTCCATAGTTCAGGGTTTTTTGCAGGCGAAAACCCATCCAGATACCAAGCGTCCGCTTTGAATTCTAAGTCAGGTAAGAGGGTGTTTGCATCGCCTATGTGAACTGAGAGGGCGATGTTATCTGAAAAATTATATTTGATTGTTTGATCTGGCTCCCAGATTTCAATGAGCCGTTGCGCTAATGTTTTAAGTTCAGGCCAATGTGAAAGTGCTTTTGCGATTTCTTCTTTGGTCATTGGGTATTGTTCGAATGATATAAAATGAAGCTTTGAATTTTCCAGTTCTAGCGCTTGCCACTGACGGATTGTTTCTAGAAAATTTAAGCCAGTGCCAAAGCCAAGCTCAGCAATTTTGCAAGTTCGCATGTTAGGCCAGCGTACATCAAGTTGATTGCCTTTGATAAAAACATGGTCTGTTTCTTGGCGACCATCGACGATTGAATAATAAGGATCGTCGAATTGTGTGGATACGGGGAATTTTCCATCGCGCCATTCTAAGTCACTCACAATTTTCCCCTTGTTTTGAATCGCTTAGCGCGACAAGTTCTAAATATGATTCATAAAGCACACTCTGGCAAAATTTACGATACTGCAATCATCGGTGGCGGTGTTTTGGGGCTTTGGGCAGCGCGTCATGCAATCAAGCGTGGAGAGAAGGTTGTGTTGTTGGAGAAGCGTAAAATTGGTGCTGGTGCTTCAGGTGGTTTTCTTGGGGCATTGATGCCTCACATGCCTGATAATTGGAATTCCAAGAAGCAATTTCAATTTGAGGGGCTGGATACGCTTGAAGCGACCATTGCTGAGTTGGAAGAAGAGACAGGTGTTGATTGCGGGTATCTACGATGTGGGCGCATCATGCCGATTACCAATGAAAAGCTATTAGGGCAGATTGATCGCCGCATTAAGGGGGCAGATGAAAACTGGCTTGGACGATATAATATGACCCTTCGACAGGCTCAGGGTGAGGGGAACACTGGAAAGCCTCACCTGATGCATCCTCATACTCTTCCTAATCCTGAGCGTGTCGAAGGATGGATTAATCCAGAAATTGCTACTCACGGTATTCAAAGCGATACGATATCTGCAAGGATAAACCCACGTCAGTACCTATCTGCATTAGATGCTTATGTGCGTCCAAAGTGCGATTTGATTGAGGGTGCGGATGTTGTGGCTATAACCCTTCGACAGGCTCAGGGTGAGGGAGGGACGGATATCGCTCAGGGTGAGGGAGATTTGAGTGTTGCTCAGGATGCAGGAGGGACGGATGTTGCTCATGGTGAAGGAATAATCGAGCTAGCAAATGGGGATGCAATTACTGCCTCTAAAATAATTGTTGCCAATGGCTATGAAGCTTATCCGCTTTTACAGCCCTTTATGGGGGGTATGAATGCCGACAAGCCTATTGGACGCGGTGTCAAAGGACAGGCAGTTTTGGTTGAATATGCTCATAATGATCAGTTACCCATCGTTTATCACGACGGTTCTTATGTTGTGCCACATGACAATAACCGTGTAGCAATTGGCTCTACTTCAGAAAATGAGTGGCAGGGCGCAAATGTGTTTGATGAAAACAATATGAGTTTTTATCAACGTGCAATTGATTTAGTGCCAGCTTTAAAAGATGCGCCAATTCTTGAAAAATGGGCAGGGGTTCGACCAAGAAATACCCTTGAAGGGCGTGGCACTGAACCGTATTTTAATACAGTACAGGGATATGATAATCTTCTTGCCTTATTAGGCGGGTTCAAAATTACGCTTGGTATTGCGCATATTCTTGATAAATATTCATAAAATACTTCATTAAAGTCGTAGAAATGATCAAGTTAATATTGTCTTTTTCATAAAACGCGTTAATTGAATAAGTAACAAAATCGTTACTCCGCCCAGTAATTTTTCTTATTTTGTTAATTGCCATCAAATCAAGATGGTCGTTTCTTATAATACACACAGCTTTTATAGTACACAAAGCTCTTATATTACACAAAGCAGGCGCATTATGATCAATCTAATTGATTACATAAGTAAAAATAAAATTAGTAATAATATTTTTACTGATATTGCTGAGCAAATGCACATGTCCGAGGATTGGGAGATCCTGAACGGTCTTATTTTTTGTTATGCTACTAATGCAGATCGCACGGATATTGCTTTTAATTTGCTACAAGAGTTTGGCAACCTTCCAACGATTTTGTCTCAAAACAAGCCATCTTTAATGCGTGTTGATGGCGTGACAGATGATGTTGCTACAAGTTTGGAACTTGTCAGACGTGCAGCGCGGCTGATTGCCGAAAAACGCATATTGAAAAAACCAGCTCTTAATAATTGGCAAGCAATCGAAAATTATTGTAGAACCGTGATCGGCTATAGTGGACGCCAAAATGTCATGGTTATTTATCTGGATGCAGAGTTTCAACCAATACGTTCAGAGCGAATCTCAAAAGGGACGGTCAATAAGGTATCGACATATCCAAGAGAGATTATTGGCCGTATTTTGGAGCTTGATGCCTATTCAGTCATTTTGGCGAAGAATATTCCTACAGGTCGCCTTGAGCCAAAACCTTGTGAAGTTTATCTTGCTAATAAACTAAAAAGCGTTTGCGAGTCTTTGGACATACATTTTATGGATGCCGTTCTTGTTGGTAAATGCGGTGTGCGGAGTATGTTGAAGAATTAACAGTATTCTCAAACCTTCACTGCCGCCATCAATTTGTCGCTACCAGAACAGATTAAAAGTCTAAAATCGTTTGATAGTCTAAGGTAACTGTAACCGTTATTAAAAGCGATGTGTCATGGCTAAATTTCCTGAGAAAGCTAAAGTTGTAATTGTTGGGCAAGGGGGCATTGTGGGTGCGTCTGTTGCCCACCACCTGATTGAACGTGGTTGGGATGATATTGTCGGCCTTGATATGTCAGCCATTCCAACAGATGTGGGTTCTACGTCTCACGCATCAGATTTTTGTTATGCAACGGCTCACGATCAACTGACCTGCGCCACGACCATGTATTCAATCGATTTCTTCGAAAAGCGCGGTAATTACGCAAAAGTTGGTGGACTTGAGGTTGCACGTGTTGGTGATGATGACCGCATGACAGAACTCAAGCGCAAAGTTGCTTCTGGTAAGGCATTTGGTACGAATGCCTATATGATCTCAGCTAAGGAAGCGAAAGAGAAGTTTCCTTTGCTTGAAGAAGATATGATCCAAGGTGCTCTTTGGGATCCTGATGCTGGACTTGTTATTCCACGTTCGCAGTCTGTTGCGGGAGATCTTGTTCAAGAAGCTGAGGCAACTGGGAAGCTTGTTACGTTTGCTAATACTGAAGTTACTGATCTGATTATTGAAGAAGGTCACATTAAAGGTGTTGTGACGCCTAAAGGTAAAATCATGGCAGATTATGTTGTGGTTTGTGCAGGGCTTTGGGGGCGTACAGTTGCCAAAATGGCTGGTGAAGACTTGCCTGTGATGCCTGTCGATCACCCGCTCTTGTGGTTCGGCCCATATGAAGAATTTAATGGTACGGGCGAAGAAATTGGCTATCCGCTTTTACGAGATCAAGGCAACTCAGCTTACATGCGTGATACAGGCGACGCATCTACAGCAGAAGGAGGTATGATTGAATGGGGATATTATGAGGAAAAAGACCCTCGTATGTGTCACCCTCGTGATTTGCAATCTAAAGAAGAAGCACGTCTTTCTCCTTCACAGCGTGATCTTGAAATGGAGCAAATTCTTGAACCGCTTGAGCGCGCGATTGAGCTTACACCAATCTTAGGCGAACTTGGTTTTGATGAGCGTCGTTCGTTTAATGGTTTGTTACAAGTAACAGCAGATGGTGGGCCTTCTATTGGGGAAAGCCAAAAAGTACGTGGCCTTTGGTATGCGGTATCTGTTTGGGTAAAAGATGGACCAGGAACTGGCAAATATATTGCGGACTGGATGACAGATGGTCGTACTGAGCTAGACCATTCATCAATTGATGTTGCGCGTTATTATCCATTCCAACAGGAAGAAGATTACATCAAAGAGCGTTGTTATGAGACTGCCTTCAAGATTTATAATCCTGCAGTTCATAGTCGTGAACCTTATACTGCATCGCGGCATATGCGTCGCTCGCCTTTTTATGAGCGCGAGGTTGAACTTGGTGGCCACTTTATGGAGGCTGCTGGCTGGGAGCGTGCGCATGGTTATGCTGCCAATGAAAAGCTTTTAGAAAAATATGATGATCGTATTCCTGTTCGTGAAAACGAATGGGATAATCGCCACTTCTGGCGTGTTTCAAATGCTGAGCATCTTGAGTTGACCGAAAATGTTGGCATGGTGAACTTATCCCACTTTGCGATTTATGATGTTATTGGCGCAGATCATGAAGCCATGATGGAATATCTTTGTGTTGCTAAAGTTGGTGGTACTGTTCCAGTTGGCAAAGGTATCTACACACACTTTCTTGATGAAGAGGGTGGTGTGCGTGCGGATTTAACACTTATTCGTATGGAAGACCGTTACCGTGTCATTGATGGGGGGGATACGGGTAATCGCGATTTTGTTTACATGAAGCGTATGGCTGAGGATAAAGGCTTTGATGTTACGGTTGAAGACCGTACGACTGATTTTAGCTGTATTGGCCTTTGGGGGCCTAATGCGCGTGAAAACTTACAAGCGGTTGCAGATGAGCCTGATGCTTTGACAGATGAAAATTTCCCGTTTGCAGCCATTAAGACATTTACTGTAAATGGCGTGAAAGTTACAGGCTTCCGTATCTCTTATGTTGGTGAGCAGGGGTGGGAGCTTCATTGTAAATACGAAGATGGTCTTGCGCTTTGGGATGCACTTTATGGGCAGGGTGTTACGCCAATTGGTGTTGAGACTTATGCCAATAGTCGTCGTCTTGAAAAATCATTACGCCTGCAAAATGCAGACTTGCTAACAAATTACAACTTGATGGAAGCAGACCTTGCGCGTCCTAAAGTTAAAGCAGCTGATTTCCACGGCAAGGCTGCTTATGTTGCTCAGCGTGAGCGTGAGCATCAACCTGCTATGCTTTGCACTTTAATAATGACAGACAATACGGACAGCCAAGGCGTTGCGCGTTACCCAGTTGGTAATATGGCTATTATGGATAAGGAAGGTAATTTTCTAGTTGATAGTCTTGGTCGCCGCTCTTTTGTGACCAGTGTTTCCTATGGGCCAACGATTGGTAAGAATATTTGTTATGCATATCTGCCTTATGAATTAGCTCAAAAAGGCAATGAATTTGTTGTTGAGTATATTGGAGAGAGCTTCCCAGCAGAAGTTGCAGGCGTTGGTTATGAGCCGCTTTATGATCCTGAGAATATAAAACCTAGGACTTAGTGCCTTTGTAAAAATTACTCATTTATAAGTAGTGAAAAGCCCTTAATTATTAATATTAGGGGCTTTTTTGTTAATCAATTTCACCCTTGTTTACAGATGTAATATTACGTGCTCTGCATGCCACATTTATGTCTCTTTTTGATTGCTAATCGCGCTTTAGAAAAACTGACTCCCAAGTCAAAAGACCCAGTAATTAATATTCAAGGAATTCATTTTGGAAAATTTTATTAACCGCATTCAGCGTGGGCTGTTTGCTGCCACTCTTTCATTTGCCGTTTTATCTGGCACGAGTCTTATGTCTGCTTCGCAAGCAGAAGCTGGCACTTACAATATCGCAAAGCGCTATATGGGGCTTCATGAGAACAAACATACAGGTAAATTAAAGAAATACATGGGTGTAAACCCACGTCGCACACCTTGGTGTGGTGCGTTTGTCGCTGTTGTATCAAAGCGTGCCGGAAAGTCAGTACCTGGAGGACATCTAAGAGCTGCAAATTGGAAACGTGTTGGCAAAGCAGTTTCACTAAAAAATGCGCGTAAAGGTGATATTGTTGTTATTCGTACAAAACGCGGACATCACGTAGGCTTTTATGCAGGTAGAAAGAATGGGCGTGTCCAAGTTTTGGGTGGCAATCAGTCAAATATGGTGAAGATCTCAAACTTCCGTGCAAGCAGTGTTCAAACTGTACGCAGATATTAAGAGATACATTGATTAACGCTATGGAAATTGATTGCTTGTAGAGCACTACAAACAGGATTATTATTCATAGATGATTGCACCATTAAAGATTCGTAGATTTTATAAAGCGCTAAAATTCATAGCTGCCATTACTGCTGTGAATTTTGGCTTTTTTGCTAGTTCAGAATCTTACGCTACTTCTGTTCCAAGTGAAACATCTAAACTAGTTTCATCTTTGACGGCAGCGCAGTGGCAAGAGCTTGAAAATGGTTTGCAAGTGATACGCGCTATTACAGTTGAAGGCGTTGTCATGACTGCCTTTAGAATATCGCCTGATAATTTTACGTTTTCGATTGAATTACATACGGAAAAATCTGGAAGTCGCGCCAGAAAGATTGGTGAAGAAGGCGGAGCTGTTGTTACTGCAAATGCTGGGTTCTTTGCGGCACAAAGTTCGGGTTCTTTATATTCTGTTGGTTACCTGCGTTTAGGCGGTGAAGTTCTTTCAAAAGGCTGGTCAACTGCTGGTGGAATTTTATCCTTTAAGCCAGATGGTTTGCAGTTATCTCCATCCCATCAAGGCATTCCAAGTGGTGAATTTGATGCTATTCAAAGTAAACCAATGCTGATTGAGCCTGGTGGCAAATGGGCGATGAGCAGCAATGCTGGTGAAGCTAAACCTCGTACAATTATTTGCACGCTTGAAAATGGTGAAGTTATTATCTCAACTATATCTAGAACAGGATTATCCCTTTTTGAAGCAGGGTGGGTTATGCGCTCCAAAGAAAAGGGTGGTTTCTTTGGGTGCGATTCGGCGCTTGCTTTTGATGGTGGTCGATCAACTCAAATGTGGTACTCAGGCGCTGAGAAATATTCATCAATTGGCATATCACCCGTTCATAACTTTTTTGTTGTTCGACCAAAAGTAGACTGATTTTTTTTAATGACATTTCATTCAAAATGACTTATGAAATTCATGAGGCCTGATGGCGTCTTGTCTCATGAATACTGGATAGCAAATCTATCTTTTTAGTCCTGTACGCCCGGATATCTTTTTCCGGGCAGAAGCATTCTCCCGGCAAACCTGACGGAGATATGTCATGCAGAGACCCGATTTTTTTACGCTTCATAATGGCGAAAAAGCAAAACTTCCTTTTTCTAATACAGAATACGAAAACCGATTAAGCGCTTTGCGTGCAGTTATGGCTGTCCAAGATGTGGAAGCTGTTGTTTTTACTTCTATGCATAATATAGCTTATTATTCTGGCTTTTTGTATTGCGCCTTTGGTCGTCCTTATGGATGTGTAATCACCCAAGAGCGTTGTGTTACGATTTCGGCTAATATTGATCTTGGCCAGCCGTGGCGCAGATCATTTGATGAAAATGTAATCTATACCGACTGGCGCCGTGATAATTATATCCGTGCTGTTCAATCTATTACGAATGGAGCAAAACGCATTGGTGTTGAATTTGATCATCTGACGCTTGAGATGCATCAAAAAATTCAAACTGCGCACGATGGCTCAACTCTTTTGGATATTGCACCTGAAGTGATGAAACTGCGCATGGTGAAGTCAGCAGAAGAAATTGTGTTGATTAAAGAAGGTGCGCGTATTGCAGATCATGGTGGTGAGGCTATTCGTGCGGCAATCAAAGAGGGTGTCCGCGAAATTGATGTTGCCATGGCAGGGCGTGATGCGATGGAACTTGAGATTGCCCGTTCGCATCCTGATAGTGAAATTCGTGATAGCTGGGTTTGGTTTCAATCTGGTCTTAATACAGACGGTGCGCATAATCCGGTTACAACGCGAAAACTTGAAATGGGTGATATTTTATCGCTCAATACATTCCCGATGATCTCAGCTTATTATACTGCCCTTGAACGGACGTTATTCTTAGGTGAACCTGATGCAAGAAGTCTTCAGGTTTGGGAGGCTAATTTGGCAGCCCATAAGTTAGGCTTGAGCCTTATTAAGCCTGGAAGTAAATGCTCTGATATTGTTGCAGAAATTAATGAGCTATTTGCTTCGTATGATTTACTTGAGTATCGCACATTTGGCTATGGGCATTCGTTCGGTGTACTTTCGCATTATTATGGACGTGAAGCTGGTTTGGAACTGCGTGAGGATATCGACACAATGCTTGAACCAGGTATGGTTGTGTCTATTGAACCCATGTTGACAATACCAGAAGGTAAGGCAGGTAGCGGTGGTTACCGTGAGCATGATATTTTGGTTGTTGGTGAAGAGGGTGCTGAAAACATTACAAAGTTCCCATTTGGCCCTGAGCATAATATCGTAACTTAAACGCGTTCCTGCAAAGGGGACTTACCATACATCTCGCGGTAACACTTAGAAAAGTGTGATGCGGAAACAAACCCACAGGCAATGGCTACATCCACGACGGCCATTGTCGATTGCATCAGCAAGTGCCTTGCTCGATCTAATCTTATCTCTAAATAATATCTAGCTGGCGACCTGCCCATATGTTGTTGGAACAGTCGTTCAATCTGGCGTCGGGAAAGTCCTACAAAATCAGCAATTTCGACGAGTTGTAAAGGTTCAGCAATATTTGCTTCCATGAATTCAATAATTGAAAGCACTTTAGCATTTTGAACGCCAAGGCGTGCTCGAAGTGGTAATCTTTGTCTATCGTTTGGATTGCGCACACGGTCCGTTAAAGCTTGCTCACAGACACGGTTTACAAGGTCTTCTCCCAAATCTTGTTCAATCATAGAAAGCATCATGTCGAGTGCGGCAGTGCCACCAGCGCATGTCCAAGTATTGCCGTCCATTTCGTAAAGGTCAGCATAGACATCGACATCAGGGAAGTTTTCAGCAAAGCCTGGTAAGTTTTCCCAGTGAATTGCACAACGTTTGCCTTTTAAAAGGCCTGCGGCTGCTAAAAGGAAGGCTGCTGTGCAAAGACCTCCAATTGTTACGCCGCTGTTTTTATTCTCTCGAATGTAAGCAAATAATGATTTATCAACTGCATTTTCTACATTCATGCCTGAGCATAAGAATGTATTGGAGGGTCTTCTTGATGTTGCTAATGATTCTCGTTCTTCTTTAAGGCTTGTTTTCACAGCAACCTCAACGCCATTAGAAGCTACAACTGGCTTGCCATCCATAGAAGCTAAGCGCCATTTGTAATAGTCTTCGCCAAGCATACGGTTTGCTATTCTCAACGGTTCAATTGCTGTCGCAAAAGCAATCATTGAGAAGTCCGGTACAAGGAAAAATACAATTGATCGGCTATCTACATTTGCAGCTTTTTCAATTGAGTTTGTTGGGTTAGCTAAATCTTGCATCGAAAAGAAGCCATTAAATTACATCTTATGAGCGACATTGGCAGAAAATTTTATGAATGCAATCAAAAAATGCACCGAAGAGAATCTAATACTGTTCGTTATAAAATATAGTAAATTATACTTGCGTTAAGTCGCCAATTTTTTCAATGACGTAATCCCAATTTTCACTTGGTTCAAGATCAATTTTTTGACCTTTTCCGTGTTCTATTGGCCTTGCAATGAAAGCGGTTTTTAGACCGTATTTTCGTGCTGCAACTAGATCACTATTATGTGCTGCGACCATAACCACTTCATCTGGTTTCAAACCCAGTGCACTGACAGACTTTAAATATGCATCACGGTGAGGTTTATAGTTTTGTGCAATCTCTGCTCCAAGAATACAATCCCAAGGAAGAGACCCGAATTTTGCTAAGTGGGTCATTAAAGCAATTGAGCCATTAGAGCAGGGAGCTATAATAGCGTTTTGTTTTATTGCACTTAGCCCTTCGACACAATCTGCCCATGGTGGCAATTGCTCCCAAGCTTTGTTTAAAGCTTGTTTTTCTTCTTCGTTGAAATAATGTTCAATTTCTAAATCCGAAAGAAGTTCATCAAGATTTTCTTTATGTAGAAGATCTAAAGAAAAGTAACCGCGGTTACCGGATCTGATTTTTTCCATTGCTGGTTGATATTTTGCGCGCCATGCATCTGCAAAGGAATGTGGATTTTCATCAAGATTTTTTTTATCAAAAAAACGCTGTGCAACATCAGCAACACCATTGCGCCAATCTACAATCGTTCCGAACACATCAAATATGTATGCTTTTGGTTTTTCTGCTGATTTCACCATTTTATTTATACTTCTTTTATTGCATTTTATTTGATGGATATTCTTGATTGAAATTGTAATTCAAGTTAGCCATTTATTATCTTAACTCTGGAAATAACATTATGGCTACACCAAAACCTTCGCATTCTGATATTCAACAACTCATGTTGCTTTTGAAAAATGGCAAATATGATGAATTAGAAGTGCAATCACGTAAGTTTACGAAAAAATTTCCAAAGACAATTGGGTTCTATGATCTTTTAAGTAAGGCTCAGATTGGCCAAAAAGATTTAAACGGTGCGATTCGTACTTTGAAAAAGGCGATAAAGATAAAACCTGAATTTGCCCATGGCGAATATAACCTTGGTGTTGCTTACATGAGCCTTGGTAAAGTCGTAGAGGCTATACCTCACTTTGAAAATGTTGTGCAGAATAAGCCTGACTATTTAGAGGCGTTTAATAATCTTGGGGCTTGTTATATACACCAAGAGGATCTTGAAAAAGGGATTGAGAATTATCGCAAAGCGCTTGAATTAAACCCAGAGTTTGTTCCGACTTTATTATCACTTGGTGCAAAGCTGCGTGAGAATGATGGGGCGGAAGAGTCTGAGGTTCATCTTTCAAAAGTTGTTGAACTTGCTCCAGAATATATTATTGGTCATTTTAGTTTGGGCAAAACAAAAGTTGTTCTTGGAAAAACAGCAGAGGCAAAGAAGTGTTTTGAAAAGGTTCTCGAGCTTAATCCTGAGTTGCAAGAAGCAAAGGATGAATTGGCTAAGCTCTAAGTGCGATATTTGCAGTTTTCTATTTGGCTAATCCAGAACTCACTTTTAGTGGCTAAAAAATCGTAGCCAACACGTGAGTTCACTTTGACATTGGCTACTTCATCAATGTTTTTAAGTTCACGACAGCCTTGTTTTTCAGAATAGAAAATCCGCATCCCTAATTCGTTCATTAGGTAATTGCTGACTTCGTGTGTTTTATCAGCAGCATGATCTTCGAACATTATCAGGGTATTTTGTACGAGTAGGGCATTAGCCCCTTTTAACGCATCTATTTCAACGCCTTCGACATCAAGTTTAAGAATTAAAGCCTCTGATTTTTGTTTCTGTAACCAATCAGACAAGTCATCTAATGCCAGCGTTGCAACATTGCCATTGCCGCGATTTCCTTCTTCATCAAGGATAGAACGTGCTTCGTGTTTGTCGCCATGAATATTGACCATTTCACCTGATTTGGAAAAGATTGCGTTATGGCGGATTTCAAAACGGTTCTTATTTAGCTCTGCATTGTGTTGCAAGGTTTGGAACGTGTTAGGATCAGCCTCAATGGCGATTGCAGGCTTTTGACCATATGCTTCGCTTGTGACGATAGAAGACATGTAGCCAAAGTTTGCACCGCAATCGATGTAGGCATAATTTACATTGTTCATCGCCATGAGAAAATCTTCTTCTGCACGCGCATAAACATCTCCGTTATACGCAAGGCGAGACCAATAACTGTCAGCATAAGGGTATTCGAAAAAAGTATCATCAAACAATTGCGTTCGAACCGTACGTTTGCTTGGTAAAAATACTTTTATCAAACCTGCGGCCTTGGAATACCCAACATACTCAATCGGCTTTGTTAGCTGTGCTGCAATGCGTAATCCGAAGATGCCAAGCTTTTCAATCATGTTCGCATTTTGTAGAGCGCTAGATTTAAAATCATGTAGGACAGGCGTTTTATTTGACATTAAGTATTTCCCAGTTTTTAAAATCGTAACTGGAAAATACTAATTTATGGCTAAGAGATTATTTTAAAAAGTAAGCAGTTTTACCCCCGCGCTCTGCGTCTTCTTCGCCCGCCAGTTGATTCACCCCCTTCGGATGGTGATTTTTTCTGGGGTAGGTTTACTTGTTCACCGAGCTTAGGGAAGGGCTCAACTTTATTGGGTAGAGCCATTGCGTTAACGAAGTGATCTTGAAACTTTGATTCAAGCGCTGTCTCTATCTTCTCGATATTAGTGACAGTTTCTTCAATTTCGCGTCTGTAACCACGGTTTAACAATGCCATTTTAGCACCGTAACCAGCTGCGTTACCAACGGCTTTTACTTTGTCCAAATCACAGTCAGGGATTAGTCCCAGCACCATTGCGTACTTTGGATCAATGAAGGTGCCGAATGCACCTGCAAATGAGATTGAATCGACTTGTTCAATTTCAAGTTTATCCATCAAGAGTTTGATACCTGCGTAAAGAGCTGCTTTTGCAAGCTGGATAGCGCGTACATCGGTTTGCAAAATCATGTGGGTTTGTTCGCCGCGCCATAGGGCATAAGAGAAGGTGCGGCCATTTTCTACAATACGGTCTGATTTAGCTGCGAGTGATCCATCAACAACGCCATCTTCTGTGATGATGCCAGCAAGGTACATTTCTGCGACTACTTCAATTATGGCTGAACCACAAACGCCCGTTACGCCGATTTCTTTGACAGCTTCTTCAAAGCCTTCTTCGTCAGACCATTTTTCAACACCGATTACACGAACTTTTGGTTCCAACGTATCTGGGTCAATGCGGACACGCTCGATTGCACCGGGTGCTGCGCGTTGGCCGCAAGAGATTTCTGCACCTTCAAAGGCTGGGCCTGTTGGGGAGGAGGCGGCTACTGTTCTGTGTGAATTACCCAACACAATTTCTGCGTTCGTGCCAACGTCGACAACCAACATTTGGCTTTCTTGCCTGTGCGGGCCTTCGCATAGGGTTACGGCTGCAGCGTCTGCGCCTACGTGTCCAGCGATGCATGGCAGGATATATACTCGCGCACCTTTGTTGACAGAAATATCAAGATCACTTGCCCAAGTATGCACGGCACCTGATACCGCCAGAGCAAAAGGAGCACCGCCCAATTCTGTAGGGTCGATGCCTAAGAACAAGTGGTGCATGATTGGGTTGCCGACAAAGACTAGATCCAAAATATCTTGCGGGTCTACGCTTGCTTCTGTGCATACGTTTTCGATGAGGCCGTTAAGTGCTACACGAACAGCAGTCGTCATGCCCTCGCGGCCTTCAGGGTTCATCATCACATAAGAAACGCGGCTCATCAGGTCTTCACCAAAACGAATTTGCGGATTTGGTGCGCCAGAGGATGCAACTGTTTGACCTGAAAGAAGCGATACTAAGTGCATGGCAATTGTTGTTGAGCCAATATCACAGGCAATGCCGTAGGCTTCGTTTTTAAGGCCTGGATATAGCGCCATGATGGAAGGGCGTGAGGTTTCCATGTCTTTATGAATAACGGCAGTAACTTTCCAATCACCTTTGCGCAGAATTTCTTGCACGTTTGGCATTAAGTGGCTGTCGACCATCAAATCTTCCCAGCCCCAGTCATTTTCGAGCGCAACTTTTAAGCGATCAAGGTCACCAAGCGGCTTGTGCATGTCTGGTTCTTCAACTTCGACATAACACAATTGAAGCGCTGGGTTGCGTTCGATGACACGACCATCATCAACCTTGCGCACAACGGCTGCATTGATTTGACCATCTTGCGGAATATCTACAACCAAGTCACCTTCAATCGAAGAAGAGCAAGAAAGACGACGACCTTCTTTTAAATCGCGTTTTTCTGCATAGCGTTGTTCTTTTGGCCCGAAAGGCGAGATGTGATCATTGGAAGATGTAATGCCGTGTTTGGCGAAATGGCCTTCTTGGATATCGATCTGACAACGCCCGCAAATTCCGCGCCCACCACAAACAGATTCCACATAAACCCCAAGTTCACGCGCCGCATCTATCACAGGCGTGCCCTTGGCAAAGCGCCCACGTTTACCAGAAGGCATGAAGAGTACGAGGTGGTCTTGGGTGTCTGTCATAATAGATTCCTGAATTGTTCATTCAAAACTTAGCGTTATACGTACAAAAAGCTATTCTTTTTGCGGCACTATTTCATGTAGTCCAGAATTTGTTTTTGGAAAACCTCGATCGGTGCTTCACTCCCGCTTCCTGTTGCAAGAGGGCCTACTTCATATTGGGGAGAATTCAGGGATCGCTGCATCTTCTCGCAGACCCAAATATCCTCGGTTTGAAAGTCTCCTGTTTCAAGAGCAGGTTTTGTCCAGTTTGCTGATGTTATCTCACCGGTGCTTTTGTCATAACCAGGCGCTTGGTCTGGCGATCCTTCCATATCAAACCATGATTTAGGTACCCAGGTTTTCGCACGCAACAAGGTCTCGTCAGGCGCTATCGCTTCCATGTGTGAAATCGTCAAGGACCATTTGCTTGGTGTGATGATCGTTGTTGGAAACAACATGTAGACACCGCCATAACCAGGGGTTTCTGCGCCCGATATTTCTTTTGCACCTCCCATTTTGCTGACTTGTTCTTCGACAAATACAGGAATTCGGTTTCTGACTTCATCGCGTTCAGTTGAATACCAAACCATATTGAGCCCATGAATGTCCCATTCATTTTTGCCAGGAACCGGGCCACCTAAAGTGTTTTCATGCAGGTAAGCAAGGTGATAACCATCAATTGCGTTTTCGTAAAAGACTTTCCAGTTGCATTTGATGCGATAGATGAATTCTTTGCCAGCCTTGAGTGAGCCACCCGTAATTTCATGGAGCCACTGCGAACCTTCAAGAGGGGATATCCAGTTTTCAAAAGTCAGCTCTGGTTCAGACGATGGGTTTACGAACACCATTTCCTTGAAGATGCCAATGGATGCCTGTTTTAAGCCAAGGCTTGGTTTGTTTATTTCCTTGAAATGGTTAGGGTTGGGGAGGCCGCGTAACCTGCCATCCAGCATGTAAGTCCAGCGATGGTAGGGGCAGACGATTGTTTTACCAGCGTTACCTTTGCCTTCAACAAGTTCTGTTCCCCTATGGCGGCAAAGATTATGATAAGCGCGCAACACTCCATCTGTATCACGAATAACAAATATTGGAAAAACACCTACTTGTAACGCGATATAATCTCCCGGTTCCGGTAGATCAAACTCCATACAGGCGAAGCGCCAGGTTTTTGAAAATAACGTTTCGCGTTCTTTTATTAGCCAATTAGCAGAAGTATAAGCTTCCTTGGGGAGTTGTTGTTTTGGAGTTTCGCTAAATTGGTAGGCCATATCAACTATCCAAAATTCGGGTAAAGATTAATATCAAATATGCTGTAAATTCCGAACCGCCACAAGAGGTCATAAACAAGATACCAAACGCCAAAGATCAGCCACATGATGTTGATTGCCCAAAAGAGCACTGGGGATGTGTCTCTTGATACAGGCGTTATTAAGGCTGTTACGGGATCCCATAACCCTTTAACAGACCAAAATATAAAGAGTAATCCCCATACCCAATAAGCATTATGGAAAGCAGCTATTGCTAGGACGAGCAGGGCAATACAATTTAGTATTTGATTGTTCATATATAATTCTTAAAAGAGAAAAATCATTAGTGTGTTTGCTAAAGGTGCCAGAATAAAAAATAATAGCATTCCAGTTGCAAGCCATGGGTGCATTATTTTAATTTTCGAAAATGGTTTTGCCAAGCTTAAGCGATAAGTCAGCCATAGTCCGATAAGAAATGCGACAATATTAAATAAAGCGAAGCCTAAAATAGATAAGCTTCGCTCTTTTGATGTTAAGTCAAGATAAGGTAGTTCTTTGAAATAAATGCTTAGTGCTGAGCTCCCGATAAGGGCGGCTAGCAAAACTATATTTAATAAATTTATTAGTTTAAGTTTCTTTTGCATTTAACCTCTCGAGCGGCCACGGCCTGCACGACGGCCTCTGGCTCCACCTGGGGCTGCGTCCGGGTCACGGTTGAAGTTGATCCAAGCGGCACCACCATCGTCCTGGTTAAGAAGGAAGTTAGCGGCGCGAATGGCTTCCATTTCTTTGCCAGCACGTGGCTTGGTTGAACCCATGCCGAACATTTTCACGAAAGCTTCGTCGTCCATGCCTTCTGGAAGAACAATACCTGCTGCTTCGATTAGTGCTTTTTTCTCGGCGATTTTTTTAGGGCCTGTTGGTAAGGCAACTGGGTTCATGATCGCGCTGGTCATGCCTGCGGCATAGGCCATTGGCAAGAATGCGTTGTTGATGCCGTGACGGTTTGGTAGGCCGAATGAGATATTTGATGCGCCACAGGTTGTGTTAACGCCCAATTCTTCGCGTAAACGTCTTACTAGAGTGAAAACCTGATGTCCTGCGGTTGCCATTGCGCCAATTGGCATGACGAGTGGGTCAACGACAATGTCATGGGCTGGAATGCCGAAGTCTGCTGCGCGCTCTACGATTTTCTTTGCAACTGCAAAACGTACGTCAGGGTCTTCTGAAATGCCTGTGTCGTCGTTTGAAATAGCGACGACTGGCACATCGTATTTTTTAACCAGCGGTAAAACCAGTTCCATGCGCTCTTCTTCACCTGTTACAGAATTTAGGAGAGGGCGGCCTTTGGCAGCTTTTAGGCCATTTTCCAATGCGCCTGGAACAGATGAGTCTATGCACAATGGGCAATCGGTTACGGCTTGAACGGTTTTAACAAGTTGCTCCATCAAGATTGGCTCAACGAAATTATTATCCGCATAGCGCTTATCTTCTGCCATTTTGCCAGAGAATACTGCGCCTGAATTGATATCCAAAATTGTAGCGCCTGCTTCAACTTGAGCGATTGCGTCTGCTTCTACGCGTGAGAAGTCTCCGTCTTCTAATTCTTGGTTTAGAATTTTGCGGCCAGTTGGATTAATGCGCTCGCCGATAACTGCGAATGGTTGGTCAAAACCAATGATTACTTCTTTGGTTTCAGATGCGACGAGAGTTTTTGTCATTTGCGTTGCCTTGCAATGGTTGTGGGCAAAGCCCGACTAATTTCTATTAATATGGAACATGCACTTTTGAGCAAATTTCCAATCTTAATCCCGCGACAATGCCTGCCGTTTTTACGACCTGAATTTTGCGGATGAAAATTGGGAATAGAATACATATTTTATAAAATCAAGATATAAAGATATCTTTATATTATTATTTACATTTAAAATTTACTATGTTACGAAAAGTACGAACTTAAGGAGTTGAACATGGCATATGTGAGTTTTGAATATTTTCCAGGGCGTTCTGAAAAAGCAAAAAACCAACTGGAAGAAACGGTTTCAGTTCTGGCTGAGTACCAACCAGAGTTCCAAAGCGTTACTTATGGAGCAGGGGGCAGCGATAAACAGGGAACATTTGATGCGGTTGTTTCTATGCAAGCCTCAACTGGTGTTCCAACCGCAAGTCACTTAACTTACACAGGTTCAACACAAGAGGAGATCAGGGAATTTGCCGATGATCTATGGAATGCTGGCATTAAGCAGATTGTTGCTTTGCGTGGAGACCCTAGAGATATCTCAAATGAATTACCATTTACAGATACGCCTGAATTCGTCGTTGCTTTGAAAGAATGCCATCCGTTTGAAGTCGCGGTTGCTTGTTATCCTGAAGTGCACCCAAAGGCATCGACACTGGAAGATGATCTTGCCGTTCTTAAAGCAAAACAAGATGCTGGTGCTACACTAGCTATTACGCAATTTTTCTTTGATAATTCAAAATTCTACGAATTCGTTTCAAAGGCGAGAGATGCTGGAATTACCATTCCAGTTGTACCAGGTGTGTTGCCGATTTATAACTTTGCAAAAGTGTGCGAAATGGCGAAAGATTGCGGTACGGATATTCCAGAATATATTTATGATGCGTTCTCAAACGGTTCTGTTTGTGGTTCCTCAGACCTTGAAATTGCTTCCGAAGTTTTGAAAGCTCAAGTCCATGACCTTGCTTATGCTGGTTATGAATCAGTTCATATCTATACGCTAAACCGCGTTCCACTTGCGCAAGTTGCAAGTGAAGCTTTTTTAAAAGCGCACAGTGAAATTATTAATCAGAGCAAAGTTGCCTGATGTTGCGTGGTGGTTGGTAAAATATATCACCCCGATTTATTATCAGTCTTACCAGCTGCCACGTTCCTTCAACCATTCAGTAGATTTTTTCATGCCACCAAATGGGAACACGTGAATTTGCTTGATAGCAGAATTTCCTGAAAGAGCATTTTCTTCAATCGGATTGACGATTTCATCTGGGTCAAACCCTGCGGCTAGACTTAAGATTGCGCCACCACGTTTTTTCAGGAATGAAAGAGAATTGCCTACACCGCACATAGCAGCAAATTTTATCAGCGTTGTGATTTTTGCAGGGCCCGCAACACCTAAGTGAACAGGCAGGTCGATGCCGTGTGATGCCAAGCCATTTGCCCATGATGAAAATTTCTCTGCATCAAAACCAAATTGCGTTACAATTCGAAGTTCAATGTCACTACGGTCATTGAAATCTTGTTTTAGCTTCAAAGCTTGCATCGCGACTTCATCTGAGAAATCAGGTGATCCTTCAGGGTGTCCTGCAACGCCCATGTGCTTGATGCCGTATTTGTCAAAGAAACCAGTTTCTAGCACTTTCATGGTTGCATCAAATTCGCCAGCTTCTTTTTCAAGGCCGCCACCAATTACCAATACGTCTGTTACACCTGCTTCTTGTGTCATCATTTTGATGCGAGTTTCTAAGGCTTGTGATGTGGTTAGTCTGCGTGAGGCAAAGTGGGGGACAGCTGTGTAGCCCATGTCGCCAACACGCTTTGCACCTGCTGATAACGTCTCAGCTGTATCTGTTCCAACGTCTGTTATGTAGACACGCGTACCTGTCGGAAATAGACCTTCAAGGTCTGGGCTTTCAACAGCTTGCTTAGGGGATATTTCAATTGATGCTGCAATCTTTGTCATAGGCTACGCTTCTTTGTTTTATGTTTCTTTGCCGCCAGCTTTAACAAGTGCTACTAAGCGCTCTTTGTCATAATCTGCTTCTAATGTATCTGCTGCTTTTTGCGCTTCTGCTTCAAGGTCATCGCTAACTTCCACAGGATCAGCACGACGCCATTCTTCTAGGTAGTCGTCTGTCTCTGCTGCACCCGTGCGCATGGCACACATATCTATTGCTTCTGTGAAGCGTAGGGACAGTTCGCGCTTAGCCACATTTCTGCGGCCAGCTTTTACAATTACTTGTGCAGGGATGTCACGCCAATATACGATTTGAAGTTTAGCCATTATTTATCCTTAGGAATCTACTTTGGTTTATAGATACCATGCATCACCATGTTTGAAAGTGTTGTTTTGGGATGCATTAGCCGCGACGCGCTTTATATGAAAAACGGCGCAGAATATAATTTGCTATCAGGCATAAAAAAAGGGAGCTAGATGCTCCCTTTAGTATTCTGTTTTTTGCTATTAAAGGTTTTTAGTCCATTTGTTAGTTAGCTTTTTAGCAGCTTCTTGACCGCCAAGGCCGATAGCGATTGCAGAACCTAGAGCAATTGCACCGATCATAAGTGTGAAGCCCATTGTTACAATATCTTCGCCTACACCCATTTGCTTAAGACCCATTGCTGACGCAAGGATGATAACCACTGTCTTAACAAGACCAGGCATTGGTGAGCCTTTTGCAGTTGTACCTGCAATGATCTTTGCGATGATGCCTGACGCGAATACACCAAACACAATGATGATTGCACCAAGAAGGATGCTGCCACCAAGAGACAAGATGTGTGTCATTGCTTCAGATAGGATCGCAAAGTTAAGAAGCTTTGCTGCCTCAATGATACCAAATAGCAAGATTGCAATTGATGTTAGCTGACCAGCAAGACCTGAAGCTGAACGGTTTTTGCCGATCATTTCACCTAGTGGTGAAGCAGCGACGCTTTTGTCCATGCCTGTTGCTGCTAAAAGACCAGCAATTGTTGAGCTTGCAAATTTAGCGATCAAGAATGCAATCGCAAGAACGATGCCTGCAGCGAATACGTTTGGAATTGCGTTTAATACGCCATTCAGCATTTCTTTAGCAGGTGTTGAGATTGCAGTCATTTGCAATGCGTCAAGAGCTGCGATTGATACTGGAATGATAATCAAAGCAAAAGCAAGGATGCTTAAGATTCGGCCAATGCCGCCTTCGCCAGTTACATTTGCAATGCCAGCTTTTGCAGACCAACCTTCAAGGTTGCTTGCTGCACAAATGCTTTCAATTGCGTTGCGAACTACTGTTGCAACGATATAACCGATAAAGAAGATAAGGCCTGCACCAAATAGGTTTGGAATGAAAGCTAAGAACTTATCAGCCATGCTTTGTAAAGGTTCGATGATTGATTGCATTCCTAGTGCGCCAAGAATTGCAGGTAGTGCAATTAGCATAATAACCCAGAAGACTGCTTTGCTAAGATTTTGACCAGTTGTTGGCCCTGTACTGTTGGCGTTGCTGCCGATGCCTGCTTTATCAATTGCATATGCAACTGCTCGTCCAATTAGTTTTGCAATTATATAGGCAACTATAAAAATTACGATTGCTGAAATAAGTTTAGGCGCAAACTCTGCTATAACATCATAGCCTTGAGTTACGTATTTTTGAATATCAATGTCCATTGGTTCCCTCCAGTTGACCAAAAAATAATGTGAATGAGAATCATTCACTGTAAAGTAGGGGCACTTCTGGCTGGTTGAAGTGCCCCATATTTACTTTTAAGCGCCTTAAAACTGGTTGTTTGTTTGCCCTACGTCAACTGTTAAATACAAATCCAACAACGACGAATATAACAAAACATGCCCCACCAGGTGAATTCAAGCTACTTTACTCGTAAACATTACCTTACGTTACATATTGACCAATCACTGTAAAACGAATTATAATTATATATTATATGATAAAAACTCATAGATAAGAAAATAATATGGATATTCATCTCGCAAATACATTTCTTACTGTTTTGGCTACTAAAAGCTTTGTTGCTGCTTCTGAAACGCTGCATATTTCTCAATCTGCTGTTAGTTTGAGAATTCAAAAATTAGAATCTTTATTGGGAAAAAAGCTTCTAGTGCGTTCTAAGATTGGTGTAACGCCTACTGTTTTTGGAGAGCAATTTGAAGAATATGCTCGTTCTTTCATACAGTTATGGGATGAAACCAAATACCAAGTGTCGCTTCCTGCTGGTTATGACAATAGTTTGTCTCTAGGTTGTCAGGATAGTCTTTGGCCAGAACTGGCTTCTGTTTGGCTTGCCAGTATGTCAGTTAAATATAAGAAGACTGCTCTAAATTTTCAGATATCAGGCAACGAAAACCTTACGCGGCTTTTGGTTAGGGGAGCATTAGATATTGCTGTTTTGTATACGCCAGAGATAAGGCCCGGGCTGAATGTCGAGCATATTCTTGATGATATGTTAGTTTTAGTAACTGGGGATAAAGATGTGGAAACAATTTCTGAAGAGCATTATCTTTACTGTCAATGGGGGCCAGAGTTTGCAATTGCGCATTCACGTTGGTTCCCTAATTTAAAACCACCGCAAATATCGTTGCGAATTGGTACATCTATTCCGCAGTATTTAATCAAGAATAAAAAGTCAGCATATATTCCATATAGAATGGCAGATGATTATGTTGCTGAAGGTAGCTTGAAATTTATAAATGATGCTCCGTCTTTTCCTTTTCCTGCCTATGCAGTATGGACAGCAAGTAAAGCAGAATCGAAACTTAAAGATGCAATTGAGGAATTGAGGATCTCGGCTAAAGAAGCGCCTTGGATTGAGCTTTAAGACAAGGGTTGAGCAATTTGCAAGCGCTTATTAGTATTGCTTGCCTAGTTTTGAAAAATGCTATGGTTAACCAATCTCTAAAATAAATATCTTTTTACTTTAATTCATACAAACTATTAGGTACTTGTAATTTTAGGTTAGGCAATTCTGAATAACTCCTTTGTTAGATTATAAATAGGCTGTAATGAGATTTTACCTTAATAGATTTACCTTACTTGTCTTATGCCTTGCTTTAGTGGCTTGTGCATCTCGTCCAGAAGAGGCAACGACTACACGTACTGTTTTGCCTACTGAAGCAATTGATCCAGTTAGTCCAAACGCTGTGCCATCTACGCGTAATAGAGATAGTTCACACTCAATTCTTGCTTTTTCGGCGGGTGGTGCCGATGGCGCTTTTGGTGCTGGTGTTATGGCTGGATGGACTGCAAGTGGGAAAAGGCCAAAGTTTGATGTTGTAACTGGTGTTTCTACTGGTGCTTTATTAGCTGTGTTATCATTTCTAGGGCCGCAATATGATAATCTAGCTAAAGAGCTTTATACTAGCCAAACAAACGATACGATTTTTAAAAGCCGAGGTTTAAACGGTCTTTTTTCTGATAGCCTATATGACAACTCCCCCCTTAAAAAGCAGATCGAAAAACATATTACGGCTAGTTTATTAGCTGAAGTTGCAGCAGAGCATAATAAGGGGAGGCGGCTTTATGTTGCCTCAACCAATCTTGATGCTGGTCAGTTGGTGATTTGGGATATGGGTGAAATTGCCTTGGGTGGCAGGACCAATCCGGTTCAACATTTCCAAAAAGTTTTACGTGCATCAGCAGCAGTTCCAGGATTTTTCGCTCCAGTATACATCAAACCACAAAGAGGTGTTCAACTTCGCCAAGCGCATGTTGATGGCGGTGTTAAAGAACCAATTTTGTATTCAAACTTTATGGGTAGCTCTGCTGCACCTCAAAAAGATTTGTATATGGTAATAAATGGCACGACGAGAAAGTTTAATGATTCAAATCCTGTGAAGCCAAATCTTGCTAGTATTGCCCAGAAAACAATTTTTGAACTCATGCGTGAATTGCAATCAGATACGATTTTTAGGCATTATTCTCGCGCTAAGAACTCTGGCATCGATTTCCACTTAACTTCAATTCCAGATGATGTGCCTGTTTCTGATAAATCGCTTGATTTTAATCCTGTGCGTATGCGGACGTTATATGATTCAGGGTTTGAAATTGGCCTACAAGGGCCTGCTAAATGGAATACAAAACCACCTAGCGTATTGCGTGAAACGGGTGAACTTGCTGCTCGATAGCGAAACTAGGAAAAGTTTATCGCCCGACATTGATGGCTGTAATTGCATCCTTCAAATCCCCATAGCCTGTGTGCCGATACTCATATTCAAGCCCTAAAAATTCAGCAGCAGCTTTAGCTTTTGCTTCTAATTCTGGATTTTCAGTTTGGGCTATGTAAAGCGCTTTAGTATAATTTGAAAAATACATGTCTCGCAATTCAGGGTGCCTATCAAGACCAAGAGGGCGCTTCATGAAGGTTTCAAAGTGTCGGGCAAGAAAATCCGTGATAAAGAAGGTCGTTAGATAATCATCATCTGATTGCTTGAAAGCCTCATTACCCATGTAAAATGAAAAGCAGTGTGGGCCTTGTATACGCTCAACACCATGTTTCTCGCACACTTTGTCTAATTCGCCACCCGTGCCGCAATCTGCATATCCTACAAAGACATGCTCATAGCCTTCTTGTTTGGCTTTCGTAATTGCTTTGTCCATTTCAGGCGCAATATGCTCTGGGTGGTGATGATAAGAAGCGGGGAGGCATTTTAGGTCTATGTGGTCAAAACCAAGTTGTTCATTCACAGCCATAACCTCACGCGCAATCATACCGCATGCAATGATGCGTAATGTTTTGGGTGGGGGTGTTCTATCCTGCACACTATTACCTTAAGAGTTTGATTCCAGTTTTGGTTTTAAGTCTTTCTATTTATAACACAAAAAAGGGCGCAGTGAGCGCCCAGTTTCAAAATCTATTTCAGATGAGTTTTAACTTGCAGCCATCTGGTTATGCTTTTTGGCCATAAACTCTTTTGCAGTTTCCACCGCAACAGCTGCATCACGGCAATAGGCATCAGCGCCAATGGCCGCACCAAACTCTTCGTTAAGCGGAGCGCCGCCTACAAGAATTGTATAATCATCGCGCATGCCTTTTTCTACCATCGTATCAATTACGACTTTCATGTAAGGCATGGTTGTTGTTAGAAGCGCTGACATACCAAGGATGTCTGGCTTATGCTCTTCAATTGCGGCAAAATACTTATCAACGTCTGAGTTAATGCCAATGTCATGGACATCAAAGCCAGCGCCTTCCATCATCATGCCAACGAGGTTCTTGCCGATATCATGAATGTCGCCTTTAACGGTTCCAATCACCATTGAACCCAATTTTGGTGCGCCAGTTTCAGCCAAGAGTGGACGAAGGATTGTCATGCCTGCTTTCATTGCATTTGCTGCAAGAAGCACTTCTGGTACGAATAAGATACCATCACGGAAATCAATTCCAACGATGCGCATGCCTTCAACGAGTGCTTTTGTAAGAACATCGTAAGGTGTCCACTTACGTTCCAGAAGAATATTTACGCCTTCTGTAATTTCGTCTTTAAGACCATCATAAAGGTCATCATGCATCTGGGCTACCAGCTCTTCGTCGTCTAGTTCCGCCAGGATGATTTCGTCTTCTTCTTCAGACATGGGCTTTCTCCAAAACCGCATTAGGCAATGCCTAAAATATTACTTTGTAATTCGAATCTTAGTGATACGAATGCTTCTCCGCACAGAATGCGACATATTTCTTATTTAGCAAGCGAAAGTTGAAGATTGGTTCTATTTTTACGACGAGTTGGTAAATGAATGCGACTTTATGTTCTGGATGTATGTCTTGTGAGAAGTGGGATTGATAATGAGTTCTAATTATAAGGGGATGACGGGCGAGGGTATTCGCTGCTTTTGAACTTTGCTGAACGGATGGTTTAAGCAACTGTCGGCTGATTTTAGAATTCAATTTCAAGTGCATTACCCCTACCTTTTCTCTTGTGGCTGCGCTGTGGTTCAACAAAGGATAAGGAGTAACTACCCTTAAATCCTCACGCCTCAAGCCTGTCGAAGGTTGTTGCCTCAATCACCGCACCCGCGCCCTTCGACAGGCTCAGGGTGAGGGTGCTAGATTCCGCTTGAGGCTTGGGGTTGCTAGACTTCGCTTGATGCATAAGGGCGTTAGTAAAGCATACGTATACATTCACTCGCCCGAATTTAGGACGGTGGTATGTAAACAGCGAAGCAAATCCTTCTGATTTGTTCGCCAACATTATTATGCGAACAAACCAAAAGGGTTTGCTTCGCTGGTATTTTCCCTTCCCTCCGTGGCAACACAAAGCTTTGGCGGTTAGCCAAAACGCC
>CAZCUN010000042.1:0-29346 GCA_964502215.1 uncultured Rhizobiaceae bacterium | reverse complement strand
GTGACTTCTTCATATTCTGTCTCCAATCAGTTGAGACAGACTCTACTATATTTTGAAGGAGATTACGGGTCGCAGGTCAGAGGACTTAAAATGGCTAATAAACGCCACAAACCAGAAGAGATTGTCAGGAAGTTGAGACAGGTTGATATACTTGTTGGGCAAGGAGTGGTGCGCGCTGATGCGATACGGCAGGTTAGTATCACAGAACAAACATATTATCGTTGGCGTAAACAATATGGCGGGATGGGAAGCGATCAGCTTAAAGAGTTGAAGAAGATTCAAAAGGAGAATGAGCAACTACGTAGTGCGGTTGCTGATCTGACTTTGGACAAGCAGATATTGGCTGAAGCTGCGAGGGGAAACTTCTAAGCCCTTCACGTCGGCGTAAATGTATTGATCAAGTGCGCGACAGGTTTGGTGTATCCGAACGCCGTGCCTGTCGTGTGCTTGGCCAGCATCGTTCCACGCAACGCCATGTTGCCAAGAATAGAGAAGATGAAGAACTTCTTGTGGCTGACATGATCGAGCTGGCTCGTCAGTATGGTAGATATGGTTATCGCCGTATAGCTGCTCTGCTTCGTGAAGCTGGCTGGCAGGTGAATGACAAGCGTGTTGAGCGTCTATGGCGACGTGAAGGGCTCAAGGTTCCATATAAACAACCAAAGAGAAGCCGTTTGTGGTTCAACGATGGGTCGTGCATTCGATTGAGGGCTGAACATCCAAATCACGTTTGGTCTTATGACTTTGTTCATCACCGTACTGAGGATGGGAAAGTCTTTAGGATGCTCAATATTTTGGACGAATACACACGGGAATGTCTGGCGATCCGTATCAAACATAAACTTAATTCCACCGATGTGATCGATGTACTCACTGACCTGTTCATACTGCGAGGTGTCCCTGTCTACATCCGTTCTGACAATGGCCCAGAGTTTATAGCCGAAGCAGTGCGTGACTGGGTTGCTGCGGTTGGTGCACAAACCGCTTACATCACACCTGGCTCCCCTTGGGAGAACGGATATATTGAAAGCTTCAATGCAAGGCTTAGGGATGAATTGTTAAACGGAGAAATATTTTACTCACTGAAAGAAGCCCAGATCATCATTGAACAATGGCGCATCCACTATAATACAAAACGACCACATTCTTCGCTGGGATACAAACCTCCGGTACCGGAATCACTCATCCACTTGCACGAAAGGGTAAACATAAACTAACATTCAAACTGGACCAGTTAGATGGGGCTGATCAGATCAGATGAACAAGAATTTTATCAGCTTCTCAGCTACAAAGGCGACGTTGATCTCGAAGCAAAACTAGATGAATGGGAAAATTTTATAACTTCCATAGACCACATGGCGCATTCAACGGAAAAACCCCTTACGAAGCGCTCAGAGAAAAGCTACAATGATTAAATAAAATGTCCCGAAGGTAACAGTACCTTACAAACTGCTAAACATACTTAATCAATAAAAAAGAGTTGTTTCCGCAGATATCGACACAATATTACACAAATCCAGATCTAACAATTAAATCAGCAGTTGCCGGGCTGCAAGCCATCGGCACATCGTAAACTATTGCAAGTCTCGTTAGCGCTTTCACATCCACATCATGAGGATGCGGTGACAGAGGGTCTGTAAAGAAAATCAATAAATCTATTTTCCTTTCTGCGATCATAGCTCCGATTTGTTGATCGCCACCAAGAGGCCCACTTTTGGTAGTTTTCAAATTTAAACTAGAGATTTCTTTTTTTAATACACAGCCAGTTGTTTCTGTTGCAATCAACTTATGTTTTAGAATGGTTTTCTTATTTTTTAATATCCACTCAGACAGAAGTGTTTTTTTTCTGTCATGCGCAATCAGCGCTATGGTCAATATAGAAGTATTTTTCTCTGACATTACAGCAACAATTATGCAGCCGCTGCAATAGCGGAAAAAGTGTCTGGATCAAGTGATGCACCACCAACAAGCACTCCACTAACAGGTTCAAGTTCCAGTATATTGCCCGCATTCTTATCGTTTACCGAACCACCATATAAAAGACGTACTTGATTTGCGGTCCTTATACCTTTGGCATTGATAATCCATTGTCGAATACTACTCATGACGGATACAATTTCATCAATTTGAGGAAGTAAACCTGTGCCAATTGACCAAACCGGTTCATATGCAATTACCAAATTGTCGAAATCAATATCATGAACAATTAAAGATTCCATTTGATTAACCAAAACATCATACGTAAGCCCATGCTCATAATCTTTGCGTCCTTCACCTATACAGAATATTGGCGTCAAACCACTTTTTTGCGCAGCAAATGCCTTAGCCGCACATTGATCATTTGTTTCTCGTTGATACCGTCTACGCTCAGAATGCCCAACCAACGTGTATCTAATTCCTAATGCTACTAACATGCTTGCAGATATATCACCTGTAAAGGCACCTTTTGATGCTGAAGAACAATCTTGAGCTCCAAGCTTGATGGCATGACTTGATTTACTAAACTCTGGCAGCAAAACAACAGGTGGACAAAGAACAATTTCGGAAGCTTCCTGGGTGCTTAACACATTACTCATCAAGAATGACTCCAATAATTGGCCATCACCATTCATCTTCCAATTACCTACTATTAATTTTTTCATTTCAGTATCGACCTTCCTGCAAAAACTGCCTTCTCTCCAAGATTTTTTTCAATCCGCAATAACTGATTATATTTGGCCAAGCGGTCAGAGCGTGACAAAGATCCGGTTTTGATCTGTCCGCAATTTGTGGCAACAGCTAAATGGGCGATCGTTGCGTCTTCCGTTTCGCCTGATCTGTGCGACATCACGTTAGTCATACCAGCACGATGTGCCATCTCAACTGCTTGAAGAGTTTCGGTAAGGGTACCAATCTGGTTGACTTTTACCAACATTGAATTTGCGCAGCCCCGCTCGATACCACTTGAAAGTCTCTCGGGGTTAGTAACAAACAAATCATCTCCAACGAGTTGAACGCGATCACCTAGTACATCTGTAAGTAGTTTCCAGCCTTCCCAGTCATCTTCTGCCATGCCATCTTCAATAGAAATAATGGGGTAATCATCGCAAAGCGATTTCAGATAAGAGACATTTTCTTCTGAAGAAAGGGTTATTCCCTCACCTTCAAGAACATATTTTCCATCTTTAAAGTATTCGGTCGAGGCACAATCCAGTGCGATATAAATATCATCACCGATTTTGTATCCCGCTTTTTCAATTGCTTTCAAGATAAAATCAAGTGCTTCGCGAGTTGAGGCTATAGCTGGTGCGAAACCGCCTTCATCTCCAATACTTGTAGAATATCCGGCAGCTCTCAATTCAGATTTCAAAGTATGAAAAATTTCACAACCAACGCGGACTGCACCTGCCATTGAATTAGCGCCTACTGGCATGATCATAAATTCTTGAATATCAATCGGATTATCTGCATGTTCTCCACCATTGATAATGTTCATCATAGGGACTGGCAAAACCTTTGCAGAGGCCCCTCCAACATAACGATACAACGGTTGTTGTGTGTGTACGGCTGTAGCCTTCGCAATAGCTAATGACGCACCAAGAATTGCATTTGCTCCTAGATTGCCCTTGTTCGATGAACCATCAAGAACGATCATTTTGTTATCAATGCCAACCTGGTCTAGCCCGTCTTCACCAATCAAAGCTTCACGAATAGGACCATTTACATTGGCAACCGCTTTTAGAACGCCCTTACTTTTATAACGTAAAGGATCACCATCACGAAGTTCAACAGCTTCGTGGACACCTGTAGATGCACCAGATGGTACAGCCGCGCGACCAAAAGAGCCATCTTCGAGAAAGACTTCTACTTCTACTGTTGGATTACCCCTGCTATCTAATATCTCAAGAGCTTCAATATTTTTTATTTTGCTCATATATAATTACCATTCCTAATCTTATAATTTCAAATTTTATGATGATCACTACGTATTTTTTTGTTCAGTTACACGCAGCAAGTTCAGGTTTCTCAATTAGTCGAAACTCTGTAAATCCGACCCATCAAGTGCTGCCATTCTTAAAATATTGGTAGTTCCTGACTTGTGGACAGGGACGCCAGCCATGATGGCAATTTTTCCTGCAGAGTTAACATTGTAACCTATGTCAGTTTTATTTACTTCACTTACAGCTGAAGCAACAGCACCCTTGAAGCGGTTAACTGGTTCTATCAATCTGCAATTAATGCCCCAAATCAAAGTTAAAACTCGTGCAGTATCAACTTCTGGCGTAAGAGCAAAAATAGGTACTGGAGGTCGCTCACGTGCCTGACTAAATGCTGTATGACCTGATTGGGTAAAACAACAAATTGCATCAATCTCTCCAGTTGAACTAATCTCCCTTGCAGCTACTGTAAGTGGATTCCAAAAACGACCACGGTCAGCAGGATTGGTAGCATCAAGTATCGTTCTATGGTTGGGGTCCTGTTCTACCTGGCTTGCAACAGCTATCATCATTTCAACAGCTTCAACCGGGAACTTACCAGAGGCAGATTCTGCGGAAAGCATAATAGCATCAGCCCCTTCGAAAATGGCGGTAGCAACATCGCTTACTTCAGCGCGTGTTGGGACTGGAGACATTACCATACTCTCGAGCATTTGGGTCGCAACGATAACCGGCTTTCCGGAAGCTCTGCACTCGCGAATAAGCCGTTTCTGTATGCCGGGAAGCTTTTCAACAGGTAGTTCAACTCCCAAGTCTCCACGAGCAATCATAATGCCATCGGACTTAGTCAAGATTTCATCGAAATTATCAATCGCATTTGGCTTCTCTATCTTTGAAACAAGCTTAGCTCTACCATTAACAAGCGCTTGTGCTTCTTCAACATCTTCGACACGCTGCACAAAAGAAAGCGCAAGCCAATCAATCCCCAATTCACACAGGAATTCGAGATCATTTTTATCTTTTTTAGAAAGTGAAGAAAGTGGTAAAGTTATGCTTGGGACATTGACACCTTTTTTATTGGAAATCACACCTCCAACAATTACTTCACACTCAACAGAATGCCCATCACATTCCTTGACTATAAACTTCAGTAATCCGTCATTCACTAAAACTTTTGTGCCTGGTTCAAGAACCGAGAGGATCTCTTTGTGTGGCAATTGCACTCGAGTATTATCCCCAGCTGCATCGTCAAAATCAAATATGAAGGATTGGCCACTGACTAATTCAACATGTCCATCTTTAAAAATTCCACAGCGCAGTTTTGGCCCTTGAAGATCACCAAGAATGGCAATTGGATAACCAAGCTCGGCTTCGACAGAACGAATGTTATCATGCACCTTTTTAGTAGACACATGCGTACCATGACTCATATTTAGTCGGAATACATTGGCGCCTGCTTGAGCAAGCTCCCTAATGGTTTCTCTATCACTTGACGCAGGACCTAAAGTGGCGAGAATTTTTACATTACGTGTCATTATGGAAAACCCTTGGATTTAAGTATTACGTAAATTAAATATTAGATTGTGGCTCACGCCGCTAGATGCTCAAACAAGCGAGCGACAGCTTCTGCGCCTGGATCCACATGATCTTCAAGCTGTTGCGCATTGATATAAGAAGCACGACCTGCTTTTGCTTTAACAATTGTAGCGGTATGATTGGCACCAACTCGGGCAGCAGTGGCTGCTTCAGAGATACCTTTTTCCAACGCATCAAGTGCCGGCGAAAGTGCATCGATCATTGTACGATCACCTGGACGAGCACCGCCAATTTCCTGCATACGAGTAAGGCCTGCTTTCAAAGCTTCACGCATTGGAAGACCACTTGATGCAGCGTCCCCTGCCGCAGCAAAGAAAATTGCCAACAACACGCCAGAGGAACCACCCATTGTCTGAGTAAGTTCCAATCCAATCGCTCTATACAGTTGCGTATGATCTGCCAAAGGCAATCGATCCATTGCACCAATCAATGCACGTGAAGCACCTGCCAATGTCGATCCTGTATCGCCATCACCTGATTTTGCATCCAGCGCGTTAAGATCACTTTCCGATGCGATTAGCACTTCACAACAACTGCGCAAGAACGCTGCTGTTTCATCATGTTTGGAAGGCATTGGTGTAATAGCTGTAAGCCCATCACTCAATGGTTTCACTTCAATTGGCTTCAATGTTGAAACACCCGGCCAAGCAGAAAGTGATACTGGGGTTTTCAAAAGCCCCAATTCTTGGGGATCTGCAGGATAGATAGAAACGGAGAACCCGCGCATATCCAACGATGTCATCATAGTAGCTGGTCCAACAACGTGTGAAATCTTGCTGGCGATAGGCGATTGAACAAGCTCATTTAAAATAACAGACATATCCAATACGGAAGCGCCACCCAAATTATTGAGCATTGCAATATGTGGTTCATCACCCATAAAAGGTTCTAACTTGGCTGCAAGTGCAGAGAACCCGTCTTTAGCATTATTAAATTTAATTTGCTCAATACCCGCTTCACCGTGAATTCCCAGTCCTAATTCAGCCATACCTTCAGGAATACGATCTTCTTTGGGTGACCCAGGAACCGTACAAGTATCCAAGGACATTCCGATAGTTTTTGTACCCGCAATAACCTTCTTGGCAGCCGCAGTTACAGTTTCCAAATTTGCGCCATTCTCCGCTAAAGCGCCCGCAATCTTATGTATGAAAAGCGTACCTGCAACACCTCTTGCCTGTGGCAAATCAGGTAGCGCAATATCATCATCAACGATAACCATCTCCACATGCAGTCCGAAGGCACGGGCGCGCTCAGCAGCCAAACCAAAATTAAGACGGTCACCTGTATAATTTTTAACAATTAAGAGACATCCGGAAGGTCCTGTCACTGCAAGAATTCCAGCCAGAACAGCATCAACACTTGGAGAAGCAAATACATCGCCACATACCGCCGCTGTAAGCATATGCTCGCCAACGAAACCCGCATGTGCAGGTTCATGACCCGATCCACCGCCAGAAACCAACGCAACTTTAGATTTATCCCAATCGTTACGTACAACAACACGAATATGTGGATAACCATCAAGTCGGGCGAGCTTGCCACCTGATGCGGTTACAACTCCATCAATTGCTTCAGTAACAATATCTTCCTTGTTATTCATAAATGCTGTCATGAAGAATCTCCCTTTATGTAATTCGTTTACCCTCTACATCAAAGTAGAAGGGTAGCTGTGGTTTAATCTTTAAAATGTCACCAGTGTTTAATTCTGTGTGTGCGTCAGTAACCGTTACAATGTAGTGATTTTTAAATGTAAGGTGTAGACGCGTCTGATCCCCCAAATGTTCAACTCGGTTGACCAAACTCTCTTCACCCTTACCCTGTAAAATTTGTTCAGGACGCAAACCAATTGTATGAGCGTTTTTAGGTGCAGCACCCTTGAATAAATCAGCAGGTAAAATGTTTATTCTGGGCTGGCCAAGTCGGCTTGCAGAATAAATACTTACTGGATCTTCATAAATCTCTCGAGGTGAACCAAACTGAACAAGTTTGCCTTCATCTAGAACACCAACATGTGTTGCCATCGTCATGGCTTCAATTTGATCGTGTGTAACATATAAAAATGTTGCACCAAGATTTGCCTGAATATTTTTCAATTCTACCCGCAAGTCCGAACGCAATTTTGCATCGAGCGAACTCAACGGTTCATCCATCAAATAAATTTCTGGATTTCTGACTAGAGCCCTTCCAATGGAAACACGCTGCATTTCACCACCGGAAAGTGCGGTTGCCTTATTATCAAGTTTGTGTGAAATCTGCAAAATTTCAGCTACATTACCGGTTTTTTCTTCTATTTCTTTTTGAGAAGTGTTCAACAAAGGTGATTTTAATGGAAACGCTAAATTCTGCTTTACCGTCAAATGCGGATAAAGCGAATATTGCTGGAAAACCATTGCAACATTGCGTTGCGCCGGAGTAAGCCCCTTCATTGAATTGCCACCGATGAAAATTTCACCATGATCAGGTTGATCAAGGCCGGAAACCATTCTTAACGTCGTTGTTTTACCAGCTCCTGTTGGCCCCAGTAGAACCACAAATGATCCATCTGGAATAGTCATGGATACTTTATCGAGTGCATTAGCATCATCGAAGGTTTTTGTAATGCCCTCAAGCTTAACTTCAGCCATTTTTCAAAACCCTTTCATTTGCAGCGGAAAGCAATGCCTTATTAAATTCCCCTTCAAAGATTGTTATTGTTCTTTCATCAAACTCAAGACCAACTGTCTCGCCAGTTTTAACTGTGTAACTTGCGGATACACGCGCCTTTACTTCGCCGTTGGCAGTTGCCAATGTAACAATCTGGGTCGTACCGAGATATTCACTTGCAATGACACTTCCACGATATTTAGACTTATCGGAAAAACGAACATATTCAGGCCTTACACCAAGTGTTAGAGAGCCGTTTTTCCCTTCAAGCATTTGTGGTATTTTCACTTTAACACCATTGAGCTCAACAGTTTTTGAGTCAACTCCAACCATGCCTTCAAAATCCAGGAAATTCATTGCTGGAGAACCAATAAATTTGGCTACAAACTTTGTTGCTGGCCAATCATAAATTTCTTGCGGCACACCAAACTGTTCAACAACGCCATGGTTCATCACCACAATCTTGTCACCCATTTGCATGGCTTCTAATTGATCATGCGTGACATATACTGTAGTTGCATTCATACGATCATGTAGTGCGCGTAGCTCTTCAGACATATGTTCGCGAAACTCTGCATCCAAGGCACCCAGAGGTTCATCCATAAAGAACGCCTTCGGGTCTCTCACGATAGCACGTCCCAATGCAACGCGTTGTCTATCACCACCTGATAATCCACCAACGGGCTTGTTCAGAATGTCAGTTATACCCAAAATCTCAGCTACTTCATCAACCTTTTTTTTGACTTCAGGCTTTGACATACCCTGACTGTAAAGAGGGTATGATATATTTTTACCTACATTCATGTGCGGATAGAGAGCAAATAACTGGAAAACAAAAGCAATATCACGTTCTGAAGCACGCTTTTGACCCACTTCTTCGCCATTGATATAGATTTCACCACTGGTTGGAAGTTCCAGTCCTGCCATCATCCGTAACGTAGTGGTTTTTCCGCAACCAGATGGCCCTAAGAGCATGAAGAATTCACCATCTTCAATTGTAAATGTTGAAGACTGAACAGCTGTAAACGTTCCAAATTCCTTGCGTACGTTTTCAATTCTAATTTGCGCCATGGATTACTCCGGAAAATGGCTAACAATGATAAACATCACTGTGCCGATAAGGGTTACTACAAAGGAGTAGGTATATAGAGACAGCAAAAACGGCTGCATAAGCATAAACACTCCCAATGCTATGAGGATGGATGCAACCATTTCCCAAGCACCTCGCCTAAAGCGCAATAATTCCGTAAAAAAAGTACTCATTTTCTTACTGCTCCAAATGTAATGCCACGTAAAAGATGTTTACGTAACAGAATTGTAAAGACCATCACCGGCACCAAGAATATGGTTGCGCCAGCAGCCACAGCAGGCCAATCCTGTCCGCCAACACCGATAATTGTCGGAATAAAAGGAGGCGCCGTTTGCGCCGTCCCGGAGGTCAGCAATACCGCAAGTGCATATTCATTCCAGGCAAAGATCAAACAGAAAATTGCAGTCGACGCGATCCCGGTTGCTGCCTGTGGCAACACTACATTATAAAATGCTTGAAAGCGTGTGTACCCATCAATCAGTGCGGCTTCCTCATATTCAACCGGAATTTCATCAATGAAGCCATTGATAAGCCATACGGAGAGAGACAAGTTAATTGCTGTGTAGAGCAATATCATTCCTGCATGTGTATCGTTGAGACCAAGATTTTTAAACATAAGGAAAATCGGAATGGCAACAGCGATTGGCGGCATCATTCTTGTGGACAGGATAAAGAACAACAAGTCATCCTTAAGCGGAACCTTGAAACGTGAAAACGCGTAGGCTGCAGCTGTCCCCAGCACGATCGCAAAGAAGGTCGATCCAAAACCGATTATGACAGAATTAAAAAAACGTTCGGAATAACGTGATGTCCCTACAATGGTCTTGCCACGTTCACGAACTAATTGCTCATACCATGGAAGGTTCTCCACAGACTCAGCCTTTGCTTCTTCACTCAAACGAGTTTGCGTTGTGAAAAGGTTTACATACCCCTCAACTGTTGGTTCAAACACCACCTTTGGTGGATATGCGATGGAATCAGGCGAAGACTTAAATCCTGTAGCAACAATCCATAACAATGGAATTAGTGTTATAACAGCATAAAGAATTACTAGTGTGCCAGCGCCCCATTTTTGCCGTAGAGACGGCTCTGTAACTGAAAAACTCATCTTTCTTTCACCTTATTAAGTGCCTTCACATAAATTGACGCCAATCCAAACACCGTAACAAAAAGGATAACGGCATAGGCAGAAGAAAACCCAGTGCGCCATTTCTCGAACGCCTCACGTTTTAGATCTATGGAAGTTAGTGTTGTCGTGTTGCCTGGTCCGCCACCTGTCAGCTGAACAACAAGGTCAAACATTTTAAAATTCTCAATGCCCCGGAAAAGAACTGCAAGCATAAGAAACGGAAGAACCATTGGAATGGTTATAGTCCAGAATTGACGCCATTTACTTGCCCTGTCACATTCGGCTGCTTCATAAATACTGTTAGGAATGGAACGAAGACCAGCAAGGCAAATCAACATCACAAATGGCGTCCACATCCAAGTATCCACTATGATAATTGACCAAGGAGAAAGATCGACACTTGCTATCATGGAAAAGCTGGAAGCGCTCACGCCTGAAACAAATTCAATAATGTAATTGAAAAGGCCTATCTGTGGCTGGTACAGAAACGTCCAAAAATTACCAACAACAGCAGGTGATAACATCATCGGAAATACGATAATTGTCGTCCACATATCATTGCCGCGAAATTTTTTGTTAATGAGATACGCAAGCGAAAAGCCAATCAGCACTTGCAACACAATAGTCCACAAAAGGAAGTGCGCAGTTGCTTGCATGGTTGCCCAAGTATCTGGATCCCTCAAAATCCTCGCATAGTTACGCAATCCTATGAAATCCACTTCACGATTCGGCCTGTTTACTGCGTAATTAGTGAAACTCAGATAAATTGTCCAAATCAGTGGAAAAATGTTTATTGCCAGAAGGATAAAAATTGTTGGAGCAACAAATATCCAGGCAATGGCCCTGTCTGACAAACCTCTTACTTTCTTGGCAATTGGCTGCGGTGTGGCTTCGGCCACTTGGTCTACAATCATGCTCATGATAAATATCTTCTTAATAACTAATTTTAACGAAGCCGGGGACAATCTCCCCGACTTCATTAGGCTGCTTGGGAGTATGCAGAGAGGTTGCTACTTTTTACCTTCGTCTTCAAAGACTTCATCCCAGTCCTTGACCAACCCATCGAGAGCCTCTTTGGCAGTACCTTGTCCCGCAACAACATAGTTGTGAACGCGTTCCTGCATAGGCAATAACAATGAAGCATAGGAAGGTTCAGCCCAGAAGTCCTTGACGATTGCCATGGAATCCAAGAACGTTTTCGCAAATGGTTGACTGTTATTGAAACCAGGAGCTTCAAGAACCGCTTTCAGAGCTGGCGCTCCACCAACATCCCACCATTTTTGTTGAACATCTTTTTGCGCAAACCACTTGATGTACTCAAGTGCGGCATCTTTACTATCAGAATTTGCAACCACAGAAATACCTTGACCACCAAGCTGGGCAAACTGACCGCCAGGCCCCTTAGGGTTAGCAAAATAACCAGACTTACCGCCACCAACATTTGGGTCAGCTTCTACACCTGGCCAAATGAAGGCAAAGTTCATCTGCATCGCAACCTGACCAGATTTGTAGGCATCAATGTTTGCTGACATGTATGCATCAGAAGCCCCTGGAGGCGTCGAGGTATTATACAATTTCTTGTAGAACTCCAAACCTTTAACAGCCTGATCAGAATTTACAAAGCCTTCAAGATCGTATGGCTTGTCAGGATTTTGATACTTGAAGCCGTAATTGTAAAGTGCGTTAGTCACACCCATCGTTATACCTTCAGAACCACGCTCAGTGTAGATCGCAGCACCATAAACGGTTTTACCATCAATTTCACGTCCCTGAAAGAATTCACCAATCTGCTGAAGCTGCTCAAGAGTTTCTGGAGCAGCAAGCTTGTAACCATACTTTTTCTTAAACTCTGACTGTAATTCTTGACGATCAAACCAATCCTTACGATATGTCCAGCCCACAACATCAGCATATGCTGGAAGGGCATAGTAATTTGGTGTATTTTTTGGCCATTCAGCATAACCGGTTACAGTTGCCGGGAGGAAGTCTCCCATATCAATTCCCTCTTTATCGAAGAAATCATTAAGCTTTACATATTGACCATTTTCAGCAGCACCACCAATCCATTGACTGTCACCAATCAATAAATCACATAATTTGCCGCCTGAATTCAACTCATTCAGCATACGATCAGCAAAGTTTGGCCATGGCACAAACTCAAAACTCATTTTATGACCTGATTGCGCCTCAAACTCCTTACTAAGCTCAACAAGAGCATTTGCCGGATCCCATGCGGCCCAACAAAGTGTCAAGTCGTCGGCATAAGCCGTAGAACCGAAGCTTACAGCACCTGTTACTGCAATTGCACCTGCTGCGACTGAATTTAAAAATTTGGATTTCATCTGAAACTCCTCCGTTATCGGCACGCCACACAAATGCAGCGACCTAATTCAAGTTTTAATGAAACAAAGTGAAATTGGGTACTTACCCTCTCTGCTCCTCCAAGTATGACTCCGAACCATCCATCAATCCTGGTCACCCCATTCTTAAATAAATATGTTCAAGCTATACTCCTTATATTTGAGGTACGAACCTCAATGCAAGCACTTTTTGAGGTTCGTACATCATTTTTCTTGATTTTTTGCAAAAAATGATTGAAATTCCTCAGAGTTTTTTACATTTTTTTTGGGGAGACCAATTGAATTGATCGGTCCAACAACAAAAGACCTGGCTTCAGCAGCAGGTGTAAGCCTTGCTACTGTAGACCGCGTACTCAATGACAGGCCTAATGTTAGCGCTAAAACAAAGTCGAAAGTCAATGAAGCCATTGAGCGAATTGGCTTTGAGCGCAATCTTGCGGCGGTAAATTTAAGCAGAAAACGTCCGTATACATTCCGTTTTTTATTGCCGAAGTCAGGCGACCAATTCCTGAAGCAGTTAGTTGAAGAAGTTGAAAAGGCTAATAAATCACTTAGAACAGAAATGTCTGTTGTTTCAGTAGCACAACTAGACATGAACAACCCACATATGGTTGCTAATTATCTGTCAAAAATATCAGATGAACCTCTTGATGGGATTGCCATAATGGCTCCAGAATCACCTCAAGTTAGAGATGCTTTGGCAAGACTACATAAAGCTGGCCTTCACATTGTACAGTTCTTATCAGGTCAAGAAAAACTGGATGATCTTGACTTTGTAGGGGTGAACAACTTCGCTGCTGGCGCAACCGCTGGCCGGATGGTTGGCAAGTTTCTTCATAAAATAAAAGGCTCTATAATGATGATTTCTGAGACAATGCAGTCATTGGACAGTATTGAGCGTAGGCATGGGTTTGATGATATTATCAATGGTAATTACCCTGAACTAGTCCCTCTACCTTCTCTTGAAACATATGGAAACAAAAAAAGGGCACGTAAAATTATTGCACGGCAACTGGAGTACTATGATGACATTGCTGGTGTATATGTCATGAATTCTGAAGCCAAGCTACCTATAGAAATTCTTTCTGAAATTTCCGAATTAAAAAACTTCGTAATCTTGGTGCATGAGCGCACTCCATACAGCGAAGAAGCGCTGAGGTCAGGAAATATAGATGCACTCATTGCTCAAAATCCGGGTCATGCTGTAAGGAGTGCTTTACGAATTCTAAAAGCAAGAAGTGAAGCCAGGCAACCTGTTGCGGATCAGGAAAACTTGCGCATAGAAATCTTGTTGGCAGAAAACCTCTAAGCCATATGTCTTCGTCAGAGTGTCTCTTCCGTGTCATAAAACAATACTCCATATGCTAAACAATAATGGCACAGTTTTAAGGGGCTAATACAAAAAGATTAACGCAGCGTCCATCATCTGACAGTTATTGACATTTCATAACTTAACTTAAATAAGAGTTTCGGTACATAATTTGGTTTATATTAAGTGGCGTGGCTACAGTATGACATCCGTTGTAGAGTGATTGAATTTTGCTCAATTCTTTTTCTTACAATTAAGATAACTCGCCACGCTCTCCAACTGTAAATATGCATCCTTAAATGATGGCGTCTTGCTACCTCTTGGTACAATATAACCAATTTGCTGCCACAGCGCATATACATGCTTAAGCAAATCACGCTTGCTAATGGCACGTGATTTGCGTTCACCTGCCATGTATTGTTTTTCAGTAATATGAAACCGCTTAGGCAATCCTTTATGTATCATCTGTATAAATAAAAAGGCTGAACCTTTAAACGGAGTACCATTCGGGAACACTTGGCACGGTACTGCAATTGGCCAATCCAAACGCTCCTCAAGAAAGTGCTGTTCCAACAAAACATTACAAAAACGCTCAATTTCTTGAACAGTTCTCAATGTTTCTTCGTTCCAAACACCGCGAATATTCCATCCCTCTACTTCATGCGTTACAATATCATCAGGATGGTAGATTACATACTTGGGATCTTCTCCATCTTCTATTGCGGTTACCACCCTGATTTTAGCCATTTCTTTCAATCGTAGATACACTTCATTACCATGCTTAAGCTTCTCAGCCTGCTTGTCCTCGGTCTCTCGAATAAATCGGGTCATTTGATTGAGAGCATGCGGTGAGCCCGACAAGGCAGTTTGCATATATTTCTGAAGCAATATTTCTTGAAGCTCCAACTCCTCAATCTTGCCATTGGTAACAACTGAATGTTTTTCACGAATCTTGGAAAGTAATAATTTTTCTAACTGTATTAATTCACGTGGCTGCTCATCATTACTACGGTCATTCGAATGGCTTGATCTTGTTTTTTTCATTATCCAGCCCCCTGCATAAGAACTCTGCTATCTTCCAAGCTTCCAACAGCCAATCGCGTTTTTTTAATTTTACTGAATGTTTGACTAGTGTTCGAATGAATTGCCTCAACGCCACAAAGTTTTTCAAAGCGCTTTATGATCACATCGCAGTAAATTGGGTCATACTCTAAAACCCTTGCTAAACGTCCAGTCTCCTCCGCTGCAATGAGCGTTGATCCTGAACCTCCAAAAATATCAAGAACCGTCTCATTATGATTGCTGCAATCGCGAATAGCATCCGCAACAAGTGCTACAGGTTTTACAGTTGGATGCATGGCAAGTTCTTCGTCCCGACCACCTCCAAGCGCATTAGCTCCTGCGTAATCCCAAACGTTAGTTCTATAGCGCCCTCCATCACCTAGGCCGAAATTATTTGTATGAGGCGCCCTGCCCTTTTTATAGACAAATACCAATTCATGCTTGGAACGATAGAATGTTCCCATACCACCATTAGTCTTGTTCCATACACAAAGGTTCTTAAATTCATCAAAAGCAACATCACACGCTTGCTGTAATTCTTGCATATGACGCCAATCCATACACACATAGGCAATCGCCCCATCCTTTAATTGAGAAGAAGCATTTGAAAGCGTCTCGCGTAAAAAGGTAATAAATTGCTCTTGGCTCATTTCACCAGATGCAACAGCAAACTCGCGATGCTTGTTTTGGCCTAATCCGCTGACATGACCATCTATTTTTACGTTGTATGGTGGGTCAGTGAACATAAGTGATATTAGCTTATCAGCACATAACCTTTCGATGTCACTAAGTAAACGCGCATCGCCACAAAGTAGTTTGTGTTTACCCAACTGCCATAAATCACCTAGTCGTGTTACTGGTTGCTCTGGTTCAATTGGAGGAACTTCATCCAATTTATCATTGGAAGTGTTTGTGTTTTTATCGTTGAATATTAAGTCAATCTCGGTTGTTGAGAAGCCAATCACCCCAATATCAAAATCCATTTCCAATAAGCCCTCAAGCTCAAGAGATAAAAGCTCATTGTCCCAACCTGCATTTTCAGCAAGTTTATTATCTGCAAGAATATAAGCGCGACGCTCTTCCCCGCTTAAATGCGAAAGCCGTAGGATTGGAACTTCTATCATCTTAAGTTCTTTAGCAGCTATCACACGTCCGTGACCTGCAATAATCTCATTGTCATCGCTAATCAAAACTGGATTGGTAAATCCAAAACGTTTAATGCTTTTGGCAATCTGCAAAACCTGCTCTTTGGAATGTGTCCTTGCATTATTTTTATAAGGTATAAGTGTTTCTATAAGACGAGTTTCTATATTTGGGTGTTGCATTAACAACCTCCATTTTAAGCCAAATAGACTATCGTTATTCAGCGGATTTCAGTATTTATCGATAAAGGAACATTACCAGAACATGAATAGCTATTCCATCCTGTAAAGTGCAGATAGCAAAACTGTTTCACCATTTGAGACCCGATCCTTCAAATACCCTTCGAGAGGTCTTCGAAGACCCTTTGAAAGGCACTTTAAAGATAGATTTAAAAAACAGGGCTATTTTTTAGAATATTTTTCTAAGGTCCCCGTCAGAAACTTGAATTATTAGAATTTAATTTAGGCGCAAATGGATGATATTCAACTTTCCTGTCCCTCTACGAGCCCAGCAATCCTAATTAAAAACGAATCTGCCCCCCCCTCAACTTATAAATAGAACTGTAGTCATTCTCATTTAAATTCTGGAGGTGTCCATCTAGTTTTTGATGTACGTCAAGAATACAAGATCTAGCTGACTCAAAGGACATTTTTTCTGCGTGCCTTGATACAATTAATTTTCCACGTAAAAATCCAGCACTATAACCTTTAAAAGTTGCATCTCGTTTGTAGCTTTTTTGTACAGTCCACTTCATTGTACGCATTGAACCCGAACCCGTGCAGTTAGCAGAAAGTTTGAATTGTGACTTAAGACTGATTACTTCTTTAAAATGGAAAAGCTCTATCGAAATTGCATCAGCGGCCATAAATACCGCAGCACGACATGAATGATGCAGATCATCATCATGCCCTAACAATTCAATAGCCGCTTGAATATCTCTCAATGCAAGGCGAAATCCACGGTCATAAGGATGCATCATCGTCATTTTTCTTCGTCCTGAAGATGAACTTAAAGCATTAGACATGCCAATTATTTGAATGACTACCAAGCTGGATTATTAGGTCATAATTGCGTCCATTCTGAACAGCAGGCGATTTAATCCAAACGTCAACAAGAACAAATGCGCCTGCAAGAGCAGGACCTTCAACAACATTGTTTCACAGATCTAAAACCCAATTAAGTACAATTCCAATGCAAGTATTGTCATTTCATGCCACCAGCGCACTATAAAAAAGCATCCTAAAATCAGTTAACACCTTATGAATCCCACGTAAATGCAATGCAAGACCATCAAAATGCAATCAGGAACCGGCTAATAACAATACAATTTAATATATCTACAGTCAGAACCGCTGTCATAGTTGAGAATTCAATACCAAACATAAACAATTTGAAGGAACCCTATCTACAAAACAGACACCGCCAAAACCTAAAACTCCGCGAAAGGCATTGAAATATAAACATAATTCAAAATACTTCAGCAAAACCGTATGATATAAATCATGTGGGAACGATTCCAAGAATACTACTTCAGAGACTGGTTCGTACAATAAAAAAAGCTCCACCAAACACAATTCAAACAGTGAAATGTGTACTGAATTATCAATAGTATGCTTAGCGGCAGTCGTTTTGGAAAAACGACGAGAGCTTTTGGGGTTCGATGATTTCTCATCCAAGCCCACCAAAAAGCTTTCAAATCACTGCCTTTGATATAATATTTGCAGATGTGACACTTAGGTGGACATAATGAAAAGTAGGCAATTAGAGTTCCTACTTTAAAAGCATTATTGCAGGATCAGGAAGTTGAGAATTAGTCGGTAAACAATTACTAAAACACATCACCTTTATCAAACTGTTATTTATCTAACATATGTGTTTCAGTGCGAAACTAAACGCCTTCCAAATCGGATTATTTAATCATAAATTTCAAACAAACACTTTAAGATAAAGAGTAAGAATTAAGCTATCTTTTTTACTCTATAATTCGTATTCAATACGCATGTTTAAAGAACTCAAAGAATCGATAAACTTTTGGCGCATATGGATAATTGCGACAATCTACAAAACTGTTTTAAAATACAGGCGCACCCGCTTTGGCACTCTTTGGCTGCCTGTTGGACTTATATTAATAGTCCTAGCAAAAGGAATATTATTTTCAGGAATATTAAATGTTCCAACAGAACGGCTTATGCCAAATTTGGCGGTTGGGTTATTATTATGGCGATTAATCTCAGGCATTTTTGTAACAAGCTGCTCAGCGCTGTCACTATTCAAATCAGATTTTGAATCAGAGTATTACCCTTTATTCACTCCCATTTTAGCAGCAATTATAAATCAGCTATTTATTTTTGCTCATGGCGTATTGCCAATTATAATTATTGTATTGTTATACGTTCTACCTTCTGCAAGCGCAGTGATATATGTCCTGCTTGGTCTAGCTTTATTATTTTTTACAGTATTACCAGCAGGATTTTTACTATCTATTTTTTGCACAAGATACAGAGACATAACGCAGCTTGTGCAGTCTAACATGCGAGTTATATATTTTCTAACACCGGTTCTATGGCTACCAGAAATGGCAAAAGGAAATTACACTTGGGCTTTATTTATAAATCCATTTTACCACATGATTGAAATTATACGTGATCCATTCATCGGACAACCAATTGAAATATTAAATTGGGCAATGGTATTTGGCATGGGAGTTTTATTTTGGTCACTATTGTATATCTATTATACTAAATTCGGACGCAGAATATTGCATTGGCTATGAGAAAAATTTATTTACGCGCTAACAACGTCTCCTTAAAATATCCATCACATGGAGACCCTAGTTTAAATCGCCCTAGTTTATGGCAAAAACTTTTAGGCATAAAACTTAGAGAGTTTGATTCTGTTGCGGGCAAAAGTCTATCAGATATCAACCTTTCCCTTAACGCAGGCGACAGATTAGGTTTAGTTGGGCACAATGGCGCTGGGAAGACTACCCTACTCAGAGTTCTGGCTGGCGGCATCCCACCTATAAAGGGCGAAATTACTTCAAGCGGTAAAATTGTTAGTTTGCTAAACCGCACCCAAGGCATGTCCTTAGAGGCTAATGGCTATGAAAATATCATACTTCGCGGCATTTACCTCGGCTACAGCATCAACAAAATGCAAGCAAAAGCTGATAAAATTATTGAGTTTTCTGAATTGGAAAAGCACATATACAAACCAATAAGAACTTACTCTGCAGGCATGAGAGCACGCTTAAGCTTTTCAATAATGATGGAAAGTGAACCCGATATTCTATTAATTGATGAATGGCTAGGCGCAGGAGATAGGCAGTTTCGTGAAAAAGCGAACAAAGGAATGAACGAACTTTTAGAAAAAGCTGGCATAATTGTCTTTGCGACGCACAGTGAAAGACTTATGAACGGCATTTGCAATCAAACCATAACAATGGAAAATGGTAGGATTATAAAAGAGAACAGATGATAACAGGAAATCTAAACTTCCTTGAATATCCAACTTCTTAATTTTCTAAGAAAACTTACTCCCACAAAACATCTAATCAAAAAACTCATGATCGCAATAACGCTGTATATGGGTTTGAATTTATAACACCAAGACAAATCAAGTTTTAAAGATAGCCAAGCAAACTTTACCGTGCCTCTAGTTTTATTATCTAAATAATATTTCCCAACCGTTTCTTGTATATTATAAAAACTCAAACCTAGCGTTTTTGCATCAAGTATAATTTTTTTATCTTCGATACGTTTTTCCCAATAACGTAATTTATCGCTCAAGGAAGAAACCCGTAAGGCAAATGTAGGGTGTAGACAATACCGGTTCATAAGATAATCAAAATCAGCTGGAGCTTCATTTGGCACCACTTGATAACTTTGTGAGCTAGCTAAATTAAAATAATCCAAACCACCGCCACAAATATCTACATCTGCTCTTTCATCCAATAATGCTATTTGCTTATGAAATCGATTTTCATAAACTTCATCATCAGAATCTACTCTAAAAAAAATATCGTAATGATTAGAAATTGCATGTTCAATTTGTTGATTAAGTCCTAGCCCACTAACATCTACATCAAGCTGTAAAATTTCAAAAGATGGAAATTGCTTCTTATATTTCAAGAAAGCAGATAAATCTTTGTTAGAATTATTAAAAAGAACTGTATTGAGCGTGTGTTTGTGTTTTTCATCCACTAAATCAATAGATTTAATCAATGAACACAGACATGCATCCAGCCTTTCCATATCGTGGAAAGCATGAAAATTAATTGCAATCAAACACTTCATTTATTTTTTATAGTATTATAGATCTGAATGCACTGATTTTCAAAAATTTTACTATATGACCAATCATTTTTTGTTTCCCAGTTTACAAAGCTATCAGGCCATAAATTAGATGCTTCAATAAGTTTATCAACCCATTCACTCGTATCTTCTTCTGCAAAAATCACATTAGAGTAGCCCATGCGTTCATGCTGAATTTTCAACCCTTCAGTATTACTTGCAACAACCGCAAAGTTCATTGCAGCGTATTCGGAGAACTTCAAAGACGGTGCCGCAGCATGATGCTCTAAATTCATAAAAGCCATACCGATACCTGGATGCTCTATCAAAAGCTCATATAACCGACGCCTTGGAACACTACCGTAATAATTTACAATTGGGTTCGCATTAAGGGCATTTTCTTGGAAATTTCGCGTGGGGCCTGCTACGCGAATATCAAAAGGAGGAGACTTTCCAAATCTGCGGTAAATCTCATCAAATATTTCAATCAAAAATTCTGATTTACGGTTTGCAGGTTTAAGGCTTCCTATAAACCATACAGTTTTTCTCTGTTCAGCATCTGGCTTTGAAATTTCAATTTCTGGCAATGCATCAAAGCCTAAATCAATGATGTGCTTTCGACGCCACACAAAGTAATGGTTTGTCTCAACAGCAAGTGGATTGCCCGCCAATTCATGCGTGAAAAATTGCATAAATTGATTTGATAAAATTTTAATCTGGCGCTTATAACCGCGCGCGAGATTTACTGATCTATGATCAACCAATATTTTTGATTTAGAGCGATGAAAAATTAATCCAAAATACAAAAAGCATATTAAAGGTATATTCACCTGCCGATAAAAGGCATGAATAACATCAATATCTTCTTGTTTAGATTTTTTTGCTATACGCCATGCATTTTTGAATGCACCAATAAATGTTCGTCTGCGGTACTTCAGTTTTAAAAATTCTACAAATTGTTTCTTATGGACAAAGTCTTTATTCCTCTCAAAATCAGCAACAATTGAATATTCAATATTTTTTGAGAGGAAAGAATACAAAGGGAAAAGCTCGGCTGCATTTGCACCCGCATCCCCTAACACATTGGCTGTAATAAATAAAACCTTCATCAGTCAGAAAGACGCAATCCAACAATTTTTGAGCCATTTTCAATTTCAAACATTTGGCCAGATTTCATAGCCTTAGAATTAGCTGTATTACTACCAGTAAGAGAACAATATTGTATTTTCATTTTCTCTGTTGAGGACATATATATTTGATCAATATCTTTGAGATCAATTTTAGTTCCATCGAACACTGAAGTTTGTACAACCTCGCCTTTTCTAAAGGTAGTAATCTTACCAATATTTGGTTTCGAAGCCTTTATGCTGAAATCCTTAAGAGGATTTTGTTGATGCAATCCCCAAGACCAACATGCCGCCTTGTTAGTTTTCTTTGTTCCATCAATATGGTTTGTTGAAATGTTTACACCTTTTAGCTTAGGGAATGCCTTATCGATGGCTTTTTCAATTCGAGCCTCGTCTTTTCTAGCCATAGCCCATACGCGGCCAATTACATAAAGCTTAACGTCCCAATCATTCGCATATTTATAAACATTGCGAACAATATCAGGCCAGCCACTTGCGAAGTCATCACCGCAAATTATAGTCTCATCATTGAAGAACTTACTAAAGAAGTCAAAGTTATTAGTCCAACCTGGATCGCCATGCGTTGCATCATCAAAGTAAAAGCCAATATCTTCTTTCCAAGTATCTTCAACAATATCAGGCGCATACCCTTGGTGAACATGTAAGTTGGTAATGTGCTTAGTAAATTTATCAAATGCGTCACGACCCAAATCTATTCCAAGGCGTTTACGCACCCATGGCGCAGGCTCAAAAGTATCAATCGTATGGATAGGCTCTTTATCGTCTTTGCGGCCTTCATTAATTGCATTTGTAGAAGATCCAAAAAGCGGTCCAACTTCCAAATAAACGCCCTTTTTTTTCTGGCTAGCCAAGCCCGATAAAAAGCTCAATCCTGCCAAAGTCATTGTTCTTGGTATTGCTGTCATTTTAAAATCCAACTTTTTTTTATATTAGCTAAGGCCTTTAAACCATTTTAAAGTTTCAACGAGGCCACTACGGATACTATGCTTTGGTTCAAAACCAAGCGTTTCTTTAATGTGAGAAATATCTGCTTTATTGTGTCTTACTTCACCATTAAGAGCTGGAGAATTAAGAATCTTAACATCTTTATCTAGATCAAGATTTTTGAATTCCTCAACAATTTCATTGATTGATGTTCCAATACCAGTCCCCAGCTGAAACACTCCCTCACCCTTTTGTACAATTGTCTTGTATATGGCTTCGCAAATATCGTCTACAAATATATAATCGCGCGTTTGCTTACCATCACCATTTACCTGCAAGACACCGTCTTTAAGGTACATCTTACAAAAAGCAGCAACAACGCTGCCTTTTCTTTTTGAATTTGGCCCATAAACATTTGAAAACCGCATAGATGCTGACTTGAGACCATAAGAGCCATTGTATGCAGATAAAAGACCTTCAACAGCAAGCTTAGAGGCGCCGTAAGGTGAAAGAGGTCTAGCGACAATCTCTTCATTTATCGAATCGTCATAATCGCCAATAATTGCGCCGCCCGTTGAAGCAAATATCAATTTTGTTTCTAAGGATTCTTTACGCAAAAATTCTAATAATTGAATAGTCTTATCAACGTTATTACTCCAACTGCGCATCGGATCATTGATCGATTCTTGTACAGTCGTATGAGCAGCTAGATGTATAACAACATCAGCCCCCTTGATAATATTAAAAGAAGCTTCATCAGAGTAGCAACAATGCTTCACATCATCAAACAGCTCTTTCTCAGATTTATCAGCATCTTCAAACCAATCAATTGCAGTTATGTTCCAATCGGAATGTTTCCGTTTGAAGTTAATTGCAAGGTTTTGTCCGATGAAGCCCAACCCACCAGTTATAACAATACGCATTGTATAAAATCCAATATGTTTATTACCAGCGGGCTTTTGAATGTATAGCTGACTCGTTAATTCGGTCACGATACTTCACGACAGTTTGCTCAATTTCTTGCATCAAACTACTCTCAAGTGTAATAGGCTCGAACCCAAGAGAACGAAGTCCTTGGTTAGAAACTTGAAGTTCATTTTCAGCAGCCTCTTTACGAGGGTTATCTTGGTTTTTAATCTCAATACCAGTTTTATCACTGATCAGATTTGCAAGGTCACGAACTTTATGGACTTCTGAAATTTGATTGAAAACCTGAACTCTTTCACCAGTTTCAGGAGGGTTCTCGCATGCAATTGTAATACACTTTGCTGTATCTTCAATATGGATGAAAGCTCGCGACTGGCCGCCAGTTCCATACACAGTAAGTGGGCAATTAATTTGTGACTGACAAAGCATCCTGTTCAAAACAGTTCCATACTCACCATCATAATCAAATCTATTGATTAGGTTGATATCAGTTTTTGTAAGGTTTGTATCCGTACCCCAGACAATACCTTGGTGAAGGTCTGTAATCTGAAAGCCCCAGTTTTTTGCGTAAAACTGCATCAAGATGTGATCAAGACATTTTGTCATATGATAGACAGATCCTGGATTAGCAGGATATGGAATTGTTACATCTTTTTGGGTCGATTTTACGGTAATATCCAGATAGCCTTCAGGTATCTGACCAAAATCATCATTGTAGCCGTATACACCCATCGTTCCAAGATGAACGATATGTGGACGTTGATTAAGCTCTACCAAAGTTGAGAAAAGATTGTTCGTACCACCAACGTTGTTGTTGACCGTGTATTTTCGCTCTACATCCCCAAGCATGGAATATGGCGCAGAACGTTGCTCTGCAAAGTGAACAATCGCATCAGGCTTATGTTTCTCTAAAAGACCGCGCAGAACACCGTCTTGATTTGAGATGTCACAATTCTCGAATTTAACGTTGCCGATTTTTTTAGCGGCATTCACACGTTCTTGAATTGATCTAATGGGCGTCAAAGACGTAGCAGAAATTCTGTCCGCAATATGACGTCTAATCAAGTTATCGACTATAATAACTTCATGATCTAACGAAGCAAGATGCAGACTTGTAGGCCAACCACAAAACCCGTCACCACCTAGAACCATTATTTTGGACATTTTTGTCCCCCACTTTCTTAAGATTAGCCAAACTTTTCAGAAGCTAAACCATGTCTATTGTTCATATGCAACCAAATACAGAATGTTTTTTTTGGGTGCATGTTACAAATGTGAAAGTAATAATTCAGAAAACTATTTTGCTTAATATGCATGAATTAATAAATAAAATTAATTATTGAAATTCAATAACTTAGGCAAAGTATAAAAACCCTCATCCAACCTTCACATTTTATAATAAAATATTACAATCCTACCTTAGAGGCCATCGTAAACCTCGCATAACTAACTTTAATTCCGTTGCTGCCACGTTTTCGCCATATATTTTTAATTTTCTCAGTAGAATAATTGAGTCCAGTCATTGATTTTCCGTTAGGAAGAGAGTCAAGAAGGATAATCTCATGATCTTGATTTACTGTAATACCCTGCAACAATTTCTGTAGCTGTTTAGCAGAAGCGCTTTCTGATTTTCCACTAGCCGTTAGATGCTTCATTAAATTAATAATGACCTGCGTCTCACCATCTTGGATTTGAAGCTTACGATACTCATCGTCTTTTTGACCAACATAGATCGTAAACCAGTTTTCACGCCAGCCGCCAAATCCATCGACAGCGAACTGCGGGCCACCATCACGGTCAACTGCATTAACTTCCGTACCACGATTATCTCTTCGTCTATTCTTCCCATAGAATTCGGATTTTAATGGCTTGAGATTAGAAAAGATCAAACGCATAGCATCAGGTGTGAAACGCCAAAAATCGGCAGGCGCACCATGATAGAAATAACTGAAAGGTGCAGCATGGTAGCAGATACCACCTGGCTTCAATAAACGGCCTAAATTTTCAGCAGCTTTCCAAGGTTTTGAAATATGCTCAAACACACTTACGCTGAAAATAGCATCATATCGCTCACCTTCGATATGCTCACATTGTGTTGCATCAGCGACAAGGACTTTTCCTGCCTTATCTGGATAAAGCGATAAAAACTCAAAATCATATTCTGGCATGTCATTCGCAAATGAATTGTGCGGCCCACCAATTTCACAAATCTTACCAGATGTTATACCAGCCTCAACAAGATTTTTCTTAAAGTCTTCTAAAAGGTATTTTCTAAATCCAAGCTTACCAGCCTCACCTAATTCAGAATTATGCGTAGATTGAAGCCAATCAACCAATTTATCAGCATGCACTTTTTGTTTGTCATCGCATTGTTCTGCCAAAATTTTAGCAGTTGCCAACAATTCTTTTATCTTAGGAGTATCCATAAAAATCTCAATCTCATCATTGGGTTTATTGCGATATTAGATATTTTGTTTTCCAATAATAGTAAATGTTTATTTACTATTATTGTCAGAAAACGGTGCTTTTTTAACCAAAAAAGTAACCATAGGTAAGAAACTTGTTTGCGACATCATATTCTGAGTGCAAATTTGGCCTTGAGAAAGCTATTTTATAGAAAAAATATGAATGCAAAAAAATAAGGCCATAAACATTTTAAGTTTACGGCCTTACCTAGTTTTTTTGATTAAATGATTATTAGGCTACTAAACTAACATCGCTTTGATCAAAGTCCGCTAATGAGAAATTAGCCACGAATAAAATATCTCCGCTCCCAAAGTCAAACCGCAAGCCAGATGGTCGATCTTGAGCAACCGCCTCAACTTCAGAAAAATCAGTGAAATTAAATGCACTCAAATCAATTTGATCAAGCCCATTTTCAAAATCACGAATTGCATCAAATTCATAACCTTGTGCAAAGACAAAAACATCTTCAAACCCATCGCCCGCATCGCCAGAAATACCGCCTCTAAGAACGTCATTGCCTGTCCCGCCATCAATTGTGTCACGACCATTCTCGCCAAAAATATTATCCTCACCAGAACCACCTAAAACCATATCATTGGCTCCGCCGCCTCGTATAATATCATTCCCAGAGCCGCCATCAACGATGTCATTTCCTAAATTGCCACGCAAATTATCATCACCGCCTTGGCCAAAGACCCGATCATTATCACGCCCGCCGAACAAGAAATCAGTTTCAGAACCACCAAACAGTTCATCTTCTCCTGTCAGACCGAAAAGAGTATCCTCACCCGTTTCCCCTATGAGGGTGTCGTTACCTTCCCCGCCTAATATTCGGTCGTTTCCAGAAAGCCCATTAAGAACATCATCTCCACCAAAACCACGCAGAACATCATCCGCTTCATTAAATCCATAAAGTGTATCGGCTTGGTTAGTAGCCTCTCTAATATCAATACCTATGTCTTGAAGAATTGCTATATGAACTGCATTCAATGGTTCACGTTCATTTGCAGTCAAGCTCGGGCTTAGCAAATCATCACCTTCTGTGTGCACACCATCAGCAAGAGGAACTGCTACCCCGCCATTCGCTGCAACTGCGTTCTCACCGATGAAAGCACCATTCTCTACAAAGCCTTCAAAAGACAAACCTAAGAATCCCAGAACGTGTCCCAGCTCATGTGCTGCAAGTGTCAAAAAATCTATTTGATTAGAAGCGCCAGGGTTTTGAATAAAATCTAAAGAGTCGCTAAAGAAAAATCTATCATTTAAAACAGTAGGTAAATCTATTGTAAAAGTACCATCTTCTTCAAAGGTACTTTCAATTCCATTTAATTCATTGATAACTTCTGACTCAAGCGGCCCATCACCTCTTCTAAAAAAACTAGAACCAGCCTCAGCTAATGCGTTATTATCAAGATCAGTAAATCCAAGCTCTATATCAATGACCGCATTATTACCAACGACATAACGACTCCATAAAGCAGCTGCTTGATTAATGCCTGATAGGACATTATCAAGTTGTGTTTGGGTCATGCCAGTTTCTTCAAGCACATTATCAGATACAATCAAATTTAACGTAAACATATTTCCACCTTGTTGGTTAAAACGCCCCAGTTTGCCACCTGGCTAACCTAGGTATCTATTTTGATATTAGCGCGTCAAAATAATGTTAATTTAAGGATGAAAAAAAATAATTTTTTGATGTATTTATTATCGAGTTAAATTTAACTCTAAAATTTTAACAATGATGCAGATTGATTTTAAATTTAAACAATAAAACCTCTATCTGAGGGTCGCAGCAACTCTTGCAACAGCCCTGTTCAGTTTTGATTTCAAATGCCCCAACTCGCGACGCAGCGAAAATAATCCTAATGTTGGAAATTCATTTTGCACACTCGGTGGTATTTCTTTTGCAACACATATTGTTATGGAACAAGCATCTGCACCAGGCACCCTAGCAGAACAAACTGCGCCATCAGCATACCAGTCTGTTATGCCACTTACTTTGTAGCCGCCATTGCCAATTTGGCGAAATGCTAGCCGGTAAAATACTTTATATTCTGTTGCTGCATTGCCGCTCAACCTTGCAGAAAACTCTTTTATGCCAATTAGCTTACCATCTTTGATAAGCTGAGCTTTCTCACCTGCCAAATGCCATTTTGATTCATCACAAGCAGGGTTTGCAATTTTATATTCAAGCTGCAAATCAGGTTCTTCATCTGCAAAATCTATCTCAACACTCACAAGCGCATCATTATCAAGATGAGCACCAGCCCAGTATCCTGAGATTGATGTACGATAACCTGACCTCTTATTACGGGTATCAACAGTCAAATATTTTTGCTCAGAATCAGAGCCAAGCTTCAACTGAAGTGGAGTATTATACTCCTCATCATCCAATGGCTTGCGGATAGCCCATAACGAACCAACAATAGCTACTTCTGTATCCCACTTTTCTGCCCAAGCCTCTACTTCACGTTTTACATCGGGAAAACGCAACGTAAAATCATGCCCACACGCTATTCCCCCTGCTCGCAAATGTGATATCCAAAAACTCATATTCTCACGCAAATTGGGGTTACCATGTGTCGCATCTTCAAAATACATATCAATTGGATCTACCCAATCAATCACACATTCAGGGCTATATCCTTTAATAGCTTCGACATTTTTAAGCTCACCCGTAAAAGACTTAAATGCATCAATACCAAATTTCGGAATTTTTTTGGACATTGAAGCATATTTATCAATCCAAGCAGCCTCTTCGAAGGTATCGATTGAATATACTTTTGCTTGCGGAGCACTGCTGCCAATTGCAAATGTTGATCGCCCATAAAGTGGGCCAACTTCTACAATAACCCCACCAGCGGGAACTTTAGCTGCTAATTCTGACAAAAATTGCAACTCATCAAAGGCTACTTTACCAGGAATTTCCATGTTTATTCTTTTTGTCAGCGGCATAGTAGCGACCATTTGTTGATATCCATCGAATTAAGATTATTTAAAAGTAGAATGATAGCTGATTCATATTTTATAATATTTACAGCATATTGAGTAACTCTATTTATCTCTTTTAGACAAACAAGAACACAAGCGTGGCCTAACTAAATCAGATAAAATATTTAAGCAAGCGTAAACCCAAACTAGTTGATTAATTCAATTCACATTTTATTACAAAAAAAGAGCCTCGAATATTCAAGGCTCTTTTATAATATTCAATTTATAAATTAAATTGATGTATCAGCATTAGAAAAACAACTCACCTACAGCCTACAAAATCACATCACTTGCATCAAAGTCAGCCAATGTTAGGTTGTCGACGAAGAGAATATCACCATCACCA
>CAZCUN010000041.1:0-30259 GCA_964502215.1 uncultured Rhizobiaceae bacterium | reverse complement strand
CTTCTCATACCCATATTGATAACCCATTTTTGAGTTATCTGGGACAGCCCCAAAAATAATTCAAACTTGAGCCAGATTTAAAAATTCGTATTAGACAAAATTTTTTAAAAGCTTATTACCTTCAGCAAGCCAATCTGCACCCAAGTATGCAAAGTTCAAGTATTTTTACTGATATTGCGTCAAAAATGACATATTTTAATCAAACGTAATTGATTTAAGAGTTGAAAATCGATACTAAATATATCTTACGTTCCGTAACTTGTTACTAATCATTAACCATAAACGTTTAATGTTAAGAAAAATCGTATAGACCCTCCTCCTTGTAGGGTATCGCGTGTCACTAGGAGGCAAGCTAGAAATGTATTTGGCTAGAAGCAGACAGTCTTTTCAACTCTTAACAAATCTTATGAAAAGATTTGCCTTAGCATCTGTTGTATTCTCGGCAACACTTGCTAGTTCGCATGCATCAGATTTTTCTAAACCGTGGCGCAATAAGCAAAAAGCTATTGTGATTGATGCTTATGAAAAAAATCCCATCGATTGGAAAAAGATGGTCAAAAACAAGCAGATTCGTGGGTTTATCGGAAAATCCAGCGACGGTCTTCCATCCCCATGGTCATGTGGTGGAAACGCAACAAAAAGACAGCTTTGTAAAAAATCATTTCAAAATTACTGGATGAAGCAGCAGCTTTATCACACACGCAAAACATTGGCTAAAACACTTGGTTTAAAATGGGGCGCTTATCACTTAGGTCGCCCAGGAAACCCAGTTGCTCAAGCTAATCATTTCATAAACTTTGCAAAGCCAGAAAAAGATGAGTTGATTGCGCTAGACATTGAGCATGATGACCCAAGAAAATGGATTTCATTTGCTGATGCAGAAATATTTGCAAAGCAAATTTATAAGCGTATTGGCCGTTACCCAGTACTTTATACAAATCACGAAACCGCGCGTAGAATAGCGGCGCGTCGCGCAGAATTTCCTCTGCTTTCACGTATGCAACTTTGGTATGCACGTTTTAAAGGGGATATTAGAGGCGCATTTCCAATGGGGAATTGGGATACATACACACTCTGGCAATTTTCAGCTCATCCAAATTGCAACAAAAGACGCTGTCTTTATCGTGTCCCAGGAACAGAATCTAATATTGATGTGAATGTATCAACACTGAGCATCAATGAGTTTGATAAAGCTTGGCCTTTTGATGGTCTTTTACCAGAAAAACCGCTTGAAATTGATCCTGATACTCTTCTGGTTGAAAATGAGAAGCCAGAAATTAATCCTCTTGAATCAAATATTATAACAGCTTCAGTTTTGCAGTCAGCAAATGAACCTGGCGAGAAAGAAATTGAAATCATAGAGCCTATAAGCAAAGAGGCAACTTTCCAACTTGCAAGCATAACGCTTGATAATATCGTTGTTCCAACACGTAACATTCGTAAACCAATAGAAGTGCCTGCTATTGGGGTTACAACAACAGATTATGAACCTGAGCCTGAGTATGAGGTTGTCATTCCAAAGTCTGAGCACGCAGAAAATTTAACAATGCAATTACAATATATATCAGGCGCTATTTAGCTCTTACTGACTTAAAACTCTGCAACGTCCGTCGTGATACTTCCATGGGTCTAGCCCATGGATGCAATATTCTACATTCCAAGTGTAGCCTGCAAAGCCGGCACCTTCTTCAATCAGAAAATGAATTCGACGTTTTTTGCCATTTTTAAAAACAGCATCGCCGTGGCAATAGCGACGATTTATTGGAGACTCTTTAAATGGGTTCTCGCTGTGCAAATGACGATTGTTAACCGCATTAAGCACTAAGCCTCGTTTTTCCCAATAGATTTCTTCTGTCTTATTAAACCGTGTAAGAATGCGCTCTGCAACATCTTGTGAATTACAAGCTGGAAATGCTTCTTGCTTTTTTAACGAGAAGGATTGAGCAGGCGTGATAAGAGACAAGAAAAGTGCTGTAGATAAAAGCTTTTTCATTTTAATTTCCCATAAGAATAATTTGATTGATTATTCGCGGTTTAGATTAGATTTGCAAGGTCAGCAATAACTTTAGGGTAAAGTTTATGCTCTTCAATCAATACTCTTGAAGCAAGACTGTCTGCTGTATCTTCTTTTAAAACAGGAACGCTTGCTTGCGCAATGATTTTTCCACCGTCCATTTCAGAGTTTACAAAGTGGACTGTGCAGCCATGTTTGCTGTCTCCATTGTCAATCGCTCTTTGGTGAGTATCAAGCCCTTTGTATTTTGGTAAAAGGCTTGGATGGATGTTGATAAGACGGCCGTTAAATGCGTTTGTAAAATCAGCTGACAAAATACGCATATAACCAGCTAGGCAAATTAAGTCGGCATTTGCTTGATTAATCGCAGTTTGAATATCAGTTTCATGCGCAGCTTTAGTATCATAATCAGCGCGGGAAAATGCCTTTGTTTCAATATTTGCATTCTGAGCAGTTTCAAGACCCAATGCATCAGGATTATCAGATATCACAAGGCAAATTTCTGCGGGATAGTCAGGTTGTTTCGTCGCATTTAAGATCGATTGCATATTAGAACCGCGACCAGAAATAAGAATTGCTACTCTTTTGCGATATGTTGCTACCAACTAAGTGTTCCTTCGTAGGTTACTTCGCTTTTTTCATCTTTAATAAGTTCACCCATTTGAACAACCGTTTCTCCATTTGCTTCAAGTACAGCCTTAACAGCATTTGCATTTTCAGCAGAAACAACAACGATCATACCAACCCCACAGTTAAACGTACGCAGCATTTCAGATTGCTCAACACCACCTGCTTTGGACAACCACCCAAAAACAGAAGGTGGCGAAATTTGTGAAAGATCAAGCTTAGCGCCAATACCCTGTGGTAAGACGCGGGGAATATTTTCAGTAAAGCCACCCCCTGTGATATGCGCCATGGCTTTTACCGCATTTGTTTCGCGAATTGCAGCTAGTAATGGCTTCACATAGATGCGTGTCGGTTCAAGTAAAGCTTCACCCAATGTTTTGCTATCATCAAAAGGTGCTTTAGATGACCAAGTTAAACCTTGCAGCTCAATGATTTTTCTAACCAGTGAAAACCCATTTGAATGTACGCCAGAGGAGGTAAGTCCTAGAATGATATCGCCTTCAGAAATATCCTTGGATGGTAAAATGCCAACACGCTCAACAGCACCTACAGAAAAGCCTGCTAAGTCATAATCTTTGTCTTGGTACATGCCAGGCATTTCAGCAGTTTCACCGCCAATTAAAGCAGATCCGGCTTGGCGGCAACCTTCTGCAATACCTTCAACAACCTGGGTTGCTTCTTTAACATCCAATTTTCCAGTAGCAAGGTAATCCAAAAAGAATAAGGGTTCTGCACCTTGTACAATAAGATCGTTTACGCACATAGCAACCAGATCAATACCAACTGTGTTGTGGATGCCAGCCTCAATAGCAATTTTGAGTTTAGTGCCAACGCCATCATTTGCAGCAACAAGTACCGGATCTTTAAAGCCAGCAGCTTTCATGTCAAATAAACCACCAAATCCACCAATATCTGGATTTGAACCAGCACGAGCAGTTGATTTTACTGCGGGCTTAATTGCCTCCACAAGAGCATTGCCCGCGTCGATATCGACACCAGCTTGTGCATAACTTAAACCATTTGAAGAAGATGTATCAGAAGAAGACATGATTGCCGCGTTGCTCCGCAGTTAAAAACAATGATAATAGATTCTTTAAAGATCAAGAATCTGCGAGATAACTAACACACTTGTTTCGCTTTAGGGAGTACCCAATGGACGAGAGTTTTGGATTACGTATGCGAAGACAGGTTTTTTTCTGGCTTGGTTTCTTTGCATTCTTCATCGCCTTTATGTGGGTCTTTGCAGACATTCTTCTGCCCTTCATAGCAGGCATGGTACTAGCTTATTTTCTAGATCCAGTGGCTGACTGGTTGGAAGCCAAAGGCTTGAGCCGTATGATATCAACGGTAATCATTCTAATTGCATTTGTTTTGATGTTCATTCTATTTTTAATGATCCTAGTTCCAATTTTGGCAAATCAAATTACTGGCTTCCTTGATCGCCTTCCAGAGCTTGTCGGTAAATTACAAGCATTAATAGCCTCAACAGACATTGAGTGGTTGCGTGACCGTATTGGCGTTGATGGCAAGTCGCTTCAAGACAACATTAATGGCCTTATGCGTGAAGGTGCGGGTTGGGTCTCGACGGTTTTGAAAAAAGTTTGGGGAACAGGTAAGTCACTCATTGATGTCATCTCACTGTTGGTAGTGACACCCGTTGTAGCATTTTATCTACTTTATGATTGGGATCATATGGTGGAACGTGTTGATACTCTATTGCCGCACGATCACCGCGAAACTATTAGAATTATTTTTGCAGACATTGATAGAGCTGTAGCAGGCTTTGTGCGTGGGCAGGGGACGGTCTGTTTGATACTCGGTCTGTTTTACGGTGCAAGCCTAACATTTATCGGTCTTAACTTTGGACTGTTGATAGGTCTATTTGCTGGTCTAATATCATTCATACCTTTTGTTGGATCTATCATTGGCTTCCTACTATCTGTAGGGGTAGCGCTAGTGCAGTTTTGGCCTGAGGGCCTACCAATTATTCTATGTGCTGTTACTTTCTTCTTGGGGCAGTTTTTGGAAGGTAATATTTTACAACCAAAGCTAGTTGGCGAAAAAGTTGGTCTTCATCCTGTTTGGCTAATGTTTGCACTGTTTGCCTTTGGTTCGCTATTTGGCTTTACAGGCATGTTAATTGCCGTACCAGCTGCAGCTGCAGTGGGTGTCGTGATACGATTTGGTCTTGGACGTTATCTGCAAAGTGAACTATACAAAGGTAAGTCACACCCAAGAAGCACTGCTGCAAAAAAGAAACCAAAACAAGCTACTAAAAAAGCTTAAACAAACTGCTACAAGCAAATAAGAGTATATGAGTAAAAAATCATCATCTGACAGCCCACAATTACCGCTTGATCTATCAGTGCCGGTTGCACATACCCGCGAAGATCTTATCCAGAGCTCTGCAAATGAGATGGCAATTGCAATGGTGGATGCTTGGCCTGAATGGCCAGGAAGAGTGAGCGTGCTTGCAGGGCCAGTCGGAGCTGGAAAAACACATATAGCTAGCGTTTGGGCTGACAAAGCAAAGGCTGTGTCTTGTCAATCTATTAATTTATCTAACCGTCTTGATGAATTTGTTAAACTTGCCTCTCAGGGCGGGAACTTTTTAGTAGAAGATGTTGGAAGTGGCTTAATTGATGAAACAGCAATGTTTCATTTTTTAAATGCGGTTAAGCAAGGTACAGGATATTGTTTAATGACAAGTCGTTCCTGGCCAGTTGAATGGAATGTTGAGCTTGCTGATCTTGCATCGCGTTTGAAAGCTGTTCAAGTTTTTGAATTAAGCGAACCAGATGATGTTCTTTTGCGTCATGTTATGATGAAGTTATTTGCTGACCGCCAATTAACAGTTGATGACAAAATCATTGAGTATTGCGTATTAAGGATGGAGCGGTCGCTGGAATCTGCTGGGCGATTGGTAGAAGCAATTGATGAGGAGGCAATGTCTCGCAAATCAAGCATCTCAAGAACTACAGCATCGCAAGCTTTAGAGCGACTTGGAATGAATTAACCAAGCAAAAAGATACTATAATTCGCGTCTCACTTTAGACGTTTTATATGCTAGAATTTGCTTATGACGGAACAATCAAAAACTTTTTCTGGAGGCATTTTAGCTGACCAGAACACGCTTAACCTTGATGAAATATTCAATGATCCGTCTCGCTTTGTAAATCGAGAACTTTCGTGGTTAGAATTTAATCGCCGTGTTTTGCAAGAAGCTAGTAATCCCAAGTATCCAGTTTTGGAGCGGATTAAGTTTTTATCTATTTCTGCTAGTAATCTAGATGAATTTTTTATGGTTCGTGTCGCTGGCCTAAATGCTCAAAAAAGTCAAAATGTTGAAAAGCGCTCTGATGATGGGATGAGTGTCGATGAACAGCTTTTGGCTGTTTATGAGACGATCAAAACACTTCAGCTTGACCAGCAATCATGTTGGTATGATTTACAAAAGCAATTGGCTGATGAAAACATCCATATCACAAATCCAAATCAACTCAGTGACGAAGAACTTGCTTGGTTAGAAGTTTATTTTGATAAAAATATTTTCCCTGTTCTAACACCTTTATCAATGGACTTAGCGCATCCTTTTCCGTTTATTTCTAATCTAGGGCATGCGCTGATTTTTGAACTTGAAAAGCCAAATGGCAAAAGTTCTATGAAGGCGTTTATCCGTCTACCTTCTGCGCTTGCGAGTTTTATTAAACTTCCCGAAAGATCAAAATCAGAAATTCATTTCGTTACTTTAGAAGATGTAATTGTTCGTTTTATAAATAAGCTTTTTCCAAACCACACTTCTATCGGTCATGGTAATTTTAGAGTTGTTCGAGATAGTGATCTTGAGGTTGAAGAAGAAGCTGAAGACTTGGTTTTAACCTTTGAAAGCGCCTTAAAGCGCCGACGAAGAGGCAGGGCAGTTCGTGTTGAAACAGACAAGAGCATGCCGAAAGATTTGTCAGCATTCATTATAGAAGAGTTAAACATCAAGGGGTTGAGTGTTCAGCGGGTTGGGGATTTGTTAAGTTTGAACAACTTAATGGAAATTGCAAAACTTGATTGCCCAGATTTAAAATTCACACCATTTGTTGCAAGGTTTCCAGAGCGTGTCAGAGAACACAATGGCGATTGCTTTGCTGCAATAAGGCAAAAAGATATTCTAGTTCATCATCCATACGAATCTTTTGATGTTGTTGTTCAATTCATAAGACAAGCAGCTAGAGATGCAGATGTCATAGCAATTAAGCAAATGTTATATCGTACATCAAATAATTCACCAATCGTAGCAGCCTTAATTGAAGCTGCAGAAGCAGGTAAATCTGTGGTCGCGATTGTAGAACTAAAAGCACGCTTTGATGAAGAAGCAAATATCAAATGGGCAAGAGACTTAGAGCGCGCAGGTGTGCAAGTTGTCTTTGGTTTTACAGATTGGAAGACCCACTCAAAGCTTAGCTTAATTGTTCGTCGTGAAGATGGTAAGATTAGAAATTACGTACACATTGGCACTGGAAATTATCACCCTGTAACTGCGCGTGCCTATACGGATTTATCATATTTTAGTACCAACGAAACCATCGCAACAGACGTTGCAAAAGTTTTCAATTATACAACAGGTTATGCAAGGCCAGAAAATCTTGAGACCCTGATTGTTTCACCTGTAAGTTTGCGGTCAACAATTTTGCATCACATTAACGAAGAAATTGCCCATGCAAAAGCAGGACGTGAAGCGCATATCTGGGCGAAGATGAACTCACTGGTTGATCCAGAAATTATTGATGCATTTTATCGCGCTAGCCAGTCAGGTGTGCAAATAAGATTAGTCGTAAGAGGGATTTGCTGCCTTCGTCCGAATGTCTTTGGGATGTCAGAAAATATCAAAGTCAAATCTATCATTGGGCGGTTTTTAGAGCACAGCAGAATTATGTGTTTTGGCAATGGTCATGGATTACCTTCGCCAAAAGCAAAAGTGTATGTTGGCTCTGCGGATATGATGCCTCGCAATCTTAATCGCCGTGTTGAAACCATGGTTTGCATCAAAAATGAAACGGTTCATAAACAGGTTTTGAACCAGATTATGGTTGCCAATTTAAATGATACAGATTTGAGTTGGGAAATTTTACCAGACGGTACTTCAAGAAGATTATCCACATTAGAAAATCAGACTGAAGATAGCGAATCGTTTAATTGTCAGACATACTTTATGACCAATCCAAGCCTGTCTGGACGGGGGGAGGCTCTTAAAAATGACGCGCCAAAAAGGTTTGTCGATAACCGCGTTGCTGACGCGTAAACAAAAAGCCAAACATATTAATCTTGAAGCGCAAGGACGTTTGCAAGAACGCGAACCTATTGCAATTATTGATATTGGCTCAAACTCTGTCCGCCTAGTTATCTATGAGGGATTAACGCGCTCACCCTCAGTCTTGTTCAATGAAAAGGTTTTGTGTGGTCTTGGAAAAGGCGTTGCTGAAACGGGTAAGCTAGACAAGCTTGCGAAACAAAGAGCGCTTTTAGCAATTAAAAGGTTCAAACAAATATGTCTTCAAAATGAGGTTGGAGAATTGCATATCCTTGCAACTGCCGCTGTAAGGGAGGCTGAGAATGGCCCTAAATTTATTTCAGAAGTAGAAGAAATTTGTTCTAGTAAAGTGAAACTTCTTTCTGGAGATATGGAAGCATATTACGCAGGCCTTGGTGCAACAAGCGGGTTTTATAAACCAAACGGCATCGTGGGGGATTTAGGCGGTGGCTCCATGGAACTCGTGCCCGTTTCGTCGCAAATGGGTGAAGGTGTAACCACACCGCTTGGTGGTTTAAGACTACAAGAAACCTCAAAGGATGACCTTGAACAAGCAGCTAAAATTGCTCTTAAAGAACTTTCCAAAGTAGAACTAAACTGGCCAGCTAAAAAGAAAACATTTTATGCCATTGGTGGAACTTGGCGGAATTTAGCAAGACTTCATATGTCAGATGTCGAGTACAATCTTGATGTAGTGCATGATTATACAGTGAAGGCAAAAGATTATATTGCCTTCTGCAAGCGGGTTGCAAAAGGCAATCTAGATGACTTCAAGGGCATTGAAGAGATTTCAAAAAACCGCCAGAATTTATTGCCGTTTGGTGCAATTGTAATGATTGAAACGCTTGAAAAATTTGGAGCAAAAGAGGTTGTTATGTCCGCAGCAGGCCTGCGCGAAGGATATCTTTATTCCCTATTGGATGATGAAACCCAAAAAACAGACGCACTTCTTGAAGCAACTGGTGAGTTAGCCATATTACGCTCTCGTTCGCCTCAACATAGTTTGGAAATGGCAAAGTGGACTACAAATGCGCTTAAAGCGATTGGCATAAAAGAAAGCAAAGAAGAAGAACGTTGGCGCAAGGCTGCGTGTAATCTGGCAGATGTTTCTTGGCGCGCTAACTCTGATTTTAGAGCAGAGCAATCGCTCGGTATTATTAATAATGCTGGGTTTAATTCGATTAGCCACGAGGGAAGGGCATATTTAGCAATCGTAAATTTCCACCGCTATCAAGGCTTAGGTTCAAAACATAAACCACCAGAATATACCAACCTCGCATCAGAAGAGACGGCAAAGAAAGCAAGACTTCAAGCTGGTTTTTTTAGGGTGCTTTATTTGTTTTCAGCAAGCAGCGAGGAAGTCCTACCTGAATTAAAGTTAGTGCGTACTGCTTATGGTAATTTAGTTTTTACAATACCCAAGGCATTGCAGGCACTTGTGGGCGAAAAACCAGAAAACCGCCTTTCACATCTAAGCAGAGAAATTGGTGAAGAGATCACAATTGATATCGTTTGAAAGCCAAGTTAAATTTTGAATATTAAAATTTCCACTTGCCAGATTTGTAATTAGATTGAATATGCAAAAAAACAAAATAACTCGGAGTAAACATGCAAGTATCTTTAAATGAAGTTGAGGATCTTACACGCAATCTTCTCATAGACCATGGGGCGGATGAGTGGATCGCAATCGAAGTTGCACGTGCTGTTAAAAAAGCAGAAGCAATTGGCAATAAAATCTGCGGCTTGTTCTACGTTGAAAGTTACTGCACGCAACTTAAAAGTGGACGCGTAAATGGAACGGTTGAACCGGTTGTTTCAAGACTAAAGCCTGGCGTTGTTCAAGTTGATGCAAAGCTTGGATTTGCTCAACCTGCGTTTAAGCGTGGATTAGATGAAGCAGTGGCGGCTGCAAAAGAAAATGGCATGGCGCAACTTTCTATCTGTCATTCACATACTTGCACATCGCTTGGTTTTTTTACGGAGCAAATTGCGCGTAAAGGATTCATCGCGATTGGGCTTACAAATGCCTCTCCCATTGTAGCACCTCCAGGGGGTAAAAAGCGTTTAATAGGAACAAACCCAATTGCCTTTTCTGTACCAGATGGTGAGGGTGGTATTGCAATGCAGTTTGATCAATCGACGACAGCGGTTGCGCTTGGTAAAATTAAAATGGCAAAGGCTGCTGGAGAAAGCATCCCGCAAGGCTGGGCAATTGATGCTAATGGCAATCCAACCACAAACCCAGAAGAAGCGCTCAAAGGTTCGTTGGTTTCATCAGGTGGCTATAAGGGTTGGGGCTTTGGTTTAATGGCTGAAATTCTAGCTGCAGGCATGACTTCAGGAACTTTGTCAAAAGATGTGAAGCCATTGTTGGTGCCAGATGGGCCACCACATGATTTAGGGCAGTTTTATATTTTGATAGACCCTGCTTCATCTTCTGAGTTTTTCAATAAAATGCAAACCATCGCTGATGCTATCGAAGCAGAAGAGGGTGCAAGACTGCCTGGTAGAAATAAAGTTGATAACGACCCAATTGAAGTGGCTGATGAACTTTGGAATAAACTGGCGTCAATGAAAGGCTAGTGCAACTTAAGCGCTTGTGTCGATAATCTGAACAGATTTATCTTTATACCCAAGCGCGATGCGGCCATTTTTTAAATCTAGCGCCCTGTTTCCATACAGTTCTTTGCGCCAGCCTTTAAGTGCTGCCACATCTGCATTGTCATCTGCTGCAATTTTTTCAAGGTCGTCGACTGTCGCAATAATTTTTGCGGCAACGCCATATTTTTCAACCGTCACTTTCAAGAGAACCTTGAGCATTTCAGTGGCTGCTTGGCATCCTTCGGGCGCTTGTTTTGGACGCGGAATTTTGGGCAGCTCACTGTCTGGAATTTCTTTTACAGATGCAACGACTTTGAGTAATGCTTCGCCATAGCGTCCTTTGTCAAAGCCGCGCGATAGACCGCGTAATTCTGACAATTTCTGCATGTTCGTAGGTGCTCTTGAGCATACATCATAGATTGCATCATCGCGGATTACACGACCACGTGGGATATTATTTGCACGTGCAGTTTCTTCCCGCCATTGCGCAACACGTTTTAAAATTGCTAACTCACGCGGTTTGCGCGCCCGCATTTTCAAGCGCTTCCAAGCATTCTCAGGTGGCATATCATAGGTTTCAGGAGAGGTAAGAATTTCCATTTCTTCTGAAACCCAATGCGTTCTTTCTTGTTCTTTTAAATTTGCATTTAGAGAGCGATAAACATCACGCAGATGTGTAACATCGGCAAGCGCATAAGTTAGTTGTTTTTCAGATAAAGGGCGCTTTGACCAATCCGTGAAACGAGAAGATTTATCAAGGCTAACACCCGTGATTTTATTTACCAATTGATCATAAGAAATACTGTCGCCATATCCACACACCATGGCAGCGACTTGCGTATCAAAAATTGGTGTTGGGATTAGGCCTGCAAGATTATAGATAATCTCAACATCCTGCCGTGCTGCATGAAAAACTTTCACAACATTTTTATTAGCCATTAACTCAAAGAAGGGAGCTAGATCGATGCCCTTTGCTTGAACATCAATAATCCACTCGTCTTCACTACAAGCCATTTGCACAAGGCAAAGGATTGGCCAGAAGGTGGATTCGCGCAAAAACTCTGTATCAACTGTGCAAAAAGATTGTTCTGCACATTGCTCACAGGCTTTCAAAAGAGTTTCTGTATCTGTAATAATCTTCATCGCGCAGTTATAGCTAATGTACTGCAGCTTGTCTTCATGAAAATTTTCTTGCTCAATATAGCTTGTTTCCTTGTGCAAAACCTTGACAAACTGCCCCTTAAATGTGTTTGTCGCGCAACATATAGATAAAGACTCATGTGACTCATTTGAGCCGATGCAAATTTCAGGAAATGCCATGACTACATTAAGCGAACGTTACCGCAGCCATACGTGTGAAGGTCTGCGTAAATCTGATGTTGGGAACACAATACGCCTTTCAGGCTGGGTGCACCGTGTAAGAGATCACGGCGGCGTATTGTTTATTGACCTTCGCGATCATTATGGCATGACACAAGTAGTGGCTGATCCAGACTCGGCTGCGTTCTCAACTGCCGAAATGGTGCGCGGTGAATGGGTCATCCGAATTGATGGTGAAGTCAAAGCACGTCACGCTGAGGCTGTGAACCCTAAGCTGCCAACGGGTGAGGTTGAAGTCTTTGCTCGTGATATAGAAATTCTATCAAAAGCATCAGAGCTGCCATTGCCTGTCTTTGACGAGCCTGACTATCCAGAAGATGTGCGTCTTAAGTATCGCTTCTTGGATTTGCGCCGTGAGACATTGCACAACAATATCATGACGCGCACAAAGGTTATTGCTTCAATGCGTAATCGCATGAGTGGTGCTGGCTTTAATGAGTTTTCAACGCCAATCCTAACCGCTTCTTCACCGGAAGGGGCGAGGGATTTTCTTGTACCAAGCCGTATTCATAACGGAGAATTTTACGCCCTCCCACAAGCGCCTCAACAATATAAGCAATTGATTATGATGTCAGGCTTTGACACCTACTTCCAAATCGCCCCTTGTTTCCGCGATGAAGACCCAAGAGCAGATCGTCTGCCTGGCGAATTTTATCAGCTCGACCTTGAGATGAGCTTTGTTGAGCAAGATGATATTCTAGGAACAATGGAACCTGTCATGCGCGGCATCTTTGAAGACTTTTCCGATGGCAAACCTGTCACGCAAGAGTTCCGCCGCATTCCGCACGATGAAGCAATTCGTAAATATGGTTCAGACAAACCTGACCTTCGTAACCCAATTGAAATGCAAGATGTGTCAGAACACTTCCGTGGTTCAGGCTTTAAGGTCTTTGCTGGCATTTTGGATGCTGATGAGAAAAACCAAGTTTGGGCAATTCCTGCAAAAGGCGCTGGTAGCCGTAAAGCTTGTGACCGTATGAATTCTTGGGCGCAGCAAAATGGTCAACCGGGTATGGGCTATATTTTCTGGCGCGAACTTGAAGGTGTCTTTGAAGCTGCTGGTCCAATTGCAAAGAATATTGGCCCAGAGCGCGCAGAAGCATTGCGCCTACAGCTAGGTCTTGAACTTGGCGACGCAGTCTTTTTCGCGGCAGGTGATCCAGCTAAGTTTGCAAGTTTTGCGGGTGATGCACGAACAAAGGCAGCAGAAGATAACGGCTTGATTGATGAAAGCCGTTTTGAACTTTGTTGGATTGTTGATTTCCCTTTCTACGAGTGGGACGAAGAAAACAAGAAAGTTGAATTCGCACATAACCCATTCTCAATGCCGCAAGGTGGTATGGATGCACTTGAAGCAGCTGATACTGACGAGAAAAAACTGGCGCTTAAAGCTTATCAGTACGATCTAGTTTGTAACGGATTTGAAATTGCATCAGGTGGCATTCGAAATCACTTACCAGAAACTATGGTAAAAGCTTTTGAAGGCGCGGGTCTTTCTAAGGAAACAGTTGAAGAGCGCTTTGGTGGTCTTTACCGAGCATTCCAGTATGGCGCTCCGCCACACGGTGGTATGGCGGCAGGTGTTGACCGTGTTGTGATGTTGATTTGTGGTGCTAAAAACTTACGCGAAATCTCAATGTTCCCAATGAACCAACAAGCGGTTGATTTATTGATGGGCGCACCAGGTGGCGTAGACGCAAATCAGCTTTCAGACCTAGGCATTCGCTTAATGCCAAAGAAAGAAGACTAATTACTAAGGTCAATCTATGCAGATCTGCATGAAATCTGCAAAAGGACTAAGGCGTATATAATAATACATTTCTTATCGGTGTGGTGAAGTTCCGCTGCTTGTAGCGGAAGATCATCAACCGAAAGGAAATAAAAATGCCTTCCACTAATGAAAATGAAAAACCTGAAAAGAGTGCTTCATCTAAAGCGCCTGCAACAGATTATTCGCCCAATACTGTCCATCATATAAAAAGTTTTATGTCATCGCCTGGAGCAAAGTTCATTTTGCTAGGCGTCATTATGTTTGCTCTGCTTATCCCAACCTTCATTGTTTGGGGGTTAGTAGAAGAGCGTGCAAAAAGAGCGAATACAGTTGCAAAAGAAATTTCCCAAGGCTGGGGTGGCACGCAAATAATCAATGGCCCTTATTTGGTTATTCCCTATCTCAAATATGATAAAGTACCGCTTAGCAGTAATAATAATAGCCAGGTTACGCAAAAATTTGTAACTAATCATGCTATTTTTTCACCTGAAAAAATAGATATGACTGGCAAGATAGATGTCCAAGAACGCAGTAAGTCAATTTATAAAACGCAACTTTACCATATGAAAAGTGGTTTCAAAGGACGCTTTTCTAAGATTGATTTAAATAGAATCAAAGACGAAGGTGGCGTTCCAAAACCGGAAAATGCTTTTCTTGTCATTGGCATATCTGACACAACTGGGTTTCGGTCTGATATCCGCTTCAATATGAATGGAAAAAATGCAGGTCAGTTTTTGCCAGGATTAAATAACCTTGGAAATGCGATGAGCACATTAAGACGACAAGTTGTTAAGGTGGGGCAAGGTAGTGGCGTGCATATTCCAATAGATGCAAAACAAGCGGTTGCAGGATTTAGCTTTGAGGTGGAAATGGCTTTGAATGGTTCAAGGAAGCTTGCGTTTGTTCCTGCTGGTAAAACAACCAAATTAGACTTAGCTTCAAATTGGCCTCACCCTGGGTTTGCCGGGAAATTTTTACCAGAAGCTAGAAGCATAGATGAAAAAGGTTTTTCAGCTACTTGGACAATTCCAAATCTGGCGCGTGGTATTGATGACATGCAACTATCATCAAGATTACCTCATGCTGGAACTTCAATTGGTGTGAATTTTGTTGAGCCTTTGAGTTTTTATCAGGTAACTTCGAGAAGTTTAAAATATGCAATCGGTGTTTTCTCACTTGTTTTTCTAGCAGTCTTTGTGCTGGAATTCTCAAGCAAGAGTAGTCTTCACTGGATACAATATATTTTGACCGGACTTGCAATGATTGTATTTTATGTCTTGCTCTTAGCACTGGCAGAACAAGTTGGCTTCTTTATTGCTTACCTGTCAGCAGCAGTTGCAACCACTGCGTTGATAGCTTGGTATATTGGAGATGCGTTAGGCAATAAGAATGGCACGCTCATTGTTGGGGGTGTTTTAGCAACAACCTATCTCGTGCTTTATCTAACTTTGAACGAAGAAACCTATGCGCTTCTTGCAGGTTCGTTGATAGCCTTTATAGCAATTGCAGCAACGATGTTTGCAACGCGTAAAATCGATTGGTCAGGCAATACTAACCAAGCCATAAAAACTTAATCTTCATAAAAAGAAAAATAATAGCCCAGAGGTTTTATGCGCTCTGGGCTATTTGTATTATTCAGCAGTAATTTGAAGATTCAAACGTTCAGCAAGTTCAGCGGGGGATATTGCGCCAGAACGTGCACCTGTAAACAGACCAAGCATTTCTATTACTGAAAGACCTTTGTTTGGCTCAGAAATTATACGAAGTGTTTTATTGCCCTGTATAAAAACGCCCAATGCTTGACTGGTTTGCGCTGCAATTTGTGGGATGTTGTAAGGTGATAAAACAATCGTTGTCAAAGGCCCTACAAGACCCTTGATTTGATCAGGCTCCTGATTGAGTTTGCTTGCTTGGTAATTAATGACGCGGTCAAGCAGGGATCTATCTTCAAGAGCAATTTCCATACGCTCGATAGAAAGTGCTGCAAGTAAAGTAGTCGCTTGTAAGTTTAACGAACGCCTTTTTTGCGGATCAGTTTCAGCATTCGCTTTACTAAGCGCTTGTGAAAACTGTGTCGCAATTTGTTCTGTGTAGCCTGTAAAGCGTGCATTCATTTTAAACGACGCACCATCTTCAAGTGTTACTTCATAATTAGTAATATCAAGCAGACCCGTCGATTTATTCCACTTAACCGAGCCATCTAAATTCAGAACTACATTAAGAAGGTTAAGCTCTTTTAGAGTTTTTAAGGTCTGAGGGTTTTGACCGGTCTCAGGAACATTATTTAAATCAAGATAAAGCCCGTCGATACGAAAATCGCTTGTAAGCGTGTTTTTGGCTTCATCATTTTTAGTAGATCCAACACCTTTGACCCAACCGGAAAAAGCTTGTCCGTTAATCGTTGCTGTCAGTGGTTTGATTTGAACATTTAAGTCTTTGGTAGAAACTAAAGGACTACCTTCTACCGATAAGTCAGCGGAAAAGAAGTTCTCAATGGACAAGCCTTCAAAAACAACGCCAATTTTCTGAGCTTTGTTATTTTGAAAGTTCATATCAAAATTGCCGATATCTATAAGACCGATATCAAAGCCTTTGGCACCAAAGAACTCCATATTCTCAATAGACATCGCGTCTATGTTAAAAGTCGCTGGGCCATTTTTAATTTCAACAGTTCCTGATGAAGGGGAAACCTGAACTGATTTGGCTACAAAATTTCTATGACTAATCTTACTAAGATCTGTAACTGTCATAGAAGGAAATGTGATTTTACTCTTACGGCCATCGCGTGCTGAATTGATCGTTAAGTTGGTTATTTCGCCTTTCGCAGTGTAGTTAGGCCAAATACCTTTAGCATCAGATGCGTTAGAAAATTTTAGGCCAGTTGTAATAGCGCGATCAATTGTTGCGATTATAGTGTCTTCACCAATTTTTGTATTTTGCTCAAAGTTTATAACCTCAATTGAATCGTACTCAATTTTACCATCACTCACTTCACGCAGATTACCAAATTTGATGCTCTCTGCCGTTTGTTTGTCGTTTCGCTTTTCATCAAAATAATCAAAGCCTTTAATAATCAGAGCATTATCAGCGGTTACTTCAGCAGAGTTGAAGTTGACTATAATGTTATTTTCGCGCGCATAGTTTTGAAATTGTTTCAGAATTGATTGTTCATCTAATGCATGTGAGGCTGTCGAAATCATTATGAATGATGCGAGCAATAAAAATACGGAAAACAGCAGTTTAAAATAAGTGTTCATTGATAAACTTTCTTGAATGATCTTTTGAGTCGTTTTAATTAATTAAGCCTATATTTTGCTAATATGACAATATTGTTGTTGGTCAATTTAAAATTACCTATGCATATTTTAGCAGTAACATTAAATTTGGTTGAAATTCATCGCGTCATGAGTAAGAACCTATTAAAGTTCTATTGTAACTGACTTTGTAAGGGCTAATTTATGCTGAATCGCTTTATAACACTAATACTAACAGCGCTGATTTTTACCACAACTAACATTGCAGGTGTCTATGCCCAAACAAGTAGTGCCGCAGTTAAAAAGCCAACGCGCATTGTTACAAAAGGCGTTTCTGTTGGCGGTGGTTTAAAAATTGATATTCATGCGCCTATTACAGTCAAATCCCAAGGGTTCTTTAAACCAGGCAAAAAAGCACCCATCCTACTTTATGTACATGGTGGTGGCTGGATAAAGGGAACACGCGATAAGATTTATAGTCTAGATAAATTTGCTACTCAACGTGGCTACATGCTGGTGTCTGTTGATTATCGCCCTGTGCCACGCACAAACATAGACGGCCAAGTGCGTGATATCGTGCGGTCTATAAATTGGGTTCGTAAAAATATTACTAGATACGGTGGCGATAAGCGCAAGATTGTTATCATGGGCCATTCTGCGGGTTCACACCTTGTCGCACTCATTGCCTCGAAGCGATTGGGTGGCAAACTTGCAGGTGTTATCTCAAACGATGTTCAAGCATATGACATGGTTGCTTATGGTGGTATGCGGGGCAGTCTCCCGCATGTGTATGCTGCAGCTTTTGGCTACAATCCAAAAAACTGGATTAAATGGTCGCCTGTAACTTATATCAGAAAAGGCCCAAGAGGCGGGTTGCCACCACACATGATTATGTACTCAGGCTCTAATTATGATCGTAGGAAAATTCTCGCTAATGGATTTGGTGCAGACCTAAAAGCCAAAGGCGCACGTGTTACTTTGTTCGACGGCAAGCGATATTCGCATGGCTCAATTGCAAGTAGAATTGGCCGAAGCGCAGAAGTAACAAGAGCTGTTGAGCGCTTTTTAAGAAGTGCTTATCGCTAGGGTATTTTTCTTTTTTCACTTAGTTATCGCGAAAATGTGTATGGCGGACTTGCAAGGGTATGCTTGTGAGCATTTTAAGAATCTATTATCGTGTCTAATAAATTAGACGTAAATTTTGGATTACATTTATGCTATATGAACTAATCTACTCAAGCAGAGCTAGCTCCAATATAACGAATGATATGTTGGAAAATGTTTTAGAAACCTCACGTATTAACAATCTCAAAGACAATATAACTGGACTTCTAATCTTTGACGGAAGCACTTTTTGCCAGATATTGGAAGGTGAGAAAGACGTAATTGAAAGTACCTATAACAGGATTAAACATGACAATCGTCATATTGACCACTCGTTGTTTCATTCAGGTGAGATAGAAGAGCGTAACTTTTTAGAATGGTCTATGTCTTTCAAAAGAGTTCAAAAACAAATTAATACAGAAAGCTGGACAGATTGGTTTGCTGCACAGAAAATCATTTCTGAAATACCTTCTAATAATACGCTTGGATGCCTGATCTTTAAATTGATAAATGGATCAGGTTCCTTTCATGCAAAGCACCCTTTGGGTTTGAAATAATTTTAACACTGTGTGTGCTCAAGCGCATTAACTTGCCCCTAGCTTTGCCCTAGCTTGTAAGAATCGCTATCATTGGTATGCTATTACAAGTTTATGGGAGAAAATCATTGGACTACATAGCAATTGGTATCGTCTTAGCAATCGCAGCTTACGCGGTTGTTATTTATAATGGACTTGTTAAAGCACGCCAAATGGTGCGCGAGGCTTGGAGCGGTATTGACGTTCAACTTAAACGCCGCGCTGATCTTATTCCTAATTTGCTTGAAACCGTAAAAGGCTATGCATCCCACGAAAAAGACACGCTTGCTGAAGTCACTGAAATGCGAGCACGGGCGCAAGGCGTGCCAGCGGGTGATGTTGCAGGTAGGGCGGTTGCGGAGGGCATGTTAAGCCAAGCGCTTGGTAAACTCTTTGCAGTTGCAGAAGCCTACCCAGATTTGAAAGCCAATGAAAATTTCCGCGACCTTCAACAATCGCTTGATAAAATGGAAACAGAAATACAAATGGCAAGGCGCTATTATAATGGCGCGGCCAGAGATTTAAACGTTAGAGTCGAAAGCTTTCCATCAAACTTAGTCGCAAATACTTTTAAGTTTGAACAGGCAGATTATTTCGAAATTGAAAATGACGCAGATCGCGCTGTGCCAAAGGTGGATTTTGGTAATTAATCAGATGAATCATTCTTTAAGAGGGTTTTGCTTACGCATTGTAAGCACTATCTTATTTTGCATCTACCTTACGACAGCGCCTAATGCGCAAGAAATTATAAAGCGTTTTGATAGTTTAATTGAGGTTAGCAAAGATGGAACTTTACGCGTAACAGAAACCATTGTCGTTAAAGCTGAGGGGCGAAAAATAAAACGTGGTATCTATCGCGATTTCCCGCTTTATTTTGAAGATGAAACTGGCAAACGCAAGAAGGTCGGTTTTGAACTTATCTCTGTAAAGCGCGATGATGTGCCAGATAAAACACGCATAGTGAACCGCAAAAATGGCATAAGAATTTATATTGGACGTGAGAAGTATTTTTTAGAAAAAGGGTTTCACACTTATATCATCACTTATGAAACAGACAGGCAAATTCGCTATTTTGAAAATCATGATGAAATCTATTGGAATGCGACAGGTAATTTTTGGAACTTTCCAATACAAGAAGTCTTAGCTCAAGTTGTTTTGCCAGAAGGGACAGCGGCTACAGATTGGGATGTATTTACAGGGCGTCAAGGCTCAACTGAAAAAGATGCTACCATCGGAAAAATTGCTGGTAAGCGCGTCATTAAATATCGAACAACTCGAGTTTTAAATCCTCGTGAGGGTATGACTGTACTTGCCAAAGTTGAAAAAGGTGTCATCAACCCACCCAGTGAAGCACAGTTATCCAAGTGGTTTTGGGAGGATAACAAAGGCATTATTTTAGGGGTCATAGGGTTTTTAATTGTAAGTCTATATTATTTCTTTGTGTGGTGGCGTGTGGGGCGAGATTTGCCACGCGGTGTTGTCGTGCCTAGGTGGGATGTTTCTGATGAAATGTCACCAGCCTTAGTCAATTACATCGATAAAAAAGGCCTTGCAGGCAAGGGTTTTGATGCAATCGCATCTGGATTATTAAACTTAGCAGTCAAGCAACATGTTACTTTAAATGACAACAATGGTACGCTTGAAATCGAGATAAATGAAATGCCTGAGCGTTATCCACCTGGACTTCCTGCTGGTGAATTAGCAATTTTTGGACGGATAAGAGCCAGCGGCACCGATAGGCTTGTGGTTTCTTCAAGCCATGGCCAGTCAATAAAAGCCTTGCAACAAAACTTCGCATCAGCAATGGAGCAAGAACACCGTGGGAAATTTTACAAGCATAATTTTATTTGGGTTTTTGTAGGGATTGCCCTGTCCATACTCACGTTGATTTTAGTGTTATCGTTTAGCTCAATATCGGATGAAGTTTTAGCATTCATATTTGTGGGTGGCATATTCACCGTCTTTATTTCGTTTTTTGCAATTCGTTTTGCAAAAAGTTTTTTCACAAAGAAAAACCTAATCGATAAAATTTTTAAATTAATCATTGTTGGGTTTTTAGTTTTTAGCTTTTTATCTACATTGCTAGGGTTGGCTGCATCGGGGTTGTTTTCAGCGCTTGATAACCCTTGGCCAAGTGTAATTGTGGTGGGTGTTATTGTCTTAAATGTCTTGTTCTATTTTTTACTAGGTGCGCCAACTCAATTAGGGCGCCAAAAGATGGATGAAATCGAAGGTCTTAAGACTTATCTTACACTGGCAGAAAAAGATCGCATGAATATGAAAGATGCGCCTGATTTTTCAACTGCTCATTATGAAAAGCTTTTGCCCTATGCTGTAGCTCTTGGGGTGGAGAAGCCATGGTCTAAAAGTTTTGAAACTTGGCTTGCAGCAGCAGTTGCGGCAGGTGCAGTTGCCGCTAGCTATAGCCCAAATTGGTATAGCGGTAGAGCACTGCGCAGTGGCAGGTTGTCAGATGCAATGGGAGATTTTACCTCGTCCATGCAAGATGGAATGTCATCTTCAATGCCAGTGCCAAAATCGTCCTCTTCTGGCTTTTCAGGTGGCGGTGGTTTTTCTGGCGGTGGCGGCTTTTCAGGTGGCGGCGGCGGAGGCGGCGGTGGAGGAGGGTGGTAATCACACTTAAAACCCCTTGCCACGAATCGACTGTTTCGATAACCAATTTACATGGGTAAAGACTTGATTCCACCAGGCGATGATGATGGCGATGACGTCGAAAGTGTTGATCTAAAATCAGCACTTGAAGAACGCTATCTAGCATACGCCTTATCGACCATCATGGGGCGTGCGCTTCCGGATGTTCGCGATGGTCTCAAACCTGTGCACCGCAGAATTTTACACGCCATGCGCATTCTTAAACTTGATCCAAATACTGGCTTCAAGAAATGTGCGCGTATTGTAGGCGATGTAATTGGTAAGTTTCACCCGCATGGCGATCAGGCTGTATACGACGCCTTGGTGCGTCTGGCGCAGGACTTTGCTCAGCGCTATCCGCTAATCGATGGTCAAGGTAACTTTGGCAATGTCGACGGCGATAATGCGGCCGCTTATCGTTATACCGAAGCACGTATGACAGAAGTTGCAAGTTACCTGCTTGAAGGCATAGACGAAGACGCAGTTGACTTTCGTCTGACTTATAATGAAGAAGACAAAGAGCCTGTTGTTCTCCCTGGTGCTTTCCCAAATCTATTGGCGAATGGCTCTGCTGGTATCGCGGTTGGTATGGCAACAAACATTCCACCCCACAATGCAGCAGAACTTTGCGATGCTGCCATTCATCTTATCAAGTTTCCAAATGCGGGTATTGAAAAACTCGTTGAATATGTTCAGGGCCCAGATTTTCCAACTGGTGGTGTCATCGTTGATGATAGAGAGAGCATCGTTGAAGCCTATAAAACAGGCCGTGGTGGTTTCCGTGTTCGTGCAAAATGGGAAAAGGAAGAAACGGGTCGTGGCGGGTATCAAATTGTCATTACAGAAATTCCTTATCAAGTTCAAAAATCACGACTAATCGAAAAAATTGCGGAACTTCTTTTAAACCGTAAATTGCCGCTGCTGGGTGATATTCGTGACGAGTCAGCGGAAGACATACGAGTTGTAATCGAGCCAAAGTCTCGCATCGTTGATCCTGAAATTTTGATGGAATCGCTTTTCAAATTGACAGAACTTGAAAGTCGTATTTCACTCAATATGAATGTTCTTTCAAAAGGCAAAGTACCTAAGGTCATGTCTTTGCGTGATGTGCTTCGCGAGTGGTTGGAACATCGTCGTGAAGTTCTTATCCGTCGCTCAAAACACCGTTTAAGCCAGATTGATAGAAGACTTGAAATTCTTGGCGGCTTGTTAATTGCTTATCTCAATATTGATGAAGTCATTCGTATTGTGCGCTTTGAAGATGATCCTAAGAAGTCGCTTATAGCCACGTTTAATCTCACGGATTTGCAGGCTGAATCTATTCTCAACATGCGTTTGCGTTCTTTAGCGAAGCTGGAAGAGTTTGAAATAAGAACTGAGCATGACAAACTCTCCGCAGAAAAAGCAGAGATAGAAGCGTTGCTAGGATCTGAAGATCAGCAGTGGAATGTTCTTAAAATCGATATAGGCGAAGTCAAAAAGAAGTTTGGCAAGGACACCAAGTTAGGCGCAAGACGGACGCAGTTTGGTGTAGCACCAGAACATGATCTGGATGCAATCCAAGAAGCCATGATCGAGAAAGAACCTGTAACGGTCGTTCTCTCTCAAAAGGGCTGGATTCGTGCAATGAAAGGCCATGTTGCTGACATCGCTACTTTATCATTTAAAGAAGGCGATAAGCTCCTCACTTATTTCCATGCTGAGACGACTGACAAGGTAATCTTGTTTACCACAGGCGGTAAATTCTTCACGCTAGGTGCTGATAAATTGCCAGGTGGACGAGGCCATGGCGAACCTGTGCGTGTCATGGTTGATATGGATAATGATACCGATATTATTGCCGCTTTCAAACATGACGCAAAGCGCAAACTCTTAGTTGCTTCAAAAGCGGGTAATGGCTTTGTTGTGCTTGAGGGCGATGTCATTGCAAATACGCGAAAAGGCAAGCAAGTACTGAATGTAAAAATGCCAGATGAAGCTGCAATTTGTACGCCTGCATCTGGAGATAGTCTTGCTGTTGTTGGTGATAATCGAAAACTGCTTATCTTTGCAATAGACCAGATATCTGAAATGGGCAGAGGCAAGGGCGTTCGTTTGCAAAAATACAAGGATGGCGGCATCAAGGATGTGCGTATATTCAACAAAGAAGATGGCCTCACTTGGGAAGATTCTGCAAAGCGAACTCACAACCGAAGCATGGAAGAACTGGCTGAATATGTTGGTGAAAGAGCACAGGCAGGCCGCGTTGCACCAAAAGGTTTTCCTAAAAATGGAAAATTTAGTAGTTAGTACTTAGACTAGCTGTGGATATTAACTACAAGTAGCCATTTTTTCAAAAAAAACTAATTTTTTCCTTTCAATTTGCATTTCCTTACATTAAGTAAGTATTAACCAATAGCTTACGCAGGGTAAGTTAGGTAATATTTGGAAAATGCAATGTCTCTAAACTCTGAGAACACCAACGATAAAAATGAAATTGAAAACAATCTAATCGACTCAAGTATCGATGATGCAAGATGGTTGTTGGGTGGTGTTGCTATGCTCGGATTTCTAGTTATGGGATTTGGTTTATTAGCAAGTACATTGACTGTTTAATAGACATATTTTTGCTTCATAATAAAGATTTTACATTGAGCTAAAGGCTTGCCTTAATTAAGCTCATATTATGATTGGTTTTATTCGTTTCATCGCTGGCTTATTAATCGGGACTATATTCGTTTTAGGGTGTGGTGCGATTGGCTATATTCTATTTGAAGAATTTGGTCAGATTAAACTGCTAATTATGAGCGCTATTGTGGTTGTAATATTGCTTGATATTACAGCAATAACGAGTTTTCCCCGCGCGATTACAATAGGCCTTGCTGTTCCCCAGATAACGGTACTCATGGGGCTGGGTTTGTTTTATGCAAACAAAGAGCTCTCTCTCTATTTCACAGATGACTTTGCTTATCGCTCTTGCGTTGGAAATTTTGACCATAAACAAGGAGCGATCGATTGTACTAGCATGTTGAATAAACTTGAAACTAAAGGTCGAATAGTACTCAAGGAAATTGAAGATACAAGTGGTGAGTATTGGATTGCTGAGATGCTTTCTTATCGGGGACGACATTACATTCGCGACGGCCAAACCGAGTTAGGCAAAAAGGATTTTGCTGATGCGTTATTACTTCCAGATGGCATTGCAGTAACTGTGAATAATTTGGCAGAAGCAGGGTTCACGAGATCTGACTTATTTCAACGCGATTATGAAAACACCCTGTCAGACATGTCAGGCAATGCCCGTTGTATGGCTTCTGCTTCAAAGTTAAATAAAAAAGAAGATGCGTTACAATTCAGCAATTCTGTGTCGTCTAAAACATCCATTGCTATCAAGCTATGCAGAATTAGTTCTGGCAGAGATGAAGCAGACTGTGAAATGATTGTAAACGATAGAATGAAAAGTATAATTACGCTTTCAAACCGATTTTATGCAGATGCTAATTTAAAAGAAATAAAAGCTGACCATGATAAATGTACAGTGAATTAGTATTAAACCACTTCCAATACCCTTGCTCCTAATAAACCAACTGTTATTAGACCGAAGAAAAAACCAATTCTAAGCATTTGGTACTTTGATAAAAGAATACTCGCAACGAAACAATTACTCACAGAGAGTGAGTGCATAAGTTGGGAAACTTCTGCTGTACGAATGTACTCAGCATATTCTTCAGATTTTTTTTCATTTCCTGCTAAAGCTGGCCACGACCATCGGTCGGTCGAAAAAAGTTTATTGCGCTTACTCTTCGATGGAAAGCGCGGAAAAATAGTGAACAAAGCAAATAGAACTGCAATGCCTGCTGAAATAAAAAAGACATGACCAAAGATGCCTGTCTCATCCAACTCATTAATCTTGATTGGCCCTCGCAAACTTAAAAACCCCATCAATGCAATAAGCGCACCTGCTTTTGCATCGGCAAATTGCATTTGAGTGACCATAGTTTGGTGTTGTGTAACTAAATATTTGCTGCGGATGCTACTGACATAATTGATGTCCAGCCCTTCACAACTATTCAGATCGACATCAAGTGCTAATTCTTTAATTTTTTTAAGGGGCATTTTTTAAAACCAATTTTTCTAAGACCTTGGCAGAAGACGATAATATTCTCAAGTGAATTCATTTACCATTTTTTTTGGTTTAGGTTTTAATTGCCAAAAACTATGCCCAGCAATTGCTAGCAAAACGATAAGCCCTCCAATTAGAGTCTTATCTGTAGGTATGTCATCAAAAATCAACCAAACCCAGATTGGAGCTAGAACAGTTTCCAGCAGAAAGAAGATAGCAACTTGTGGCGCGGGTATATAGCGAGGCGCTAAAGTTAGTGTAAAGCCAGATAAGGGAACAAGAAATAGTACATTTAATAATACCCATTGTGGTTCACCAGGAAAACTTGAGTACATCAGCGCAAGTGGCAAAGCAAACAATGCCGTAATCATCCCCCCTACAGACCCGCTTAAGGATAAATCTTTGCCGCTTTGTCTTGTGCGTACTAATGAATAAGCCAGTACAATTGCAGCTAAAAGGGATGTTAAATCACCAAACCAGTTCCCGGTTTCAACACCATCAGAAACAATTATGATTACGCCAATCATAGTTGCTAAAATTGCAATCCATGTAACAAACGTAGGTCGTTCGCCAATTAGCCACCACGCAAAGATTGCGGCCAGCATAGGATTAAACGCCAGTATGAAAACTAGATTTGAAGTTGAAGTGTTGAAAACCGATAGCGTGAAAAAAATACTGGCAATGCCGTAAAGAATGCCAATCTCAACAAAGTCACGATCGTTAAATGGATTTTTGGGAGTGTCTGTAAACTTTGATCCAAACTTAACCGCTAGTCCTAAAACCGATGCAAGCCCAAATCCTCGCGCAACCATGTAAAACCATGGGTCACTATCAGAAAGCCTGATAACAGGTATATCAATAGAAATCAGCAAACCGCCTAAAAGCGCTAGCGTAATTCCAAGTCCTGTGCGTGTTTGTGGTTGCAAAGCAATTATCCTGACATTTCAAATTGCTTTTGACTCGTATTTTCGTGTTTCTCAAGGGTGTAAATGATAATCTTGTACCTTGAGCTATATGAAAAAGTTAATCAGATCTTTTCCAACCGCTCATGCTTAATTGCTCTTGAGGTTGAAAGCGGGTTTTATAGTCCATTTTTTGTGAGCCATCTACCCAGTACCCCATGTACACATAAGGTAATCCCATATTTCTTGCGCGTTTTATATGGTCTAGGATCATAAAAGTTCCAAGACTCTTCAATGATGGGTCTGTATCAAAAAAGCTATAAACCATTGAAAGTCCATTAGCTAAAACATCCGTTAAAGCAACCGCAATCAACTCTCCTTCGCCTTGACCTGTAATAATGGTGTCAGGCCCACGCCTTCGATATTCAATCATCATGGTATTAACATGCGTATCTTCAATCATCATTGCATAATCAAGAGAGGTCATTTCTGCCATGCCTCCATCAGCATGACGTTCATCTAAATATTGACGGAATAGAGAAAACTGCTCTTTGTTGGGAGAAGGGGGAACTTCTACGCCAATCAAATCACTATTAGATTTACTAATTCGCTTAAGAGACTTGGTTTCTTTAAATTCATCAACAATTACACGCACTGAAATACAGGCTTTGCAGCCTTCACAGGCAGGGCGATAAGCAATGTTTTGAGATCGCCTAAATCCACCTTGGCTCAACATGTCATTAACTTGTGGTGCGCGCTCACCAACCAAGTGGGTAAACACCTTGCGTTCCTGCTTTCCTTCTAAATAAGGGCAGGGAGCTGGGGCAGTCAGATAAAATTGCGGTGTATCCAGCGAGTGGCGTGTCATTGAAATTATTTTCCTATTTAAAACTAGATTAGAGCAAAAATAGAAAAAATCTACGTTTTCTTTTCTGTTTAACTGTATGCCAGCAATTCCAATCACGAAAACGTCATTAAAATTGCTGGCCGACATGATTGAACTTTAACGCCAATAGGTGATTAGTATGCCTTAGGATTAATACCTAATTCGGGAGAATCATTTTATGGGTAAAATTTTTAGCAAGGCTGCACTAACTGCTGCCGTATTTTTTGTTTCAGGCTCAGCTTATGCTGCATGTACTTCACCAGTTGCAAAAGACGACTTATCTGAAGAGCAAGTAATCGAGATATTTGAATGTATCAAAGATGAACTACGTGCTGGTTACGCTAAAAGTGATAATCCATGGGCTAAAGATTATTTAAATTGGGGTAGAACAGCATCTGCACCAGCAGCCCCTGGTCCACACGGCGGCCGCTTCCTTAATACAACTGTAAACGCAATCGGTTACCGCGAATACATTAAATATAGTGATGAGCGCGAAGAAAACCCAATGCCAGTAGGCACTGTGATTGCTAAAGAGGTTTTTGGCGTTAATAAAAAGAACAAAGTAACTAAAGGCCAGCTTTTCTTTATGGAAAAAGTTGCTGCTGGTGGCGAAGCTGACAAATACGGAAACTGGGTTTATTCAGTTATCAAATCTAGCGGTAAGCCACAAAAGATTTCTCAAAAATTCTGTCATGATTGCCACGGTGCATTCTCTGACCAAGATGCTATGGGTTACCCAGACGAAGACGTACGTCTATCATCTGAATAAGAATTCAATTTTTATGAATACAAAAAAGGCGGGAAATTTTCCCGCCTTTTTTATTGTTTAAAATAATTGTTGATCAACGTTCGTTTTTCCACCAGACAAAAGCTGCAATAACTAGCCCAAAGACAATATGACCCCAAAGTGCAACCCATGTAATCCCTGACCAGCCAAGAAAAGGTGGGTTGCCTGAAACCAGATGCGCCATAATATAAAGTGCGAACACCCAAAGAGCGATGCCGTAAACAGTGCCTACAATCCACCAAGGTAAAAAGGGCGTAAGCTTCTTTGAGATAGGGCGGGCAATGAACATGTAGCCGATTGGATAGAGCAAGAGGCCTGTAAGCAGATGCATGCCGTGGCCGATACCATTTTCGGCAATAAATTTTGTGCCAAGACCCGTGATGACACCCAAGGACTGGTTTGCTAATGCGACGGGTGCAAGTTTTGCGCCCAGCGTTGGAACAATGCCTTTAAAGAGTGGGCTAATAGTTTGACCAAACAAATCAAATGCCAGAATAGCAAATGCGCCTGATATGAGAAGAGTCATCAGATTTTTTGCATTAAATGAAGATCGTAGCATTATAAAATCCTGTTTTTCTGTGCTTAGAATTATTAGCTTATCCCATTAAGTAATGAATAAAACTGTGCCAAAGTACACATGGTTTTGAGCGTTCAGTTTTATTCATTGCCTTGATCTAAATGTCGTTTAGCCATTCAGCTACTCTTGGTGCAAAATAAGTAAGGATTGCGTCTGCACCTGCGCGCTTAAAGCAAGTTAAGCTTTCCATAATCACGCGCTGCTCTTCAACAAACCCTTTTTCAACACCAGCCATAATCATCGAGTATTCACCTGAGACCTGATATGCGATGGTTGGCATACCAAATTCAGTTTTTAAACGATAAATAATATCCAGATACGGCATACCAGGTTTGACCATAATCATGTCGGAACCTTCTGCGATATCAAGTTGCGCCTCATAAAGTGCTTCATCAGAGTTTGCTGGATCCATAAAATAAGTTCGTTTATCACCTTTTAATAATCCATCTGTACCAACAGCTTCACGGTAAGGGCCATAATAGCCAGATGCATATTTTGCAGTGTAAGCAAGTGTGCCAATGTCGTTATGACCAGCATCATTGAGCGCATCACGAATTGCGCCCATGCGGCCGTCCATCATTTCTGAGGCGGAAATAATATCAGCACCTGCATCCGCTTGAAGCACTGCTGCCTTGCAAAGAATTTCAACGGTTTCATCATTAACGATTATGCCGTTGCGTAAAATGCCATCATGTCCATGGTCGGTAAAAAGATCGAGTGCCACATCAGTAATGATACCAACATCAGGTGCTGCATCCTTCATGGCTTTTGTTGCTTCAACAATAATATTGTCAGCACTTAAAATTTCCGAACCAGTTTGATTGCGTTTTTCCATTGCAACATTAGCAAAAATTGCAATTGCAGGTATGCCAAGCTCTTGTGCACGTTTTGCTTGCTTGGCAGCATGATCAACGGAATGGCGCTCTACACCTGGCATAGTGCCAAGCGGTTCACTGACACCTTTTCCTTCGCATAGAAAAACAGGCCATATCAGATCATCAGTCGACAACCTGTTTTCTCTCATTAATCGACGATTCCATTCAAACCTACGATTACGTCGCATTCGACGCCCCATCGTTATTTCATCCACTGTACGCTTCATCAAATTTACAATCCTAATTGCAGTCTTCTTATGTTTTACCTATAGAGGTAGTAACTTTGCAATCAGCAATATAAAGTTTATCGGCTGCTTTTAGAGAAAAGATAGAAAGAATATGAGCCAAAATAATTCAAAATCACCAACTATATTCAACCTTTCAGGGTTGATGAACTTATTTATGAAAATAATTTCGCTTGTTTTAATTTTTTTCGCTATTCGATATTGGCTGTTAATCGTTGGTGTTTTAGATGAAAATGCCAGATTTGATACAATGCAAACCCATTGGAAAGTTGCTTCTTCATTTTTTAGTATTTTTTATCCAATTGCTGCGCTTGGATTATGGGGCTTGTCTAAGTGGGGCGTTGTAATCTGGTTTTTAGCTGCTGGATTTGAACTGGTTATGCACTTGGTTTATCCGCAACTTTTTGGCCTTTATAAAGCATTAGTAATCTTCCACATTGCAAGTATGGGAACTTGGTTGCTTTATATTTTAATCGATTTTTTGGATAATCAACGCCAGCTTCTCAAAGAAAATGGCTGATATATTTTGTAGTAACCGGATTAAACTGAAAGCTTCTTCCCAGCCTCATTCATCCACTTACTGATTTTCTCTTCGAATTTATCAGGTG
>CAZCUN010000040.1:0-30351 GCA_964502215.1 uncultured Rhizobiaceae bacterium | reverse complement strand
ATACCCATATTGATAACCCATTTTTGAGTTATCTGGGACAGCCCCTAGATTTATACTCTTTTTGAAATCCACTGCTGGATTTTTCTGCGGCACGGTTGAGTAAATACGGTAGAAAATTATTGATATCAAAACTCATAAAAATACCTTGATAGTTACATTTTCAACTAATAGCATTTATCTGAATGAAAGGAAACCATCATGAATGTTGAGCACTCTCAAGATAAACTTAAAAAGGCCTCTTCTTCGGTTGGATTAAACGAAGGCTATATGCCAGGGTTTGGTAATGACTTTGAGACAGAAGCTTTGCCAGGTGCCTTGCCACAAGGAATGAATAGTCCGCAAAAATGTGAGTATGGCCTTTACGCAGAGCAACTGTCTGGAACTGCCTTTACAGCGCCTCGAGGGCAAAATGAGCGAACATGGTGTTACCGCATTCGCCCTTCGGTCAAGCACACTTCGAAGTTTTCTAAAATCGATATACCATATTGGAAGTCAGCCCCACATATTGAAGAAGATATTATAAGTCTTGGGCAGTATCGATGGGATCCTGTTCCTCACAGTGATAAAGAGACAACCTTTATTACTGGTATGAGAACGATGACCACAGCGGGTGATGTGAATACGCAAGTTGGCATGGCATCGCATATTTATTTAGCGACACAATCAATGAAGGATGAATACTTTTATTCAGCCGATAGTGAATTGCTAGTTGTGCCGCAGGAAGGGCGTTTAAGGTTTTTCACAGAGCTTGGCATCATTGATCTTGAGCCTAAAGAAATCGCAGTTATTCCACGTGGCATGGTTTACCGTGTTGAGGTCATTGAAGGGCCAGCACGTGGTTTTGTGTGTGAAAATTATGGGCAGAAGTTTGATATGCCAAACCGAGGGCCGATTGGGGCTAATTGTTTAGCTAACCCGCGTGATTTTAAAACACCGATAGCAGCCTTTGAAGACAAGGAAGTCAAATCACGCGTTGTGATAAAATGGTGCGGACAGTTTCATGAAAGTTTCATTGACCATTCGCCCCTAGACGTTGTTGCATGGCACGGAAATTACGCACCTTGTAAATATGATCTGCGTTCCTTTAGTCCAGTCGGAGCGGTATTATTTGATCATCCAGATCCGTCAATCTTTACTGTTTTAACCGCCCCATCTGGTGTTGAGGGAACTGCTAATATAGACTTTGTTTTATTCAGAGAACGTTGGATGGTAGCAGAAAACACATTCCGTCCGCCCTGGTATCATAAGAATATAATGTCAGAATTAATGGGTAATATTTATGGTGTTTATGAGGCTAAGCCACAAGGCTTTGTTCCCGGTGGCATGAGTTTGCATAATATGATGTTACCGCATGGCCCTGATGCAACAGCGTTTGAAGGGGCTTCGAATGCAGACTTGAAAGCTGATAAACTTGATAACACAATGTCGTTCATGTTTGAGACACGTTTTCCGCAACACTTAACAAGCTTTGCAGCACAAGAAGCACCGCTACAAGATACCTATCAAGATTGCTGGGATGATATTGAAAAGAAGTTTGATGGTACAGCCGGAACGAAATAAATTTTACTTTGGAAATAAATTATGAAATTAGCAACTTTAAAAAATGATACTCGCGATGGCGTTTTAGTCGTTGTATCAAAAGACCTCACACAGTGTTCAACGGTTGGGCACATCGCTCCCACAATGCAGGCAGCGTTTGATAATTGGGATCATGTTGCCCCCCGTCTACAGCGCGTTGCAAAGGGACTTGAAACGGGTTCGCAACCTATTCAACGTTTCCATGAGCATGAAGCCTTATCGCCTTTACCTCGAGCGTATCAATGGGCAGATGGTTCTGCATACGTCAACCACGTTGAGTTGGTACGAAAAGCGCGTAACGCAGAAATTCCTGACAGTTTTTGGACAGACCCACTGATGTATCAAGGAGGATCGGACACGTTTTTATCACCCCGTGATCCAATAGCAGTAGCAGATGAGGCTTATGACATTGATATGGAAGGTGAGGTTGCTGTAATTGTTGATGATGTGCCGATGGGGGCTTCAGAGGAAGTCGCTAGCAAAGCTATTCGTATGGTGATGCTGGTCAATGATGTTTCACTAAGAGGCTTAATCCCAGCAGAGCTTGCAAAAGGCTTTGGTTTTTTCCAGTCAAAACCATCTTCTGCGTTTTCTCCTGTTGCTGTCACACCCGATGAATTGGGAGATGCTTGGAAAGATGGAAAACTTCACTTGCCATTATGCGTTGATTATAACGGTGAACCATTTGGCCGTGCAGATGCAGGCGTTGATATGACCTTTAATTTTGCAACGCTTGTCGCCCATGCAGCTAAAACGCGCCCACTATGCGCTGGCGCAATCATTGGTTCTGGCACAGTCTCCAACAAATTAAAGGGTGAACCGGGAAAACCAATCGCAGAAGGTGGTGTTGGATATTCGTGCATTGCAGAAATTAGAATGATTGAAACGATTAACAGCGGAAAACCATCCACAAGCTTTATGAAGTTTGGGGATACTGTAAGAATTGAAATGAAAGACCAGGATGGAAAGTCTATCTTCGGTGCAATTGAACAAAGCGTGGAAAAATATAATGGCTAAAACATTTGCTTCTCAAGGTGACATGACAGAAAAGAAAATTACCTTTGATGAAGTAGGCGATGGTCTTTGGGCTTTTACAGCTGAAGGGGATCCAAATTCCGGTGTGATTATCGGTGATGAAAGTGTGATGATTGTGGAAGCACAAGCAACACCGCGCCTCGCTGGCAAAGTGATTGAGAAAGTTCGCGAAGTAACCGACAAGCCAATCAGCCATGTGGTGCTAACCCATTATCATGCGGTTCGTGTGTTAGGTGCTTCTGCTTTTGATGCGGATCAAATCATTATGTCTGACGCAGCGCGTGGGATGGTAGCTGAACGTGGACAAGAAGATTGGGATTCAGAGTTTCAACGCTTCCCTCGTTTGTTTGAAGGCTATGAAAGCATTCCGGGTCTTACTTGGCCAACATCGACTTTCAGCGAGAGTATGACGGTTTATCTTGGCAGCCGCCGTGTTGATCTCATGCATTTGGGCCGTGCGCATACAGCAGGTGATATCGTTGCCCATGTACAAGATCAAAATGTAATGTTTACTGGTGATATCGTTGAATATCATTCAGCTTGTTATTGTGGTGATGGTTATTTCAATGAATGGGGCAACACGTTAGATGCAGTAAAATGGTTTGACGTTGATGCAATCGCACCAGGCAGAGGTGGCGCACTTGTCGGTAAAGATATGGTTGAAGCTGCAATCGAAAGCACTCGTGATTTTGTTGATAGCACCTACCGTCCAGCGGCAAGAGTAGCAGCACGCGGTGGCACATTAAAAGAAGCTTGGGATGCAGTGCGTGCTGAATGTGATCCAAAGTTCTCGGACTATGCAATCTACGAACATTGTCTTCCTTTCAACGTTTCACGCGCATACGACGAAGCACGGGGCATAGAACACCCACGCATTTGGACAGACAAGCGTGACATCGAAATGTGGGAAGCTTTACAAGGATAGATTTTGCTATGGTCTTTAAGAAAGTAATCATTTTTAGTTTAGCAGGAATAATATCTGTTTCGCAGGCGTACGCATGCTCATTACCAAACAATTGGAGTACGATTTCAGATAGTCCAACAAAATCTGTTGAGGATAAAATTGCCATTATAACTGCTACAGTAAAATCTTTGGAAGCAAAACAATATAAAAATAAAGTCTGTATTGATATAGAATATTCTGACGTAAAATTATTACTGGGTAAGGCAAAGCCGCCATATAAAGCTGCGTGGTGTTTAAATGAGGAAACTGACATTGCTGAAGCAATAGGTATCTTAAATAAACCTCAAGACCCAGGGATTGTAGATTTTATGGGAATGTTTGAAGGCGCTAAAATTTTATCATATTTAACAAAACAGAAATTAAACAAGAATGCTGAAAAATATTTAAAGCCACCTAAGGGGTCTTTCAGGTTTATGATAATTGATTGTTGGGGTTCTCATTTTAATAATGGCAACCACGACAAGAAAGAACTCAACGCATATTTAGATAAGTTAGTAACCGATTCTGAAAAATATTGGTTCAAAAAATAATGCCTACCTATGAGTACAAACCCTTTGATGTTGTTTCTCCACCGGAACTGGGTGGAGAAGGGATTGCAAAGCCTTGCTATCCAGTAGCTATCATTGGTGCTGGTCCAATTGGTTTAGCCGCAGCTGTTGATCTGGCAATAAAGGGAATTCCTAGCGTTGTCTTAGATGATAACAACGTGGTCTCTATCGGCTCTCGCGCAATCTGTTGGGCTAAGCGTACTTTGGAAATTTTTGATCGTCTGGGCATTGGTGATCGGATGCTGGCAAAAGGCGTAACTTGGAAAACAGGGCGCTTATTTCATAAAAATAAGGAAGTTTACAACTTCGACTTACTGCCAGAAGATGGCCACAAATATCCTGCATTCATCAACCTCCAACAATATTACGTTGAAGAATATCTAGTAGAGCGCGCGCAAGAACTTCCAAATCTGATTGATCTTCGATTTAAAAACAAAGTTGTTGATCATAAAGACCACGGTGAACATGTTACACTCAACATCGAAACACCCTTTGGCAATTATGATTTGAATGCAGACTATGCACTTGTCTGCGATGGTGCTGGTTCACCAACCAGAAAACGTATGGGGCTTGCCTTTGAAGGGCAAACGTTTGAAGAGCATTTTTTAATTGCAGACGTTGAGATGGATGAAAGTCCATTTGAAACGCAAGTGCCTGAGCGGTGGTTTTGGTTTGAGCCAGAGTTTCATTCAGGCCAATCAGCATTACTTCATAAACAGCCCGATAATATCTATCGTATCGATTTGCAATTAGGGCCTGAAACAAACTCTACGCTTGAAGCCAACGAAGAAAAAGTTTTCCCTCGCATCAAAGCAATCGTAGGTGATAAACCTTTTAAATTAGATTGGATGAGCGTTTATAAATTCCGCTGTGCGAAGCTTGATCGCTTTGTTCATAACCGTATGCTTTTTGTAGGCGATAGCGCGCATGTGGTTTCACCTTTTGGCGCACGTGGTGGGAATGGTGGCATTCAAGATGTTGATAATCTGTGTTGGAAACTTGCTCAAGTTTTAATGGGTGAGACAGAGAATACGTTGCTTGAAACTTATAATGAAGAGCGAATTCATGGCTCTTCTGAGAATATTATGAACTCTTCTCGCGCAACAAACTTTATGACACCAAAATCACCAATTGAGCATTTGTTCAGGAATGAAGTTTTGAACCTGTCTAGCAAAATGCCTTTTGCACGTAAGTTAATCAATTCAGGCCGGTTATCTGTGCCATGTTCGTTGGCAGGCAAAGTTCTTCAAGGCGATGATGATGGTAAGGGTGTCAAGCAAGTGCAGGTAGGCTCTGTGGTGCTTGATGCGCCAGTAAAACTAGATGGCAAAGATACTTGGCTTATCTCAAAAGTGCAGGGTAAGTTTACTCTATTAGGATTTGGAAATGTTGCGCTACCTGAAGTCAAAGGGGTAAGGCGACTTGGCGTAAACCAGGATACCGTGAGTTATATTAATCTTGAGGATGTTAAAGGCTTGGCGACAAAACGGTATGGTGAAGGCAATGCCTATCTACTGCGTCCAGACGGGCATATTATTGCGATTTATAAAAACCCAACTGTAGAAAATATAAAAAGTTTACTGGTGCATGTATCCAATCCAATGCCCAAAAAGGAAGTTGCATAATGAGTGAAAACATTTTGAATACAGATAAGCTTGGCGCACATGGCGACGAATTTTATAATCTTTTGATGGATGCGCATGAAGGTCTTGATGAAACTCAAAGCCATGCTTTAAATGCACGTCTTGTCTTAATGTTAGCAAATGAAATTGGAAATATAGAAACCTTAAAGTCAGTTCTTATTACCGCGGGTGATTTTACTCATGAGTAATAAAGACCCTGGGTTTGATTCAGTTGATGAAGGTGTCTCAACTCTAGAAATTTTTATCGTAAATTGGGTGAGTTTATGAATATTTTAGACACAGATAATTTTGTTGCTTTGCTTGGTACAAAAGGTGGGCCAGCAATTAGAACAGGTTCTACCAACCCAACATCAAATCTTTTAATACTTAATGGGAAAAAGATCGTAGTTGATTGTGGCTTGGGTGTAACGCGTGGGTTAGTAGATCAAGGGATGTTACTTAAAGATATTGAATTGATTTTTATTACGCATCTTCACTCAGATCATTATCTTGAGCTTGGTCCTCTTTTACATACGGCTTGGACCTCAGGTTTAATGTCACGCGTCACAGTATTTGCTCCAGAAGGAGCCCAAGCCTATTGGCAAAATTTCCTCATATCAATGAAAGCAGATATTGACCTGCGGATAGAAGATGAGGGGCGACCTGATCTTGCAACTTTAGTTTGCTTTAAAACCATTGATGAAAGTTTAGTTTTTAAGCACGCTGGATTGGCGGTTACTTCACTGCGTAATCTTCATCCACCACTTGTCGATACATTTGCGTTGAGGTTTTCAACCAAAGACTATTCGGTAGTTTTTTCTGGGGATACCGCATACATGCCGCAACTTGCAAAATTTGCTAAAGACGCCGATTTACTTATCCATGAAGCAATGCTTGAACCTGCGCTAAAAGCTTTAATAGAGCGCATTGGAAATACCGATAATCGTCTTATGACACACCTACTTCGCTCGCATACAATGGCAGAACATGCAGGTGCAATTGCTACAAATGCAGGCGTTAAGGCGTTAGCTCTTAATCATCTTATTCCATCAGACGATCCAAATTTCTGTAAGCAAGACTGGAAAGATGCCTTAAAAGACACATGGGATGGGCAATTATATATCGGTGCAGATGGCATGCGAATTAATTTATAAATAAGGGTATAATACTTAATTTTATTGGATTTGTTTTTCTCAACCATACTATGAACCATAGAATAAGAATGGAATAATTTTCAAAGCTTAAGTCTAGTACTAAAATGAGTGAGAATTTGATTGTAAGATTATTATTCAAGAACTAGTTTCGAAATAACAGTTAAGCTGTTTAAGAGGATGATGAGAAATGTCAGTTGAAAAAGTAGGAACTCTGGTTGTAGGTGGCGGGCAAGCTGGTGTCGCCATGAGTGAACACTTGAGTAACTGTGGCGAAAACCATCTTGTCCTTGAAAAAAGTCGTGTTGCAGAACGTTGGCGTTCTGAACGATGGGACTCACTCGTTGCAAACGGCCCAGCATGGCACGATCGTTTTCCCAATATGGAATTCTCTTGCACAAGCGCAGATGGCTTTCCCACAAAAGAGGGGGTGGCGGAATATTTTGAAGATTATGCAAAAATGATAAAAGCGCCTATTCGCTGTGGCGTTGAAGTGAAATCTGTAACCAAAAAAATTGGCGGCACTGGTTTTGATGTCGAAACATCGCAAGGTAAGATTGAAGCAGAGAATATTGTGGCAGCGACCGGGCCTTTTCAAAAACCAATTATTCCTGCAATCATTCCCAATGATGTGGATGTAATGCAAATCCATTCTAATTCATATATGAACCCTGATCAGTTACCAAAGGGTGCCGTTCTTGTGGTTGGAGCTGGTTCGTCTGGCTCTCAGATTGCTGATGAGCTGATGCGTTCTGGTAAAAAAACTTATCTCTCCGTTGGTCCTCACCAAAGGCCGCCCCGCAGTTACCGTGGGCGTGATTTTTGTTGGTGGTTAGGTGTTCTTGGTAAGTGGGATGCCACTGCAATGGAGCCAGGCAAAGAACATGTAACGATAGCAGTGAGTGGTTCTCATGGTGGATTTACGGTCGATTTTAGACAACTGGCATCAAGGGGCATGAACTTAGTTGGCCTAACCCAAGGTTATAATGATGGCATTCTTCGCTTTGCAGATGACATTGCTAATAATATCAATGAAGGTGATGAAAATTACCTTTCTGTTTTAAAAGAGGCGGATGCTTATGTTGAGCGAAATGGCATTGATTTACCGCTAGAACCACAAGCGCATAACATTGCCTCAGACCCTGAATGCGTTGCAAACCCAATACGTGAATTAAACCTTAGAGAAGCCGGAATTACTTCAATCATATGGGCGACAGGATATGCTGTTGATTATAGTTGGTTGAAAACGGATGTTTTTCATGAAAATGGAAAACCTAAACATGAGCGTGGTGTATCGCCTGAACCTGGAGTTTATTTTCTTGGTTTGCCTTGGCAGTCCAGACGGGGCTCAGCATTTATCTGGGGGGTATGGCATGATGCAAAATATCTTGCAGACCAAATTTCAAAGCAACGCAATTATATAAACTATCATTCTCAAGCCTTAGCAAAAAACCCAGAGGCCACAGGATAAACTGAAAGATAAATATGACTCATACTCGAATTCGTAAATTCAATACTAAAGAAACTTACCCAGAGCAAAACTTAGATAATGATCTATGTCAGGCTGTAATTACACAGGGTGGAAAAACTATTTATCTGCGAGGTCAATGTCCCCAAAATTTAGAGGATGCAGTAAACCTTGAGAGTAATGATCCTGTAGAGCAAACACACAAAGTGATGCAAAACATCAAACAGCTAATTGAAGAATGCGGTGGTGAGATGAAGCATCTTGTTAAGGTAGTAGTCTATATCACCGATGTACGTCACCGCGAGGCTGTCTATCGCACCATGGGTGAATATATTAAAGGCGTGCATCCCGTTTCAACTGGACTTGTTGTACAAGCACTTGCACGACCTGAATGGTTGGTAGAAATTGATGGTACTGCAGTAATTCCAGATGGTGAATAAGCTATGACATTTTCTATTATTGCGCGTTGCGAAGATACTGGCATGTTTGGTTTGGCCGTTGCATCATCGTCTCCTGCAGTTGCTGCGAGATGCGCTTTTGCAAAAGCGGATGTTGGCGCGGTTTCCACTCAAAATATTACAGATCCTTCACTTGGCATGCTTGGATTAGATTTAATGCAAGCAGGAAAGAATGCGCAAGAAGCATTGGATGAGATTGTTAGCTCTGCAAAGCATATTCAATACCGACAATTATCTGCTATCGATAAGAGTGGTAATACAGCTTGTTTTTCTGGGGAACACACACTTGGTATCCATGCAACACATAATGAGTACAATGTTGCATGCGCTGGAAACTTATTGTCAGGTACACATATACCGAAGGCGATGGTTGGGGCTTTTCTATCCAATACCGGCTATCTTGCTGATCGTTTGTTAAGTGCGATGAAAGCTGCTGTCGATGCTGGTGGCGAAGAGGGGCCAATTCATTCAGCTGGAATGCTATTAGTTGATAAAGTATCTTGGCCTATAGCAAACTTGCGTATTGATTGGCACGAAGAGGGTGACCCGATTGGTGAACTTGAAAAACTATGGAAAATTTATGAACCGCAATTAGACGCTTATGTTACGCGAGCGCTCGATCCATCTGATGCACCAAGTTATGGCGTACCTGGTGATGAATGATATTAACGCAGCATTTAGGCACTTAAATTCCTGTAATTAATCTATTTAGCAAAGCATCAAGCATGGCGTCACATTTGTCGAGCTGTTCAATGCTGATAAATTCATCAGGCTTATGTCCCTGTGTCATGGAGCCTGGGCCGCATACAACTGTGGGAACGTCTAATTCAGATGAAAACAATCCACCTTCAGTCCCAAAAGCAACCTTAATAGTTGCGTTAGACCCAGTAAGTGATTTAACAAAACTAACGACCTCAGCATTTTTAGCTGTGCTTAATGGGGGGTATGTGTTGGTAATAGCAAATTCTATATTTGCTTCTGGAAAATCCATCCTTATCGGTTTTAAAAGTTTCTCTGCATGCGCATAAATTTTTTCAAGTAAAATAGCAGGGTCATCTTCTTTTAAGTTTCTGATTTCGAATATAAAATAAGATTTATTGGGTACAATGTTTATTGCCACACCACCTTCGATTTTACCTACATGTAACGTTGTATACGGAATGTCATAATCACTATCTTGAACAGCGGATTGGGAAAGCTCAACCTGTAAATTACGAATAAAAGAAATCATGTCACAAGCAAGGTGTATTGCATTTAATGCCGTAGGTGCGAGCGCTGAGTGAGCTTCGCGACCCGTACACGAAACGAGACAGGTCGTTTTGCCTTTATGACCCGTGGCTACAGACATCAAGGTTGGTTCGCCAACGATGCAAAATTTTGGACGAAATGGTGCAGCCGCCAACATTTCAATCATCGAACGGACCCCAACACAGCCAATTTCTTCATCATAAGAGAGAGCCAGATGTAAGGGGGTTGTTAAATCGCTTTTACTTGCTTTAAGTGCCATTGATAATGCACTCGCCACAAAGCCTTTCATGTCTGCAGTGCCGCGTCCAAAAAGTTTGCCATCGGCTTGTGTCATTTGAAAAGGTGAAGTCAGCCAATCTTGTCCTTCAACAGGCACAACATCTGTATGACCCGACAACAGAACACCTGGAATTCCACTTGGCCCAATAGTAGCATATAGATTGGCTTTCTTACCGGTCTCATCTTCAAGAATAGTTACGTCAGCCCCAACGTCTCGCAGCAGATTCGCGCAATAATCAATTAATGCGCGATTAGGATCTGAACTAATTGTTGGAAATGCAATTAAATCGGCCAGAAGATTTTTTGTATTCATTAAATTTACTACTTTGAAATATCGAAATATCGAGAAATGCTAATTATGAAGTATTTAGCAGCTTCTCATATCTGCCAACCAAGGCAATTGCTACATTGATTATGCTCGCTCATTGAACGCAAAGGCTTTCAGTCTATTCAATTTTTTGCAAAACTTTTTATTCGAAAGTCATAGTAATGCAAGCTTCTGAAAAGTTCAAATTAAGGGGTGAGTGTAAGGGTACGGCGGCATCTTTTTTGAACTCTTCTGACTAGCGTATTTATCTAGCATTTGCATTCTCCTTTGCTTCTGATTTTACTTAGCAAAGTGTCTACCAAATTCAGGGCTATTCACCAATCGGCTTTCAATATTGTATCATAATTATAGTCTAAGACTTGTTAAATCCAGTTCATGTGTTATTCTTTTTGGTAAATATTTATTCCACTCATGCAACTTTTATTTGGTTATTTAATGCTCGAAACTCCATATCCAAAAGTAATTTCTGGTCCACCTCAGCCCAGTAAAATAATTGAAGCGAGTTCATTTACATTACCGCAAGGCACAGAACGTTATGTAGTTTTAGGGGCTGGTGCTATTCTTATTCCAGTTGAGCAAGGCGATGTTTTAACGCTGACCAACGATGAAGGCGGTCAGCTTTGTGAAGTTGTTGCTGGTGATGAAGTTGGTAAGATCGATGCTGGTGTGATTGGTGAAAAACCTAATTCTGATGCCGAGGGCTTAAAGGCGCTTTTAAATGAAAGTGATCAAAGCCTGCGCGGATTGCGGATGGGACTTGATGCTCGAAAGATTGATCTGGCCAAATCAGGCGCGGTTGCTTTTTTCGGAGAGGCGTCGCCTGCGGGTGATCGTGTTGAGTTTAAAGTTCAACGCGACGGTGTTGTGATTGTTGCAGCTCCTGGTGGTGCTATGGATATCGAGTTACAAAACACCACAACACCAATAACCGTGTTGGTTAAACGTGCTCACATAAAATCTGTTGGACGTTTTAAATTACCTGATCCACTTGCTGATCCCGTCTTAGATCTGCGTGTAAAAACTCAAACTGCGGAAAGCTTCTTTGTGAAAGCAGGGGACTTTATTCAGATATTGGATGTGGATGGAAGACAATGCACAGACTTTGAATGTTTTAGCGCCCGCAAATTGGATAAAGGCATTGAGCATGCTTTGGATGTGACCACTACGCGAACCTTGATGGGGCATGCTTATCCAATGCCGGGTTTGCATGCAAAATACTACGATCAAGAAATGTTACCTTTGGTCGAAGTCGTGCAAGATACTTGCGGACGTCATGATGCGTTTGCGCTGGCGTGTTCCGCAAAATATTATGATGATATTGGCTATCCTGGTCATGTAAATTGCTCTGATAATTTTAATACTGCCCTTGAAAAATTTAATGTCTCTGGTCGCCCTGGCTGGATGGCAATAAACTTTTTCTTTAATACATTCTTAGATGAGCATGGTGTCATGTATAGCGATGAGCCTTGGTCTCGCCCGGGTGACTACGTTTTGTTACGCGCTTTAACAGACATTGTTTGCGTCTCATCAGCTTGCCCTGATGATACAAGTCCAGCAAATGGTTGGAACCCAACAGATATTCACGTCCGAACGTATTCGGGCAAAGAGAAATTTACACGCGCGATTGCAACACGCGCCACACCAGACTCGGAACCAAAAATGACTAAACAAACTGGTTTTCATGATAGCTTTGCAAAGCACACCCGTAATTTTGTTGAATATAATGGTTATTGGTTAGCCAATTGTTTTGCAGAAGCTGGCCCAATTGAAGAGTATATGGCTTGCCGTGAAAAAGCTGTCATTATGGACTTATCGCCACTACGCAAATTTGAGATCACGGGGCCAGACAGTGAAGCGCTTTGCCAATACATTTTCACGCGCAATATGAAAACACTGCCGATTGGTGGCGTTGTCTATACTGCAATGTGTTATGAGCATGGTGGCATGATTGATGATGGAACTGTGTTCCGTTTGGGTAAAGATAATTTCCGCTGGATTGGTGGTTCTGATTATGGCGGCGAATGGATACGCGAACAGGCAGAAAAACTTGGGCTTAAAGTTTTAATCCGCTCTTCTACAGATCAACTGCATAACGTTGCTGTTCAAGGGCCAAACTCGCGCGACTTACTTCGCAAGATTGTCTGGACAGCACCGCACAACCCAGAGTTTGATCAACTGGCATGGTTCAGGTTTACACCTGCTAGATTGAACAATGAGAGTGGAACACCGTTTGTCTTGTCTCGCACAGGTTACACAGGTGAATTAGGCTACGAAGTTATTTGTCATCCAAAACATTGTGAAGAAATTTTTGATGCGATCTGGGAAGCTGGTCAGGAATTTGGTCTAAAACCAATGGGACTTGAAGCGCTTGATATGGTTCGCATTGAAGCGGGTCTTATTTTTGCAGGCTATGATTTCTCAGACCAAACAGATCCCTTCGAAGCAGGTATTGGTTTCACCGTTCCGCTTAAAAGCAAGGAAGATGATTTCATCGGGCGCGATGCATTAATCCGCCGCAAGGAAACGCCATCACGTAAATTGGTTGGTTTAGATATAGATAGCAATGTTGATGTTACGCATGGCGACTGTATTCATATTGGACGCGCGCAAATTGGTGAAGTTACATCCTCAATGCGCTCACCATTGCTCAACAAAAATATAGCCCTTGCGCGTGTTGATGTTGCGCATTGCGAGATAGGTACAGAATTGGAAATTGGAAAATTAGATGGCCACCAAAAGCGCCTTCCAGCGACCATTGTACCCTTCGCGCATTATGATCCAACTAAGAGTAAACCACGCAGCTGATTAAAGTTTTTTCTGATTATAAACTTTGAAAACAATGTGCTATGGCAGGTGAATGAATCAAATCATTACCTGCCATAAATTTTAATTTTCGAGATAACTCTCGAGCGTGTCATCCATCGCATCCTTCCACGGTGTGTGGTGGATAGGTGCCATTGTGCCAGTGATCGCAGACTTGTAGCAATTATCGCGGAAGGTCATTATGTTGACTTTCTTATGGCCTTTCCACTGTTTAAACGCCATGCAGGCTTCTTCGATATCAAAGGTAGGATAGTCAGTTTCATCCATCAACTCTTTTGTGTAATCTCCCTGATACCAAATGCATTGATAGTCATCTTCAAGCGCATCTTCGCGTGCAACACGGTCATCAACATCTGCAATCATATCAGCTTTTGAGGGCGTTGAAATTTTGCCCATAATAACATCACGCGCCCACCAAGCCTGTGCGTCAAACATGTTAAACGTGAACCACTGATCCTGCATGCCAATATAGAACAGTTCTGGATTATGAATGTAAGCAACGCCCTTATAAAGATCAGCAGATGCAAGGCGGTTTGCTGTGCGAAGTTTTAAGTTTTCTGCCATAAACGGGAAGTGATGCTGATAGCCAGTACACAAAATTATCGCGTCAATATTCTTTGTTGTGCCATCTTTAAACGTACAAGTGTTGCCGTCTACTTTTGTTAGTAGGGGAACTTCCTGCCAATTATCTGGCCAGTCATAACCCATCGCTGCTGTGCGGTGGCTAACGGTAATCGTTTTAGCGCCATACTTCCAACATTGAGAGCCAATATCTTCCGCAGAATAAGACGTACCAATAATCAAAACGTCCTTGTCTTTAAATTCTACCGCATCACGAAAATCATGGGCGTGAAGAACACGGCCGTTGAAACGATCAAGACCATCAAAAGTCGGGACGTTCGGTGTTGAGAAGTGACCGTTACAGCAAACAACATTGTCGAATTGCTCTGTCGTGATTTCATCTTTTATAAGATCATGGGACGTTACGTTAAATTTCTTTGCGCTCGCATCCCATTCAACATGGCGAACAGGAGTGCGGAAACGTATCCAATCCCGAACGCCAGCTTTTTCGACACGGCCTTGAATATAGTCAAAGAGAACTGCACGTGGAGGATAAGAAGCTATTTGTTTGCCAAAGTGTTCTTCAAAAGAATAATCTGCAAATTCTAGCCCTTCTTTGGGGCCATTCGACCAGAGATATCGATACATAGAGCCATGAACGGGTTCGCCATATTCATCTAAACCTGTGCGCCAAGTGTAATTCCAAAGCCCCCCCCAGTTGTCTTGTTTTTCAAAGCAAACAATTTCAGGAATATCTTCGCCATTGTTTTTGGCAGATTGAAAGGCTCTGAGTTGCGCCAGACCCGATGGGCCTGCTCCAATTACGGCAACACGTTTAGTCATATACTTTTCTCCCTTAAAGTTTCTTTATTAGAATAATACTAGAATCAAGCCAGACCTAAAGCTTCTTTGCGCGCTCTAGCCCAAGTGTTGAGTAAATGGTCTACGATTAAGCCCATGAATGCAACACAAAGACCGAGAATAAGACCATTGCCTATACCGTCTTTATCTGAAAGTGATCCAACAATTAACTCTCCAAGATCAGCAGTACTACCAATCAACGCTCCGATGATAACCATAGCTAATGCAAACATGACTGTTTGATTGATTCCTAAGACAATGTGCGGAAATGCTAATGGCAGTTCAATCGAGAATAATCTTTGCATGCGACTAACGCCAGACATTGATCCTGCATCTTGTAGAGCAGGAGAGACGTTTCTTAAGCCTTCCACTGTGTAGCGCATAGCTGGGATCATCGCATACGGCGTAATAGCGATCAGAACCGCAGTATTCGAAACGTTGAATAGCATGATGGCTGGCATAAGATAAATGAATGATGGGAAAGTTTGTAGCGTATCGCAGATGATTAGAATAACCTTTGTAGCTCTTTGACTTTGTGCACATAGGATGCCAATTAGTCCACCAAGGAATACGGCTACCAGAACAGCAATGGTTGTCAGATAAGCAGTGATGAGTGCTCTGTCCCACCAGTCGGTTAAAGCGATGAATAATAGGTAAGCACTTACAATTAAGGCCGATCGTATGCCACCAATGATATAGCCAATGCCAGCAATCAGGATGAAGGTTGCAATAACAGGCATTCCTAAGAATGCAGTTTTGATTGGTGATAAAACTTCTTCAAAGAACCATGCTTTAAATGCTTCCAAGGCTGAGTACCAATTTGTCACCATCCAATTGACACCAGCCTGCCAGAACCAGTCTGTCGTGATGCCTTTATTGGTATCGATAATGAAAAAGTAATTGATCCTATCACCAAAGATGAGCTTGCCAATCATTGCAAATACAATGCCACCAATAAGAATTGCCATTAAAATGAATTTATTTCGATGGCGTTTGGAAAAACTAAGATCAGCAAAATAATCAACTTGCTTATTAGCCCATGCAAGTGAAAGCTTATCAAGTACAATCGCTATTAAAACGATGCAAATACCAAGTTCTAAAGCTTTACCAAACCTAAGCCCATTAAGCGCTTTTAGAAGGTCGTCGCCCAAGCCTTGCGCACCGATCAAGGATGCAATCACAACCATGGCCAGACATTGCATAATGACTTGGTTGACACCAATCAGAATATTCTGTCGTGCTGTTGGCAGCATGACATTATACATCAGTTGAAAACGCGTACACCCGCTCATAAGTCCAGCTTCTACAACCTCAGCCGGAACAGCTTTTAGTCCCAGAAGTGTCAATCTAATCATCGGTGGTGTTGCATAAATCACGGTAGCAAGTGCACCAGCGTGATCTCCAAGTCCAAATAAAACAATCATCGGAACAAGATATGAGAATGCCGGCATTGTTTGCGCAATGCCCAAGATAGGCGTAATTGCTGCCTCAAATGTTTTGCTACGAAATGCCAAAATTCCTAAAAACAAACCGAGTATCACCGAAATAAGCGCCGCTATTAAAACCAGGGAAAGAGTTTTCATTGTCGGTTCCCATTGCCCAAAAATTGAAATATAGGCCAAGGAAATGCCAACAAGCGCCGCTAGCTTTTTGCCACCGAGATTATAACCAAGTAATGTTGCGCCACCAAATACGACTGTCCAAGGAAGTCCTGGTAATTCAGCCCAAGGATTATCACTGATAAAATCCCAGCTTGTGAAAGTCACAATGGTTTTTATGCCCCCGACAAGAAATTCGCGTATTGATTGAATGAAAAACAACACAAACCATGATATGGATCGGGTTATTTCTTTAACAAGCGAAACTTCCTCAGTATCGTCTAAGTCAGGATTAAAAACATCGATGGTTATCCAATCGAACATTATAAATTTTATAGTGTCGGTCAGCCATTGAGGCAGCCAAGCGATTAACGCAGGTAATCGCCATAACATGTTTAAATAAGGATCATCTGAGGGCTTTATAAAATTATAAAGCGCTAAAAACACAGTCAGCAATATAGCAAACTGAAGAAGCTTATTTTGTTTGAGCATGGTGGTCATCATCTATCTCCCAAACACTCAATCAGCATCTTTGCCAAATAGAACATGAATAATCGATTTGCGATTTAAGACACCCACTGTCTTACCCTTTTCATTGACGACAGAAACAGGTTTTGTCTCATTTAGGATTGCTTCTGCTACCGTTTCAATAATAGCGTCAGCAGGAACTGTAAGACTGCTTGCTTTTGCATCTTTATCTTGTTTTTCCATCACGTCACTACACTTCAAAACTTTTTCGCGAGGCACTTCATTGGTAAACTTGGCTACATACTCAGTCGCTGGATTAAGAACGATGTTTGCTGGCTTATCGATTTGCTCGATGACGCCATCTTTCATAATTGCGATGCGATCAGCAAGGCGGAGTGCTTCGTCAAAATCATGGGTCACGAATAAAATAGTTTTATTGAGCAATCCTTGTAAGCGTAAAAACTCATCCTGCATTTCTTTGCGGATGAGTGGGTCAAGTGCAGAGAAGGGTTCGTCTAAGAACCAAATGTCTGGTTCAACGGCTAAAGAACGGGCAATACCAACGCGTTGTTGCTGACCACCAGAAAGCTGCCGTGGGTAATAGTTTTCTCTTCCACTCAAGCTTACAAGCTCGACCATACTTGCCGCACGTTCAATGCTATCTGCAGTGCTCATACCTTTAACCTGAAGTGGAAAAGCTATGTTTTCTAAAACCGTTTTGTGCGGTAGCAGTGCAAAGCTTTGAAAGACCATGCCCATCTTGTTGCGGCGCAGTTCAATTAATTCTTTTGGATTCATTTCCAGCAAGTTTTCACCATCAATGAATATCTTACCAGAGGTTGTATCTGTGAGACGAGAAATACAGCGTAAGAGTGTTGATTTGCCAGAGCCAGACAAACCCATCACCACTAGCATTTCGCCTTTATGAACTTCAAAGGAAGCCCCATTTACGCCAAAAATACAGCCTTCATCTTCAAACTTTTTAACATTGATTTCACCATTGTTTTCACGCATGAGGCGTTGAGTGTTGTCTCCAAAGATTTTGTAAACTGACTCACATTTAATAACCGGTTGCTTACTTGATGCCGGTGATTGCTTACTCATACTCGTATCCTCAAACCATTTTATAATGGTATTTTTATTTGCGCTAAAAACATTTTTTAATTTTGAAGTTTTCAAAACCTTCAAGATAAGAAAGTGTTTTTCGAATTAATAACCTTTCCCAACTATTGGTTGGGAAAGGTCTTGTAAGGTGTGTAAGCTATTACTTAGTAAATGGCTTCCAAACAGCTTCATTATCAGCAAGCCATTTTTTGGCAGCATCTTCGTGGCTCAGCTTATCGATATCAACAAGAGCAGCCATTTGGCCGATTTGTGTTGTTGTGAAAGATAATTTGCTGAACATTTTATATGCAGCAGGGTGTGTTTTAGGGAACTGATAGTTAGCAGCTTTCTTCAACCAACCTTTTGGTGAACCACATGAACCATCACCACCATCTTCTTTGCGGCAGCCTTCTTTAAATTCTGGGAATTCAAGGAAAACAAAACCATCTGCATCTGTGAAGTTTGGTGTCCAGTTAAACGTGATAATGCCACGCTTTTCTTTCTTTGCTGATTCAAGCTCAGCCCAGATAGCGTCTGCAGAACCTGCAAATGTAACTGAGTATTTGTCTGCAAGACCAAGAGCCTCAAGACGTACAGGCATTAGATCACCGTGCCAGCTTTGCGGGCCTTCTAACCAACGGCCTTTCCCGCCTGAGTCAGCTGTTGCAAATACTTCAGGACAATCTTTTAAAGCTTCCCAGTTTGGAAGGCCAGGACATAGGTTCATGTCAATCACGTAGCCAGGAACGCCCATTTCTTCCAAGGTTGCAGCTTCGTGTGTGCCCGCATCAATCACGCCACCAGCGTCCATTGCATTGTAGAATGACGCGCCAAATGTTGACTGCCAAACTTCGTGTGAAATTGTTACGTCACCATTGCGGATCGCTTCGTAGACACCTTGTGAATCAGCAGGTACATATTCAACGTTGTTACCCATGCTCTCAAAGATGCCACCAATTACATGCGCCATCACAACTTGGCTTGACCAGTTATGTGTTGGAATGACAATTGGTTTTTTTGAGTCTGCTGCTGAGGCAAATGATGCCGCTAACATGCCTGCGCCCACAAGGGCTGATGTTGCCATAAGTTTTGTAAGTTTCATTTTCTCTCTCCCGAGTTGCGTCGTTTCTCTCTCTCCATTTCTCATTTAAGAACTGCGACGCAGATATCCTTAAATGAGTAAAAAAATGCCCGCCTGATAAAGGCGAGCATTAATCGTTTAAATATCCAGCGTGTTGTCTTTTTCCCATTGCGAGAAGTGAGACGTAAAATCATTCCACTCTTGATGTTTCATTTTTAGGTAAGCAGCGGAGAACTCATCGCCCATTGCTGTCTTAAGACCTTTGTCTTTGTCATATTCACGAAGCGCATCCAGCATATTGAGCGGCAGACGAGGTGCGCCTCGTACTTTATGACCCTCTGCATACATATCAATATCATGACGCTTGCCCGGATTTGCTTTTGTGCGAACACCGTCAAGACCAGCAGCCAAAATGACAGCCTGTAAAAGATATGGGTTAGTCGCACCGTCTGGCAGGCGTAATTCAAAACGACCAGGACCTGGAACACGCACCATATGTGTACGGTTATTACCAGTCCAAGTCACTGTATTAGGTGCCCAAGTTGCACCAGACATAGTGCGTGGTGCATTGATACGCTTGTAGCTGTTAACAGTAGGGTTTGTAATTGCTGCTAAGGCTGAAGCATGTTTCATGATACCACCAAGGAAATGCTTTCCTTTTTCTGATAAGCCAACTTCACCTGTTTGGCCTTCACCTTTGTCTTTATCGTTTGTGGCAAAAACATTTGTCTTAGAAGCAGAGCCAGGCGCATCCCAAACTGAGATATGCGCATGACACCCATTACCTGTTAAGCCTTCAACAGGCTTTGGCATAAAGGTTGCTCTAAAGCCATGACTTTCAGCGACAGATTTTGTCATGAACTTGAAGAAAGAATGTTTGTCAGCTGTGCTTAAAACATCGTCAAATTCCCAATTCATTTCAAACTGACCATTCGCATCTTCGTGGTCGTTTTGATATGCTCCCCAGCCTAATTCTAACATATAGTCACAAATTTCGCGCACAACATCATAACGGCGCATAACAGCTTGTTGGTCGTAACAAGGTTTTGCTGCTGTATCGAATGGGTCAGAAATTTCTGTGCCTTCTGGTGTTAGCAAAAAGAATTCGGCCTCAATGCCTGTTTTAACATGCATGCCTTCGCTTGCTGCTTCATCAATTAAGCGACGAAGCACATTACGAGGCGCTTGTGCAACATCCTCACCTTCCATAACGCAATTACCTGCAACCCAAGCGACTTCTTTTTTCCATGGCAGTTGAATAACTGAAGATGGGTCTGGAACAGCCAGCATATCAGGGTGCGCTGGCGTCATATCAAGGTATGTTGCAAAGCCCGCAAACCCAGCGCCATCTTCTTCCATATCTGCGATGGCAGAAGCAGGAACAAGTTTTGCGCGTTGACCACCGAATAAGTCGGTGAATGAAATCATGAAATATTTAATGCCTTTATCTTCGGCGAATTTGGCAAGTTTTGACGCCATATTGTTGCTCCCTCCCAAGAGTCTTAAGTCAATTAATTAGTAATCTCCGTTGCGTCCTGGTATCCAATTTGTACCCGCCAGAGGTACACCAGACATCGCAGAAGCCTCTACTGTCAAGGCACACATGTCTTCAGGCTCTAAATTGTGAAGATGATTTTTACCACAAGCACGCGCAATGGTTTGTGCTTCAAGGGTCATAACTTTTAGATAATTTGATAAACGACGGCCACCTGCAATTGGGTCAAATCTAGCCATTAATTCTGGGTCTTGTGTGGTGATACCAGCAGGGTCTTTTCCCTCATGCCAGTCATCATAAGCACCAGCAGTTGTGCCAAGTGCATTATATTCAGCTTCCCAGCGTGGGTCATTATCACCCAATGCAATAAGAGCTGCTGAACCAATGGCAACCGCATCAGCACCCAGTGCCAAAGCCTTTGCAACATCAGCCCCTGTTCGAATGCCGCCTGATACCACAAGTTGCACTTCGCGGTGCATGCCCATGTCTTGAAGTGCCTGAACGGCAGGGCGAATGCTTGCAAGTGTTGGGATACCAACATTTTCAATAAACACATCCTGCGTTGCGGCAGTGCCACCTTGCATACCATCAAGCACAACAACATCTGCACCCGCTTTAACGGCTAATGTCGTGTCGAAATAGGGGCGTGCACCAGCTACCTTAATGTAGATTGGAACTTGCCAGTTTGTGATTTCACGCAGTTCTAAAATTTTAATTTCAAGATCATCAGGGCCAGTCCAATCTGGGTGACGACAAGCCGAGCGCTGGTCAATGCCTTTTGGCAGGTTGCGCATTTCTGCTACACGGTCTGAAATTTTTTGACCAAGCAACATTCCGCCGCCACCAGGCTTAGCACCTTGACCAACAACAACTTCGATTGCATCAGCTTTGCGAAGGTCATCAGGGTTCATGCCATAACGAGATGGTAAATATTGATAAACAAGCTTGGATGAATGCCCACGTTCTTCTGGCGTCATGCCACCATCACCTGTTGTGGTTGATGTGCCAGCCGCATTTGCACCGCGACCAAGCGCTTCTTTGGCTGGACCAGATAAAGCACCAAAGCTCATGCCTGCAATTGTGATTGGAATATCAAGCTCGATCGGTTTTTTAGCAAAACGTGTTCCAAGCGTTACTTTTGTTTCGCATTTTTCACGGTAGCCCTCTAATGGGTAGCGTGAAATGGATGCGCCTAAGAAAAGCAGATCATCAAAGTGTGGAACTTTACGTTTAGCACCACCACCACGAATGTCATAAATACCTGTCGCAGCAGCGCGTCTGATTTCAGCATTAATCGGATCTGTAAACGTAGCCGATTTTATTGGCGCTGTTTGTGGAATGCCGTCTTTAGGTTTGTTGATTTCATTCATCTTATTATTTTCCTAGTAAGCGCCAGCATTATCAATATTGAAATTGTAAAGCGTACGAGCAGAGCCATATCGAGTAAATTCTTCTGGTTTTGCGTCAGCGCCTGAACGTTCAAGTAGATCTTTTAGAATTTCGATGTGCTCAGGGCGCATTTCTTTTTCTTCACAATCAGCGCCTAAGCTTTTTACTTTTCCACGTACAAAGAACCGCGCTTCATAACAACTATCACCCAGTGCATCACCTGCGTCTCCCAGCACAACCAAATTGCCTGATTGAGCCATGAAAGCCGACATATGGCCGATGTTACCATGGACAACAATATCAATGCCCTTCATGGAAATACCACAACGAGAAGAGGCATTGCCTTTAATGACAAGTAAGCCACCATGGCCTGTAGCCCCCGCATATTGGCTTGCATCACCTTCGATGATAACGGTGCCAGACATCATGTTTTCTGCAACACCTGGGCCAGCAGAACCATCAATATTAATGGTCGCTTCTTTATTCATGCCACCACAATAGTAACCAGTAGAACCACGAACGGTAACTTCGATTGGCCCATCAAGACCACAGGCAATAGCATGACTGCCCTTTGGATTGATGACTTCCCAAGTGCGTTGATTTGTGTCTGCTTTTTGCGATTGAAGCGTTGAATTTACTTCACGCAATTCAGTTGTCGCCATATCAAGTGTTTGCATAATTAATGGCTCCAAAAATATACAGTTGCAGGTTCAGGTTCCCAAACCTTAGCGTCTTCAATACCGGGTAAGTTTACGAGTGCGCGATACTCAGACCCAAAAGCTACATATTGGTCTGTTTCAGCCATTACTGCTGGCTTACAAGCTATAGGATCACGCACAACGCCGAAACCGTCTTTTGTTCCGACTACGAATGTAAAAAATCCATCCAAGTCCTCAAGACTTGATTCTAGCGCTTCACCAAGATTACTACCATTTTGCATTTTATAACTTAGATATGCCGCACCTACTTCGGTGTCATTTTCAGTCTCAAACGTCATGCCTTCGCGTTTTAATTTACGTCGCAGGCTGTTGTGATTTGAAAGCGAGCCATTGTGGACAAGACACTGATCAGAACCTGTGGAAAACGGATGTGCACCCATGGTTGTGATTGCCGACTCAGTCGCCATTCTTGTGTGACCAATGCCGTGTGTGCCACTCATAGATGAAACATCGAAGCGTTCTGCCACATCTTTTGGTAGGCCTACTTCTTTATAGATTTCGATGATATCGCCAGTGCTCATGATGCGAACATCAGGGCGTAATTCTTTGAGCGCATCTTTAATGTCATCAACGCGCTTATTGGAAATTTCTAAGACCGCATGAGTGTCTTTAACGGACATTGAAACTTGTGCGCTTGTTGATTTTTCGAGGTCTTTTTCTAGCGTGGCAAAATCATCGCTAGGATTGTCAGACTGTATAGTAAGCTTCACTTTGCTATCTATATCTGTACCATAAATTGCAATGCCAGCACTGTCTGGGCCGCGATCCGTCATCGTGACAAGCATGTCTGTAAGCATCGAGCCAAGCTTTGGCTCAAGTGCTTTATCTTTTAAAAATAATCCAACAATTCCGCACATGGGCAGGTCCTAATTTTTATCTCACTCAGCTAAAACGCTAACACCAAAAATAATGTGGTTCAACTGTTAGGAATGATTTTTTCTTCACAGGCAAAATTTTTTTACTAGCCAAAACGGTTTTTTTGTTGCTTGATATTAAATGGAGGGGGAGTGTTTTTTGTTGAGGAGTGCATTCCCTAAAGTAAAATATAGCAAAAGGGAGAGTTTATTTTGGAAGAGCAATTAGCAAATTTGGTCAAAGAGGTGGCCGAATTAAAAGCAGCAAATGCGGTGGGTAATACCATCACTGCTGAAATATATTATTATCTTACGATACCACTTATGATATTAATTCACGTTGGATTTCTAATGTATGAGATGGGTGCCTCACGCATGAAAAACGTTTTGGCATCTGGTTTGAAAAACATTCTGGCATTCGCCTTTATGATCCCAACTTTCTACTACTTCGGGTGGTGGGCGTATTGGGCATTCCCAACAGGCTTGAATTTTGGCATCGGCCCGAATGGTATTTCAGGGCTTGAGTACGCAGCTGCTGCGGCAAATCCTGCTGGAGCAGTAATGGGGCCAAATCTTGGTGATAGTGCAACTGGCGTATTCTGGGGTGCTTTCACACTCTTTGCTTGTGCTACTGCATCTATCATGTCTGGTTCAGTTATTGAGCGTATTCGTTTGGTGCCATTCGTTGTTCTTGCAATCATCCTTGGTTCATTTGCTTGGGTTGTTGCAGCAGCATGGGGTTGGCACGCAGATGGTTGGCTTGTCACTAAATGGGGCTTCCATGACTTTGGTGCTTCTGGTGTCGTGCACATGATTTCTGGCTTCTTTGCTTTGGGTGTTCTTATTCACCTTGGTCCAAGAATTGGTAAATTTAACGCAGACGGTTCTGCAAACCACCTTGCAGGGCATAACATGCCAATGACTATGGTTGGCTTAATGTGCATTATTGTTGGTTTCTGGGGTTTCTTGATGGCTTGTCTAATCTTCCCAGGCGAAGCATGGTCTTGGTCAGCAACAAGCTTTACCAATATCTATGGCACACCAATGAACCTGTCAGCACTTACTTTCAATCTACTGATGGCAATCGCTGGTGGTATTATTGGTGCTTGGATGACGACACGTGATCCGTTCTGGATGATGTCTGCGGGTCTTGGTGGTATCATCTCGACTGCAGCTGGTCTTGATATCTACTGGCCGCCAATGACATTTGCGATTGCATTTGTAGCTTGTGCATGGGTTATGCCATGGTCTGCAAAAATGCTTGAAAAAATGGGTATTGATGATGCAGTTGGTGCGGTCACCGTGCACGGTGTACTCGGTGCTTATGCACTAATCGTTCTTGGTATCGTAGCCAGCGGCTATCCATCAGGAACTGCGGAAGGTGCAGCAACTACTAGCTTCTTAGGCCAACTTGGCGGCACCATCGTCATGGCACTAATTGGCTTTGTGCCAGGCTATCTATTTGCATGGATATTCAAAATAATGGGCATACTACGCACTAGCGAAACAGTTGAACTTGCTGGTCTTGATATCTCTGAAGTACCAGCTGTTGCTTACCCTGAAGGATCAGGCGCTGGCGCTAAATAAATTTCATCTGGGCAGGTGAACCTGCCCAGTCATTTTTTAATTTTAACAGTACGAATTCATTTTCGTACAAGACAAAGGAAAAATACCATGATTGGTGCACCTTTTGAAAACTGGAGCGATGTTGCAGGCGCTTCATATTATACAGGATTTGGCGGCGGAGAATTAATCTGGCTCGTCATTTCAATTGTACTTTGCGTGCTTGCGATTCTTGTTGGACATAGCCACGAGAAAAAAGTGAACGATAAGTAAGTATAGGTTTTAAAACTTTAAATAGGCCGCTCTTTTGGAGTGGCCTTTTTTTTAATTAATTACTATCCTGTGAATAAAATTTGCCTGATAGGAAAAAAAATTGCCTGTTAATATTGCCTTTCTGTCCAGACTAGGTTCAAATCAAACAACAACATTTTTCATGGGAGAGAGAAAATGACAGCATCTTGGAGATTTTCTGCATTAGCTGAACGCCACCGCGCACTTGGATCAGAACTAGAAGATTGGGGTGGTATGGGTACTGCTTGGTCTTACGATAAAGACCAAGAAGAAGAATATCTAGCAATTAGAACCAAAGCTGGCATTATGGACGTGTCTGGCCTGAAAAAGGTTCATTTGGTTGGCCCTCATGCAAGTCAAGTTGTTGACCGTGCTACAACACGCAATGTCGAAAAAATCCAACCTGGCAAATCGCGCTATGCATGCATGCTAGATGATCGTGGTAAGTTTATTGATGATTGCGTAATATACCGCATGGGACCAAATAGCTGGATGGTTGTGCATGGTACAGGCGCAGGTCATGAACAATTAACACGTTACGCGCAAGGGCGTGATGTTGATGTGCGTTTTGATGACGATCTTCACGATATATCTGTTCAAGGGCCAATGGCTGTTGATCTGCTAGAAAAAGACGTAGAAGGTATTCGTGATCTTCCATATTTTAATCACGTTCATACGATGCTTTACGATAGACCTGTCACAATTTCACGTACGGGCTATACAGGTGAGCGCGGCTATGAAATTTTCTGTCGTGGTCAAGACGCAGTTCATATTTGGGATAATCTTGTCGAAAATGGTAAGCCAATGGGCATTATTCCGTCACGTTTTACAACGCTTGATTGGTTGCGTGCGGAAAGTCATCTTCTGTTTTACCCTTATGATAATTCAGAGATGTATCCATTCCCAGATGAACCATCAGGCGACACGCTTTGGGAACTTGGTCTTGATTTCACAGTTTCACCTGGCAAAATGGGCTTCCGTGGTGCAGACGAGCATTACCGCCTAAAAGGCAAAGAGCGCTTTAAGATTTATGGCCTTATGCTTGAAGGCAAAGAGCCAGCAGAAGAGGGCGCGCCGCTGTTACAAAATGGTAAGCAAGTTGGTGTTGCAACGATTGGCATGTATTCATCCCTCAACAAGCATAATGTTGCGATTGCACGTATGCCAGTTGATTGCGCAAAGTCTGGCACAAAGCTGACGGTGAAAAACTCGACAGGTGAGATTGCTTGTACAGCTGAGCCACTACCGTTTGATGATCCTAAAAAGTCCAAGCGTACTGCAAAAGGCTAATTATTTTTTAAAGGGCGTAGAGATTTCTTCTGCGCCCTTATTTATTTAGGCAAGTATACGAGGAGCATTTCGTTTAATGGCCAAAACTAAATTTGAACCAGCGATTATAAGTCGCCCAACTTATGGTGAACTTGAAGCTAAAAATGGCAAGGCGCATTTATTGATTGCAGATGCTGAAGGTGCTGGCGCTATATTAGATATGGCAAAATCAGCTCCCAAAGATTTTTTTGAAACAGCGCATATCATTTATATTCCCAAAGACACTGGTGATACATATACATCTAAGCTTGAAGCATTGGGTGCAAAACAGTTTTACTCAGGCCCTTCTTATGCAGCAGCCGTAACGCGCATTCAGCGCGTGCTTATGGATGCTTCAAATGGCCTTCAAATATATCTAGCAGGAACAGAAGGCGTTATGGGGCAAGCGCTTCGTGAAGCCATGAATGTTGGTTATCCGCACTCAGCAATCCAGACAGAGCATCGCGGCTCAAAGGCACGTCGTATGCAGTGTGTGCATTGTAAGGGCGTAACAGAAGACGTTATCACTGACCCGTTTGAGTGCTCGCACTGTGGGTTAAATCTTTTTGTTAGAGATCACTACTCAAGACGCTTAGCAGCCTTCCAAGCTGTTTGTGTTGATGCGGAAGACCCGGGCAATGTTCCAGATAAAGTGGAGATTACATAATGAGTTCAGGTGCTGCAAAAATTGCCGTTAAAGTGACAGATATTGTTGAGGTCAATGGGCTTGTAAAACGTTTTAAATTTGAACGCACTGATGGCGAATTAATGCCGACATTTTCGGGTGGCGCGCATACTGTCATTGAAATGGATGATCATGGGTCGCGCAGATTAAACCCGTACTCTTTAATGAGCAGTCCGCTTGATCGTTCTGCCTATACAATATCTGTTCGTCGTGATGATGAGGGCAGGGGTGGGTCACTGTTCATGCATAACCATGTGAAAAAAGGCATGGAAATGACGATTAGCAATCCAGTGAATTTATTCTCATTAGATTTACGCGGGCGCAAATACTTGATGATCGCAGGTGGCATTGGGATTACACCATTTTTGTCACAAATTGCTCAATTAGATAGTTCTAACGGTAATTTCGAATTGCATTATTCTGTTCGCTCAAAGTCACTTGCTTCTTATGCAGACACGCTGACTGAGAAGTATCCCAATAACGTGAACATATATCACGATGATCAAAATGAAGCGATTGATCTTGAAAACCTGCTGGATGGTCAACCGCTTGGAACACATATCTATGTATGTGGGCCAAAAGGTATGATTGAGTGGGTTCGAAACTCAGCTAGTGATGCAGGCTGGCCACGCGAGGCAGTTCATTACGAAGAGTTCTTGGCACCAGAACCCGGTAAGCCATTTGAAGTTAAGTTGGCTGTGTCGAATAAGGTTATTCAAGTAGGCGAGACACAAAGCCTGTTAGAGGCCATTGAAGCTGCAGGTGTTGATGCGCCATATCTTTGCCGTGGCGGTGCTTGCGGTATGTGCGAAACAGAGGTCATTGGATACGATGGCAAGTTCATTCACAATGACCATTGGCTTGAAGATGTAGAGCATAAAAGCGGTAAAAAAATCATGCCTTGCGTCTCACGCTTTGAAGGCAAAACACTGGTATTAGATCGGTAGGAAACAAAGATGAACATTCAATTTAAAGACGAAACATTCCGTGACGATTACACGTTTAAAAATTCAGATTTAGCCATTAAGCGATTTCCGTTTCCCTTCGATAAAGACAGCTATATGTATGCGGTAAACATGGAGCCGCATGTACCTGTTCGTGAGGGCAGTGTTTATTATAATTCGTTCGATGTGGATGAACATTACGTTTCTGAAATGCGTGACCGTGCGATGGTTTTGGATGATGATCCGCTGCGCTGTCAGTCATTGCCACACATGGAATTGCATGGCTGGGATTTGCTTGAGCTGATTATGGTTGAAAAAGCAAAGGATTATCCTGACCTTTTTGAACTTCATAGAGATGGTGATAATTGGCACTGGATTAACAAGCCGCTTGGCATTGATGACAAGTTCACCTTTATGGATGCAACAACGCTTCCCTATGGGCCAATGGAGTATATCACGCGCCAAACGCAAGGCGATTTTTGCGTGCTAGATCAGCGCGATGATAATCTTTGGATGGATGCAGGCATGGTCACAACACAAGCGGATTGGTCACTTGATTTTGACATTGGCATGAACTTCTTTGAATGGCATGCACCTGTACCCTTGGCGCATGAAAAAGGAATTTTCGTTCGTGCCTTAAAGTTCTTACTTAACATTCAGCAGGGTTCACCCGCACGTCGTTTGAATTGGACGATGACGGTTAATCCGTTATTGGATACAAGCCCTGAAAATTATCATAAATGGGGCATTCAAAAGACAACACTGACGCCAGAAAATGTTGGCAATAAACAACACTTGCGTGTAGAGCTTCAAACTTTCTTTAGATTACCACGTTCCAATGGATTAGTTTTTCCAATCCGTTGTTACTTAATCAAAATGGAAGAGCTGGTCACTTACCCAAAATGGGCAAGGCGCTTTCACCGCGTCATTCGTGATCTGCCTGTTGAGCTTGCAACTTATAAAGGCTTTATCGATAACCGCCCTATGATTTTGGATTATCTATCCCAATTCGATGACGGTGCAGAAACATCACCAGGTGTTTGGCCTGAAGATTAAGTTGTATTGGTTATGAAGCTGGGTAGGAAATAATCGACAGGTATTTAGCAGGTAGTTTAATATGCTTTTGTGGGCCATGCGGTGCATCAGCATCAAAGAAAAAACTGTCACCTGGTTTTAAGGTAAAAGTTTTATCACCATGCCGATATTCAACTTCACCTTCGAGCATGTAAATCAACTCAATACCTTCGTGCTGAAAATCTGGAAAAACATCTGATTCCTCTGTTAAGGATATGAGATAAGGCTCAACAATAACACCTGATGTATTTGCTCCGATATGGCCCAGCAGATTATATTGGTGTCCCGCACGCGTGCCTCTACGTTCAGTTGCAAGGCCTTGGCCAGCTTTGACATGAACTGCTTCGCGACTCTCTTCAAAGCCTTTGAAAAATGAAGTCAGAGGAACACTAAGTGCATTTGCCAATGTTTGTAACGTTGTAAGGGAGGGTGAAATTATACCGTTTTCGATTTTTGAAAGCATGCCAATAGAAAGACCCGTAGACTTGGCTAGCTCAGCAACGGTAATATTGTGTAATTTACGATAATTCTTAACTTCGCGACCAATAGCAACCTCCAAATCCTTTTCTCTAGGTAAAGACGTAACTTTATGAGGGTTTTGCGAAAGAACAGGTTTTATATTTTGGGCCAATTTATTCTTCATCATTTTAAGATTATTAATTAAATGTTTAAGCTCAAAGCTTCAAGTTAATATGCCATGTTACAATAATTGTTACTTCGATAAAAAGATAGCTTGTTTTTGTATTTATAATTTTTAGATGGCTCTGCAGTTCTTTTTTTACAATCAGCATTTAAATTTTAAAAGGGGCTGTCCCAGATAACTCAAAAATGGGTTATCAATATGGGTATGAGAA
>CAZCUN010000039.1:0-32167 GCA_964502215.1 uncultured Rhizobiaceae bacterium | reverse complement strand
TGAACCAATGGGTTAAACAATATTTATCGTAGTTATCTGGGACAGCCCCAAAAAATATTATGACTTAATAAATTTGACATGTAAACTTTCCGTTACGTTATGCGAATCTTTTATTTTCTTGCATGATTGATTGTTTACTGGCATGTATAAACAGATAAAGGTCAGTAATGCTGTCCTTTTTGACGATTGATACTTAAGTTTTGAATCGCGAATATTTTTTGTTTCGAACTTGAACCTGACGTTTCCGGCGTTAAATTAATCAGATCCAATATAGATTGAAGAATTCAATGCCTTCGACTGGCATTTTTTACTTGGAGTAAAGACCAATGAGAAAAGATATTGCTAAGGTTTCTTTTGATAGCCCTAAAGCAGATACCATTTTTCCTAATAGCCCTAAGAAACAAGGTCTTTACGATCCTAAAAATGAAAAAGATGCTTGTGGTGTTGGTTTTGTTGCCAATATGAAAGGCGAAAAAACGCATTCAATTATTGAAGATGGTTTGCAGATTTTAGAAAATTTAGAACATCGCGGTGCTGTTGGTGCCGATCCTTTAATGGGTGATGGTGCTGGATTGTTGTTGCAAATACCAGATGAGTTTTTTAATCAAATTTGCGATTTTGATTTACCAAAAGCGGGTCAATACGGCGTTGCTCAAGCATTCATGCCGCAAGATAAAACGACTGCTGCTGAAACAGAAGCAATCTTAATTGAGGGCCTGAAATCAGAAGGCATGACACTTTTAGGAATTCGCCAACTTGAGGTTGATAATTCTGGTTTATCTCAAGACCCAGCAATTATGGCAACTGAGCCAGTACATAAACAATTTTTTGTAACTTCTGATCTTGCAAAAAAAGATGAAGATGCATTCGAACGTAAGCTTTATCAAACGCGCAAAGTAATTTCTAATAAGATTTTTGCAAATACCAATGCGCGCGAAAGTGGCTTTTATATTGTTTCATTTTCCTCGCGTACGGTTGTCTATAAAGGCATGTTTTTAGCTGATCAATTAGGGCCTTATTATAAAGACTTAAGCGATAAAAGGTTTAAATCAGCCCTTGCTTTGGTTCACCAACGTTTTTCAACTAATACATTTCCTTCGTGGAAACTAGCGCATCCATACCGGATGGTTGCGCACAATGGCGAGATTAATACATTACGTGGGAACGTAAATTGGATGGCTGCACGTCAGGCTTCTCTTTCTTCGCCATTGTTTGGCGAAGATATTACGAAACTCTGGCCGATCTCTTATGAGGGGCAATCAGACACCGCGTGTTTTGATAATGCACTAGAGTTTTTGACCCAGGGCGGATATTCGCTTTCACATGCTGTGATGATGCTTATTCCAGAAGCTTGGGCTGGTAATCCATTAATGAATGAAGAGCGTCGTGCATTTTATGAATATCATGCTGCATTGATGGAGCCTTGGGATGGGCCTGCTGCTGTTGCTTTCACAGATGGACGTCAAATCGGCGCAACGCTAGATCGCAATGGTCTACGACCTGCGCGTTACATTGTGACCAAAGATGATCGTATTATCATGTCATCTGAGTCTGGTGTTTTACCGATTGAAGAAAAAGATATCGTGACTAAATGGCGTTTGCAGCCAGGGCGCATGCTTTTAATTGATCTGGAAAAAGGTCAAATTATTTCTGATGAAGAAATCAAAGAAGAATTAGCTTCGCATAATCCCTACCAAAAATGGTTGAATAAAAGTCAAATCGTACTGGAAGATTTGCCAGTGCCAACGCGTCCTAGTCCTGCTAGTCGAACACCGCTTTTAGACCGCCAGCAGGCCTTTGGTTATACGCAGGAAGATACAAAGCTTTTAATGGTGCCGATGGCAACAACGGGTCAAGAAGCGATTGGTTCAATGGGTACGGATACACCAATCTCTGCCTTATCCGACAAGCCAAAACTTCTCTACACTTATTTTAAGCAACTTTTTGCTCAAGTGACCAACCCTCCGATCGATCCAATTCGTGAAGAATCTGTCATGAGCCTTGTTTCACTTATTGGCCCTAGACCTAATTTATTTGATCTCCAAGGCTTATCTGAGCAGAAGCGTTTGGAAGTTCGTCAACCCATTTTGACCAATCATGATCTCGAGAAAATTCGTGAGATTGGGGATATTGGGGATAACCAGTTTATGACGCAAACACTCGATATTACTTATAATGTTGAGCGTGGTGCTGAGGCGATGGAAGCAGCGCTTGAGGCTTTATGTGAGCTTGCAGAAAAAGCTGTTGGCAATGGTTATAATATTATTATTCTTTCTGATCGCCAATTGAGCGCAGAACGTCTTGCTATTCCTGCTTTGCTTGCAACGGCTGCTGTACATAATCACCTTATTCGTAAAGGCCTTCGCACATCCGTTGGCCTTGTGCTTGAGACAGGGGAGCCACGTGAAATTCATCATTTCTGTGTTTTGGCTGGGTATGGCGCGGAAGCGATTAATCCATATTTAGCATTTGAAACGTTAGCAGATATGCATGCGCAAGGGGATCTACCTGATGAGGTTGATGCACAAGAAGTGGTTGAGCGTTATATAAAAGCGATCGACAAAGGTATTTTGAAAGTCATGTCCAAGATGGGTATTTCGACTTATCAATCTTATTGTGGTGCGCAGATTTTTGATGCAGTTGGACTTTCTTCAAGGTTTATCGAAAAGTATTTCTTTGGCACATCTTCTATGATTGAAGGCGTTGGGCTTGCTGAGATAGCCATCGAAACAATGAAACGTCACCAAAGCGCTTTTGGTAATGATCAAGTGCTTTCTACCTCGCTCGATATTGGCGGCGAATATGCTTATCGCATGCGCGGTGAAGCGCATTCTTGGAACCCAAATAATATTGCTAAGTTGCAACATGCTGTTCGGGGACAATCGGCTTCAAGCTATAAAGAATTTGCTGATGATGTGAACCGTGTCTCAGAACAACATGCAACTATTCGTGGTTTGTTTAATATTAAGTCTGCGGAAGAATCCGGTCGTAAACCCGTTGATATTTCGCAAGTGGAGCCTGCCTCAAAAATTGTGAAACGCTTCTCAACTGGGGCTATGTCATTTGGCTCTATCTCTCGCGAAGCACATGCAACGCTAGCGGTTGCGATGAACCAAATGGGTGGTAAGTCAAATACGGGTGAGGGGGGCGAAGAACCTGATCGTTATCTGCCGCTACAAAATGGTGAGCCAAATCCAGAACGCTCTGCGATCAAACAAGTTGCATCTGGTCGCTTTGGTGTAACGACAGAATATCTTGTTAATTCAGATATGATCCAAATTAAAGTTGCCCAAGGTGCAAAGCCTGGTGAGGGTGGGCAATTGCCGGGTCACAAAGTTGATGCTGTGATTGCAAAGACGCGTCACTCAACACCAGGGGTTGGTTTGATTTCCCCGCCACCGCACCATGATATTTATTCAATCGAAGATTTGGCTCAGCTTATTTATGATTTGAAAAACGTCAATGAGCATGCAGATATTTCTGTAAAACTCGTTGCAGAAATGGGTGTGGGTACAGTTGCTGCAGGCGTTGCAAAAGCACGTGCTGATCATATTACAATTTCAGGTTATGATGGTGGCACGGGAGCATCTCCGCTTACCTCGTTAAAGCACGCAGGCAGCCCATGGGAACTGGGTCTTGCTGAAACACAGCAGACATTAGTGCTGAATAAACTTCGTTCTCGTATTAAATTACAAGTGGATGGTGGTTTGAAAACAGGACGGGATGTTATTGTTGGCGCGCTCTTAGGTGCTGATGAATTTGGATTTTCAACTGCACCACTTATTGCTGCTGGTTGTTTGATGATGCGTAAGTGTCACCTAAATACATGTCCTGTTGGTATCGCCACACAAGACCCCGTTTTGCGCAAGCGCTTTAAGGGTACGCCAGAGCATGTAATTAATTATTTCTTCTTCGTAGCAGAAGAAGTTCGACAGCTTATGGCGCAAATGGGCTTTACTAAACTTGATGATATTATCGGGGAAAGTGATCTGCTTGAAAAGAGTGGCATGCTTGATCATTGGAAAGGTAAGGGGTTAGATTTCTCTCGTATTTTCCATAAACCAGAAGCTGAGAAAGAAGAGATTTATCAAACTCAACTTCAAAAACACCCTATTGAAACAGTTCTTGATCGCAAGCTGATTGAAGAAGCAAAGTCGGCTCTTAAAGATGGTACGCCAATTATGATTGAAACAGCCATCACCAATGTAGACCGCTCTGCTGGTGCGATGCTTTCAGGTAAATTGGCTGAAAAATGGGGCTATGAAGGCTTGCCAGATGATACGATTGCAGTATCGCTTAAAGGAACTGCTGGCCAAAGCTTTGGTGCATTCCTTGCCAAAGGGATTTCATTTGACCTTCAAGGGGATGGTAATGACTATGTTGGTAAAGGCTTATCGGGTGGTCGCATTGTTATTCGACCAGCGGAAGATTCAATACTAAAAGCGGAAGAATCTATTATTGTTGGTAATACGGTTCTTTATGGTGCTGTATCTGGTGAATGTTATTTCAATGGTGTAGCGGGTGAGCGCTTTGCGGTTCGCAACTCTGGTGCGGTTGCTGTAGTTGAAGGCGTTGGCGATCATGGCTGTGAATATATGACTGGTGGTGTTGTTGTTGTGCTTGGTGGTACCGGGCGTAACTTTGCAGCAGGCATGTCTGGCGGTGTTGCTTATGTCATGGATGAAAGTGGTACTTTTGAAAAACGTTGTAACATGGCGATGGTTGAACTTGAGCCAGTACCAGAAGAAGATGAATTGTTGGAAAAATTACATCACCATGGTGGTGACTTGATGCACAAAGGACGTGTGGACATTACTTCTGATATGACACGTTTTGACCAAGAGCGACTATTCCAACTCATAACAAGTCATATGCATTATACAGGTTCAGCAAGAGCCAAAGAAATTCTTGATGATTGGGAAACTTACCGTGCAAAATTCGTCAAGGTAATGCCAGTTGAGTACCGTCGCGCGCTCAAGGAAATGGAAAACATGCGCCTTGGTAAAGTGGCAGCGGAGTAGGGGAATATTATGGGTAAAGTTACAGGGTTTCTTGAAATAGATCGTCAGGTACAAAAATACCGTCCAGCATCTGACCGTGTTCGTCATTTTGGTGAGTTTACAATTCCCATGACGGACGATGAAGTGACCAAACAAGCAGCACGTTGTATGGATTGTGGTATTCCATATTGCCATGGCGATACAGGTTGTCCAGTTCATAACCAAATTCCAGACTGGAATGATTTAATCTATTCTGGTGATTGGGAAGAGGCGGTCACTAATCTTCATTCAACCAACAATTTTCCTGAATTTACAGGACGTATTTGCCCAGCTCCTTGTGAAGAAGCTTGTACGCTAAATCTTGAAGATGAGCCGGTTGCAATTAAAACTGTTGAGCAAGCGATCGCAGATAAGGCCTATGAGCTAGGATTAATAAAGCCACAACTTGCTAGTGAAAAAACAGGCAAGAAAGTTGCTATTATTGGGTCTGGCCCTGCGGGCATGGCTGCTGCGCAACAGCTTGCACGGGTTGGTCATGAAGTCCATGTTTACGAGCGTGAAAGCCGTGCAGGTGGGTTGCTTCGATATGGCATTCCTGATTTTAAAATGGAAAAGCATTATATCGACGTTCGCGTTGAGCAGATGGAAGCCGAAGGTGTTACGTTCCACTATGGTCAAAATGTTGGCGTTGATATTTCTGCTGATGATATCAAACAAACGCATGATGCGGTTTTGATTACTGCTGGGTCTGAAACGCCTCGAGCTGCTGGTATTCCAGGCGCTGACCTTGCAGGCGTTCACGATGCTATGCCTTTCTTGGTGCAGCAGAACCGCCGTGTGGGTGGTGAGCAAATTGATAGCGCTGGTTGGCCTTCAGAAGAAATTTGGGCAGCAGGTAAAAATATTGTTGTTGTAGGCGGTGGTGATACAGCTTCAGATTGTATTGGTACTTCTTTTCGTCAAGGTGCGGTGAATGTAACGCAATTAGACATTCGCCCAGAACCACCAGAGCGTGAAGATAAAATGATGGTCTGGCCTTATTGGGCAACTAAAATGCGCACGTCTTCTTCGCAAGCAGAAGGTGCAAAGCGTGAATTTCAGGCCGCAACATTAGAGTTCGTTGGTAAGAGTGGAAAACTTGTTGGTGTTCAATGCATTCGTGTTGATGAAAAACGTCAACCAATCCCAGGGTCAGAGTTTATTATGAAAGCAGACCTTGCTTTTATCGCAATTGGATTTGGTAGCCCGTTGACGGATACTTTTATCAAAAATCTCTCACCTGAGTTAAAGACAAGCTCACGTGGTGATGTTTCAATTGATGCTGATGAGAAAAATTACAAAACCTCAGTTGATGGTTTGTATGCTGCTGGAGATTGTCGTCGCGGGCAATCGTTAGTTGTTTGGGCAATCAGAGAAGGGCGCCAAGCTGCACGTTCCATTGATCTTGATCTTATGGGTGAAACAGCGCTTCCTCTTTAATTACTGCTTACGGACGGTATTTGCTTACTAGAAGCTTGGGGCGAAGCTATCTGGTTGGGTAGATTAAGAGATGACGTTTTCTTTCCATCCTTTGGTTTCTTCACTTCAACGGGTTGAATGATCGGTGCATCTGGTTTTGGCTTTCCCCAACTTGAATCAACTCGTCCAACTCTTGGCAATGAGACTTGGCCTTTCTCAACCAAATCATAACTCACGCTTTCATTGCTTTTTGTTGATGCCAATGCATCTGCTTCACCTTCTAGTTCCTTGCCCCCATCAAGTGCAGTACTGCCCAAAGGGATAACAACCGTTTTCCCACTACTTGCAGGGTCGTATTGCGGTACATTTGGTTGAGCAATGTTTGGATTGATTGTGCCAAATGATGCGTAGTTAAATTCTTTATCTCCGCCGCTAATGCCGATTTTTTGAAGCGCTTTATCAGCAAAAAATGCAAGCTTTGCTCTACCAGCTCTTGTCATGTTAATGCCTTTTGAGCCTCTTAATCTTACAATTTGCCCATTTATGTCAGGGCCTGCGCTGACAAATTTGCCTTCTTCGTTTGTGAAGCCATTCCAAATGTCGACATATTCGCCGCCTTGGTTGGCTTCAACTTTTGTTCGATATAGCTCATTAAAGATTAAGTAATCAGCATTCATTTTTCCTGATCGCACTGGTGGTAGACCAACCCATACAAGTGGAATTTTGCTGTTAAAGGCTGCCGTCGTAATTTTGGTAATTCTATTATTGTATTCTTCAAGCCATTTTTCAGAAAGTTTATCAGGGCTACCTTGAACACTCCAAAGTTTTTGACGGTCATTCATTCCAAGAAGTGTTACGATTGCTGAAGGTTTATGCTCTTCAATCATTGCTGAAATGGTTTCTGGCCAATTTACTACGTCATCCCTTACTAGGCCTGATGAAGCATTGGATTTTTTGATGACAACAATATTAGCATTGGATGCATATAGTTTTGTAAGTTCGCCAGCCATACCACCCGCTAGAAAGTCACCAACAACCAAAATTTTTGAAGCATTTTCATTCTTTGTAATAACGACAACTGGCTTAGTTATCTTTTTTACTCTTTTCTGAGCGCGCTTTTTCTTACTAGTAGAGCGTTGCTTTTTGACGGTTGTTCTCTTTGAAATATTTCTGACTTTTGCTTTGGTTGTTTTTTTTCTCTTTGTACGTTTTACTTTTTTGATAGATTTAATTCTTGCAGGTTTTTTGGCTGCTTTGATCTTAGCTTTTTTCTTGGTTGTTTTATTTTTTTTGCGCTTCTTAAATAGAATGTCAAAAAGTGTTTTACGCTTCTTCTTTTCTTGTGCATGGGCCGTCTCGACGCCAATGACAGGTGAAAACGCAGTTCTTAAAACAGGAATGGCGGGCAGGGCGATGCTTAAGCCCACCAAAATCATGATTGCTAGTGTTAAACGACGAAACATAATCATCTAACTGGTACAAGTACCAGGTCCTTTACTCAATTACACATAACCCAGCCTGACTTTAGTCATGTCAGTTTGGCAGATATTAACCGCCCCTTAGTCTACGCAATACTTTCTTAGATGCATAGCCATCTTGGGCAAGCCCAACGCTTTTTTGATAGCTTTTTATGGCTTTTTTAGAGCCGCCACCGATTTTACCATCGATTTCACCCTCATAAAAGCCTTTTTGAAGCAAACGAGATTGCAATTCTTTGCTTTCTTCTTCGTTTAGCCTTGTATATCCACGCGGCCAATCAACAGCAAATTCATTGTAGCCTGCAATACGGTCAGCTAAGTGACCTACTGCTAATGCATATTTATCTGCGTTATTATAGCTTTTCAAAACAAAGAAATTCTTGGTCATCAAGAACGCTGGGCCATTGGCACCGGCAAGCACTTTGACATTTGCTTTGCGATTACGATCAGGAAATTGCTTTCCTTTGACGCGGCGCAAGCCAAGTCTTTCCCATTCACCTAGGGTTCTACTTGAGGTGCCTACTTGTGAGGTTTTAAAACCACGTGGTGTTCTGACTTCATATCCCCAAGTTTGCCCTGAGCGCCAACCATTTTTTTTCAGAAGGTTTGCAGCAGAAGCAAGCGCATCTGGTACAGATTGCCAAATGTTACGTTTGCCATCACCATCGATATCGATTGCCCATGCTTGGTAGCTAGTTGGGATAAACTGAGTGTGCCCCATAGCGCCAGCCCAAGACCCACGTAAACCTCTTGCAGATACATCCCCGTTTTGTACAATTTTCATTGCAGAAATAAGCTGACTTCTTGCAAATTTTCTTCGGCGTTTGTCTTGATAAGCAAGTGTGCCCAATGAACGCGCTACACTTCTTAGTGCTGAATCGCGTTCTAGTGCCGCTCCATAAGATGTTTCCATTGACCAGATAGCTAAAAGAATATTGCGATCTACACCAAAGCGTCTCTCGATTATATCTAGCCATTGTTTATATTCTGCTTTTAAGGCTTGGCCTTTTTCGATTGCAGATTTAGTGATGCGATTATCCATATAATCCCAAACCTTAGATTTAAACTCAGGCTGGAAATTTGCTGATTTGATTACTTCTGGATCTGGTGAAGTAATGCCTGCAAATACTGCGTCATATGTACTTGTTCGTACCCCATTTTTTGCAGCGACCCCTCGAAAGTCCCTGATCCATTGTTTGAAGCCTGCATCCGCATTCGCAGGTGTAATTAGTAGTCCAGAAGCCAATACTGTGCTCATACCAATGGCAAAGCCAGTTTGTTTTAGATTGTGAAAAAAGCCGCATTTCATTTAAGTTATCCCTCCAGCATATTGCTAGTCGCATTACCATTGATTTTCGAATCAATGACCCAACGTCATAATAGACTGTTGAGCATCATGAATAAATGGACAGATTTAAGGCGAAGAGATGAACTTTTTGAAAGTTAGCCGTGAGTTTAGTTAATTTTATCAGGCTGTTTTCTTCAAGGATGGAAGCTTCTTTTCCCAATCAAGTGCTGTTGAAATGATTGTTTTAAGGTCATTATGCTTTGGTTTCCAATCAAGGCGGCTCATTAATCGATTTGCGTTTGCTGTGAGGGATTCAATGTCGCCTGCGCGTCTTTCTGTTTCGATTACACGAAAATTGTTGCCAGAGATATGTTTAACCGTATCGATTACTTCACGCACAGTATAACCTTCACTGTAACCACAGTTTGCAGTGAATTTCTTACCGCCATTTCTTAAATATTGCAGTGCTGTATAATGTGCATTTGCGAGATCCCCGACATGTATAAAGTCACGAACACAAGTGCCATCTGACGTGTCATAATCTGTACCAAAGATTTTCATAGAAGATCGGTTGCCACTTGCAGCTTCACAAGCAACTTTAATTAAATGTGTTGCCCCTTCGGTTGATTGGCCTGTTCTGCCTTTGACATCGCAACCTGCCACATTGAAATATCTTAAAATTACATAAGAAAAATCATGTGCTTCTGCTGTGTCGCGGATCATTAATTCAGTCATTAGCTTTGATGTGCCATAAGGCGACATTGGATTTAGGATTGCATTTTCGCTAATTGGACCTTCTGTCAATGGATTGCCATAAACAGCTGCGGTTGATGAGAAAATGAATTTTTTAACACCTGTATTAACAGCCGCAGCTATCAAGTTGCGCGAATTACCTGTGTTATTATGATAATACTTTAGTGGGTCTTCAATTGATTCAGGAACCACTACTGAACCAGCAAAATGAATTATTGCATCTATTTTATGCTTTTTAATGACAGATTCTATGGCTTCTTGATCGCCAATATCTGCTTGAACGAACGTAACCCCTTTAGGAATTGCCCAAGCAAAGCCTGTTGTTAAATTATCAACAACAACAACATCTTCATTATTATCCAGCAGCTCCCAAACCATATGAGAACCTATATATCCTGCGCCGCCTGTTACCATGACTGTCATGATTATCACCTTTTATTCCACCGTATGATGATCAGTGTAATCGAATTAGCTTAGGATCTTGATAATCTGTTCCTTATAAAGGTATTTAATAAATTCATCTTCTATTAAGTATGAAATTGTCATATATGTCGTGAAAATATTGAATCAGGGAATATTTATATGTCTGAAATTAAACGTGTGCGCAAAGCGGTTTTCCCAGTTGCTGGCTTAGGAACACGGTTCTTACCTGCTACAAAAGCTGTACCAAAAGAGATGCTAACAGTCTTAGATAAGCCTGTTATTCAATATGCCGTTGATGAAGCGCGGAAAGCTGGTATTGAGCATTTCATTTTTGTAACGGGCAGGAATAAGGCTGTTATTGAAGACCATTTTGATCTTGCTTACGAACTTCAAGATACTTTGGAGAAGCGTAAAAAAACAGAAGCTATTGAAACACTTTCAAAATATCTTCCAGGTCCTGGTGAAACGAGCTTTACTCGGCAGCAAGCCCCCTTGGGATTAGGTCATGCTGTTTGGTGTGCAAGAGAATTGGTTGGCGATGAACCTTTCGCACTTCTTTTGCCTGATATGGTTATGAAAGATGAACGCGGTTGTACCTCAGGCATGATTGACCTTTACAATCAAACAGGTGGTAATATCATTGCGACAGAAGAAGTTGCTTGGGAAGAGACCCATCAATATGGTGTCATTGAAAAAGGCGATCCAGTTGCAACAGGTTTTGAAATTACTGGGATGGTTGAAAAACCTGACCCAGGTGAAGCGCCGTCAAACCTTTTCATTAATGGTCGTTATATTTTGCAACCAGAAATATTTGGTGTTTTAGAAAAACAAGGCCCTGGTGCAGGTAATGAAATACAGCTAACGGATGCTATGCTTACGCTTGCTGATAGCCAAAAATTTTATGGTCATGTGTTTGAAGGGGATACGTTTGATTGTGGTTCTAAAGCAGGATTTATCAGGGCAAATATTGCTTATGCGCTTGATGATGAAGCTGTTAGAAATGAAATTTTAAGTGATTTAAGAAAAATGGTTTCATAGATAAGTCTATGATCTAAAGGACTAGCGTTGCAAACGCACTCCAACTTGACCACTGGTCGCATCAAAGCTTGAATTTGGTGCATCACTGTTAAATCGCAAGTAATCAACCTGTGTTGTGATAGCCATAAAACGGTTTACCCAATATTGCGTGCCAACGCCAACTTGAACAATTGTGTTGTTGTCATCGTTGGTTTCAACCTGCCCATCAGCGAAAGCATTGACAGACAAACGGCTGGTTAATTGGCGATCTACATCAATGCGGCCATTATAGATGATCGAACCGTTTTCATCTGGATTAATTGAATCATTGGTAGCTGTGCCAACTGTGAGGGCAACTTGTGTCTCGCGTTCGGGTGACCAATTTAACTGACCATTTAATGTGAAGGCGTTTAGAGTATCAAGTTGAGGGTCGTCAAAGCTTTCATTGACATAACCAACAGCTATTTCACCGGTTAGTTTTTCCCCAAGATCAATTTCTACACCGCCACGTAATTCGAAAATATTACTATCTCTATCATTGCCGTTTCGATCGCTTTCCTGATCAAAGTCACGAATAGCATATGCACCTTCAAAGAAGGGCGTCAGTGCGGGTGATATTTCGTAACCAACTCTTGCGGTAACGCCATATTCAGTATTGTTCCTGTCGCCTTCATTTTGGGTGATTCCATTGCCTAATTCTGCAGGTTGAAATTCGTCGCGGTCTATATCTCCTCGAAGTGATAGCTGTAGTTTTCTATCCGTTCTTTGTAATTCAAAACTTCCACCCCAATTTTCTTGGATTGGATTATCAACCGCACCGGGCGCAAGGGTGCTGCTTGTGAAACCTTGTGTGGCGATGTTATAAAAGCTACGTGTTGTCGCAGTGTATCCATCAATTAGATCAAGTCTTAAAGTTGTATCCAGCAATAACTGTGGACGATCAATTTCTTCATCATCAAATGGACGTCTATAAGATCCAATTACATTGGTTTGCCATTGGTGACGTGACCAGTTGGATGTGATGCTAGCGTCAATAGAAGTTTCAGAAAATGCCCCGCCATTACCATTTGCTTGTTGAGATACATTACTTGAATATCCAATCGCTTGTTCAAGGGATACGTCGATATCAAAGGTGCCTAGACGAAAACCAGTTGGTGCAAAAGGATCTATTTCTGGTGTAGCTGGCGTTCCTGATTGAACAGGGTCCACGGCTATATTATTAAGCGTTGATTGGTCTGGATCATTTGCATTTATAACAGGCGTTGCGGGCCTTACTGGTGTTGCTCTTTGCTGTGTGCTTGTTGGTACAATAGGCGCAGGCGGTATAGGCGCTGCAACTGGATTAGGTGTATTTATGCCCAGAAGTTGATTTCTTCTTGCATCAGCAGAAGATAAATTATCTATGTTTCTTGAACCCGTATTCGTTGTTTGTATTGGTTGAGTAAAAACAGGGTCTTGATTATTGCCATTACCTAATAAGACAGTTTGCGAAAATGCAGGCGAAGATATTGCGGTTGCCAAAAGACTACCCACAACAAATTTGCTAAGATGATTGCCCGGTTTGGACATTTGCGCCATTGTCCTTTAATGAAACTGCAAGAAAGCTTAAATCCTTTTTAAACCGTAAACATTTACGGTTAATGAATGGTTTAAACGGGTCTGTTTTTAGGTGTTGAGTTGGAAAAATTACATGACTGATTTGCCAAATATTACTTCTGCTTTGCGGACGTTAAATTATGAGCGAAAAGGATTGGAGGCTGTCTCTGACGCACTTACCAATGGTATGGGGAAGGCATTTGATTCTGCTTGCCAAATCATGCGTCATATCGGTGGACGTGTTATCGTCACTGGCGTTGGAAAAAGCGGGCATATCGGAACTAAGATTGCCGCAACATTAGCGTCAACAGGAACACCTGCATTCTTTGTGCATCCTGCTGAGGCAAATCATGGTGATTTAGGAATGATTGCAAGAGATGATGCAATTATTGCACTTTCGTGGTCTGGAGAAACTGCCGAACTAAAAGGTGTTATCGCCTATTCAAGTCGGTTTTCAATTCCGCTGATTGCGATTACTCGCAATAAAAACTCTGCACTTGGAAAAGAAGCAACGGTTTGTCTTGAGTTACCTAATGTCGAAGAGGCTTGTCCTAATGGATTAGCACCAACAACCTCTACAACCATGCAGATGGCTTTGGGGGATGCTCTTGCGGTTGCACTTTTAGAAAGCCGTGGGTTTTCTGCAGATGATTTTGGCATTTATCACCCAGGTGGATCGCTTGGCTCTAAGTTGATGCACGTGAATGAAGTTATGCATAAACAAGACGCAATACCTTTGGTTGCAGAAGGTGCTTCAATGTCTGATGCTATTATGGTGCTATCTAATAAACGCTTTGGTTGCGTTGGCGTAACGGATGAGGCTGGTAAGTTGATTGGTATTGTAACAGATGGCGATCTGGCCAGAAATCTTGATAAAAACCTTCAAAGCCTAACAGTCAACGATCTTATGACCCGTGATCCGAAGACGATAAAAGGTGAGGCGCTTGTAACCTCTGCTATGGGAACTTTGAATAGTTTTAATATTTCTGCTTTGATTGTGACCGATGCAGACCATAAGCCTGAGGGCATTATTCATCTGCATGATCTTCTTAGAATTGGCGTTGCTTAAGTTTAAAGCTTAAGCAGCTTCAACGATTAGCGTACCTGCATCATAATCAATAATCTTGACCTTGCCGCCAGCTTTCGTGTCGCTACCTTTGACACGCCATGTTGTGTCGCCAATTTTAACACGCCCTGAACCATTTGAGATTGGATCGGTTAGTACAGCCGTTTGTCCAATCAACTGCGCGCCACGTTCATTTAAAATTGGATTTTCGCTTTCATCCATTTTCTTATTTTTCATAATGCGCTTACCAATAAGGGCAAAGGCAACTGAAAGAACAAGGAAGACAAGAGTTTGAGCTTGCCATGGCCAGATTGTAGATTCTGTTCCTAAAATGAGTGTGATAAACCCAACCACTAAAGCTGAAAGCCCAGGCCAAAGAAGGAGTGTGCTTGGCATTATGATTTCGACGCCAAGGATTAATAGACCTGCCGCAACCCATGCCCATGGACCAAGTGCCTCAATAAAAGATATAACCATTTATAATTCCCCTTTCTTATTAGCTGCTAGATTTACTAAAAGACGGAACAGCTGGTTTTGGGCTTTTAGGCTTCTTCGGGCTATTGCCAGATGAGCCGCCACCATCGCCGTCGCCAAAGACATCTTTAGCAATTGAGCCAATGCCACCCAGAGATCCGATTAGCGATGATGCTTCAAGCGGCATCATGATGACCTTCTGGTTTGGTGCGCTTGCAATTTGGGTTAAAGCCTCAGTGTATTTTTGTGCGACAAAGTAATTGATAGCTTGTGAATCGCCCGTAGCAATTGCATCAGAGACCATGCGAGTTGCTTCTGCTTCCGCTTGTGCTAAACGCTCGCGCGCCTCAGCTTCACGGAAGGCTGCTTCTTTTTCACCTTCAGCAGCTAGAATTTGAGATTGCTTTTCACCTTCTGCCTTAAGAATTTCAGCCTGACGAAAACCTTCTGCTTCCAAGATGTTTGCACGCTTGTCACGTTCTGCCTTCATCTGACGACCCATGGCATCAACTAGGTCTGTTGGTGGATTAATATCTTTAATCTCGATACGTGTGATCTTCATGCCCCAAGGTGATACTGCTTCATCCACCACACGCAAAAGACGGTCGTTGATTTCATCACGCTTTGATAAAAGCTCATCCAAATCCATCGAGCCCATCACTGTACGAATGTTGGTCATGGTCAAATTTAAAACAGCACGCTCAAGGTCACGTACTTCATAGGCAGCACGTGCTGCATCTAAGATTTGAAAAAATGTTACGCCATCAGCGCTAATCGTTGCGTTGTCTTTTGTAATCACTTCTTGGGTTGGAACATCTAAAACCTGCTCCATCATGTTCAGCTTTGCGCCAATGCGATCAACAAATGGAACGATAATATTAAGACCAGGCTTTAACGTTTTTGTGTATCGACCAAAGCGTTCAACGGTATAATTAAAACCCTGAGGTATTTGTTTCACGCCTGCAAATATTACTAAAATTACTAAAAATGCCAGTACGGCTAATGCTATATCAAAACCAAACAAATGATTTCCCTCCAAAATATTTTTCGTTGTCATAGTACTTATATGGGGATTAAGAGGTAAATTTACAATTAAAACCAGATTAGTAAGGTTAAAGCCTGATTAATAAGATTTAACGAGCAAATAAAATTACTTTGCGGAAAGCTCTTTTAAATCTCTTTGCCAATATATAGATAAGGAGCAGCATAATGCTCATTATAAAAGGGAGTGAGAACCATGAGTCTTCTTAAAACATTGGCCAAAGTAGCTGTCGGGATTGCAGTCGCAAAAGGCGTTGGCGGTATGATGAAAGGCGGTGCAGGTGGTCAACAAACGGGTTCAGGCGGTGGTCTTGGTGATCTGCTTGGTAAATTAGGCGGCGGCGGTGCTGGCGGCCAAAGCAGCGGTCAAGGCGGTGGTGGCCTTGGTGATTTACTTGGTAAGCTTGGTGGCGGTGGCCAAGGTGGTCAAGCTTCTGGCGGTCAAAGCGGCGGTGGTCTTGGTGACCTCTTAGGTCAATTGGGAGGCCAAGCAACGCGAGGTCAACAAGGCAGTGGTCAAGGCGGTGCATTGGGTGATATTTTTGGCGACTTCATTGATGATGGCGCTAAGCAAACGCAGAATAATGAATCTTTTGGTGATATGTTCAACGATGCTATGGCAAAACAAGATGAACCAGAAGTTGCTCCTTCTGCAGATCAAGAAGCGGTTGCAGCGCTTATGTTGAGCGCAATGATACAGGCGATGAAATCTGATAAAGAACTTGACCCTGAAGAAGAAGCAAAACTAATGGAGCATCTGAGTGATGTATCTGACTCTGAACGTCAGTTTGTAAATCAGGAATTGCAGAAGCCAATAGATATTCAAGGTTTGGTTGCTAATGTTCCTCAAGGGCTTGAAGAGCAGGTTTACTTAATGTCTGTTATGGCGATTGATCTGGATAATAAACAAGAAGCGCAATATCTGCATGATCTTGCAACTGAGCTTGGCATTGGCCGACAGGAAGTCGACGCCATTCATACGCACCTTGGTGCACCGACGCTTTATAGCTAAATTGGCATGAGCCAGTTTGTCTTAAACGAACGCCTTAAGGCCGATACGCATTTAATGCTTGAGTTAGAGACTTGTTCTCTTCGCTTGCTTGATGATGTGCGTTGGCCTTGGGTCATTTTAGTGCCTCGGATAACAGGTATTGAAGAATGGCATGACCTGACCAAAGGCCAACGCATTATGGTGGATGATGAAGTTGCCCGTGTGGGCAAAACGCTTAAGCAAATTACAAATTGCGAAAAGTTAAACATTGCCAACATTAGCAATATCGTTCGCCAGATGCATATTCATGTGATTGCGCGTAATCATGGTGATGCTAATTGGCCAGGGCCTGTTTGGGGCTATGGCGAGCGCGAACCTTACGAAGTTGACAGTGCCACCTCTTTTATAGAAAGCTTCAAGTCTAAATTTTCTTGAAAGCTACCCATGACAATCAACTTTGATAGCCTATCCCAACCAGAACCCAGTTCGCTTGTTGGTTTTTCTAATAACATTTTAAATCGTGATGCGGAAAACCGCGATGAGCAGAGCATTCTTGATGCGCTGGGCGATGATAAGACGCGCTATTATCTGTTTGCACAGGGTAAGGTGATTTTGCACAAAGGTGCGAATAACCAAATTCTTTTTTCACGCGAAGAAGCTGAGCAGTTTCAGCCCAAGCAAGAACAAGCAGTTTTATTAGGTGAAGCTAAAGATGGTATGCGGATCGCACTTCCTGTAGGGGTTGATCCAGAAACGCTTCAAGAACCGTGGGCAGCTTATGATCTACGTTCGTTGTTATATTCAGGCTCTGTAAGCGAAGAAGATGCAGGCGCAATTGCACAAGCAGGCGGGTTATTGTTTTGGAATGCGAACAACCAATATTGCGGCAAGTGCGGTGCGAAATCTAAAAGTGCAATTGGTGGCTATCGTCGCGATTGCCCGTCATGTGATGCAAGGTTATTCCCGCGCACAGACCCCGTTGTGATTATGCTCACGGTTAAGGACGACAAATGTCTGATGGGGCGTAGCCCGCATTTTCCTGAAGGGTGGTTTTCTACGCTTGCTGGTTTTGTTGAACCAGGTGAAACCATGGAAGACGCAATGCGCCGTGAGACTTTTGAAGAGTCAGGCATCAAAGTAGGTCGCGTAAAATATCACGCCAGCCAGCCCTGGCCGTTTCCTCATTCATTGATGCTTGGGCTTTACGGCGAAGCGCTTTCAGAAGAAATTGCCATGGATGAATCTGAGCTAGAAGACTGTCGTTGGTTTTCGCGCGATGAAGTAAAACTGATGATGAGCGAAACGCACCCAGATGGATTGATCTGCCCGCCGAACAAGGCGATATCATCTGCTTTGGTGAAGTTTTGGGTTGAGGGGTGAATTTACCTCTACCAAATCTCAGATTGCAAAATAACGTGTAAAAATGATATGCTACTTTTATGTCAAAGATATTTAATAGTAATTACGTCTTAAAAAGATTGCGTACCAAAAAGGTAGAGCTTGAAGCTATGGGCTTGAGGCATCTCGCACTTTTTGGCTCTGTTGCGCGTGGTGAAGTAAGACCTGATTCTGATATTGATCTAGCCGCAGTTTATGATGAAGATAAAGTCAAAGGCTTATTTGATATGGGTGGCATCGCAAATGCAATTGCCGAAGCCCTTGGTACAGATAATTTTGATCTTGCAGAAGAGAATAAAATGCGCCCAATAGTTCATGAGCGTTTCATGAGTGAACATGTGCGCATCTTCTAAAGCTCATTATATAGAAGCTATCTTTTTTGATATTCAAAATATCATTTCCTTTACTTATGAATATGATTTTAGTGATTATACTGATGATCTAAAAACACAATATGCTTGTGAGCGCGCGATTTTGAACATTTCTGAAAGTGTTAGAAAGCTTGAAAAACAAGAGCAATTAATTAATCCTGACTTCCAACTATCCATGATTTCGCCTGATATTGAATGGCATAAAATTAAGGGCGTAGGCAACATCATGCGTCATGATTATGAAGACGTAACTGCATCGCGTGTATGGAATACAATATGCAATGATCTGAATGAATTGGAGAGGGTTTGTAAGTCGGTGTTGGTGGAAATGTAAGCAAGCTTGAATTTTGAATGTATATGACCAAATATATTTAAGTTATTAAAGTTCATATAAATTAGGTGGTTTAAATTGTGACAGTTAGTTTCCATATCTTACAATCGAGCGGAATACTAACAGGTGAGCTTTATAATAAAGTTCATGCCAGCCTAAAACATACTGTGGAGATTTGCAGTGAAAAGATAAAACTTGCTGATATTGATGTGGTCGTTATGAACATGCCTTGGAATGTTATTCCACAACTTGGTGTGAATGGATTTTCATATGACGCGCATCAAATTATGTTGAGCTTAGATAGTGAACACGAAAATTTAAAAGATAAATTAGATCATGTTTTAACAGCAGTGCTATGCCATGAACTGCATCATTCTGCTCGTGCTTTAGTTCTTGGTTCAAGTCATTCACAAGAATACGGGGGCGCTCTTGTTGCTGAAGGTTTGGCGTGTTGCTTTGAAGAAGAAATAGTTGGTGTAACACCGTTTTATGCAACAGAGTGTAAGGGAGAAGCTCTGCTTAAATTTTCTGAAAAAGCTAAAAGGCACGTTAATATTAATCGTGGAAAATTATCAGGTGGGCGTGAACAGTGGATGTTTGGTAATTATCAAAACCCTGAAGAATTTCCCTACCAATGTGGCTATTCTACAGGGTATAGATTAGTGAGAACTTGGCTTGACCAGAATAATGAAACAGCATCATCGATCGTGGGGTTGGATAAAAATAAAATTATTCAAGCTTGGCTAAATGGTGATATTGAGCCTTTTTCTTCTACTTCTTCTGTTGATTAAATTTGATTGCAATTTAAAGTTTTTGGGACGTTTTCTTCATACTATTTATACCCATACCAAAAAATAAGCGGCTAACCAAAAATACTATGAATAGATAAATCACCCCAAAACCCAAAAAGACAAGTGAATTTAAGGACGATAATGTGTCTGAAATTTCTGGAACTAGTTTCCATATAATTGCTAATATTATTATCGCCAACACAAGCTGAATACATGTAAAATAAAATGCATATGCCCATCTGGTTTTTGCAGGCGGAGCAATTTCAGTCTTCTGAAAATAGGTTGTTCCAGCATTTAATGCAGGAATCATAACTGTTACAAAACTTGCTGATGAACCAATGTTGATTTGGAAATAGCTTTGTAAAGTATAGCTTACAGCGGCGATTGAAATTATGGTTATAATAAGAACCAATAAGTATCTTAAGCAAATTGATATTATCACAATATTTGTCCTCGTTCTTCCCTCACCCACGCGCCTTAGCCGATTGGTAGACCCCCAATATATCAAATTTATCCGTATAAAAACCCAATTCCTCAAAGGCTAGTTTCAAGTTTTCATCTTCTGGATGACCGATTACATCTGCGTAGAATTGTGTCGCGGTGAAGCCGCCTAGTTGGTAGCTTTCTAGTTTGGTCATGTTGACGCCATTGGTGGCAAAGCCACCCATGGCTTTATAAAGTGCGGCTGGAATGTTGCGCACTTGGAACAAGAAGCTTGTTATGACCTCGCCATTATTTGGTTTTGCCCATTCAGCCTCGCGCGATAAAATCACGAAGCGCGTTGTGTTATCGTCTGAATCTTCAACACTCTCAGCGATGGTCTCTAACCCATAAATCCCTGCGGCTAGTGCAGGGGCAAGTGCTGCCATTGTACGGTCGTTATTTTCAGAAACCAGTTTAGCAGAACCTGCGGTATCTCCGCCAACGACTGCTTTCCAGTTATTTTCGCGGATGATGTTTCGGCATTGGCCAAGACCATGCACATGACTGTAGACGGTTTTAATCTCTTCTAGTTTCACACCTGGCAAAACCATAAGGTCAAAACGAATGGGCAAGAAATGTTCGCCAATGATATGTGTTCCTGAATTAGGCAGGATGTGGTGGATATCAGCAACACGGCCAGCAAGGGTGTTTTCAATCGGGATCATGGCCAAATCAGCTTCGCCACTGGTCAGGCTGTTGAAGGCGTCTTCAAAAGTATCGCAAGGAATGGCTTCTACTTTATCGCCATAAACTTCTTGAATAGCGATTTCAGAGTTTGCGCCTTTTGCGCCTTGGAATGAGATTTTATTAATTGCCATTATCTTCGTCTTTCAAGCAATGCTCTTGCTTTTTCTAAATCTTCAATCGTGTCTACACCGTGGGGAACGGTGTTCACAAGTTCAATATCAATTCGCATGCCGTTTTCAAGCGCGCGAAGTTGCTCTAGCTTTTCTCGCATTTCTAAGGTGCTTGGAGGTAATGAAACAAATTTTTGTAATGCACTTCTTCGGTAAGCGTATAGTCCAATGTGATGGTAAAGCGGGCCTTCTCCATGAGGCGCAGTAGCGCGAGTGAAATATAATGCGCGTAATCTGGTTTCAGAAAATGGTGTTCCAATGGCTTTTACAACATTGGGATTGGCCTTTTCTGTATCATCACGAATTACTGCTGCAAGTGTTGCAATATCAACTTGGGCATCTTCAAGTGGTAAAATACTTTGGCGAATAAGCTTTGGGTCAATTGCAGGTAAATCGCCTTGAACGTTAATAATCGTATCTGCTTTGCCATATGGATCAATTTTCTCAACAGCTTCCCAAATACGATCTGAGCCAGATTCATGTGTTTCTGCCGTCATAACGGCTTTTGCCCCATGTTTTTCAACTGCATCCATTATGATAGGGGAATCAGTCGCAACGACAGGCTCGCCAATGTTGGCCTCGCGGGCACGATTTATAACCTGACAGATCATCGGTAGACCGCTGATTTCTGCCATCGGTTTGTCTGGTAAGCGGGTTGATGCCATTCTGGCAGGGATAAGAATTAGTGCGTTTGTCATTTTCTATTGGATTCTCGTTAAAAACTTCGCTAATCAATCTTGCAAATCGTGTCAAAAGGTCTCACTAGAACATTACATAGAGACGTTGTATCAAACACGCAAACACAATAGGTTCTTACCTAGTTAAACGCCATCCTAAAATATGGCATCTGCACGGCAAAATGCACGTTGCAAAAAGGAGTAATAAGACGATGGATTCTTTTGAGTTCAATAAAATCGCAATGGCTGTTCTTGGAACTGTCTTTTTGGTAATGGGGCTGAACTTTGTTTCTGATGGAATATTCCATTCTGATAACCCTGAGCAAAAGGGCTATGCAATTGAAGTCGCTGACGCAGATACTGGAAGCGATGATGCTGCGCCAGCAGGTCCAGAGTTTGATCCAGTATTACCGCTACTTGCAAGCGCTGATATCGCTGCTGGCGAAAGCGTTTTCAAAAAATGTTCTGGTTGTCATACTGTGGATAGTGGTGGTGCAAATAAAACAGGTCCTGCACTTTATAATATAGTCAATCGTGCTGTAGGTAGTGTTGATAGTTTTTCTTACTCTGGCCCAATGAAAGCTTATTCAGATGGTAAAGCTTGGGATTATGAAACGCTTAATGAATTTCTTTGGAAGCCAAAGAAACTTGTTAAAGGAACATCTATGGGTTTTGGTGGTTTGAAAAAAGTTGGAGACCGCGCAAACCTAATTGCGTATCTACGTGGTCAAGCAGAAAGCCCTGCTGAGCTACCTGCTCAATAAGCAGATACATAGATTAAAATCAAAGCCGAGCCATGTGCTCGGCTTTTTTGTTTTCTAGAACACATATTTGAACACGCAGATGTCAAATCCAAATAGCTTGCTTTCGCGCGTGTTGCGACTATCCTATTAATATGATTTTGAATTTAAGGATTATATCTTGATAAAGCGCTCTTCTTTTACTTTGTTTTCAATTCTCTTGATGCTTTTTGCCAGCCTATCTTTTGCTCATGCAGATGAGGATAAATGGCGGCATGGGGATAGTCTTATTGGTAAACTTAAATATGGCGCTGATTTTAAACACTATGATTATGTCAATCCTGATGCCCCAAAAGGTGGGCAACTTAAAAGAACTGCTTTTGGCGGGTATGATACGTTTAACCCGTTTATCGTTCGAGGCCGCGCTCCTGCCCAGCTAAATTATTGGGGCGGGCTGTTGTATGATCGTATGATGGATCAATCGATGGATCAGGCTGGTGCTTCTTACGGTATGATTGCAAAAGAATTTCGCAAGGCGGATGATTCATCTTGGGCAGTTTATCGCATTAACGAAAAAGCGCGTTGGCATGATGGTGAGCCGATTAAGCCAGAAGATATTATATGGTCGCTAAAAGTATTGCGTGAAAATTATCCGCTTTGGGGTGGGTATTTTAAAAATATTGCCTCTGCAGAAAAAACAGGCGAGCATGAAGTGACCTTCAAGTTTGATCAGAAAGGCAATCGTGAATTGCCACATATCATTGGCGATCTTGTTATCTTGCCTCAACATTGGTGGGAGGGAACAGATGCTGAAGGTAACAAGCGTGATATCACAGAGCCAACAATCGAACCGCCATTGGGATCAGGGCCTTATAAAATTGGTAAATACGAATTGGGCAAGTTTATTGAGTATGAATTGGTAGAAGATTATTGGGCAAAGGATATCCCAGTTCGAAAAGGGCGTTATAATTTTGGCAGTATTCGTTACACTTATTTCTTAAATCAAAATGCCATGTGGGAAGCTTTTAAGAAAGGCAATATTTCTGATTATCGTATTGAGCCAGACCGCGAAGTTCAGCGTTGGGTCAATCAATATAATTTTGATGCGGTTAGCAGAGGGGATGTTGAGCAAATTACATTTCCAACAGATTCAGGGCAGTCATTCACTGGTTTCTTCTTCAACGCACGTCTTGATAAATTTAAAGATGTACGGGTTCGTGAAGCGATTACGCTTTTGTTTGATTTTGAAACGATTAATAAAAATCTATTTTTTAATAAGTTTACACGTACCGACAGTCATTTTGAAAGCGGTGTAGAATCTTCTGGTATTCCTGAAGGGCGTGAATTGGAAATACTGGAGGCTTATAAGGATAAGTTGCCTGCAGAGCTTTTTACCAAAGCATATACACTGCCTGATTACAGCAAGTCTGGCGCAAAGCGTAAGTTGCAACGCCGCGCATTGAAGTTGTTCAAGCAAGCAGGATTTACGTTTGATGGTAATCGTAAGTTGTTAGATAAAAGCGGCAAGCCGCTCGTTATCGAATTTATAAGCGGTAATTCTGAGTCTGAGCGGTACACAAATTCTTTTGTTGAAGCTTTGAAAGCTATTGGCATTGATGCTTCTTTACGTATTTTAGACACAGCGCAATTTAAATCGCGTGCAGATAGTTTTGATTTTGATATGGCATCTTTTGGAACGCGACAGTCTTTATCTCCAGGTAATGAACAACGTGATTATTGGGCGACAGCTTCAGCAGACCAGCCGGGAAGTCGTAATTATGCTGGTATTAAAGACCCAATGATTGATGAGTTGGTCGAGAAAATTATTCTAGCACCTAACCGTGATGAGCTTGTCGCTCTTACCCATGCGCTCGATCGTATTTTGAAATGGCGTTATTATGCGGTTCCGCAGTGGCATAATCCAGATGTTTGGTTTGCCAAGTGGCGTCAGATTCAAGTCCCGTCACCGCAGCCGCCTTATCGTGGTGTTGATACACTTTCCTTCTGGATTGATGAAGCTATTGAGGCAGAGTTGAAGCAGTAAAAGTGCTAACCCTTGCAATTCGTACTAGCCTTGGGCAAAGCTTGTGAAACTTGCGGATTAAACGAATCAATTTGGTTCGTTTAGCCAAGCTGGAGACGGGCGCTTTATGGGTGCATATATTTTTCGAAGACTGCTTTTGATGATCCCTACAATTCTAGGCATCATGGCAATCTCGTTTGCTATCATACAATTTGCGCCTGGTGGGCCAATTGAAAGGATCGCCGCAGAACTATCGGGTCAGGCCTCTGGTGCGACGGATGGTATTTCTGGAGGCGATGGTGGCCTTGCTAATGAAAACCTTGATGTGGGTGGCGATGCGTCCTCTAAGTATCGTGGTGCACAAGGGCTTGATCCTGAATTTATTGCGAAACTTGAAAAGCAGTTTGGGTTTGATAAGCCAGCGCATGAACGCTTTGCCAAGATGGTGTGGGATTATGCCCGCTTTGATTTTGGTGAGAGTTATTTTACCAGTAAAAATGTGCTTGGTCTGATTGCAGAAAAAATGCCAGTTTCTGTTTCGCTTGGGCTTTGGATTACGTTTTTATCTTATGGCATCTCAATTCCGCTTGGCATTAAGAAAGCAGTTAGCCATGGCAGTCGGTTTGATATCTGGACTAGTGGAGTGATTATTGTTGCTTATGCAATTCCTGGTTTCTTGTTTGGTATTTTCCTGATTATCGTTTTTGCTGGCGGGTCGTTCTTTGATCTCTTTCCGTTGCGGGGGCTGACGTCGGATAATTTTGATGAATTATCGACGCTTGAAAAAATTGGTGACTATTTCTGGCACTTGGCTTTGCCACTAACTGCGATGGTTTTATCATCTTTTGCCACAACAACGCTTTTGACTAAAAACTCATTCTTGGATGAAATTGGAAAGCAATATGTGCAGACTGCACGCGCTAAAGGTTTGAGTGAAAACAAGGTGCTTTATGGACATGTGTTCCGCAATGCGATGTTGATTATTATTGCGGGTTTCCCAGCCGCTTTCATTACGTCTTTCTTTACTGGCTCGCTGTTGATTGAGACGATTTTCTCACTGGATGGATTGGGGCTGCTAGGCTTTGAAAGCATTGTTGGGCGGGATTATCCTGTGGTCTTTGCAACGCTTTATATTTTCTCACTGATGGGGCTAGTGGTTAGTCTAATATCGGATATTATTTATACCACGATTGACCCTCGTATTGATTTTGAAGCGAGGGATGTGTGATGAGCATTGCTGATAATCTGACAGATATGCCTGAAACAAAGCGTCCATTTTTATCACCGCTTAATCAACGTCGGTGGCTAAACTTTAAGGCGAACCGTCGTGGCTATTGGTCGCTTTGGATTTTTATGATTTTGTTTATCTTAAGTCTGTTCACAGAGTTCATTGCAAACGATAAACCGATCATTGCTTCCGTTGATGGTAAGTTTATTTTTCCTGTTGTTTTCCATTATTCAGAGAATGACATAGTTGAACCTGATGATGAGTTTAATCTGCCAACGGCTAATTTTAGAGATCCCTTTATAACAGATTATATCGAGGAAAACGGCTGGTTACTTTGGCCACCTATTCGCTATTCATTTAATACGCCTAATTTAGAAATTCCTGAACCTGCGCCTTCAAAACCTAGTTGGTTATATGATAAGCAAACACGCTGTGCGCAATATGAAAATGGTGCTTCTGATAAGAGTTGTACGTTTGGCAATATGAATTGGCTTGGTACGGATAACCAAGGCAGAGACGTGCTTTCACGGATTATATATGGCTTTAGAATTTCAGTTGTATTTGGTCTTATTCTGACATTTGCATCTGCCATCATTGGTGTTTCAGCAGGCGCTATTCAGGGTTACTTTGGTGGCCTGACGGATTTGCTGTTTCAGCGCTTTATTGAAATTTGGTCGTCATTGCCTGTCTTGTATTTGCTTTTGATTATATCCTCCGTGCTTGCGCCTGGGTTCTGGGTTTTGCTTGGCATACTTTTGCTGTTCTCATGGGTCGGATTTGTTGGCGTTGTACGCGCTGAGTTCTTGCGGGCGCGAAACTTTGAATATGTCAATGCGGCTCGAGCGCTTGGGGTCAATAACCGCACGATTATGTGGCGGCATTTATTGCCTAATGCGATGGTTGCAACACTTACCTTTATGCCATTTATTTTGAACGGATCGATTACAACACTTACCTCGTTAGATTTTCTAGGCTTTGGATTGCCACCTGGTTCTGCCTCAATTGGCGAACTTTTGAAGCAGGGACAGAATAACCCGCAAGCGATTTGGTTGGGTCTATCCGGTTTCTTTATTATTTCGCTCATGCTGTCGCTTCTTATTTTTATTGGCGAAGCAACGCGTGATGCGTTTGATCCTCGCAAGACATTTGAGTGAGGGTGAGATGAGCGATAAAATTCTTGAAATTGACGATCTCTCAATTGCTTTTACTGTCAGCGGTAAAACAACAACGGCTGTGCACGGTTCAACTTTCCATATCAAAAAGGGTGAGACGGTAGCGCTAGTTGGTGAGTCTGGATCGGGGAAGTCTATTACAGCTCTTTCTGTTTTAAAGTTACTGCCGCCTGTTGCTTCTTATCCATCTGGCAAAGTTTTATTTAAAGGGCAAGATATATTATCAGCTAGCGAGGATGAACTTCGCAAGGTTCGCGGTAATGATATCACGATGATATTCCAAGAGCCGATGACCTCGCTTAATCCGCTTCATACGATTGAAAAACAGATTGCGGAAATTCTTGAACTTCACAAGGGCATGTCGGGCAAGGCAGCACGGGCGCGCGTGATTGAACTTTTAACGCAAGTTGGTATTCGGGATCCTGAAGCGCGGTTAAATGCTTATCCGCATCAGATGTCGGGTGGTCAGCGTCAACGAGTGATGATTGCGATGGCGCTTGCCAATGAGCCTGAATTGCTGATTGCAGATGAACCTACGACTGCACTTGATGTAACGGTGCAGGCGCAAATCTTAGAACTCCTGAAAGAGCTTCAAGAAAAAAATGGTCTATCGATGTTGTTTATTACTCATGATCTTGGCATCGTGCGACGCATTGCAGATAGATGTTGTGTGATGCAGAACGGTCATATTGTAGAGCAGGGCGTGACTGAACAAATCTTTAGCAAACCGCAACATGATTATACTAAGCATTTACTTTCAGCCGAGCCAAAAGGGTCTCCGCCTGAAACGGATACTTCATCTCCAGTTGTTCTTGAAGCCAGTGATATGAAAGTCTGGTTTCCGATTAAAAAAGGATTGATGCGTAAAACGGTTGACCATGTGAAGGCTGTGGATGGGATTGACCTTGTTTTGCGCGAAGGGCAAACGCTTGGGGTTGTGGGCGAGTCTGGTTCTGGCAAAACAACACTTGGCATGGCGTTAACACGTTTGATTTCATCTGAAGGTAAAATCGCTTTTGTCGGCAAGGATATCAACGAATATTCCTTTAAAGATATGCGCGGCCTTCGCGATCAAATGCAGGTTGTGTTTCAAGACCCTTACGGTTCGCTTAGTCCTAGAATGTCGGTGGGCGAAATTATTGCTGAAGGGCTTACCATTCATAATCCTGAGTTAAATCGCAATCAGCGTGAAGAGATGGTCATTAATGCGCTTCAAGAAACGGGGCTTGACCCTGAAACACGCCATCGCTATCCGCATGAATTTTCTGGTGGTCAGCGACAGCGTATTGCGATTGCGCGTGCGATTGTTCTTGAACCTAAATTTATCATGCTGGATGAGCCAACCTCAGCGCTTGATATGAGTGTGCAAGCGCAGGTGGTTGATCTTTTGCGCGACTTACAAAAACGTCGCAAGCTTGCCTATATGTTTATTAGTCATGATCTTAAAGTCGTGAAGGCCTTGGCCAACGAAGTGATTGTCATGCGGCTTGGCAAGGTGGTTGAGCAGGGTTCGTCAAAGCAGATTTTTGAAAATCCTCAAACTGATTATACCAAAGCGTTGATGGCAGCGGCTTTTGATATCAAAACTCAATAGGGAATTTCAGCATGGATAAATCAACGCTCCTTCTTTCGGTTGATTTTACCGCTGCGGAAAAACTTGGCTCTATCCATGATGGTCTTGGTGGTCGTCCTGTTATTGACTGGACAAAAGGTGAGCGACCAATAAGTTTGACAGGTATTAAATATGCGCTTGTATGGGAATTTGATTTTGATCTTTTTGACCGTATGCCTGATCTGGAAGTGATTTTTTCGGCAGGTGCTGGTGTTGATAAAGTGCTTGCAAATCCTGCGCTTCCAAAGGGCAAGCCGATAGTTCGGTTTGTTGATAACTCGCTGACTACGCGCATGAGTGAATGGATTTGTATGCAGTGTCTCAATCATTTGCGTCAGCTTGAGCATTATCAATCAGCACAAAGCCAAGCCAAATGGGATGATGCGCCGCAACCCCAAGCTAGCGAAGTAACCATTGGTATTATGGGCATGGGGGTCTTAGGCCAAGATGCCGCTCACAAACTAAAGGCGCTTGGGTTTAATGTTATTGGCTGGAGCCGTACGCAAAAAGAGATTGAGGGCATTACGTGTTATGATGAAAAAGCACTGGATGAATTTCTAGCCAAGTCTCATTATCTTGTTGGGCTTTTGCCATTGACGCAAGGCACAACTGGAATTTTTAATCGTGCGCTATTTAACAAGTTAGCAAAACATCCTGTTCTGCCGTCGCCAATTTTTATAAATGGTGGGCGCGGGAAAAGTCAGGTTGAGGTGGATATTGCAGCTTGCTTAGAAGACGGCACGCTTGGGGGTGCTTCGCTTGATGTGTTTGAAGTTGAGCCACTGCCATCTGATAGCCCGCTATGGGATTTAGAAAATGTGCATCTGTTTCCTCATGTTGCCGCAAACTCTGATGTGATAGCACTGGGTAAATATGTAGATGGTCAAATCACACGGTATGAAGCAGGTGAGGGTTTAGAAAATCTGGTTGATCTAAAACTAGGCTATTAAGCCCAGCCCATGATCTCACGTTTTACCATAGTCTCAATCACGTCCATGCCTTCCTTGCTGTCGTTAAGACAAGGAATATAAGTGAAGTTTTCACCGCCATGTTCGTGGAAAATTTCTTCGCCCTCAACGCCCATTTCTTCCAATGTCTCAAGACAGTCAACTGAAAAGCCTGGGTTAAAGACAGCAAGGTCTTTGACACCTTCTTGAGCCAAGGCTTCAATGGTTTTGTCTGTGTAAGGTTGTAGCCATTCTTCTGGGCCGAAGCGGGATTGGAAGCATGTTAGCAAAAAGTCTTCTGACCAGCCCAGCTTTTCACGTAATAACCGCGTCGTCTTCATGCAATGGCAGTGATATGGATCGCCTTTTTTGAAATAACTTTGCGGAATACCGTGATAAGATGCGATGATTTTTTCAGGTTTTTTGTCCATTTTCTCAAGCGCGGTTTCTAGCGATGCAGCAAGTGCATCAATATAAACGGGTTCATCATGGTAGGCAGGAATGGTGCGAAGGGCTGGCATCCAGCGTTGCTTCATGAAATGGTCGAAGACCTTGTCATTAACCGTTGCAGTTGTGGCTGCTGAATATTGTGGGTAGAGCGGGAACACGACGATACGGTCGCAACCTTGCTCTTTTAAAGCATCAAGTCGTGATGGAATTGAGGGGTTGCCGTAGCGCATTGCCCAATCGACGATTACGTCATCGTTGTTTTCAAAAATTGCTTCAAGTTTGTCTGACTGGTTTCTTGTAAATGTGCGAAGCGGAGATTCGTCCTGCTCATGATTCCAAATAGATTTATATGCAGCCCCTGATTTTGCAGGACGTACGTTCAATACAATACCATAAAGAATAGGATACCAAAGTGCCTTTGGCCATTCGATAACGCGGCTGTCTGATAAAAACTCACGTAGGTATTTGTACATGTTCTTTTTGTCATAGCCATCAGGTGTTCCAAGATTGACTAGCAATACACCAACTTTACCGATTGAAACCTTAGGGTGATCGGCAGGTAAGGGGCCAACGCCCGCTTTTGTATCGTTTTTCTTCAACATGAGACTATTCCAGAATTTAGAAGATGATTGCAAAATAGTGCTGTTTTTAAATTTTGCAATGCGGCAATTGATTTAAAAGCAGTCTATGTTGTCACATTTGTGTTTTATGCTGTGAGTGCTGCGCTGAATAATAAAAGACCAAGGACAAATACGAGCAGAGCGCCAGAAATTTCAATTACTCTGTGTATAGTCGCAAGACTGTCTTGTGCACCTGTAATTTTAATCGCGGCATTTTTAGCACCAACTGCAATAAGCGCCAGCGTTGCAACAGTAATGCCTGTGCCAATAGACATTGCGAAAGTGGAAACGATGCCAGCAACGAAAAGTCCGTTTAAGTATGAGAAGGTCAAAACAATGATTGCGCCAGAGCAGGGACGTAAACCGACGGCAAGGATTGCAGACCAAGCTTCTTTTAAGCCAAGTTGCTTACCCTCTAGCATTTTCGGGTCTGCTGCATGTGAGTGGCCGCATCCGCAATCATCGGTGTGAACATGGTTAGGATCAGGATGCGCTTCATGTGAATGAGAATGATCATGGCTGTGCGCATGAGCCATTTTCTTTTTGAAAACTTTTGTCCAAATCAGATAAACGCCTAACATCATAACCAGAAAATAGCTGGTGATTTCCAAAGACCCTGCAAGGTTGCTGGTTTTAATGCCTGTGCCTCTTAAGAATAACATGATGGCGCTGATAACTACCACAGCTGTTACGCCTTGCAACATGGCTGAAGCAAAAGACAGCATGATGCCTCTCTTGGCTGCAACCTCATTTGCTAACATATATGATGAGATAACTGCCTTGCCATGGCCTGGGCCGGCTGCATGAAAAATGCCGTATGCAAAGCTTAGCCCGATTAAGTACCACGCTGTATCACCATCATCACGAATAGATTTAAGCGCAGTCGTCATTAGTTTATAAAAGGCTTGTTGTTGTTGCTGTATCCAAAACAAAATACCAGCAAAATAGCCTTCGGGCTGTATTGCTTGTTCCGCGCGGCCTACACCCAGTGAACTTTGAGCTAAGGATTCTGGAATGTTTGTAAGAAGAATAACAGCAGCAAATATGCAAAGTATAGGCAAGCTAATTTGCCTTAGCATGAAATTTCTGCCCATGAGAAAAACTCATCCCCTAGTTCTGGTTTGTCAGGATTGCTGAAATAAGCTTCACTTAGTGTTTGAGAGCTGTCAGCATATAGTTTGTCATAATCAGGCACAGTAATTTCAGCTTTGCATGTATCTGCATTATCTTTGAAAATCACATTCTTTTTTGCAAACTCAAAGGCTACATAATAACTTGTGTCGCTTGCAGATATGCGTAAGGGCGCTGTCTTAAAGTCATGCGGGTTTTCTGGCTGTAAGGTGAAAAACATAATCATCTCACCATCTTTCATATAAGCGCTGAGTTTCTCAGGCTCATAAAAGTTGATGACGTCTTTGCCACTTCTCATTGCGGTGTAAAAATCATACTCAGCAATGGATTCTTTAATGGTTTTGGTAATCTCGGCTATTTCATCTTCTTCTAGTTTAGAATTACCATTTTTGTCGTAATCAAACACTAGCGTAGAGGAAAATAATTCATCAAACCGCCAAACATGACGAAGCTCTGTAAATTGACCTTTTTCATTGAGAACAATCTCCATGTTTGCTTCGACAAATACATGAGGGTGAGCATTTGGCAGTAAAGTGCTGCCTAGCATCATTGCTATCGATGAAAAAATAATCTTGGTTCGTTTGAATGCCACGATGTGGACTCCCGAAAATTCAAATCAATTTATACTATTAATAATAGTCTGGTGGCTATATTTAGGCAATCTTATTGAATGCGGCTAAATATATTGTAAATTTAATTTGGGGCTGTCCCAGATAACTCAAAAATGGGTTATCAATATGGGTATGAGAAG
>CAZCUN010000038.1:0-32293 GCA_964502215.1 uncultured Rhizobiaceae bacterium | reverse complement strand
CATACCCATATTGATAACCCATTTTTGAGTTATCTGGGACAGCCCCTTTAATTTTAATTCTCGGTGACCAGCTTTCGCATGGTCTTTCTTCACTTAAAGCGGCCAATAAAGCTTCTGATCGTATTCTCATGTGTGAGGTGCATGAAGAAGCTAGTTACGTAAAACATCACAAAAAGAAGATTACGCTTTTATTTTCTGCAATGCGCCACTTTGCGCAAGAGCTGAGTGAAAAAGGCTGGCAAGTTGATTACATCAAACTGGATGATGATAAAAACTTGCAATCCTTCAAAGGTGAAGTTGGGCGGGTACTTACTACGAAGAATTTTAAAAGCATAATCATTACTGAGCCAGCAGAATGGCGGGTAATGGAGGATGTAAAATCTTGGTCAGATCACTTTGGCTTAACAGTAGAGATTTTGCCTGATGATCGCTTCATAGCAACGCACCACGAATTTGCAGATTGGGCTGAAGGCCGCAAGCAATTGCGGATGGAATATTTCTATCGTGACATGCGACGCAAGACCAATCTTTTAATGGATGGCGACAAGCCCGAAGGCGGCAAATGGAACTACGATAGTGAAAACCGCAAACCTGCTAAAGATGATTTGTTTATGCCAAGCCAAGTGCGGTTTGAACCTGACGAAATTACGCGCGAAGTTCTTGAACTGGTTGCCAATAAATTTAACGATCATTTTGGCGACCTTGAACCGTTCTGGTTTGCGGTCACGCGCGAACAAGCCAATAAAGTATTGGATCATTTTCTGGATGTAGCCCTACCCTCGTTTGGGGATTATCAAGATGCCATGCTAGAGGGGCAAAAATTTTTATATCACTCACTGCTTTCTCCTTACATCAATTGCGGCCTGCTTGACCCACTGGAAGTGTGTAAGCGTGTGGAGGCTGAATACAAAAAAGGCCGCGTGCCACTAAATGCTACCGAAGGGTTTATTCGTCAGATTATTGGCTGGCGAGAGTATGTGCGCGGGATCTATTGGCTTAAAATGCCAGAATATGTGAAGCGCAATTTTCTCGAAGCAAATCGTAAACTTCCTGATTTTTATTGGACAGGCGAAACGGATATGACTTGTCTGCGTGAAGCTATTACGCAAACTAAAGAGGAAGCTTACGCACATCATATTCAACGTTTAATGGTAACGGGTAATTTTGCCATGTTAGCTGGCGTTGATCCGTTTGAAGTACATGAATGGTATTTAGCGGTTTATGCCGATGCTTATGAATGGGTGGAACTGCCTAACACGCTTGGCATGAGTCAGTTTGGTGACGGCGGTATTTTGGGCTCAAAACCTTATGCAGCAAGCGGTAATTACATCAATAAAATGTCTGATTACTGTAAAAACTGCCATTATAACGTAAAATTGAAAACAGGGGCTAATGCCTGTCCATTTAATGCTCTTTATTGGGATTTCATTATCCGTAACAAAGCAAAATTAAAGGGAAATCCCAGATTAGGGCAAGTTTATCGCACTTGGGACAAACTGGCTGAAGACAAGCAATCTGAATATTTCAACAGCGCAAAACGCTTTCTTTCAAACTTATGAAAGCTAGAAAACACTGGTATTCTTACCTTACGTTATGGTAAGTCATTTTAGTGCTTTCATTAGTCACGATAGGTGGCTATGAAGATACGTAAAAAATAGATAGATAATCTTTGCAGGAATTACAATGCTTCGCAATTTTCGCTTTTTAGCTCTCGCCTTAATTTTGGCGCTTACCGCTTCACCCGCTCTCGCATTTACGCTAAAGCAGCAGCTGGCAAAAGGTACGTTTGAATATCAAGGCACTAAGGTTAATCCAAAGCCGCTTGAAGGTATTTATAAATCAAATAAATACAAAGGTATTTGGACATCAAAAAAAGGTTTTCTTGGCCTTAAGCGAGGTCTCACAAAAGAGGGCAAACTACTTGTCAAAACACTATCAAGCGCTGGCGATGAAGGTTTAAATTCTAAAGCGTATCTTGTTGGCAACATCAATAAAGAGCAATTGAAAGGCAAAAAGATTGATAAGCTTGAGCTTTATCTTACTGCCAAATTTTTAAAGTATGCTCGTGACATTCACATTGGCATTGTTGACCAATCAAGATTGCAAGCAGACATTTTCAAAACAAAGAAATCTTTTGACCCATCCGCCACTATGAAGCTTTTGAAGAAAAAGGGATTAAAGCGCACACTGACTAGCTTACGCCCTTTGCATCCGCAATATAATGCGTTACGCAAAGCTATGGCGCGCACATCAGACCCAGCGAAACGTGCTCTCATTGCTGCCAACCTTGAGCGTTGGCGTTGGCTACCCCAAGAATTGGGTGACAAGCACATCTTGGTCAATCAGCCAGCTTATGAAGTTTTCATTTACAACAAGAATAAAATTGTAGACCAACGACGCGTCATTATCGGCAAGACAGAACACGCTTCGCCGCAATTTAGTGATAAGATGACTTATGTGGAGTTTAACCCCCAGTGGAATATTCCGCAGTCTATTGCAGTGAATGAATATTTGCCGAAACTTTTGAAGAATCCTAATTACCTTAAAACTCGCGGATACACTTTGTTCGAAAATTGGAATAAAGGCGCAAAAGAACTGGATGGACGCAAAGTTAAATGGTCTAAAATCGACCCTGAAGAACCAAAAAAGTTTCCTTACAGAATTGTTCAAGGCGAAGGCCCTAAAAATGCCCTTGGTCAGGTTAAATTTCTGTTCCCTAACGAACATGCAATTTATCTGCATGATACACCAGGAAAGAAACTTTTTAACTCAAAGGACAGAGCGTTCTCACATGGCTGTATTCGCATTCATAACCCGCTTGATTTTGCCCGTAAAATTTTTGAACTAGATGGCGCAATTGCACCCGGCAAGATTGATGGGGTTGTTAATCAGGGTGAACGTAAATCTGTGATCTTGAAAAAGCCAATGCCGATCCACTTAGCTTATTTTACAACTTGGGTTAATCAGGCTGGAAAGCTTAATGTACTTCAAGATGTATATAGCCGTGACCCAGTTATTTTGGCGGCACTTAAGTAAGTTAGAAATAGTTTTTCAAAAAAGCTTCATAAACTGCAGTTAATTTATCAATGTCGCTGAGTGCGGTGCGCTCATCGACTTGATGCATAGTTTGACCGACAAGCCCAAATTCAACAACTGGGCAATAATCTTTGATGAAACGAGCATCTGATGTTCCTCCCCCTGTCGATAGTTCAGGTTCTTTGCCGGTAACAGTTTTTATCGCATTAGATAGCGTGCTTAGCAAAGCATCATCTTTGGTTAGGAAGACATGGCTTACACGGCCAATCCACTCAACATCAAAATCAACTGGCGTATCTTTATTGCTGCGAATAACAGAACGCTTTGCGCCCTCTGACAAACGTCTTTTAATCTCCTGCTTTACAGTATCGCCTGTCCATAGGTCATTAAACCGAACGTTGAAACTTGCCACTGCTTTTCCCGCAATTACATTGGTTGCTGTATTGCCAACATCGATAGAGGTTACTTCCAGATTGCTGGGTTGAAACATCTGCGTGCCTTCATCAAAAGGCGCTTCTAAAAGTGCGTTTAATAAATCTGTTATGCCATTTACAGGATTATCAGCAAGATGAGGATATGCCGCATGACCTTGAGTTCCATTAACGGTAACGCGGCCTGATAGTGAACCACGACGCCCGTTTTTGACAACGTCACCGATTTTACTTTTATTAGAAGGTTCACCCACAATACAGGCGTCCCAGGTCTCACCTTTATCAGCCGCCCATTTCAAAAGTTTGTCTGTGCCATTAATTGAAGGGCCTTCTTCATCTCCCGTTATGAGGAATGATATAGACCCCTTTAATGAATTGTTGGCGAGATAGCTTTCTACCGCACCCAGAAAACAAGCAATGCCGCCCTTCATATCAACTGCGCCACGACCAAACATAACGCCATCTTTTACATCACCTGAAAAAGCATCACTTGACCAATCGTCTGCATTACCAATAGGCACAACGTCTGTATGTCCTGCAAACATAACATGTGGCGCATCACTGCCAATACGAGCATAAAGGTTTTCAACGTCAGGTGTGTTTTCATCTGAGAACGTTACACGCTCGACGCAAAAGCCAAGCTTGTTAAACTCCTGCTCAAGATAAGATAATGCTCCTCCTTCTTGCGGGGTTACAGAAGGGCAGCGAATGAGTTCGCGCAGAATATCTGCTGATCTGGAAAGGTCTTGTGTCATTCTTTAAGTCTTAAATGATTTATGCAAAAGTTTGAAGCGCTATACTATACGAGAATAATATTTCGGCTGTTAAAATTTATCTCGCATCGCATACCAAGTTAACGCCAAGGGTAAAAGTGGCCATCTTAGAGCAGCGCCTCCTGGGAATTTTGGCGTTGGTAATTTGCTCATAGTATCAAACCTTGCCATTTGGCCGTTCACTGCTTCAGCGACAATTTTGCCTGCCATGGTTGCCATGTGAACGCCTGAGCCTGAATAGCCTGAGATGTTAATAATACCGTCTTTACGAAATTCAAAACACGGCACCCGATTGCGCGTAATAGCAAGTGTGCCACCCCACGCGTAATCAATCTTTGTATTTTCAAGTTGTGGGAAAACTTGCAACATCGGCTTTCGAACAACTTTTATAATATTACTAGGGAATTTATAAGAGTAGTTTTCACCGCCTCCAAAAAGCATACGATTGTCTTCTGATATGCGGAAATAATTGACTACAAAACGACTGTCACAAACCGCTTCACCATCGCGGATAAGTGCCTTGCATTCGTCCTCGCTCATGGGTTCGGTTGCAATGATAAAATTATTAATTGGCATCACCCGATCAGCAACTTTGCGATCCAGTCCACCAAGGTATCCGTTTGCAGCTATGATGATTTTATCTGCTTTAATTTCAGCGTCTTGGGTTTTAATATTTCCAGCTTCTACAGATGTAACGCGGCTTAATTCAAAAATCTCTGCCCCAGCTTTTGCCGCAGCTTTTGCCAAACCTCGCGCATAATTTAGGGGATGCAAATGTCCTGCATTTGTATCAACTGAACCCGCTGAATAGTCTGATGAACCTATTTTTTCTCGCATCTCCTCAGGTGACAAATAGCGCATATGATCGTAGTCATATTTATCATTGAGCAGTTCAACATATTCACGTATTTCATCATCATAGCGCGGCCGATGCATGGCTTCGATTATGCCCCTTTTATAAGCGCAATTGATTTTGTGTTTTTTGATCAGATCACGAACTAGGCCAGCTGCTTCAACGCCAATATCAAAGCCACGTTTTGCATGTTCGAAACCAACCAGTTTCTCAGCTTCGTCTTGACCAATCCGCTGACCAGAACCAACTTGCCCACCATTGCGGCCAGATGCTCCCCACCCCACACGGTGCGCATCTAAGACACAAACTTTATAGCCTAGTTCTGATAAATGCAGGGCGGATGAAAGACCTGAAAAACCAGCGCCTATGATAGCAACATCAAATTTTAATTCACCTTTGGCAGATGGAAACTCTTCTAGCGGATTGGAGCTTGAAGCATACCAAGATGGTGCATGCTTGCCCTGCTTGTCATTCGCATCTAATAGAGAAAGCACCATTAAACGTTCAAGAGCAAATGCTCACGCTCCCACGGCGAAATTACTTTCATGAACTCATCATGCTCGACTTGTTTTACACCGATGAAAATATCAACGAATTCTTTGCCAAGCACGCGCTTTAAATCATGACTGGTGTTTAGTGCATCAATTGCGCTTAACAGACCAAAGGGAAGATCTCGACTTCTATGTTCAAATTCAATAGTTGCCTCTTCACGTGGCTTTATGCGTTTTGTCATGCCTAAATATCCACATGCAAGAGAGGAGGCAATTGCAAGATATGGATTTGCATCTGCACCAATCACACGGTTTTCTATTCGTCTGGCTTTGGGTGTCGCACGTGGTGCGCGCAGGCCTGCTGAACGATTATCATGCCCCCATTCGAGATTAACAGGTGCAGACATATTAGGCACAAGGCGACGATACGAATTTACAAAAGGAGCTGCAAAGGCACAGGCTGCATACATGTATTTTTGCTGCCCCCCAATGAAATGAGAGAACGCATCAGAGGGCGACCCATCTTTATTTGAAAAAATATTTTCACCTGTTTTACGGTTCAAAACACTTTGATGCACGTGCATTGCACTGCCTGGTTGATCTTCCATTGGCTTTGCCATGAAAGTTGCGTGGATACCACATTGAAGTGCTGCTTCTCTGATAAGGCGCTTATAGAGAAAGACTTCATCGGCAAGTTTAAGTGGATCACCATGCATCAAGTTAATCTCAAGTTGACCTGCACCAGACTCTTGAATGATCGTATCTATCTCAAGGTTTTGCGCTTCTGCGTAATCATAAATATGCTCAATGAAGCGATCATGCTCATCTACTGCTGAGAGTGAATAAGCCTGATTAGATAAACTCTGACGACCAGAACGCCCCACGGGTGGTTCAAGGGGATTATCTGGATTTGTGTTCGGCTTGGTTAGATAAAACTCTATTTCAGGAGAGACAATTGGATCCCAACCTTTACGCTTATAAAGGCCGATTACTTTTTTCAAAACATTACGCGGCGCAAAAGCTATTTCATTGCCATGGCGATCATAGGCATCATGGATAATCTGGATAGAAGGATCATTTGCCCAAGGCACAGCTCTGGCAGTTGAAATATCAGGAACTAGATAACAATCCGCATCAACGTCATAGCCTTCGGTCTCAATATCTGCGTAGCCACCTGTGATACTTGACATGAAAAGTGAGATCGGAAGGCGAATTTCGCTTTCTTTAATGTATTTAGAAGCAGGCATCACTTTGCCACGCGCAACACCGGCCATGTCTGGTATTACAGACTCAACTTCATCTACACGATTAGCACGCAACCAATCGTATAGCTCTTCATTGGTGTTTCGTTCAAGTTCTGGCGAGACATCCAAGCTAATCTCTGGTTTTACCTTACTCATTTTACACCATCTTTATTTGTCGTTTTAAACGGTGCGCAAACACCATCCATGGTCACGGTCTGAGACTTCTATATGGAAGTTTTCTTCTTCTGCAAATTTTGCTCTGCAATAAAACTCCATAAATTCTTCGCCGAAATAATCCTTGAAAAACCCGGACGTCGAAAAGGCCTGCAAAGCCTCCCGCCAACGGGTTGGAATTGCATTTCCTTCTTCTGGTTCTTGTCCTTCCATGGATTCAGGGCCAGGGTCAATCCTGTTTTTGATACCATGGTGAACGCCAGCCAAGACCGATGCCACTAAAAGATATGGATTTACATCCGCACCTGCGATGCGATGCTCGACGCGTTTGTCTTTTTCGCCAGAGATTGGAATGCGCAATGAAACCAGTCTGTGATTGCGCCCCCAATTGCCTGAGTTCGGAGACCAGCCTCCTGCTTTATAGCGTCGATATGAATTTGCAAAAGGCGCACATGCCCCCATCGATTCGGCTATCGTTTCCATCAAACCGCCAATAGCATTTAGCAAGACGCCATCATTATCACCAAAGATGTTATTGCCGTCTTTATCTAGAACACTCACATGAATATGACACCCACTACCGCCACTGTGTGTTAAGGGCTGCGCCATGAAACTCGCTAGTTGTCCGTTAGCTTCTGCAATATTTTTGATGGCATGTTTAAGCAAAATAAAATCACGCGCATGGTCTGTGATTTTACCTGAATGATCTAAGTTCATCTCAAACTGGCTTTCGCCGTACTCACATAAAATAGAGGTAAGCGGAATGCTTTGCGCAGTTGCCACATTTTTTACTTCGTTGAGAAAATGCTGGACATCACGTAAAGGCTCAAGCGCATAAACTTGCGGGCCTTCAAAAGCTGGCCATTTGTTCTTTGGTTTAATCGGTTCTGGCGGTGATTTTGCAGGGTCGAGCAAATAAAACTCACCTTCCAGCGCTACGACCGGGAACATGCCATCACCGTTTAAACGCTTGATGACATTTTCTAAAACTGTAAGTGGATCACTTGGTAAATCAGCACCATCTTTCGAGGCACGTAAAAACACTTGCGCTGTTGGCACACCTGCCCAAGGCACTGGACGTAATGAACCTTCAATTACAGAATAATTGATATCAGGATCACCGACCAAAGGTGGTATCATCAACGCATCAGGTGTTGCGCCTCGCACATCACCAAACATCAGTGATATTGGAAGGTTAGCGCCTTTTTTATATAGGCTTTCCAATTGATCGCCTGGGAACTGTTTACCGCGCAGGATACCGTTTGAGTCAGCGATTAAAACATCAATGGATTGCGGTTCGGGATTACTGGCTAGATAAGCCTTAATATCAGGATGCATGGAAATTTACTTCACTTCTGCCCAAGTATCATCAAGCGACTTACGGGCTTTGACAACAAGTTCGTCAATCTCTTCATCTGTAATAATAAGTGGTGGTGAACATACCATGCTGTCACGTACTGCCCGCATTACAAGGCCATTGTTAAAACAATGATCGCGGCAGATTGTGCCAACTGCACCGTAATTATCAAAACGTTTTCTGGATGGTTTTTCTGGTACAAGTTCAATCGCACCTAAAAGACCACGGGTTCTAACTTCACCTACAATTGGGTGGTCAGCTAGCGTTTGCATTTTTTCTGCAAAAAGAGGTGCGGTATGATTTTTGACGCGCTCTACAAGCCCTTCACGCTCTATAATCTCAATATTTTTTAAGGCAGCCGCACAGCAAGATGGGTGGCCTGAATAAGTGTAACCATGGAAAAACTCGCCAGCCGTTTCAAACATTTCTTGAGCGCGGCTTTCTGAGAAGGCTACTGCACCAATTGGCAGATAGGCAGATGATAAACCTTTTGCCATAGAAATCATGTCTGGTTGTAAGTCATAGTGAATAGAACCAAACCACTCACCCATACGACCGAAGCCGCAAATGACCTCATCTGCACAAAATAAAATATCGCGTTCTTTGCAAATCCGCATCACTTCTGGCCAATAGGTGTCTGGTGGAATAATCACACCACCAGCGCCTTGGATAGGTTCTGCAATGAAAGCTGCAATTCGATTTTCGCCGAGCTTGTCGATTTCTTCTTCTAGGGCGCGAGCGCGCATCAGGCCAAACTCATTTGGATCCATATCGCCCCCTTCATCATACCAATAAGGTTGATCAATGTGTACGATGTCTGGAATAAGTGGCCCTCCTTGAGAGTGCATAGCTTCCATTCCGCCAAGCGTGACACCTGCCATGGTTGAACCGTGGTAGGCATTTTTGCGGGCGATTACGATTGTCTTTTCTTTATGGCCTTTGCCTGCCCAATATGCTCTTGCGATACGAAGCACTGTGTCGTTTGAATCTGAACCTGATGTATTAAAAAAGATACGGTTCAAATCACCCGGTGTAAGTGAAGCTATTTTTTCAGCCAATAAAGCAACAGGCGAATGCGTCGATTTGAAGAATGTATTATAATAAGGAAGCTCTTTCATTTGAGCGGATGCAGCCTCTGCAATCTCATCACGACCATAACCCACATTAACGCACCAAAGTCCCGCCATGCCGTCAAGAATTTTATTGCCATCAGAATCCCAAATATGAGAGCCTTTTGCTTGTGTAATCAAGCGTAGTTGCTGCTCATCTAATGAAGCCATATCTGTAAAGGCATGCCAATGATGCTTTAAATTTGTTTTTTTGATCGCGTTTGCATCAGGAAAGTTAGGTTTCGTATTCATAAAGTGCTCCAAAATACATTTAATCGCCACAGTCCACGAAATTCAAAAATTTGCAATAGCTCAATTGTAAACTTGCAAAATTCTCACAACTCGATAATCTTTTAAATAAATATAATATGCCACCCAATGCGGGGCAAACTAAAGGTGAGGAAAAACTAAATGAATTCTGTGAGACTAAAAACAATTTTAATGGCATCAGCAGCGCTTGTTATTGCAGGCTCAGCTCATGCCGAAGATAAAGTTCTGAACATCTACAATTGGTCAGACTATATTGCTGAAGACACAATTGCAAAGTTCGAAAAAGAAACTGGCATCAAAGTTACTTATGATGTGTTTGATTCAAATGAAGTGCTGGAAGCAAAACTACTTGCTGGTAATTCAGGCTACGATCTAGTTGTGCCATCAGCTTCTTTTATGGCTCGTCAAATTAAGGCTGGTGTTTTCCAGAAACTCGATAAATCAAAATTACCTAATCTGAAAAACCTTGATCCAGGTGTAATGGGCAATGTTGCAGAATATGACCCAGGCAATGAACATGCTGTTGTTTATCTTTGGGGCACAACTGGTATTGGTTACAATGAAGGTAAAGTAAAAGAACTGCTTGGTGATTCAGCACCAACAGACAGCTGGGAACTTATTTTCAACAAAGATAATGCAGCAAAGCTTGCCTCATGTGGTATTTCTGTTCTGGATGCTCCAACTGAAATGATCCCTGCTGCAATGAAATACTTAGGCATTGATCCAACTTCAACAGATCCTGCTGATTTCAAAAAAGCGTCTGAATTATTTGCACAAGTGAAACCTCACATTCGCTACTTCCATTCATCACAATACATCAATGATCTTGCGAATGGTGATATCTGTTTAACAGTTGGTTGGTCTGGTGACATCTTCCAAGCGCGTGACCGTGCTGCGGAGGCTGATAATGGTGTGTCAGTTGCTTATACAATTCCAAAAGAAGGCGCGCTTTCTTGGTTTGATATGATGGCAATCCCTACGGATGCAAAGCATCCTGAGGCTGCCCATAAGTTTATCGACTTTGTAATGGATGCACAGATTACTGCTGACATCACAAATTACGTTTGGTTCTCATCCGCAAATACACCAGCGCTTAAGTTGATCGATCAGGAAATTTTGGATGATCCAGGCATCTTCCCTTCTGATGCAGTAAAAGCAAAGCTTTGGGTCGCTCCTGTTTATGACGCACGTACAGACCGCGCTATTAACCGCGAGTGGACAACCGTTAAAACGGGTCAATAAAAAATACAAACAAAGGCAGGCTAGAATATTAGTCTGCCTTTTTCCTTTTGTAGTAGGCGTAATTAAATATGGCTGATGAAGCTATGGGGAATGGGCAAGAACCATTTTTGAGAATTCATAATATTTCAAAACACTTTGGAGATGTTCGTGCAGTAGACCAGGTTTCTCTTGATATTCAACAAGGCGAATTCTTTTGTTTGCTGGGTGGCTCAGGCTCAGGCAAATCTACTCTATTGCGCATGATTGCAGGATTAGAAACTGCAACTTCAGGTCATATTGAAATCGAAGGTCAAGATGTAACAAGCGTTCCACCATGGCATCGCCCTGTGAATATGATGTTCCAGTCTTACGCACTTTTCCCGCACATGAATGTAGAAAAGAACATTGCTTTCGGCTTAAAACAAGACAAGTGGCCTAAGGCTGAAATGGATGCTCGTGTTCAAGAACTGCTCGATCTTGTGCAGCTTGGCGATTACGGAAAACGCAAACCAAATCAACTTTCTGGTGGCCAGCGTCAACGTGTAGCCCTTGCACGTGCTTTAGCTCGAAAACCAAAAGTGCTTTTGCTGGATGAACCGCTTTCCGCACTTGATAAGAAACTGCGCGAAGAAACACAAAGACAATTGGTTGCTATTCAAAAAGAAATTGGCACGACGTTTATTATGGTCACGCACGACCAAGAAGAAGCCATGTCAATCGCTACACGCATTGGTGTAATGGATGAGGCAAAACTTATTCAAGTGGAAGCGCCACGCGAAATGTATGAGCGCCCTGCCAATAAAATGATTGCAGGCTTCATTGGGCAAGTGAACCTATTTGAAGGTAAAGTTTCAGGCAGTGGAAAATCTCAAAAAATCTTAAGCGTTGATACAGGTGGCACGTTAGAGACAACAGATAAGCTTGAGCTTCAAGACGGACAAACCGTTTGGATTGCCGTTCGACCTGAGCGCGTTTTATTAAAAACAAAATCAAAGGGACGTGCGGCAAACGCTGCCAACAAAGCAACAGGTAAACTAACCGATATTATGTACCTTGGTGGCATCACGCATATTCAAGTCACGCTTGATAGTGGCAATCAAGTTCGCATTACCATCTCAGAACATTGGGATGAAGATGAAGCTAAATTGAAACTAGGCGATAGCGTTGAAGTTTCTTTTGAAAAACGCGCGGCAAGGCTGTTGGTAGACTAATGGGCTTTGGAAGACTCAAACGCTATTTTGTAATTATGCCGCCAATGCTTTGGCTTGCCTTATTTTTCTTAATTCCGTTTTTTGTCGTTTTACAAGTATCCCTTTCTGATCCTGCTTTAACACGCCCGCCCTATACCGCCATTTTCACATGGGATGGTTGGTGGCCATCAGGTTATATTGGGGATTTAGAAAACTATGCGTTTCTTTTATCCGATCCTCTTTATATTAATGCCTATGTGAATTCTTTGAAAATTGCAGCGATTGGGTCTTTGGTTTGCTTAATTATCGGCTATCCAATGGCTTATCTGATTGCGCGTTCAAACCCTCGCATGCGCAATACGCTTTTGTTATTGGTTATCTTACCATTTTGGACTTCTAGTTTATTGCGCGTTTATGCGCTTATTGGCATGTATTCACCGAATGGATTTATAAATTCATCGCTTATGTCACTAGGCATTATCAATGAACCCTTGCAACTTATGCAAACAGACTTTGCAGTTTATTCTGGCATTGTGCTAACTTATCTACCCTTAATGATCTTGCCGCTTTATTCTGCCCTTGAGAAACTCGATGGGGATTTGATGGAAGCTGCTAGTGACTTAGGCGCAACACCGCTTGCAACATTTTGGCGCGTGACTTTACCGCTTTCTATGTCTGGCATTGTGGCTGGTTCATTGCTTGTGTTTATTCCATCTGTTGGTGAATTTGTTATTCCCGCACTTCTGGGTGGGCCTGATCAATTGATGATTGGCAAAACGCTTTGGACAGAGTTCTTTAATAATCGAGACTGGCCTGTTGCCTCTTCTGTAGCCATGGTCATGCTTGCGTTTCTTGTAATCCCGATGATGTTCTTGCGTAATACGCAAGGCGCAAGGGAGGCTTAAACATGGGTAAGCGTCATCCCTTCGTTCTAGCCATGGCAGGTTTTGGATATGCAATTTTGTATATTCCGATCCTAATCATGGTGGTCTATTCGTTTAATTCATCCAAGCTCGTAACCGTTTGGGCTGGCTGGTCTACAAAATGGTATGGTGAACTTTTAACAAATGGACAATTGGCAGATGCCGCATGGATAAGCCTCACAGTTGCTTTTTGGTCTGCAACCATCGGCATTATCTTTGGCACGATGATTGGCTATGCATTAGCACGGTTTCGTCGGTTTAAAGGCAAGCTTCTTTTAAACGGTATGTCGACAGCACCAATTGTTATGCCTGAAGTTGTCACAGGTTTGTCGCTGCTCTTGTTGTTCATCGCGATGGAAAACCTGATTGGCTGGCCTGCGGGACGTGGGCTTACGACAGTCATCATCGCCCACGCCACATTCTGCATGGCGTTTGTAGCCGTCGTAATTCAAAGTCGTTTATCTGATTTTGATGTTTCCATCGAAGAAGCCGCGATGGATTTGGGTGCGCGTCAGCCATATATTTTCTTTGTAATAACATTGCCAGTAATCATGCCTGCAATTATTGCTGGGTGGTTGCTCGCATTCACGCTTTCTTTTGATGATCTGGTTATAGCAAGTTTTGTGTCTGGACCTGGTGCGTCTACACTTCCTATTGTTATATTCTCAAAAGTAAGACTGGGTGTTACGCCAGAGATTAATGCGCTTGCAACAATCATTGTTGCTGTTGTAGCGATTGGTGTTATTGCTGCCAACTGGTTAGCCTTGAGAAGTGAGGCTACTGCTAAACCACAAAAAACGAAACCATAGATCAAAGAGTAAACCCATTGCGTGTCGCTAAACTTCCTGATGATCGTTATCCTGCTATTTCTGACTTAGCTAAAAAAGCCAAGAAACGCATTCCATATTTTGCATGGGAATATATGGATAGCGGTACTGGCGGTGAAACGGCTATGCATCGCAATCAATCGTCGCTTTCAAACATCACTATGGTGCCTCGCACAATGAAGGGTATTATTGAACCCTCCATTGAAACGGAAATGTTTGGTAAAAAATATTCAGCGCCCTTTGGCATTCCGCCAATTGGTTACACTAGCCTGATGTGGCCTTATGCAGAGCAGATTTTTGCCAAAGCTGCACGTGACCATCGTATTCCGCATTGTTTGAGTACCGTTGCATCAGACACACCAGAAAACTGCGGAAAGATTTCTGGCGAGTACGGCTGGTTTCAACTTTACCCTCCGCGCCAAGAAAAAATTAGAGATGATATTATCAAGCGCGCAAAAGAAAGTGGCTATCACACACTTGTTGTCACGGCTGATGTTCCTTGGCCATCGATGCGCGAACGCCAACGTCGTGCGGGCATTTCTATTCCACCAAAGCTGACGCCAAAAATCTTTGCACAAATTTGCATGAGGCCAGAATGGGCGCTTCGTACTTTGTTTCGTGGGCAACCTAATTTTGATGTCTTGAAAAATTATGTTCCTGATGGCGATTTGAAAAAGATTGTAAGCTTTGTGGGGGGAGAACTGGGTGGCTGCTTGGATTGGGATTATTTCAAACAAGTTCGCGACCAATGGGATGGGCCTGTTGTCTTGAAAGGTGTACTTTCAACTGAAGACGCAAAACTTGCCGTAAAAGCGGGCGCGGATGGTGTTTGGGTTTCAAACCATGGCGGCCGTCAATTTGAATCTTCCCCTGCCCCTATCTCTGTATTGCCAGAAATTCGAAAAGCCGTTGGCAAGAAAACTAAGGTTATGTTTGATAGTGGTGTTCGCTCAGGTGGCGATATATTAAAAGCAAAGGCACTGGGTGCTGACTTTGTCTTCTTAGGTCGACCTTTTGTATATGGCGTCTCAGCTTTGGGTGAAAAGGGCGCGAACCATGTTTATGAACTCTTATATCATGACATGATCAACAACATGCACCAGCTTGGCATTACAAGCCTTGATGAAATGAAAGATGTTGAAATCAAATTTATTTAATTCCCAGAATTTAAAAACCTTATTAAATACCCATTTGCTTTTTGACAATCAAATTTTACGCGCTAGACTGCAATCTGAGCTTTACAATAATGTCATATAAAAATGCTCATGCTGTTTAGGCAGCATTAAAACAGATTGGGAGGTTTGTTTTGCAGTCAGTGGGGATGATTATCCTTCAGCGTTTGGGGTTGGGTTTAATAACGCTATTTGTTGTTTCCATCGTAATCTTTGCAGCAGTTAATTTATTACCAGGCGACTTTGCCCAAGCCATTCTTGGGCAAGGTGCAACGCCTGAAGCGGTTGAAGCCATTCGCGAAGATCTTGGCCTCAACAAAAACCCATTTGTTCGATATGTTGATTGGCTGACAGGTGTTCTTACTGGTGATTTTGGCACTAGCTTTGCGCAAGCAAACTTTGCAGAATTTGCAGGTTCAGATACGGGTAAAGGTGGCATTGGCTCTGTTGCAGACCAGCTTAAGCCCCGCTTTGCAAATACACTCTTTCTGGCAAGTGTTGCAGCGCTCATCTCAATCCCACTTTCTTTGATACTTGGCATTCTTGCTGCGCTTTACAGAAATTCAGCCTATGACCGTGTTGTAAACGTCTCGACGTTATCTGCGATTTCATCCCCTGAGTTTTTTCTAGCTTATATTCTAATCTTGGCCCTTGCTGTGATTAATCCCGTTTTTCCTGCTGTTTCAAATGTCTATGATGGGCTGACTTTCTGGGAGCGTGTCAATGCAACCATGTTGCCAGCGCTAACTCTGACATTAGCCGTGACCGCGCAAATGATGCGGATGACACGCGCTTCGATTATCAACTTGCTTGCAAGTCCGTATATTGAGATGGCGCGCCTTAAAGGCCTTAGTCCGATGCGGGTTATCGTCAAACACGCGCTTCCTAATGCGCTGGCGCCAATCATCAATGTGATTGCACTTAACTTGGCATTCCTAATCACAGGTGTTGTGGTTGTGGAAACAGTGTTTGTCTATCCAGGCATTGGTCAGCTCTTTGTTGATAGCGTGAAAATTCGCGATATCCCAATTGTGCAAGCTTGCTGCTTAGTCTTTGCCGCAACTTACATCTTGCTTAATCTAACAGCTGATATTGCCTCCATACTAACCAACCCGCGCTTGCGGCATCCGAAGTAAGGGGAGATCGATATGAGCACTATTTTTGGTTGGGTAGATACACTTCTTGGTTGGGTAGATACATTAATCCACATTCGCCTTGACGCTATAGTAGAATGGATTTTTCTAAAGCTGTCATACCTAGTTCCAGATTGGTATCTTGAACAACATTGGGCAATTAAAGTAATTATAATATTAGCTTTGATGTTCGCATTTGCTTTTGTATTAAATAAATTTGGTCAAACAGTACTAAGTCATAAGCCTTATTGGCGAGATATGTCATTTGGAGTAGCATTCGGCATCGTAACTGCTGTCTTTATTTTTGCAATTGTGCTGTATCAATATTTTGTTGGCGAAAACTTTTTCTTTAGAAAAGCAGTTCAAGGTTTTATCTTCTTTTCGATATTTGCGTTTATATTCCGCTTTTTGGGTAGGTTGATTGGCACAGAAGGCTCAAAGAAACTCTTCCGTCAAATGCCGCTCACCGCATCCTTTGGCATTCTGGTGATCATTGTTTATGCAATCACTTCTATTTTTGCAGGGTTTATTGCGCCTTATGGACAAGAAGAAGTTTTTGCTAAAGCTAATCTTTTGCCAGGGGGTGATCCTGCAACAGGCGGTGACCCTGCGCATATATTAGGGACTGACCCAATCGGACGTGATATTTTATCACGTATTATTTTTGGTGCACAAAATACAGTTGGCATTGCCTTTATCACAACTTGTCTAGCTTTTCTTATTGGAACTACAATGGGATTCTTAGCAGCCATTAAGGGTGGATGGGTTGACCAACTTACTTCTCGTATCGTGGATGCGCTGATGGCTATTCCGCAACTTATCTTTGCATTGCTGCTTATGACGATTGCAACTGCTTGGGCTGGTTCAAATGGGTTTCTTGTTACGGTTTATATGATTTTGATTATTGCGGTTCTGGATAGTACGCGCGTTTATCGTCTTTCTCGTGCAGTTGGTCTTAACATCGTCGTAATGGATTATATTGAAGCTGCAAAACTTCGCGGTGAAACACTCAGTTATCTTGTGTTTAAAGAAATTCTACCCAATGCCTTCGCGCCTTTGCTGGCTGAATTTGGTCTTCGGTTCTGCTTCGTATTCCTTACAATCGCATCGCTCAGTTTCCTTGGCATAGGCATTCAACCGCCACTGGCTGACTGGGGTACTATGGTGAAGGATCTTGCAGCTTTCATTAACTTTGCAGCGTTTAGCCCCCTGACTGCCGCGTTACCGTTGATGGCGGCGGGTGCGATTGCACTCCTTACCGTTGGTGTAAACTTTGTGGTGGACTGGATGTTGCAGAAAACATCTGGGTTGAAGGAGTAGTTGATATGAACGAACAAGAACTCCTTTTAAAAATTCGTGGCCTCAAAATTGAAGGCCGCTCAGATGAAACTTGGAATCAGATCGTCAATGGTATCGATCTTGATTTGCATAAAGGTGAAGTACTGGGACTTATTGGTGAATCTGGTGCGGGTAAATCAACCATCGGCTTGGCCTCAATGGGTTTCACGCGTGATGGCTGTCGGATATCCGATGGTACAGTTGAGTTTGATGGGATTGATTTGGTAAACTCTGATGCTGCAACAAAACGTGGACTATTGGGCAAGCGCATTGCCTATGTTGCGCAATCAGCCGCAGCTAGTTTTAATCCTGCCCACCGCTTGATGGATCAACACACTGAAGGCCCTGTTCAACACGACGTATTCTCTGCTGCCGAAAGCGAAGAAGATGGTGTTGAACTTTATCGCAAACTTCGGTTACCCGATCCTGAAAATATCGGCTTTCGTTATCCTCACCAAGTATCAGGGGGGCAATTACAGCGAGCGATGACTGCTATGGCGATGGCTTGTCGTCCTGATTTGATTATTTTTGATGAACCAACCACAGCGCTTGATGTAACCACTCAAATTGAAGTGCTGGCTTCTATTCGCGATATTGTTGAGCAGTTTAATACAGCTGCGATTTATATCACGCATGATTTGGCGGTTGTTGCGCAAATGGCAGACAAAATCAAAGTGCTTCTTAAGGGAGACGAAATTGAAGAGGCTGACACACGCACCATGCTTTCCAGTCCAAAAGAAGAATATACAAAATCACTTTGGGCGGTTCGCAGTTTCCAGCGTGAACAAAAACCACTTGCCAAAAAAAGTGAAACACCTGTTGTTAGCGTTAATAATGTAACCGCTGCCTATGGGGGTGGTTCAGTTAAAGTGCTTCATAATGTAAGCTTTGATATACATGCTGGACGCACAGTTGCAGTTGTCGGCGAATCTGGCTCTGGAAAATCGACAACAGCGAGATGTATTACAGGTCTATTGCCGCCGCTAGAAGGTACAATTGAATTTGATGGCGTGGAACTACCAGCTGATTATCGCAACCGTGATAAAGACCAGCTTCGCCAAGCCCAAATGATTTATCAAATGGCAGATACAGCACTTAACCCACGCAAAACCATTGGTGAAATTATTGGTCGCCCTGTTGAGTTTTATTTAGGACTTACAGGTGCAGCTAGACGTAAACGCGTGGAAGAACTACTCGACATTCTTGAACTTGAACCAGGTCAATATATTGATCGCCTACCTTCGGAGCTTTCTGGCGGTCAGAAACAACGTATTGGTATTGGGCGTGCATTGGCTGCAGAACCAAAATTCATCATTTGTGACGAAGTGACCTCTGCTCTGGATCAACTCGTAGCAGAAGGCATTTTGCGTACTCTTGCTAAACTGCAAGACGAATTTAACCTTGCCTATATGTTTATTACGCATGACCTCGCGACGGTTAAATCTATTGCTGATGAAGTTGTTGTTATGAAAGAAGGGCGTGTCATGGAGGCTGGGCCAAAGGATGTCATGTTTAAGCCACCACATCATGCTTATACTGATTTGTTACTTAGTTCTGTTCCAGAAATGGACCCGGATTGGCTAGATGAGTTGCTAGAAGAACGCGGTGTTGATAACATCGGAGATGCTGCTAGCAGCAAGATATAAGAATTTCGCCATGTTTTAAAGTATGACGGAAAAATAATTTCGTCATGCTTGGAGAGATGGCGCAATAAAAATGACGGGAAAACCCGCAAATTTTAACTTAGGAGAGAGAAACAATGAATTTTAATCTTGATCGCCGTAGTGTCTTGAAGACAGGTGCTGCAGCAGCTGCTGCAACAACTATGACTTCAATTCCGGTAAAAGCTGCCAAAAAAGGTGGCAAACTTCGTGTTGGCCTTGCTGGTGCGAATACATCTGATAGCTGGGATGGTCGTACACATTCTGACTCATTCATGATTACACTTGGTCATGGTGCCGTTTTTGATTGTCTTACAGAAGTTGCTGCTGACGGTTCGCTTAAAGGCGAATTGGCTGAAAGCTGGGAAGCATCAGCAGACGCTAAAACTTGGACTTTCAAACTTCGCAAAGGCGTAACATTCCACAATGGTAAAGCGTTTGGTGCTGATGATGTAATTGCATCCCTAAAAATGCACACTGCCGAAGGTGCAAAATCTGCTGCGAAGCCGATTGTCGAAGCCATTACTGAAATGACAAAAGTAAGCGATAGTGAAGTTAAGTTTGTACTGAAAGCTGGTAATGCTGACTTCCCATTCCTACTTTCTGATTACCACATCTTAATGTACCCAGCAGGCGGTGCGGATGAAGCAATTGCAAAAGGTATCGGTACAGGTCTTTATTCTGTTGTTTCATTTGACCCGGGTGTGCGTTGTACATTGAAGCGTGTTGCGGGTCACTATAAAGGTGATGATGCTGGCTTCTTCGATGAAGTGGAAGCAATTGCTATTAACGATTCTTCAGCACGTCAAAATGCAATCATGACAAACCAGGTTGATGTGATTAACCGCGTTGACTTCAAAACTGAAGCGTTGATGAAAGCAAATCCGAATGTGACAATCTTTGAAGTGACGGGTAACCAGCACTACACATTCCCTATGCAAACAAATCTTGCGCCATTTGATAACCTCAAAGTGCGCCAAGCATTGAAGCACGCGATCAACCGTCAAGAGCTTGTAGACAAAGTTCTATTGGGCCACGGTCAAGTTGCTAATGACCACCCAATCGGTCCAGCAAACCAATACTTTGCTTCTGATCTTGAGCAAAATGCATATGATCCAGAAAAAGCAAAATCAATGATTAAAGCTGCGGGTCTTGACGGCCTTAAGGTTGATCTATCTGCTGCAAACGCTGCCTTCCCTGGTGCGATTGATGCGGCTCAACTTTACCAAGCTTCTGCAAAAGCTGCAGGCATTGAGATCAACGTTGTGCAAGAGCCAGATGATGGCTACTGGTCAAACGTATGGCTGAAAAAAGCATGGTGTGCATGTTACTGGTCAGGTCGTGCAACAGAAGATTGGATGTTCTCTACAGCGTATGAGAGCGGTGTTCCGTGGAATGATACGAACTGGGAAAACAAACGCTTCCAAGAACTACTTCTTAAAGCACGTGCTGAACTTGACGCTGCTAAGCGTAAAACAATGTACACTGAAATGCAGATGTTAATGTCTCAAGAAGGTGGCACAATTGTTCCAATGTATGCAAACTACGTTGATGCGCACAGCACTAAAATTGCTAACAGCGGCACAATTGGTAACAACTTCCAATTGGATGGCTCACGCCTTATCGAACGTTGGTGGTTTGCTTAAGCTTATCGCTTAAATTTATAAAAATATTTCGGGCGCTTATATAGCGCCCGTTTTTTATTGTATTTTAAACATCAGCGCGCGTTGCAAGAATATAATCTGAGGCTTCTTGCTTGGTTTCAAAAATATGCGGCTGGATGGAGCGTTGCTTTAAATCCGCACCGAGTTTCTGCCGCAAAAAAGCGCTTGTCGTGTAACGTGTCGCGGTCAAATAATAATCATATTCGAGCTGGCTTAAGAGGTTCATAAATTTACTTACCAACCTTGGAGCAACTGAAATACCGTCGTGATTGGTAACAATGTTAACCTTCTCACCTAGCTCAATGAAGAATTGGTTTAACTCTTTATCGAGCTTTTCTAAATCTTCTTTTGTCGCAATATCAAGTCCGCTCAAATTTACAAAAACAATGTTTTGTTGTTTGTCATGATAGAGCCTGTTTTGAGTTGGAATTTCCAAAAGCTTTTTGCGTAATTTCATTGTTTTGATTTCAAAGATCGACTTATCCATCATGATAGGTTCATCAATAATTGGTTTGAAATCCATGTGTGCAAGGATATCTTTCTCAATATCAATTCCAGGCGCTATTTCACTTAACTTGAGGCCATTTTCTGTAAGGGAAAAGACGCAACGCTCTGTGATGTAGAGCACTTCTTTGCAATTTTCTGCGGCAAACTTGCCACTGAACGTTACTTGTTCAACTTGCTTTGCAAACTTCTTAGAGTGCCCTTCGGTTACAATTTTCAGTTTACCATCACCTGTCTTAATTTTTAATCCACCTGCTGTGAACGTTCCCACGAAAAGTACTTTGCGAGCATTTTGCGAGATGTTGATAAAACCTCCTGCACCTGCAAGACGATCTTTGAAGCGACTTACATTTACATTTCCATGTTGATCCGTTTCAGCCATACCAAGACAAGCAAGATCAAGCCCGCCGCCATCATAAAAATCAAATTGCTGATTGGTTTGAATAACTGCATTTGCGTTTACGGCAGCACCAAAATCAAGACCAGATTGAGGGACACCGCCCAAGACACCTGCTTCAGTCGTGAGCGTTATATTATTGATAATGTTCTCTTCATTAGCAACCGCGCCTACGCCTTCTGGCATGCCAATGCCAAGGTTGACGACACCATTGACTGGCAACTCCATTGCAGCACGACGCGCAATGATTTTGCGTTGAGATAATTCCATTGGAACAGGGTCACTTACAACGCTTTTAATGCGACCAGAAAATCCATGGTCATAGGGTGTTTTATAAGTTTGAAGATGTTCGTCTTTGTCTGCAATGACAATGCAGTCTACTAGATTACCTGGCACAATAACTTCCTTCGGCATGAGTGAGCCAGAAGCTGCGATGCGTTCCACTTGCGCAATGACAAGCCCGCCAGAGTTTCTTGCAGCCATTGCAATTGAAAGCATATCCAAAGTCAGCGCTTCACGCTCCATTGTAATGTTTCCCATAGGATCAGCCGTTGTGCCTCTAATGAGCGCCACATCAACAGGAATGGAGTTATAAAACAGCCATTCTTCATCGTTGATTTCTTTTACTTCAACCAGTGGTTTAGTAGTAATATCGTTGATAGCTCCCCCACCGTTTCTTGGGTCAACAAATGTATGAAGACCAACTTTAGAAAACATGCCAGGCTTTCCCGCAGCAATATCGCGGTAGAGTTGTGAGATACACCCAAGCGGCAAATTATAGGCTTCAATTTCATTATTGATTGCCATTGCGCCTAGTTTTGGAATAAGCGACCAATGCCCCCCAATTGCCCGCTTTACCAACCCAGGTTTTGCAAGGCGGTTGAGGCCTTTTTCTGCGCCATCGCCTGGTGCTGCTGCAAATAGAAGTGAGATATCTTTTGGGGATTGATGCGTAGAGAAACGATCTTCAATTCCGCGGAGAAGTGCTTCAGGTGTCCCTATACCCACAAAGCCAGAAACGCAAATTGTATCACCATCACCAATTGTTGCAATTGCATCTTCGAGTGAAACGATTTTATTTACCATCTGATTTCTACTTTCATCTGACTTTCTATTATGGGAAGTTTATTTTCTACTTTTACTCTTTTTCTTTGATGTTTGTGTTTTTTCAAGCCATTCAACGATGCCACCCGCGACTACACCTTGCGCTTTTCGACTGACAAAAACACCTACATGACCACCAGGAAAACCAATCTCCTGATATCTATTCTTGGGAATAAACTTACTAAGTGCTTTTGAGCAACTCACAGGAATAATGTGATCTTGTTCGGCATAAATATTAATGACTGGACAAGAAATTCTACTCAAATCTACCAGCTCACCACATAATTCAAACTCACCTTTAACAAGCAAGTTTTCACGGTAAAGATCATTGAGCCATTGACGTGCTGCTTCGCCTGGGTGATTAGGGCGATCTGCTATCCATTTTTCCATGCGTAAAAAATTTAAGATCATCTGCTCATTGCCCTCCATGCGGGCAAGGCCAATGTTATATTTAGTCATGCTTGCAATCGGTGTAAGAGATGAAAAAATAGCACCTGTCATTTCTCCAGGCAGCATACCATGGGTATCAATTACTATATCAACATCCTCTTTAGATAAATTGCCAATCCATGAATTTAAAAACCCCTCGCCGCGCCAGAAATTTTCTCGGTCACCATGAAAATCTATCGGTGTGATGGCAAGCGCTAATCCTGCAAACAACTCAGGTTTGAAGGCTGCCAACATCGCTGCAAAAGTTCCACCTTCGCAAATTCCAAATACATTGACCGGTTTATTGTTATTGGTTTCATAAACATGCTCAACGCATGAACCCAAGTAACGCTCTACGTAATCATCAAAATTTAAAAATTGATCTGCTCTTGTTGGGTTTCCCCAATCGACGACATAAAGATCAACACCAGCCATCAATAGGTTGCGCACAAGAGAGCGATCTTCTTGCAAATCAATCATCGTTTGACGTCCAAAAAGGCCATAACAAATGACCATAGGAGGAATGTCAGTTCTTACTTTCGTAAGTGGCTTGTAATGAAATAAGCGTACTTTATCGATCTCAAAAACCACTTCTGCGGGGGTTTCTGCTATTGCTACATCGTCACTTTTAACTTGACCTAAAAAGCCATTTGACTTGACGATTTGGTCGCCTGTCGCGAGCATTTGCTGCCAGACAAGCATCCAAGCTTCTTGAGCCTTTTGGAGGTCTTCAATGACTTTTTGATCTTTATCATCCACCTCAAGGGACATTACTTATTAGCTTTCAGTGAATTAAGTTCGCGTTTTACACTTCGCAATTCACGGCGCAATTCATGGACAATCTTTATTAAGTCATCCACCTCTGTTCGAGTAGGCATTTGATACATTTGCGACCAGGCCTCTGCGATATCCTTCTGCCTTGCTTTAACTTCAGTTGACGAACGGATCATTCGTTTTTGTGCATCCATAAATTCTGGCGATCGTTGTGTTTCTAACAGCTCATGATTTGCAGCATCAAGCCACGCATTCAGCGCTTCGTTAGGCTCAGGCGCTTTTAGATCCTCGACAGAATAATTTTTATTAAAGCGACCATAAGTGCGTACCCATGCCTCTTGCATGACCTTGCCCATATCAGCACTCGCCTGAGAATAATCCAATGTCTCTCGCCAAGTCGCAGCTGCTTCATATTGAGGGGTTGCGAGATCCGCAAATTTTGGCCCATCTGCAATGGATTGCAGAATGACACGCAATTGTTCTGGCGCATATTGTGTCCAGTTGGAAGGCTCAAGCATGGCCATAAAAGCATTGCTGGTCTTGGTGAAGTTAGCCGCCATATCGCTTGAGTTATTTATGAATTCACTCGAATCCCAGTCTGGTGCCCAAGCTTTGATGAAGCTATCCCAATTTGGGAAAGCTTCGTCTTTTTGCATATTTTCGGATAAGTCAGGCATGTTTTCGAAAGATTTTGAAAATGCCTGCATCGCATCTGATTGGGCTTTTAGAAAAGTCTCTTGACCCTTCTCCCAAACCGCAAACATCTCGTTCATGGCATCTTTTGATTGATCCTTATCACTCATGCTATTCTCCAAATACCCTAATTAAAGCGCTTGGGTATAAATATCCAAGGCAGCTTCATAGGTCATTTCACGTGGGTTATTTACCAGTAAGCGTTGTTGCTTCATGGCATCTTCTGCTAGCATTGGCAGGTTGTTGTGATTAACGCCAACTTCTGAAAGTTTAGACTTCATCCCAAGTTCTGGTCCCATTGCTTTAAAGCCTTCAACCATGCCCTTACATGCTTCTTGTTCTGATTTACCAGCAAGTTCAGGGAAAATAATTGGTGCAAGTTCTGCATACTGATGCGCAGCGCCTTCCATGTTAAAATCAAGAACATACGGAAGAACAAGCGCGTTTGATAAACCATGTGGCACTTTAAAATGCCCACCAAGCGGATAGGCAAGTGCATGAACCGCTGCAACAGGCGCATTGGCAAACGCCATGCCAGCAAGCATTGAGCCCAATAACATGTTTGAACGTGCTTCACGATCTTGACCATCCTTACAAGCTGTATGAATGCTACCACCCAAAAGCTCTAAGGCTTGCCTTGCTAGTGTGTCTGATAAAATATTTTTCTTATGTTTTGAAGTGAAGGCTTCGATTGCATGCACCATCGCATCAATGCCTGTGGCTGCTGTGATGTGAGCAGGAAGACCGACTGTTAATTCAGCGTCAAGAATTGCCCAATCCGGGATTAGCTGATGCGAGACGACGCCTTTTTTCTCATTCGTGCCCGTTGTGACAATTGAAATCGGAGTTACTTCAGAACCCGTGCCTGCCGTTGTTGGTGCAAGCACCATTGGTAAGCGACCGTCTTTAACTAGACCTACGCCATACATCTCTTCAATTGGCTGATCAGAACCTGCAAGTACTGCAATTAGTTTTGCAGTATCCATGGAAGAACCACCACCCACAGAGACGATGCCATCAACGCCAGCACCTTTACATTCATCAACTGCTTTTAAGATTACCGCCTCTGGCGGGTCAGCCACCACATCATCAATGATATGTACATCTATGTTAGCTTCCTTGAGACTATCGAGCGCTGCTTTTGCAAGGCCTAACTCAAGAATGATTTTGTCTGTTACAAAACCTACTTTCGTACAGCCCATGTTAGCCATAATACCACCAATTTTTGCGGTACTGCCAACTTCTGAAAGAATTGACTTTGTTGTTTGAAATTGAAACGCGTGCATTTAATCTACCTTATTCTGCTGGTTCATCTTCGAGTGACTTTAAGCTTTTCAAGCGCTCTGTCAGCTTCATGTTTTCGGAATAGTCTACAGGGCAATCAATTAGTGATACGCCTCCGTCATTAATCGCAGTTTCTAAAATTCCTTTTAGATCGCCTGTCTTTTCAACTTTATAGCCATTTGCACCAAAACTCTCTGCAAACTTGATAAAGTCTGGGTTACCTACATCAATATTACTCTTTCGTCCAAATTCTCGTAGCTGATGCCACTCTATAAGGCCAAGCTTATTATCATTGAACATCAAGATGGTAATGTTTAGACCTAGACGAACCGCCGTTTCTATTTCTTGGTTGTTCATCATAAAACCACCGTCACCTGAGACCGCTACAATATTGCGATCTGGATAGACAAGCTTGGCTGCAATCGCGCCTGGAAGCGCTATGCCCATGGATGCAAAGCCGTTTGATATAATACAAGTGTTAGGGCGCTCTGCCTGGAACATACGCGCCATCCACATTTTGTGTGCGCCAACATCTGAAATTACAACGTCTTCTGGTTCGAGACACTGACGAAGATCGTAAATGATTTTTTGTGGCTTTACTGGATAGCTAGTGTCTTCAGCATGTTCATTCAGCTCTTTGGTAATTTTTTTACGCAGTTTTTTCATGGCTGGTGATGGGGCACGCTCACATTGTGCGCCAATGCGAGCCATTGAATCTCTTAAGTCTCCAACAATACCTGCTTCAACAATATAATTTGAATCTACCTCAGCAGGGGAGCCATCAACATGGATGATTTTTTTATCTCTATTTGGATTCCAATATGCTGGATCATATTCGACCATATCGTAACCAACGCAAATCACTAGGTCAGCTTCATCAATACCAAAAGCAACTAAGTCGTGCGCCTTTAGACCAACTGTTCCAAGGCTTAAGTGATGCGATGATGGAATTGACCCCTTTGCCATAAAGGTTGTTGCAACAGGCGCATTAATGCTCTCAGCAAATTCAACAAGAGCATCGGAAGCATGATGACGAATAACGCCATTACCAGCAATGATAATTGGGTTCTTTGCCTTGGTTATCGCTTTTGCAGCTTGCTTACATTTGCCACGTGCCGCATTGGGCGTGCTTGCTGATTGAACCTTAAGAGGAACTTCTGAGCCCACATCCATATCTGCTATATTTTCTGGGAAATCTATAAAAGCAGCGCCTGGTTTTTCAGCTTGAGCGAATTTAAAAGCCTTACGAACCACTTCAGGAACAATCTCTGGCATTCTAATTTGCATGCTATATTTAGTGATAGGCTCAAACAAGTTCACCAAATCTAATATCTGGTGGCTTTCTTTATGCATTCTGGTGGTGGCACCCTGCCCTGCTATCGCAACCATGGGTGCGCGATCCATATTGCCGTCTGCAACCCCTGTTACAAGATTGGTAGCTCCTGGCCCAAGCGTTGACATACAAACACCAGCTTTGCCTGTGAGTCTGCCATAAACGTCTGCCATGAAAGCTGCACCCTGCTCGTGTCGGGTTACTATAAATTGGATTGGACTGTCTAATAGAGCGTCCATCACAGCTATATTTTCTTCACCAGGTATCCCAAATATATAATCAACGCCCTCATTTTCTAAACATTTAACAAGTAATTGGGCTGCAGTTTTATTTTTGGCCATAGGCAAGATTATTCTCCAAATTCAAAACAAGTAAAACGCTACCCATGAAAATAAACTAGCCTTTAGTAAATTCATTTACACACTCATGAACTTGGGTAGTCAAATAGTTATAAACTATCGTAAGGCTTATATCGGTTATACTGAAGCTCGTATCAAGTGCAATCATTGCATAAGGTTGCTGCATATAATGCATAGCTGCCAAATTTAATCTTCTTAATCGAATTATTTCATCGTTTTTTCAGTAATTTTTTGTGCGTTGCACAATTTTTGTTGCAATGCACAATATTTTATATTATATAAATTTTATCACAGTCGAATACTCTTATAATTTGGCAAAGTTTTAAATAACTAAAGGCGTAAAGATATGACAAAGAAAATGGATGCAGCAAATACACAAGAATACGTAACAAAGCACATCGCTAATTCTGAAAAAATTGTTGAAAGCGCAATTGAATTCAATGCAGCTTGCTTTAAAGGTAGCGAAGCAATGGCTAAGAAACTATATGAAAATTATGTTTCTAACGTTGCAGCAGCGTTTGATGGCGTTAAAGAGCTGAATAAAACTAATGAAATCACTGATTTTTACAAAGTAGCAACTGCTAACATGGCCGCTTCTGCAGAGCGTTATACAGAGCAAACAAAAGGTGTTGCTGAGCTTTCAGGTAAACTTATGAAAGAAGCTGGTGAAGCTGGTCGTCTTGCATATTCAAAAAGCTTTTCAATAAACTTCTAAGCTTTGAAATTGAACGAAGTCCAGTATTTATAGATACATCCTCCCGTCTATAGTGCTAACTTTGATAAAGACCGCCAAAGCTCTTTTTGAGATTGGCGGTTTTTTATTGTTTAATTTCATAGAAGTGTAAAACATCTGCTGAAAATGTCATTTATATTGCATTGCAACAATCAAAATTTCAGAAAGTTATTTTTTGTCAAAATCTACACATAAAAAAACCGATGAAAACCGTAAAGACGGTGTTATTTTAATAAAAAAATATCCTAATCGTCGACTTTATAACACCGCAAGCAGCGCTTACATCGTTTTGGATGATCTAATTGGGCTTATCAAAAGTGAAAAACCTTTTGAAATACGCGATACAAAAACAGACAAAGATATTACCCGCGAGATTCTTAACCAAATTATCTTTGAAAGAGAAACTGGGAAAAGCAACTTCCATTTCCCACTTGACGTTCAAAAACAACTCATTGGAATGTATGACGATTCATATGCCAAAATGATTCCAAATTATCTAAAAGAATCTCTTGATTTATTTGCTTCAGAGCGAGATCGCATGAAATCTGCGATGGAAAATGTAGTTGAAAGTAATACAAAGGCGATGATGGACTATGGGCAAAACATGGCTCGTCAAAATATTGAAATATTTCAGCGAACTTGGGAGATTTTTAGTGGGTTTAATCAACCTGGTAATCCTCAATCGGATAAAGAAGGAAAAGACTCAGAAAAAGATTCTGAAGAATTAGATGACATTCAAAAACAAATTGATGCCCTACAGGAACGCCTTAAAAATTTAAAGTAACGGATACAAACACGACTTATGCCTAATCAATTAAAACAACCTGAAAAAGCCTACTCTAAACAATATGTACTAGGTCTAGGTTATCATGGGTTTCACCGTATTAATTATCTTGAATGGGGTAAATCAGAAAACTTTAATAACCAAGAAACATTGCTTTGCGTTCATGGGTTAACCAGAAATGCACGTGACTTTGATTTCTTTGCTGCCAAGATGTGTGAAAAATATCGCGTACTTTGTCCTGATGTTGTAGGGCGCGGGGACAGTGACCATCTGCTTGATGATGAGAGTTATAATTACTTACAATATAATTCAGATATGAATGTCCTAATTAGCCGGATTGGAGATAAAGATCTCAATTGGGTTGGAACATCCATGGGGGGCATTATAGGCATGGTATTAGCTTCTGTAGCTCAATCCCCAATTAAAAAGCTAGTTGTGAATGATATAGGTCCAGAAGTATCGCGTGATGCGCTTATGTCTATTGCTCAATATATCGGCAAATCATCCGAATTTGAAAGCCAGAAAGATGTTGAAAATTATCTAAGAGAAATTTATCCAGAATTTGCTCCAATGACCGATGAAGACTGGGAGCATATGGCAAAATATTCTTGCCGAAAAACGAAACACGGCACTTACAAAATGAAAGTTGATTCCCGTGTTGGAGACGCTTTTAGGGACTCAATTTCCTATTTTAGCGTAGATATGTGGGAAATATGGGAAAAAATTACATGCCCTGTCTTGGTTTTACGGGGCAAAGAGTCCAGTTTTCTTTCCGAAGAAACAGCACAAAAAATGCTCGCGTGTGGCCCCAGAACAACTGTCGTAGAATTTGAAAATACTGGCCATACTCCAACACTAAGGAATGACGAGCAAGTTAATGTTATAGCTGATTGGCTATCTCAAACTTAAAAGCATCTTCTTGGTCTAAATGTCTTTCTGCAGCATCAATTACATGCTGGGTAAATTGCTTAAGTGGCTCAGCAACCATTCGACTACAATGCCAATAAAGCGGCTTGTTAAGCGGCGTATTTGGTAAAAGCTCAACTAATCTTCCCGCTTTAATATGCTCATCAACCATTTGAGATGGGTTCATTCCCCACGCGACGCCATCCAGGCATGCTCGAACGAACCCAGGAGAAGACGGTAAAATGTAAGTATCATGCAAGACATTTTCACCAAGAGCTTCCTTTATCCACTGCTGCTGTAAATCATCTTGAGCGCTATACCTTAGAGCAGGCGCCTTGTTCAGTCCCTCTTGTGTAACGCCATTTGGGAAATAACGCTCCATGTAAGCGGGACTAGCCGTAGCCCGATAGACATGCATCCCTAGATAATGACTTGTAAAACCCTGCACTGGAACTTTGTTTATCGAGATTGCTGCCAATACAGAGCCAAACTTCATTTCGTCAATGGAATAATCTTGGTCTGCTATGGATACTTCAAACATATACATCGTCTCTTTCGATGCTTCTGCCTTAAACACATCCATAAACCAGCTGGAAATACTATCATCATTAACAACAATTTTAATAACAGGTTTACGGTGATCTTCCTGAATAGCAATCCAATCATTTTCCTTAATGATTTTATCTTCAAGAATGGAAACAAGTTCTGCATGCCTGCAAAGCTCAATACCAATGTCAGTTGGCTTTATCGGGGATTGTCGATTGATAACAACCGCCCCAATACGTTCTTCAAGTAATTTTACTCTTTGTGACACAGCAGAGGCTGTAATCCCTAAAAACCTAGCTGCACCTTCAAAAGTTCCTTCTCTTTCGACGGCTAACAATGCTTCTAAATGGGCGTAATCAAACATGTATTTTTTCTCCTTAACCCACCCTAACATTAAACCTCTTAGATGCACATAAAAACGTATTAGACGTTCTATATTTACCTTAGATATAATAATTATATAATAATAAAAAACTTATATTTAAAATTAAACAAAAAGGTGAATAACAATGAATTTAAACAAAGAAAATAATTCTTTTTACTACCACTCAGAGATGAATTTTGAACAGAAACAAATGTTCAGACAGAAGTTCTCCAAAAAATCGATCATTACGGCAAGTTTCTTGAACTTATTTTATCTATTTTCAATATACTTAATTCTATTTGCATGTTTTTATATCATTCAAATTTCAACCTCTTACCTTTGGTCTTTTATCTCGGTCTTTTGCGCAGTTATAATCACGACTAGGCAAATGCGAGGACTTGAAAATATCGTTCACTTCGGCAGCCATAATAACTTTTCTAGACAACGTCATATCAATGATCGTCTCACTAATTATTTTGCTGCATGGCCGATGTTGCAAGACGTCCGACAATATCGGACTTTTCACACAATGCACCACGGAGAATATGCATCGGATAAAGACCCGTGCAGAATAAGATTGGAAAACATTGGAGCAAACAGTCAAAATATTACCAATAACACTCAATTATTGCTGTTAATCGCAAAGTGGATGCCAAAATATATTCAAGAATTTTATCGCGAAGTTAAATCCGATGTGAAGCAAGTTTTAATTTTTGGATTATGGCATTCTTTTTCTGCTTTGATGATTACGATTGTACACTCTTGGCAGCTGGCTGTTTTAACGGTTTTTAGCTGGCTATTGATTATGTTTTTTGCTTTACCATTTCTTCGCAGTATTGCAGAGCTTTCTGAGCATGATTATGAACTGGGAAAAGGCGTAGCAGAGACGACTTTCAATAACCTTGGGTTGCTCGACCACCTTCTTATACATCCGACAGGTGATGCCTGGCATTCTCTTCACCATTTACATCCAACTGTATCATGGTGGAAACAAAGACAAGCTCATAACTTTTTGATGAAGCATGACCCCGCATATTTAAATGTTATTAATCGTGACCAGCCTCTTCAAGACATTGCTCATTTTCCAATCCCCAAAAAAGTATAATGACTTGATTAAGCTGCCAAACAACATGAGGCAATTAACACTGCCTCATGTAAAAGAATAAGGGGCTGTCCCAGATAACTCAAAAATGGGTTATCAATATGGGTATGAGAA
>CAZCUN010000037.1:173-33194 GCA_964502215.1 uncultured Rhizobiaceae bacterium | reverse complement strand
GTCCAGTAACTTCTGCCACACCACAAACTTCTGGTGATGTCACAACAACACTGACCGATGCTGCGGGTAATACCTCTACAGATACAACGGATACATTTACCGATACATCAGCACCCGTTGCACCCACTATTAATACAGCGACGTCAAATCCTGACGGCACAATTAATGTATCAGGTACGGGTGAGCCGGGTTCTGAGATCGAGCTTACCTTGCCATCTGGCGAGATGCTTACCACAACCGTTGCAGCAGATGGTACTTATGGTCCTGTAAGTTCTACAGAAAACCAACCATCCGGTGATATTACAGCAACCCAGACTGACGCGGCGGGCAATGTTTCTGCTGACGCAACAGAAGCGTTTACGGATGTGACTGCACCAGCAGCAGCCACAATTGATATTGCAGGTAGCAATACGATTAGCGGTACTGCTGAGGCTGGCTCTCAGGTCAAAATTGACATTAATAATGATGGTACAATCGATCAAACCGTCATGGCTGATGCGGATGGTAATTATACTGCTACTTTGAGCCCAGCACTGGAGCCGCCACTAGGCTTCTTGTCTGAGGTTAATTATCGCGGGTCCGGCGAAGACAACGGTGAATTCCTTGAATTTACGGTAACTGCAAGTGATGATTTATCTCTATATGTGATTAGTTTGTATAACGGTGATGGAACCCTTTCAACGAACGCGACTAATTTCTTCCCAGGTCAAAGTGAGATAACTTTCCAGGATATTGTAGATATTGTAGGAAACCCTGGTTCGGTGGCAAACCCAGAAGTGGGTGGCCTCCCGTTATCGGTTGATGTTCATCCGTCTAACCCAGACTTCCTGACAATTCGCCTTCCTGGAACGTTTAATGATGGTTCAAGTAGTAGCGAAAACGTTGCACATGCTGCTACCTTGACGCGGTTGGATAATCCAGGTGATACAAGTGGCACTGTTTTGGATGCACGTGATTTTGGGAATGACGATGGTATTGTATTAACTGAGGGCTTGGCAAGCGGTGTTACCTTAACTCCGACGGGTCAACAGGATAACGGCGGGCCTACTCTACAGATTAATTCAAATGGCATTTCTACTATTGCAGCAACCGATGGCATTGATAGCCAAGTTGTAGATCGCGAAGTATCTGTAACCGTTATGGATGCCGCAATGAACTCAAGTACCGCTACTGTATCTCCAATTGACGTGATAGTGCCAGAGGCGCCTGTTTTGACGCAGTTTAACACAACCAGTGTTACTGGTACTGCTGAACCAGGATCAACAGTTAATATTGATGTAGGTGGCGAAACATTTACTGTAATAGCTGATGCGGTTACTGGCGAATTTTCTGTCTCACCAATTGCGCCTGATACATTTGATGATGGCGAAATGGTAACGGTTACTTCAACAGATGATGATTTAAACGTCAGTGATGCTACAGTGGTGGCAATTGATAACACGCCTCCAGCAGCGCCTGTTGTTAGTGTTGCAGGTGGTACCGTAATTTCTGGTACCGCTGAGGCTGGCTCAACTGTTGAGATTGACGTTAACAACGATGGCACAGTGGATCAAACGGTCGTAGCCGATGGAGGTGGTAATTATTCCGCTACCATTACACCGGGGATTGAAGCGCCGCTCGGTTTCTTGTCTGAAGTTGTGTATAGAGATGGTGGAGCAGCGGCAGATTTCCTAGAATTTACGGTTACCAATTCTGATGATCTAAACCTCTACGTTCTTGGTTTGCATAGGTTTGATGGCTCTCTAGCAACTGGCTCAGCTTCAGATCATTTTCCGCCGCCATTTGCGCAGACCGGTGAACTGACACTCCAACAGATTGTTGATCGTATTACAGCGCTTGATACAGACGGTGATGGGGTCGTAGAGGCTCCTATGGGTTCTACAGTGGGTGACTTGGTTATTGCACCACACCCAACCAATCCCGACTTCCAAATCATACGTATTGGTGCGCGTCTTAATGGTGGCAGTAATAACTCCGCAAACCTTGCCACAGCAATTTCACTAACACGTGTGGATAGCCCAGGCGATACGAGCGGAACGGTGCTATCATCTTTTGATCTTGGTGATTCCGATTCCATAACGCTTACAGAGGGGGTTGCGTTTAATTCGGGCCTTACCGGTCTATTGGCCCCAACTGGCGATCAACGTGCAAGTGAATCTTTGATAATTGATTCAAATGGTGTGGGTAATTCAGGTGTAACTGATGGTTTGGATAGCCAAATACTTGATCGAGAAGTTGCGGTTACCGCAACAGATTTGAATGGTAATGTGAGCACTACAACCGTTGAGGTGATCGACGTGGTGCCACCTGTTGCACCTATTGTTAGTCTTGGCGGAGGCAATATTTCCGGTGTCGCCGATCCAAACACTGATATTCTTATTGATATTGGTAGTGATGGTACTGTTGAAACGACTGTAACGACAGATGGTTCAGGCGCATTTTCCTTCACACCGGGCACACCATTAAGCGATGGTGATACGGTGAGTATCGTGGCTCGCGATGAAAATGATAATCTGAGTGATCCGGTAGACTTATTATATGCTGGTGGCACAACAATTACCAACCTTGAAACAGATGCAGTAACTTTTGACGGTGGTGCTGGTAACGAAGACACGCTCGTCCTTGCCGATGGTGGTGCCTTAACTTTGGATCTAACAGCAATAGACAATGCTAATATCATTGATGTTGAGCAGATTGATATTACTGGCGACAGCAATAATACGCTGACGATTACTGAAGCGGATGTGTTGGATCTGTCTAGTACAACCAATGAAGTGGTTGTGCTGGGTGACGCTGGTGATGCTGTAACAGCTACAGGATTTGTAGATAGTGGTGATGACAGAGTAATTAACGGACAAAATTTTGATGTTTACACATCAGGTGGCGCTACATTAGTTGTTGATGAAGATGTAACTATTACTACTTAAGCCATTTTCTCCTTTTAAATGAATTATTAAAGCCTGCTAATGTGAATTAGCGGGCTTTTTTGTTTTACCTTAGGTGACCTTTAGATTCTAAACTGCTAAAAATTACTAGTGGGCGATTCGAAAAGTTAGCTAGAGAAATTAATGGAAAAACAAACTGCAGAAGAGCATTCTTCTACACCGTTAACAGATATACTGTTAACCTACTTACGTTTGTTTGGCAAAAAGCCTTCACGACAAGAATTCTTATCAGGTTTGCCACTTTCAAATGATGATCTTGATCTTGATTTAGCTAAGCGAGCGCTGAAACGTTATGGCTTGGTGACGACAGAACATAAATCTAAAAACTTTGTAGAGGCTAATTTCCCATTTTGTGCAATGATGCGAAATGGTTCGTGGCGCATCGTCGTTGGGAAGAATATCAAATATTATATTATAATTGATAGCACGGTACCTGATGGCGTTCGTAATGTCCCAGTAGAAAAGTTTGATGCTGAATATATAGGCTTTGGAATCCAAGCTCTCCTTGACATTAAAGAAGTTGAGCGCAGACATGTCGCAAAGCCTAAAAAGGGCCATTGGTTTTGGGGCAGGTTTAAAGGTCAGTCTAAACTCATTCGCGATGTTATATTAGGTAGCTTTGTTGCTAACTTAATTGCAGTGGCTGTTTCTCTTTTTGCAATGCAAGTTTATGATCGTGTAATACCCAATCAATCAATTGAAACACTATGGGTTTTAGTTGCGGGTGCCATGCTGGCAATCCTCATGGAAGGGATTATAAAAGTATCACGTTCACATCTTATGGACGTTTCAGGGAAATCTATAGAACTTGATATCAGTAAAGACTTGTTTCAAAAACTGATGGGTATGAAACTTTCGTCGAGACCGACAACCGCAGGTTCATTAGTTTATTCTGTAAGAGAGTTTGGTTCTGTGAGAGAGTTTTTCACCGCCGCATCTGTAGGATCTATTGCTGACTTACCTTTTGTTATTATATTTCTTGTTCTCGTCTATGCTATTGCTGGGCCTATAGTTTTTGTTATGCTAGCTGCGATTGTTTTAATTATTGTACCCAGTTTGCTTTCACAAAAGACCATGTCACGCTATGCAGAAGAAATGCAGGGTGGCTCAAGTGCGGCTAACAAATTACTGATTGAAGCAGGATATTCAGCTGATACGATTAAGACAACGCGTGCAGAAAGTTTCTTTCAAAAAAAGTGGGAAGAAATTACAATACTCAATGCAGAAAAGACTTCGCAACAACGCTATCTAGCATCTGCTTTGACATTTTGGGCGGCTGGGATTCAACAAGTTTCTTATGTGTTTACAGTTGTAGCAGGTGTATATCTTGTTTTTGCGGGTGATTTTACAGTTGGTACCATTATTGCTGTAAGCATTTTATCAGGCCGTGTATTAGCCCCTGCAACTCAATTATCAGGTACATTAGCGCGCTGGCAACAAGTTCGCTCCTCACTTACAGGACTTGAAATGATAATGGAATCTGAGCAAGACCGCCCATTAGACAGAAAGTTTTCTAGACGCGAAGTGTTTGATGGAGAGATAAAAGTTCAAAACCTTGTATATCAATATAGCGAAGACAGCCCAAAGGCACTTCAAATTCATAATATTGATATTGCAGCTGGCAAAAATGTTGCCTTACTGGGGAGTAATGGGTCAGGAAAATCCACCTTGCTTAAAGCATTATCTGGGTTGTATACGCCTTTCTCAGGTAAAATATTGGTTGATAAGCTTGATCTTACACAAGTTGATCCTGAAGACACACGCCGCAATATTGGTTATTTACCGCAAGAGGTGCGAATGTTCAGTGGAACACTTCGTGATAACTTATCCTTGGGCTATACATCCATTGAAGAAAGTGAGCTTTTTCAAGCGATTGATTTTGCAGGTTTGGGGAAGCATGTACGAAGTCATCCCCAAGGTTTAGATGTAGAAATCTTAGATGGTGGTGAAGGACTCTCTGTTGGTCAAAGGCAGAGTGTTGGACTTGCCAGATTATATCTACAAGATCCCAAAATTGTCTTATTGGACGAACCTACTGCAAGTCTTGATCAAACCCTGGAACTTGAACTGATTGAACGCTTAAAAGTATGGCTATCACAAAGGACTTCTATTATTTCAACACACCGCATTCCTCTTCTTAATATTGTCGATCAAGTCATCGTTTTGGGCAATGGCAGCGTCGCTATGCAAGGCCCCCGAGACGAAATTTTAAATAAGCTACAAGGAAACTCTAAAGCAGCAGCTGCAGATGAAGTTGTAAAAGCTAAACTTGGAAAAATGGATAAGACGGATGAAGATAAAAACAGTCGTACAAACACCAAATAAGGCTGCTGCTTCAGCCAGCCAACGCATGATTTGGTTACTGTCACTAACAGTATTAATTTTTATTGTTTGGGCAAGTCTAACGTCTGTTGATCAAATTGTTCGCGGTCCTGGTAAATTGGTACCAACGAGCAACACGCAGGTTATTCAAAATCTCGAAGGTGGCTTGCTTTCTGAACTTTTGGTCAATGAAGGCGAGATTGTGGAGAAAGGACAAGTTCTAGCACGCCTAAGCGACAAACGTTTTAAAGCTGCATTTGAAGAGCTGGAAACAGAAACACTTGGCCTAGAAATAAAACTAAAAAGACTTGAGGCAGAAATTGCGCAAGAAAAGGAGTTCATCTTATCCGATGAATTAAAAGCACAAGCTAAAGAAGTAACAGCTTCAGAAACGCAATTATTTTACGCACGTTCGTCAGAATTTTCATCAGCAACAACAGCTCTAAAGCGCTCACTTGCACTCTACAATCGTGAAGAAGCAATTCTTGCAACTTCTGTAAAAAGAAGAATTGCACCAGAAATAGATTTGGTAAAAGCCCGTCAATCACGCAATGATGTTAGGTCGCAATTATCAGCGCTTCAAAATGAATACATGCTTACAAGAACGGAAGAACATGCAAAAGTTTTGACTGAGCTTAATCAGGCAAAAGCAAATTATGCGAACCGAAAAGACCAATTGCTACGAACGGTCTTAAAAGCGCCTACGCGCGGGATCGTCAACAAAGTTCTTATCACTACGATAGGCGGGGTAGCTCCTCCTGGTGAACCAATTCTTGAACTGACACCTTTAGAAGATGATTTGCAAATTGAAGCGGAGATTTTGCCAAAAGACGTAGCGTTTATTTTTCCTGGCATGAGATCAACCATCAAACTCACAGCTTATGATTATACAATTTATGGCTCGTTTAGTGGTAAAGTTGTGCATGTAAGTGCTGACACGTTCGAGAAACCAAATGCTCGAGAGCCTAAGCCATATTACAAGGTTTTGATAGAATTAGACAAAGAATCACTTGCGGCAAAAGAAAAGGAAATCGAGGTTAGACCTGGTATGTTGGCAGAAACAGAGCTGCATGTTGGTAAAAATACGATTATGAGATATTTACTGAAACCGCTCTTCAAAGCCTCGCAAGCCTTTAAAGAGCCATAAGCTATTGTAAATTAACAATAATATATCATTTATAAGTTTGGTAACTATATTCTGTAAAATCTAACTTTAGGGAAGATATGGCTCAAAGTTAACTGTTTTTTATACTCAATTTCATATTCTAAAGCTCTGTTTAGTAGTTGTAACGGGGCATATTATGTTCAACTCTCAAAACCTTTTTAGGTTTGTAGTTTATATAGTTTTTTTCTGTCTTTCTGGCTGTGTTTCAGCAAAGCAAAATACATTTGGTAATGCTGATATAGATGCAATAGAAACTGCTTCTGTTGCAAAGAAGAGTTTTGTTAGTAATCTGGAGGATCGACCATCTGAAAGAAGGGTTTTTAAAAAAACTAAAATTGCAGAGCCTGTACTTGAAAACCCAAAATTCACAAAACCAAGTTTAGAAAAACAAAGCACCCAAGCAATAGCTGTCCAAACAGACATCAAAGACAATGTTGAAAAACTTGTTGTTAAAGCGCCTGAGGAAAATGCTAAAACTGAAAAATCAGTAAGCAAGCAGGATGATAAGAGTTCGTATAAAGGGTTTCATCTGCAAGGCGTTTATTCCAGCATTGTAAATGCAGCTCTTACAAAAGAGTCTTTTGCAGAAGAAGCTTTGCTGCGAAGCAGTGAACATGCTTTATCTGCGCATAAACAAGAGTTATTTCCGCAAATTAGACCTGGCGCATCTGTGAACGCAGAAGGCGATACAGTGCTTCAGCTAAACGTTGATCAAGTTTTATATGATAGCGGTCATCATACTGCTGGTCGTAAAATTTTATTAAGCCAGCAGTCAGCTGCAAAAGCAAATTATAGAATAGAACAAAATGATCGTGCAACACGCGCAATAGCGAGTTACATTGAATATCACCGCATTGGTTCAATCCAAAAAATTACAAAAGAGATTGTAGCAATTTTCCAGCGCTACGAAAAACAATCGCAAGATCGTATTTACAGTGGTATTGGCGACAATTCGGAAAGTGATCTTTTTCAGGTTAAAAAATTACAAGCAGAAACCGATTTTGAAACGTTAGGCAGCGAAAAATTTGCCCAAGAGCAAGAATTTAAGTCGCTTACTGGGACGCCAATGGTTTTAAAAAAGCCAGTTCGCCTTGGTGTAATGAAAGAGTTTCATAACTCACCAGATTTGGCGTTAGCAAAAGCGGAGCAAGAAGAGGCTGTTGGCAATCTTGAGTTAGATGATGCGAATAGAAAACCACGCATTAGCTTGAATGGTAATGTGGGCGCTGCAACAGACCGATTTGATGAAGAAAATATGGATCTGCGCATAGAAGTTAGTGTCAATCAGCCACTTACTTGGGGCTACAATCACGCCCTTGCATCAAGTCGCAGCGATGTTGACGCTAGTAATATCAGATATGATAAAGCGGTTCGCGATAACAGAGATAAAGTCAAAAAGCTTCTGCTAGAATTGAAACGTGCTGAGGGCAGTTTAAAGCGACTAAGCAAATTAGAACGCGCTGCTAATGCACGTGTAAAAGGCTTTAACGAGCAGTTTCTTGCGGGCAAGGCAAGCATAAATGAAGCAGCAAGTATCATTGATTCATACAAGCAAATTAAAACTAATCTCAAAGAAACAGAGTTTCGTATTTTTGTGATTGAGCTTGAAATTGCCAGCATTAGCGGACTAGTTTAGAGATTGCTAATCTTATAAAAATAACCAAATTTTATGATACCTAAGTAATGAAAATAGATTTTTCATTACTTAGGTTGTTGCGTAAAAATTTCTAATAATTTTATTGGTAGTTAGATTTAAAAATTCATATAAATCATTGATAAAAAACAAAATTTTTAGTTTTTGAAGAAAAATAATTCTCGCAACAAATTAACGTTAATGTCTAGCATCAGTTGAACAAGCTTAGCATTTGCCGTCAAAATTTACGGAATATTAACCCCGTAGATTGAAAGCGACAAACTGATGTACAGCTTGTTTTCCAAGAATAAAAAGTCTTTTGTAAAGCTACTATGCATTCCAGCAATATTGCTTTCGCCTGTTTTGACAACCCCTTCTAATGCAGGCGTAGTTTTGAAGGAGCGGTCCACATTTTATAATGTCAAAGGACTAACTGGCAGACAAATATTTAGAGGGTTTGGGGTCAAGAAATCATCGTCAAAAAAGACTCTCAACTTTGGTGGACGTCATGCAATAGCAAGTACAGATTTTGTGGTGGACGTCAAAAATATTCGTAAAACTAGACGTAGGAATAGTTGCGTTATTGCAGATGCTGATATTGTTATTTCAGTAAATTACACTTTTCCAAGATGGGTTGATGAGGCAAAAGCATCTCCTAACATGCGAAACGAATGGGCAAAGTTTATGCAGTATGTGGTTTGGCATGAAAAACATCATGTTAATTTAGCTCAAGAATTTGCAGGACAATATTTGCACCTGATAAAGCAGACAAAATACCCACTCCTTGAAGGGTGCGCAAGTCTACCAGACAAAGCAAGAGCGAGATTAAAGAAGCTCGTAAAGTTACATGAGAATAAACAAAAGCTATTTGATCGAAAAGAAAATCAAGTAGCTGGAAAAAGTCGCCAGATGCAGGTTGCATTGAAGCGAGCAAAATAACCTTAAGCCAAGGTTGCATGTCTCCATATCTGTAATATAACTTTTTGCAGATAAGGAGCCTTAGAAATGTCACGCCCACCATTACCCCCTTTTACGCAAGAAACTGCTCTTGAAAAAGTGCGATTAGCAGAAGACGGCTGGAATGGCCGTAATCCAGAAAAAGTAGCGCTTGCCTATACAACAGATACAAGTTGGCGCAATCGCACACATTTCGTAAAAAACCGCGAAGAGGCGCAGGCCTTTTTGGAAGGCAAATGGAAGAAAGAACTTGAGTATCGTTTGATCAAGGAACTTTGGGCATTTACGGATAACAGAATTGCCGTGCGCTATGCCTATGAATGGCATGATGATAGCGGCAACTGGTTTCGCTCTTATGGCAATGAGAATTGGGAGTTTAACGAAGCGGGCTTAATGAAAAATCGCTTTGCTTCAATTAATGATATGCCAATTGATGAGGCGGATCGAAAATTCCGCTGGCCACAGGGTCGTCGTCCAGATGATCATCCAGGGCTTTCAGAACTTGGGTTGTAAAATAAAGTTAGTTTTTACGGCACGCATAAGCTGGTAGTTTTACAGCCGTAACTTTATTGGTTTCAAGTTGGTCAATGTCCGTTACGTCGCCATTTGCCCAAGTGATTTTAGCTTTGATGTCCTGCGCAGTATTTCCTATTCCACCAAGTGTAAAAACGGATGTCGAATCAGAACCCAAGCCTTGCCCGACGACATGATTAAGCAGAGGTGCACCGTTAATATCTATTTGGATTTTAGCATTGGCGCTCATCGGGGCGTCTGGCAATCTCACAGCAACGAAATCACCTTCGGTTTCATTGGTGTATAAAACGGGCTTAGAATTGATATTTGCCCATAGGATATCCTGCTTGCCGTTTCCATCCATGTCGATAATCAAGGGCTGAACGCTATAGTTTATATTCTCAGCAGCATTAGAAATAGCAAACCCTTCAGTCTTCGTTCCCAGCGCTAATTTGCTAGGTAGTTTTTTCAAACTATGAACAGGCCATTTGATATAATTTTGCGCAATTGCGAGATCGAGATTGCCATCTAAATTAATGTCCGAAAAACTTGCGCCCCACGAAAAACCAAGTCCTGAAAGGCCTTGAGATTGAGTTACATCCGTGAACTTGAAATCCCCATCATTGCGTAACAAAAGCCATTCTGTGAACATTGGCTGATCATCGCCAAGGTCGCCTTTTAAAACGAATTGTGGAATTGAATTTCCAATGTTGCTGAAAAACAAATCCATATCGCCGTCCGCATCATAATCAGCAATCGCCAATCCCATCCAAAAGCCAAAACCAGATTTGAAATCAACGCGTTCAAATTTACCTTCACCAAGGTTTTTCAAGATCTCAATTTCACCAGTATTTTGCGAAAGAATAAGATCGGGTAGCGCGTCCCCATCAAGATTTGTAAAAGAAGAAACAAACGTATTTTGCAGCCCCGCACTGACACTTGTCGTGATGTCCGTGAATTTCAGATCGCCATCATTGCGCAAGAGAATGTTTGTTTTAGCGTGTGCTGGGTCATTATAAACAGGTGAGCGGAAATTCTCAGGGTTTACAAAAACGCTTAGATAAACATCCACATCGCCATCCAAATCAATGTCTGCAAGTGCAAGATCAACGGGCACAGAATTATCTGGTAAGTTGATTGAAGGTTGAATTTTTTCAAAACTGTTTCCGCGATTAAGCCATATGAAAAACCCATCATTGCCAACTGTTAAAAGATCAACTGTACCATCATCATTGATGTCGATAGAGACAGCCCCGTAAGTGGCTGCGTCATTGCCAAGTGCCATATCGGAAGCTATGTTTTTGAACACACCATTTTGAAGCTTAAAAAGTCCATCCGCTTGACCGTGTGCCCCGCCAAGAAAAACCTCATCGCGCCCATCGCAATCAATATCAATGGCAGCAGCAGCCATTAATGGATGACTTTTGTCTTTTGACCAAACATGCTCAAAAGACAAAACAGATTTTGCCAGTTGAGGCTCCATATCCTGAGTTGCGTATTGGGCAATTTTCTCATGCGGATATAAAAAATAACCTGCCGCAACAACAAGTATAATCAATGCAAATGCAATACGTTTAAACATCAGTTCCCCCACATAAAAATGGCGCACCCAGTAGAATTCGAATCTACGACCTCTGCCTTCGGAGGGCAGCGCTCTATCCAGCTGAGCTATGGGTGCGGATAGCTTCTTTTAGACGATGCTGGGGTAAGCTTCAATCATCTATTCTGCTGCTTTGCATTTTGTTTGATCTAGAAAATGCCCCGCAATGCATGCTTGCACTAAGTCAGACGTTTAAATTGTAACTTGAGCAACATTTGGATAAATCGCAATATAGCCTTTTATAGAAAGCGCTTCATCATAGGGATTACGGTAAGACCAAACTGCATTTTCATGAGTTTTTCCACCATGAACAAGATGGTAATAACTCGCTTTGCCTTTAAACGGACAATTGGTGATATGGTCGCTCTCAATAAGCATTTCGCTAGGCAGGCTGTTTTTAGGTAGATAAAAAGCGTCAGGGTGTTGGGATTCTTTTAACAAAAGCGCACCCTTTGTTTCAGCGACCTTAACACCATCAATTGACACAAAGACACTCTTCTCAAGCGGTGTAATGGTGATTGTATGGTCTGGATGACTTGTGAAACCAGGGCCTGAATTACTCATCTTTTTTCCTTTTAAATATTATCGTTCGTTAATGCGCTTCATCCCAATTATCGGCTGCTTGTGCGTCTACTTTGAGAGGCACAGACAGTTGAAGCGTTGGCATAGAGGCGTTTTCCATGACGTCTTTAACAAGGGTAATTGTTCTATCTACTTCTTCATCGGGCACTTCAAAGATCAACTCATCATGCACTTGCAGAAGCATTTTTGCTGATAGTTTTGCGCCTTCAAGTGCGCCATCCATACGTGTCATGGCGCGGCGAATGATATCGGCAGCTGAACCTTGAATAGGGGCGTTGATGGCAGCACGTTCATTAAAGGCACGCATTTGTGGGTTTGGATTTTTAATGTCTGGATAATGGGCTTGGCGACCAAAGATTGTTTCAACGTAGCCATGCTCTTTAACAAAGGCTTTAGTCTCTTCCATATAGCCTTTGATGCCAGGGAAACGTTCAAAATAAGTTTTGATATAGTCACTGGCTTCCGAGCGACCAATGCTTAATTGGTTAGCTAATCCAAAGGCTGAAATTCCGTAGATGATCCCAAAATTAATCGCTTTCGCACGTCGACGCATCATCGGGTCCATGCCCTCAATGGGTTCGTTAAACATCTCAGATGCTGTCATTGCATGAATGTCTAGCCCGTCTGCAAAAGCTTGTTTGAGTTGTGGGATATCCGCAATATGCGCCAGCACACGAAGCTCCACTTGGGAGTAATCTGCGGAGACTAGCTTGCATCCTTTGTTCGCAATAAATGCTGTTCGGATTTTACGACCTTCTTCAGTGCGAATAGGAATGTTTTGCAAATTAGGCTCAGAAGATGAAAAACGCCCCGTAGACGTAGATGCCATCGAGTAGGACGTATGCACACGGTTGGTATCTTTGTTTATGAAACCGGGGAGTGCATCAGTATAGGTTGATTTTAATTTGGTAAGTTGCCGCCATCCAATGATTTTGCGTGGCAGTTCATGTCCTTCTGCTGATAACTCTTCCAAGACTTGAACGCCTGTTTGCCAAGCGCCTGTCTTGGTTTTTTTACCACCGGGAAGTCCCATTTCATCAAATAAGATTTCACCCAATTGCTTTGGTGAACCTGCATTAAATTCGCGTCCTGCAAGTGTATGAATTTCTGCTTCAAGCCCACCAGCAGCTTGTGCCAATTCACCAGATAGTCGTGATAAAATTTGTCGATCAACCGATATGCCACGTTGCTCCATCTTAGCCACCACTTCGATGAGTGGTCGCTCAAGACGCTCATAAACTGTGGTCATCTTTTCGGGCACAAGACGCGGTTTTAAAACACGCCATAAACGAAGCGTTACATCAGCATCTTCAGCTGCATAACGTGTGGCTTTTTCGATGTCGACCATGTCGAACGTAATCGCGGATTTACCTATGCCAGTAAGTTCTTTGTAGGGAATGCAATCGTGATTTAAATGGCGCTTAGCAAGATCGTCCATGCCGTGCCCACCACGCCCTGCATCAAGCACATAAGACATCAGCATGGTGTCATCAAGCCCGACCATTTCAACGCCAGCTTGTGATAACATCAGCCAATCATATTTCATGTTCTGACCGATTTTGAGAATAGATAAATCTTCCAGAACAGGCCTTAGAATTTCAAGTGCTTTGCCAGTATCAATTTGGTCTGGTGACATGCCTCCGCCCAGCAAATCATCTTGGCCTTCTTTGTGGGCAAGTGGAATATAACACGCTGTGCCAGGTTCAGTTGCAAGTGAGATGCCAACAAGCTCGGCTTCCATTGGATCAAGCGAAGTGGTTTCCGTATCAATTGCTACAACGCCAGCTTCATAGATGCGCTGCACCCAAGCTTCAAGCGTTGCTTCATCACGAACACATTCATAATCATCTTGATTTATTTGTGTTGCTTGACCTTGTGCTGCACGTTCTGCAACGAGATCCAAAGGCGTATTGCCGTCACCATTCTCATTGCTTGAACCATCAGCGCTATCATTCGCATCAAGGTCTGGGCCTCGCGCATTTTCATAACCATCGACAGTTACGGTATCCGCTTCAACAGCGTTTGCATCTGTGTCCGTTACTTCTGCGACTTTGCGCGTAATGGACGTAAACTCCATGGCCTTTAGAAATGAAATCAGCTTAGGGCCATTGGGTTCTTCCAATACCAATCCATCTAAAGGCACATCGAGCGGCACATCATTTTTAAGCGTTACAAGTTGTTTTGAGATCCGCGCCTGATCAGCAAATTCAATTAGATTCTCGCGGCGCTTGTTTTGTTTAATTTCACCAGCACGTTCAAGTAGTGTTTCAAGATTGTCATATTCATCAAGCAATTGTGCGGCAGTCTTTGGCCCAATGCCTGGAACACCTGGTACGTTATCAGTTGAGTCACCTGCTAGCGCCTGAAGGTCGATCATTTTTTCAGGACCTACGCCAAATTTTTCATGGACTTCTTCAATGCCAACACGCTTGTCTTTCATCGTGTCATACATGATGGTGTTTGGCGTAATAAGCTGCATTAAATCTTTGTCTGAGGATATGATAGTTACATCACCGCCAACAGCTTCAGCTTCTTTGGCATAGGATGCAATAATGTCATCCGCCTCAAAACCTTCGGTCTCAATGCAAGGTAGGTTAAATGCACGTGTTGCTTCTCTTATTAAAGCAAATTGTGGACGCAAGTCTTCTGGTGGGCCTTCGCGATTTGCTTTATATTCTGGATAAATCTCATTACGAAACGTCTTGGATGAATAATCAAAAATTACCGCAAAATGCGTTGGCACAACACCCACAGAAGTATTGCGTGCTTCTTGCACCAATTTCCAAAGCATGTTGCAAAAACCAGATACCGCACCCACTGGCAATCCATCAGATTTGCGGGTTAACGGTGGTAGGGCATGATAGGCGCGGAAGATATAAGCTGATCCATCAACCAGAAAAAGGTGATCGCCTTTTTTCATTTTGCTTGCTCCAAAAGGAAATTAATTTCACACTGTTGTACGAAGTCCATTATCATTTGGCTATAGGGAGTAGGGCGCTTGTCCAACGAAAAATCTCACAAACAAGAAGTTGATTTTTATTTTGATGTCGGCAGTCCTGCGGCTTATCTAGCTTGGACACAACTGCCAAAGTTTAGTGAAGTAACAGGTGCTACTGTAAATTATAAACCAATGTTTATCAGCGGGGTTTTTAAACTCACAGGCAATGACACGCCCATCACCGTTCCTGCCAAAGGCAAATGGATATTCAAAGATTTTGCCAGATGGGCAAAACGTTATGGTGTGTCTTTAGTGGTGAACGAAAAATTCCCGGTTAATTCACTCTACATGATGCGCGGTATTATTGCTTATCAGGATAAACCAGAATTCATCGCTTTGACGGGCGCACTATTTGATGCCATGTGGGTTTCAAACAAAGATGTAACCAACCCAAATGTTATGACGGAGATAGCAACATCAGTTGGAATTAATGCAAATGAGTTTGCAGAAAAGCTTCAAAGCGTCGACACAAAACAAACTCTAATCGATGCAACGCAAGAAGCAGTTGATAGAGGCGTCTTCGGCGCACCAACGTTTTTCGTGGGCGATGAAATGCACTTTGGGCAGGACAGGCTGGACTTTGTTGCTGAGGCTTTGGGATAGGTTTGATGAATAACAGATGTTAGCTAGCCGCAACTAAATCATAGCTTGTTCAAATATTTTCTAAAAGCATTTAAGCCTTCGTCGATTCCAAACCGTGCAGTACCTAGCCTAAAATGATCAGTGGGTGTTGAGCCATAGTCTGAACTGTAAATTGTGCTTGGTAAAAATAAGACGCCGCTTTTTTCGACTAGATCGCGGGTAAATTGCTCAACACCTTCTTTGCCTAGATAGCGGGGAAACCCCATGGATGAGCCGTCTGGTCGCCTCCATTCAAATAGTTGCGGATATTCGCTAAAGAACTGATCTAGCTTTGGTAGGTTTTCATCTATGATGGCGCAATTGCGCTTTAAAAGCTTATCTTTATTTTCTAGCGCAATGATTGCAAGGCGTTCACTTGGGCCAGAATTACAAATAGATAGATAATGTTTCATGCGTTCCATTTTGGAAAGTATCTCTTTGTCCTGACAGGCAATCCAACCAATACGAAGTCCTGGCAAACCATATGATTTAGACAATACATTGAGAGAAAGACCGCGCTCATATATATCCGCAATAAAAGGTAGGTGTTGAGTATCGGATGCACCTAGCCCATTAAAAATCTCATCATGCAAAATATAAATACCGTGCTTTCTACAAAGTTCTACAAGTGCATGGTATCTATCAAGCGGCAGAATAGCGCCTGTAGGGTTATGCGGAAAATTTATCGTCATAAGTTTTGTATTTGGCTTAATAGCAGCAGCAACACGGTCAATATCGAGTGACCAATTATCATTGGGGTCAAGCGGAACACCTGTAATTTCACCCATGCTTGCTGGCAATGTCTCATGTGATTGATAGTTTGGTGTTACAACGATTGCGTGGCTATCTTTATCCATAAGCACTGCATTTGCCGCAAAAATGCCTTCACTTGCGCCTGCAAAGCTAAGTAGGTTTTCAACGGGTTGGTTTTGATAAGTTTTGGATATTGCTTCAAGCAAGTCTGGCGCGCCCCAAGTCTCAGTATAGCCAAGCCACATATTCTCAAAACCATGACGTTGTTCTGGCGTTGCCATTTCCAATAATTCAGGTAATGAGATACTCTCAGCATCAGATGCGGTCATATGATACTTCGCTTTAAACTCCCATTTTGACATATGGGTTTCAAGGCGAAAGTCAGGTAAAATAGTCATCAGAATTCCTAAACTGTGAGGCGCTTATGTTAATTTTAAAACGGCCAGAGATTGAAGCACTTGTCAATATTGAAAAAGCATTTTCTGCGATTGAAAAAGCCTATGTTGCAATGAACCAAGGGCTAGTTAATTTACCACCAGTTGGTCATATTACGTTTCCAAATTTTGATGCTGATTGTCACATTAAATATGGTCACATCGAAGGTGATGCAGTTTTCGTCATCAAGATTGCAACTGGGTTTCCGTTAAATTCAAAGCAAGGCTTATCAAATGGTAATGGGGTGCTTTTGGTTTTATCTGCTGAGACTGGTGCAGTTATGGCAATGCTCCACGATGAAATGCATTTGACTGATGTAAGAACAGGCGTTGGAGGAGCAATTGCGTCTCATCTGCTTGCTAAGGAAGACGCAAAAAGAGTTCTGATTATTGGCACAGGCGTCCAAGCAAGAATGCAAATAGAAGCCCATGCAGCTAGGTTTGATAATACACTTGAGTTTACCGTATGGGGACGCTCGTATAACAAAGCGAAAGCTTTGACTAAGGAAATTGCAGATCGATATTCAATCCAAATAGCCGATGATTTGGAGGCAGCCTGCAAGCAAGCGGATATCATTGTGACAACGACAGGTAGTACAGAGCCACTTATAAAATCTGAGTGGATAAACTCTGGCACTCATATAACAGCGATAGGTGCAGATGCACCAGGTAAGCAAGAACTGGAAACTAAACTAATTACCAAAGCTGATTTGGTTGTTGCAGATTCTATAGATCAATGCACTGACCACGGAGAAATTCAACAAGCCTCAAAACAAGATGTCTTTCAAACAGCTTCTCTAGTTGAGCTTGGCGATGTAATCTCAAATAAAGCGTTAGGCCGTAAATCAACTGCGCAGATAACAATCGCGGATCTTACAGGCGTTGCAGCCCAAGACATTGCAATTGCGGGTGTAGTGCTGAGTGAGTACGAAAGTTCTCGTTAAAAATAACATGAATCGCTTATTGTATGATTGCCGCCTCAAATCGCACTGGAAAATTCACAGACCTTGCGATAAAGCAGTAGTTATGTATCTCATCATGGATAGCGACTGCTTTTTCAGCATCGCTATCAGCTGAAATTGTAATCTTTGGCCTCAAGATTGCTTCTATAAACTTACCCTTGCCAGAAGGCTCACTTTCGCCGACGCCAATTGGATTATCTTCATACGCTAAAACTGTGATGCCAGCGTCTGAACACAAATGTAAATACCAAAGCATATGACAAGAGGAGAGGGCAGAGATTAACATATCTTCTGGGTTGTATTTGGATGGATCACCCCCAAGCATAGGGTCGTTGGAGCAATGGACGGTTTCTTTGCCTTCGACTGACATGTCCCATGTGCGGTCATAGGCTTTATAAGCAGATGTGCCAGTGCCGCGATTTCCTGTCCAGATAACTCGTGCTGGAAACTCATGAATTTTTGCCATTTTATCCTCGCAAACCAGTCACACCCATGTGACCTTGTGTGAGTGCAAGGTTATTTGTTTTTATAGGTGTGGCAAGTCATATTATTGACAAGCGTTTGATATCACCCATAACAATCAACGCTTCCGCTCTAAGGTGCTCCTCTACGCACCATGAGCCTGATAATTCGGCCGCCCTTCGAATTATCTAAATGACTGACACGGATCGCTTTCGTGATGACTTATTACTAACACCCTACATAGAAAGCGATCCGGTCAGCAAATTTTTCGAAAATCTACATGACATATTTGCAACCACAGTTTAAGTTCCAAAAAAATTTGGAGTTTTACATATGAGCAATCTTGATGCCGTTTTAGGATCAATCGATACTAACTTAGATGCTTCTATTGAGCGTCTTTTTAATTTGCTTCGTATTGAAAGTATTTCAACTGATCCTGTTTACGCTGATGAATGCAAAAGGGCGGCAGAATTTATTGTCGACGATTTAAAAACTATTGGCTTTGAAGCTAGTGTGCGTGAAACAGATGGCCACCCGATGGTGGTAGCGCATCATGATGGCCCTGAAGATGCCCCGCATGTTTTGTTTTATGGTCACTACGATGTTCAACCCTGCGACCCGCTTGAACTATGGGATGAGCCACCGTTTGAACCACGCATTAAAGAAATGCCAGATGGTTCAAAGCAAATAATTGGCCGCGGCACATCAGATGACAAAGGCCAGTTGATGACCTTTGTTGAAGCCTGTCGCGCATGGAAATCAGAAACAGGCGCTTTGCCTCTTAAAGTAACGCTTTTCTTTGAAGGGGAAGAAGAGTCTGGTTCACCTTCATTAATTCCGTTTTTGGAAGCCAATAAAGACGAGTTAAAGTCTGACATTGCGTTGGTCTGCGACACCACCATGTGGGACCGTGAAACGCCTGCGATCTCTACTGCACTGCGTGGAATGGCAAGTGATGAAGTTACCATTCAGGCAGCATCCCGTGATTTGCATTCTGGTTTCTTTGGTTCAGCTGCGGCAAATCCTATTCGCATTTTATCTAAGATTTTAGCAGGGCTTCACGATGAAGATGGCCGTGTAACCCTTGATGGTTTTTATGATGGTGTCCCTGAAACACCTGATGAAATCAAACAAATGTGGGATGGGTTAGGTTTTTCTGAAAAAGACTTTTTGGGCGATATTGGTTTATCTATTCCAGCAGGCGAAGAAGGTCGTTCAGTACTAGAGCAAGTTTGGGCAAGACCAACGGCTGAATTTAACGGCATCATAGGCGGCTACACAGGCGAGGGTTTTAAAACCGTCATTCCTGCAATTGCATCTGCCAAAATTTCGTTCAGGCTGGTCGGCACACAAGACCCTGACAAAGTAAGAGACGCATTCCGTGACTATGTCAAAGCCTCATTACCAGCAGATTGTTCTGCAAGCTTTGAAGAACATAGCGGAAGCCCCGCAGTGCATATTCCTTATGATATGCCTGAAATTCAAAAAGCAACGAAAGCCCTCAAAGATGAATGGGGTAAGGATACAGCTCTCATTGCCATGGGCGGGTCTATCCCAGTTGTCGGACGTTTTGCAGAATACCTCGACATGCCATCCATGTTGGTCGGCTACGCCCAAGAAGACGACCGCATTCATTCACCCAATGAAAAATATGAGCTGACTAGCTTTCATAAAGGCACACGAAGCTGGGCAAGAATTATGGCAGCGTTAGCTGGATAATTATAAATCAAAGGCAAGTTGATTAGGGTCAGCTTGTTTTTTATTTTTGTGGTGGTCTTTTTGTTTTAGAAATTTGCGACTTGAGTGCTTTTTTAAAATGTCTTTGGCATCATTCCTAAAGCCTTTGTTTTTTCTAATTGCCCAGATTTTTTCGCGCGCGTTACGCGCTGCTTGCTGGTGGTCAAGCATGATAGGTGCATAGTCTTTTGGTGGGGTAGCAAGTTTCCAAGGTTCATGCAGCGCTTTACCTTCTAGGTGGCGCAGTTCAGGTATCCAGCGTTTAATAAAAATACCATCAGGGTCTTGATCATAGCTTTGTTTAACTGGGTTATAGACCCGAACTGTATTTATCCCTGTTGTACCAGATTGCATCTGAATTTGTGGCCAATGAATGCCAGGTTCATAGTCAGTAAAAAGTGAACCGAGCTTTTTGCCGCTTTCCTGCCATGGCAACCAATAATGATAACTAGCAACAGCTGTAATCATCGCGCGCATTCTAAAATTTATCCACCCTGTTGCTTGAAGTGAGCGCATACAAGCATCAAAAAACGGCCAACCGGTTTGCCCCATAAACCAACGTTCCATCAGTTCTTCATCAAGGTCTGTGCGTATGCCTTCATATGCCGGGTGCAATTCCTGCCATTCAATTGCTGGCGTTGTTTCAAGCTTCTGTATAAAATGGCAATGCCAATGCAAGCGGCCAATAAATGAGATTAAAGATTGTCGCATTTTTGTGTGAGTTGGATTTTCTTTATCTAGCTTTATAAGGGTATCGATTGCTGCTTGAAAGCACTCTCGAATTGATAACGTACCATAAGCCAAATGCGTAGAAATACGTGAGCAAGCATGTTCACCTTCCAGTGGTGAAGACATGGCCTTGCGATAATTCTCACCCCGCCCACCTATAAAACTAGCAAGCATGGCAAGACCCTCTTCACGGCCTCCTTGCTGAATTTTTGAAAGATCAGAAGCTGTGAATTCTGGCGCTATAACATCAAACGAAAAATCACTTGTTAAATGATCCAGAGCAGCTACTGGCCATTCCTGTCGTGCAGGCAAGGGTGAGCCAGCTTCCCCCATCATGGCATCCCAGCGTGAAGCCCAACCATTGCGAGTATCTAAACGTCTAAAAACGCCATGCTGCATATGTTCATACCATGGGAGGTTTTTAGATTTAAGAAAATTTCCAACCGCAATATCACGTTTGAAAGTCCATAGGTTTCCTGTCTCTTCATGTGAATGAACTGATTTAACTTTGAGTTTAGATGAAAGCTTGCGGAAAGCCTCAACCGCATTACCATTGAAAAATAATAGCGGAATTCCAAGCCTAGCCATTTGTGATTTAAGCGGCACAAGTGATTGCTGTATAAATTGCCACTGCCTTGCCGATGTATCAGGTAAGCCCCAATACTCAGGCTCAATAACATACAGCGCAATAACACTGCCTCGTTTGCGAGCAGAAAAAAGCGCTGCATGGTCTTCAATTCGAAGATCCCGCTTTAGCCAGACTATGTTCATTACTTCATGCATGCACTAAATATAGGTGTGGGCTTAAAACGGACAAGGGTCAATAAACTGCATGCGCTCGCCATTTTTTGGGTGATGAATTTCTAATGCTTGCGCATGCAATAAAAGTCTCTTAGACATAGCTACTGCATGATCAGGTGCATAGAAACTATCGCCCAAGATAGGGTGCCCTAATTCTTGTAAATGAACCCGCAATTGATGCGAGCGTCCAGTCTTTGGATAAAGTTCAAGACGCGTAGTTTGTTCACCTCTCGTCAAGACTTTCCAGTTCGTAATCGCTTCACGCCCGAAGTAAGTATCAACCATTTGCTTAGGTCGATTATACCAATCCGTGCGCATCGGGAGGTCGATTGTGCCTTCTGTTTTTTCAACTAAGCCAATAACTTCTGCAATATAAGTTTTTTGCGTTTTGCGTTTTTCAAACTGCAATCCCAAATGGCGATGCGCATTTGGATTAAGCGCCATTATAAAAATTCCAGACGTTCCTCTATCTAAGCGATGAACGACCTTTGCATTTGGGAATTCTTTCAACGCACGTGCTTCAAGACAATCTGAGTGGCTTTCTAATTTACCAGAAACACTTAACAGATTTGCAGGCTTTGAAAGCACCAGAACATCATCATCAACATGAACGATGTTAAGCCCTTCATCAGGTGGGGGTGAATAAGTAAACTCAGGAGGGGCTGAGTTATTACTTTTAGCCAATGGGCCCTGAAAGCCTTTACGCATAGAGCAAGCCTTTACGCATTGATGAGCGTTTCGACAGTGCGTAAAAGCAACGCAATATCTTCATCACGAGATAAGCGATGGTCGCCATCTTTAATCAATGTCATGGTGACATTCTCATTTGGTAGATGGGTAACAAGTTTCATCGCGTGAGTATAAGGCACATCAGGGTCATCCATGCCTTGCAGAATATGCACAGGACATCCTGTTTCAATCATGCCTTGCATGACACGGTTTTGGTCACCGTCATCAAACAATGCTTTTGTGAAGATATTAGGTTCATCTGAGTATTCAGAAGGCTCTTCCATAAAGCCGCGTGTTTCAAGTTGTGATTTTTGATTGTCGCTTAAGTGAGGCTTCATCAACTCATGGGTAAAATCAGGGGCGGGGGCAAGCAACAAAAGCGCTTTTAAGCGATGGCTCTCACCGCGCTTGGTAAGTTCTTCGACCATGCGAAGTGCTACCCAACCGCCCATGGATGAGCCAACTAGAACATGTGATCCCTCAGCGCATTTATCATCAAACACGGCAAGGCTTTCTTCTAACCATCGTGAAATTGTACCATCAATAAATTCACCCCCTGATTCGCCATGCCCTGAATAATCATGGCGACAAGAAGCATGGCCGTTTTGTTTAGCCCATTCATCAAGCGCCTCAGCCTTCGTTCCCAGCATGTCTGAGCGATAGCCCCCAAGCCATACAAGGCCAGGCGATTTGCCGCCATGATGTCTAATGGCTATTTTACGTGCGTTGTGGCCGTCGCCAACATTAATAAATTCAGGTGCTTTATGCGTCATTTTTTTAAGTCTCTTAATTTACTTTTTAGATAGCTGCTTTAAACATTCAAATCAAAGGACTTTCGGCTTTAAATTATTGGTTAAACTTGGACAAGAAAAATACATGATTTTTGAATTGAATCATGCTAATAACTAATCCATCTTTTCGAAATATCGAAAAATAACAAGAATTATACAGGAGAATACGACCATTCGCAGACCACATAGAGCACAAGCGCCCCAAAAAGGTGGCCCTCGTTCAAACTTAGACATTTTGTCAGAAGAAGTGCAACTCATTGATGCTGAAGGTGAAAACCACGGCACTGTTCCAATCGAAAGAGCAAGAGAGATTGCGCGCGAACAAGGTTTAGACCTTGTCGAAATTTCACCAAACAACAATCCGCCGATCTGTAAGGTTCTGGATTTTGGTAAATATAAATTCCAAGCCCAGAAAAAAGCGGCAGAAGCCCGTAAAAAGCAGAAAACGCAATCCGTCAAAGAAATCAAAATGCGTCCCAACATCGACACGCATGATTATGACGTGAAAATGCGCGCGGTTGATAAGTTCTTAGGTGAAGGCGACAAAGTAAAAGTAACGCTTCGTTTCCGTGGTCGTGAGATGGCTCACCTAGAGCTAGGCATGCAATTACTCAACAAAGTAAAAGCGCAATTAGAAGGCACTGCAAAAGTAGAAGCCGAGCCAAAACTAGAAGGCCGTCAAATGATGATGGTTGTTGCGCCGATTAAGTAAGGTTTTTATTTAAGTATGATTTGAATGGCCGGGCTTATTGTCCGGCTTTTTTATTCACACTCTTTGAATGCAATTTGGGAATATTGAATTCAAGTAGTGCTTTTTTTGTTCCGAAGGATAGAGGCCCGTCAACATTGTTTGTGTCCAAGATTGCATTTCAAATGATACTAATTCTAGTTCCCAAGCGCAGCCTACTATTTCGCTAACTCCATCATCAAATTTTGTTGGATTATCCCATTGTGCGCGCATCTGTTTAGTATTGCCTAATACGCTTCCCAGCATCCAATAAAATATTGGCGAAACTACTGCAACTTCCGCGTAGTGAATTAGTTGAAAACCAATACCGTGATTTCCGTTTGGGTTTTCTAACGTTCCTGCTAAAGGTAGTCGTTCAAATGCTGCATCAAGAGCTGCTATTGAGATTTTTTCATCAAATTCTCTATTTTCTGCTAAAATAGCATAACGCTTTAAAGTCCATGCATTTGCTTTTGCGGTGGGCAAATTCATAATCTTACGATGCTGAAAAGGTTTGAAATGTTCCATTATTATTCATTTTAAATTTGTTTAGTTTAATTTGCTATGTAGTATTTTGAAAAGCAAACCCATTTTTACTTGCAAAAACCCTCTAAATACGCTTTATGCACATTATTGATCGTCTGGCAGGGCATGCCATGATGGTTTTGACGCGAGCTCCGCTTTGGTCAGCGGGGCTTTTAATTTTCCAGAACCTTGTTTCTGGTGCTTAATTTAAGGAGAGCGAAATGCCCAAGATGAAGACCAAATCAAGCGTGAAGAAGCGCTTCAAAACGACTGCTAGCGGCAAAGTTAAAGCTGCAGGTGCTGGTAAACAGCACGGCATGATCAAACGTTCCAACAAGTTCTTGCGTAACGCACGCGGCACCATGGTGCTTTGCGATGCAGATGCAAGAATCGTCAAGCAATTCATGCCTTACTCAAAGTAAGCGCAATTAAAGTTTCAGGAGCATAGATCATGGCTAGAGTAAAACGCGGCGTCACCGCACACGCAAAACACAAAAAAGTTCTAAAAAAAGCTAAAGGCTATTACGGCTCGCGCAAAAACACGATCCGTGTTGCACGCCAAGCTGTAGAAAAAGCAGGTCAATACGCATACCGTGACCGTAAAACAAGAAAGCGTAATTTCCGCTCACTATGGATCCAGCGTATCAACGCTGCTGCTCGTGAGCATGGTTTGACTTATGCACGTCTTGTAGACGGCATGACAAAAGCTGGTATCGAAGTTGACCGCAAAGTGCTTTCAGACATTGCTATTCACGAGCCTCAAGCATTTGAAGCAATGGTTGCAAAAGCAAAAGAAGCTTTGGCTTATTTGAAAAATCACACAAAAAACGAATTTGACGCTGCTGTAAAATAGTCAGCGGGTTTCAAAATTTGAATATAGAAACCGCGTTGGCTTGTAAGCTAGCGCGGTTTTTTATTTTAAGCTACACATTGGGTTATAAAGCCCGAAAGCAGAGAATTTAAAACATGACTGATATTGCAGAACTGGAAACATCAATTCGTGCAGAGATTGAAAGTGCGGCAGATGAAGCAGCACTTGAAGCTGTTCGCGTGGCCTCACTTGGTAAAAAAGGCTCGATTTCTGATGTGATGAAGACCTTGGGCAAAATGAGTGATGATGAACGCAAAGTTCAAGGCCCAGCCCTTAATGCGCTTAAAAACTCAATCGGGGATGCAATTAACGAGCGCAAGGAAATTCTAAAGCGTGCTGCGATGGAAATTCGTTTAGCATCTGAAAAAACAGACGTAACTTTGCCAGTGCGCCAATCGCCATCAGAGGCAGGCCGCATTCATCCTATCAGCCAAGTGATGGACGAGATCACAGCGATTTTTGCAGACATGGGTTTTTCAGTTGCTGAAGGCCCTGAGATTGAAACTGATTATTATAATTTTACAGCGCTTAATTTTCCAGAAGGTCATCCAGCCCGTGAAATGCACGATACGTTTTTTATGCAGGAAGATGAAAAAGGCGAGCGTAAAGTTTTACGTACGCATACATCACCAGTTCAAATTCGTACGATGGAAAACCAAGAGCCGCCAATCCGCATTATCATTCCTGGTAAGACATACCGCTGCGATGCAGATGCAACGCACTCACCAATGTTTCATCAGTTAGAAGGGTTGGTGGTCGATAAAAAATCAAACATCGCAAATCTTAAATGGGTGCTGGAAGAGTTCTGCAAAACCTTCTTTGAGGTTGATAACGTCAACATGCGTTTCCGCCCTTCGTTTTTCCCGTTCACAGAGCCATCACTTGAAGTCGATATTCAATGTGATCGCTCTGGCAATGAAGTGAAGTTTGGCGAAGGTAGCGATTGGATGGAAATCCTAGGCTGTGGCATGGTGCATCCAAATGTACTTCGCTCAGGCGGCCTTGATCCAGATATCTACCAAGGCTTTGCTTGGGGTATAGGCATCGATCGCATCGCCATGTTAAAATACGGAATGCCGGACCTACGCGCCTTCTTCGATGCAGATGTGCGCTGGATGAAACACTATGGTTTCAGACCACTAGACTTGCCGACCTTGTTTGGAGGACTTTCACAATGACACGATTTTCAGACGCTGCTTTATTAAAAGGTGATTTCGCAACCATGCTTAAAGACCCACCTAAGGAAGCAGAGTGGAGCAAAACTGAGTGCCAAAACAGTGCAGAAGAAGCTGCCAAATCTGTTGCTCAGCAAATCTTTGCAATGCGTGAACAACTTGATGCTAAAACTGAAAAGCTTGAGGTTATTACGTTTTCTTCGATGGGGCCGATTAGGGTTTTAGGCATTATGCCAATCGATGGCGACTTGATGCGCATTGACGGCCTTAACCCTGCTGACATGTCATCTGTTTCAATCGTTCAACATGTCGAGCAAATGTCGCTGACGTTTATGAAGGCGGCTGTCATATCTGACAAACCAGAAGATGAGCCAGACAGTGATGATGGTTCACAAATTGGGTTTGTTATCTTTGATGAACTTAAAGAGCGCAAGAAAATACGTGCAGCAGCAAAGCGTAAAAAGCCCGCGCGTAAAACTGCAGCGAAAAAAACCACAACACGGAAAACAACAAAGAAAGCTGCAGCCAAGAAATGACACCTCATCGCGGACATTGCAGATGCGAAAGCGTTGTGATTTCGGTTCAGGCAGAACCGGAAGCAAGCGTTTATTGCCATTGCGATGACTGCTGTCGTTCCACGGGTGCGCCTGTGATTGCTTCTGTTGGCATGCCGCGTGAGAAAATTATCTGGGACGCGCATGACACTCTTGGACAATATGTAGAAGGGTCATGCACGCGTACTTTTTGTAAGCAATGTGGAACGCCTATAGCTCAGATACATGAAAGTGCGCCTGATCTAATTTTCTTCTATACAGCCTTCATGGATGATCCAGACAAATTCCCGCCAACCTATCATTCTTTTGAAAGGCAGCAGGTTAATTGGCTTAAACTGTCAGATGAATTACCAAGATACGAAAAAACAAAATTCATTGAGGTGTCTACATGAGGGTTCATAAAGGTTCATGTAGATGTGGTGGTGTTGCGGTAGAGGCAGGGCAGGAAACGCATTTTCAGGGCTACTGCCACTGCGATGATTGCCGCCGCTCCAATGGTGCGCCAATCGTTTCTTTTGCGGGCTTTGAAGCGGATCAATTCAAGTGGATGAATAAAGAGACTTTGACTGAATGGCGCAATGGTGATTTTGGCAGACTGTTCTGTAAGTCCTGCGGTTCACCGGTTGCCTATACGGATGACCAGTTATCAGATGTAACCTTTTTTTATATTGGCTTCATGAAAGACCGTTCGGCATTTCCACCTGAGCACCATTCTTATCATAATGAAAAAATCAGATGGTTGGAGATCGGTGATGATCTCCCCAAACTTAACGAAACATCTTATCCAAGACCGGGCGCATAAGGCCTCATTAATTACGGACTGAAACAATGAAATTCACGCTTTCTTGGTTGAAAGACCATCTTGAAACAGACGCAACATTAGATGAGATCGTTGAGAAGTTGACGCTTATCGGCCTTGAGGTTGAGGAAGTCGATGACAAATCGCAATTCACACCTTTCAAGATTGCCAAGGTTCTAAGTGCCGAAAAACACCCTGATGCGGATAAGCTTCGCGTACTTTCAGTGGATACGGGTGAAGGCGCTCCAGTACAGGTTGTTTGTGGTGCACCGAATGCACGTGCAGGCATGTATGGCGCTTTTGCAGCACCGGGCGCTTACGTTCCAGGTCTTGATATCACGCTCGCTGTCGGTAAAATTCGTGGCGTTGAAAGCCATGGCATGATGTGTTCTGAGCGTGAGTTGGAAATGTCTGACGCCCATGACGGCATTATTGATTTGCCGGAAGGTGTCGAAGTCGGTAGCTCTTTTGCGCAATACGCTGGGTTAGATGATCCCGTCATTGAAATTGGCATTACGCCTAACCGACCAGACGCACTTGGCGTTGTGGGCATTGCACGTGATCTTGAGGCCGCTGGTCTTGGCAAAGTTAAACCTGTTGCCATTGCAGCACCAAAAGCAAGTGGCGCTTGTCCTGTAAATGTGAAACTTGATTTCGATAAATCTCAAGAAGATCTATGCCCTGCATTTGGTCTTCAATTTGTACGCGGTGTCAAAAACGGTCCATCCCCAAAGTGGATGCAGCAGCGCTTGTTGGCGATTGGCCTTCGCCCGATTTCTGCTCTCGTTGATGTAACCAATTATATTACCTACGACATGGGTCGCCCACTGCACGTATTTGATGCGGATAAGGTGAAAGGTGATCTTGTAGTTCGCCGTGGTAAGTCAGGTGAAAGTTATTTAGCGCTTGATGGTAAAGACTATAATGTCACCGATAAGATGACGGTGATTGCAGACGATAACGGTGTTGAATCACTCGCTGGCATCATGGGTGGTGAAGCCTCAGGTTGTGGCGATGATACGGTCAATGTGTTGGTTGAATCAGCCCTATGGGATCCGCTTAATATTGCGCGAACTGGCAGAGATTTAGGCATTAATACAGATGCGCGTTATCGCTTTGAGCGCGGCGTCGATCCATCTTTCATGGAAAGCGGTCTTTATCATGGCACAAACCTGGTAATGGAATTATGTGGTGGTGAAGCATCTGAACCCTTGATTGTTGGTGAAGTGCCAAAGCCAAATCTGATTATTGATTTCCCAGTTTCAGAAGTCTCTCGCCTTACAGGCATTGAAGTCTCTAGCGAAGATTGCCAGTCAATTTTAATGCGCTTAGGCTTTGGTGTTTCAGGCATGGGCGAAACCTTGCAAGTAGCAGTACCAAGCTGGCGTCCAGATGTTTTTGGTAAGGCTGATATTGTTGAAGAAGTGATGCGAATTCATGGCATCAATAACATCGAGCCAAAGCCCTTAGAAGCAACGGGCAGTGTTGGCTCAAAAATTCTAACTGTCGGCCAAACTCGCGCTAGAAATGCAAGACGGGCACTTGCCTCTCGTGGCATGTTGGAAGCAGTGACGTATTCGTTCATCCCAGAAGCACATGCAAAAGCATTTGGAGGTGGCAGTGAAGTTTGTAAATTAGCAAATCCAATTTCAGTTGAAATGTCTGACATGCGCCCATCGCTCCTGCCTGGCTTAATTGCAGCGGCAGGTAAAAACCAAGACCGTGGTGCAGGGGATGTTGCCATGTTTGAAGTGGCAAGTGTTTATTTAGGCGATACGCCTGAAACCCAGCACAGAGTTGCAGGCGGCATTCGTCGTGGCTCTGCGGGTCTTACAGGCAGCGGTAGAGATTGGCGTGACGCTGGTTCACCTATTGATGTCTTTGATGCAAAAGCAGATGCTTTCGCAACCTTAGAGGCTTGCGGCATGGATGCCTCAAAAGCTCAAATTATTGCAGGTGGACCAGATTGGTATCACCCTGGAAGATCAGGCACAATACAACTAGGGCCAAAATTAATCCTTGGTCATTTTGGCGAGTTACACCCAATGACGCTGGAAACATTAGATGTATCAGGTCCTCTTTGTGGTTTTGAGATTATGCTAGACGCGCTTCCTGCCTCACGCAAAAAAGCGACAAAGACAAAACCTGCATTAGAGCTTTCAGGCTTGCAATCGCTTGCGCGTGATTTTGCATTTGTTGTAGATAGTGAATGCGATGCTCTAACTGTTGTTAAAGCTGCGATAGGGTCAGATAAAAATCTTATTTCTGGCGTAAAGGTTTTTGATGTTTTCGAAGGCGGTTCACTTGGGGAAAACAAAAAATCAATTGCGATTGAAGTTATGCTTCAGCCAAATGACAAAACGCTGACAGATGAAGATATTGCAACGGTTAGCGGCAAGATTATTGCTACAGTAGAAAAAGCAACAGGTGGAACGTTACGCGGTTAAAATGCGTAGCGTTTTGTTACTCGGGTGCTTTTGAAAAACACATGAGCGCCCAATCTTGAAAGTTTCTCTAGTTTTGTAGACCAGCTTGGATAAACATCATGGCGGTGGTAGTGCGTCATTCCATCCACATTTGCTTGAAATTGATTGCCAATGAATTTGGCTTCTCGTGCAATGCCATTTATCATTAGAACCTTGGCTAAGTTTTGCATTTTTGTATAGCTGGCTTCGTTTTTTGGAAGATCAGATATTCCATCACAAGCAAAAGAAAATTGACAGCGGTTGATCATATGGTCGTTTTGAAAAACAACACCGCAAACACTATCAGGATAAGCAGAAGACCGAACACGATTTAAAATCGTTGCACCAACTGCATACTGACCAATAATAGGCTCTCCCCGCGCTTCATGATAAAGGCCGATTGCCATGCAGTCTTGCTCTTTTTGACGTAGAATATTTTTTCCTACTGCAGGAAGAGACTTGGTACTTAGAAGTGTTATACTTGATAATAATACAGATGATGCATTTGCAGTATTCATCATCATTACCAAGCAAGCTAATGCTATTAAATATCTAATTACTATTTTACTCATACCAACACTCCTAGTGTTGTTACTATTAAGTAAATTAGTTAATAACCTGCAAAAATATTACCTTGCGTAAATAAAAAACTAACTTAACGTCAAATTTGTACGAGTGAAGTGTAAATGCTAAGAGTTTGTTAACCATGATTTGACAAATTGAGGACAAAAAGCTCACCTATAAACTGGGTAGCGCATTTATGAATAGGGTCTTCTATGGGAATACTATCTAAAACTCTTTTAGCAGCATTAGCGGTTTCATTTGTCACGCCAGAATTTGCGGTGGCGCAAACACCTGCCAAAAAACTCTTTGGGAATAAGCCTTTACCTGCGGCACTAAGGCCAGCAGCGCATGGTTTTTATACAAAGGGTTGTATTGCCGGTGCTACAGCAATTCCTGTTGATGGACCAAATTGGCAAGCAATGCGCTTATCACGTAATCGTCGTTGGGGTCATCCAAAGCTAATCGGTTCAATAGAAAAACTATCTTATAAAGCAAAAAAAGATGGGTGGAATGGTTTGCTTGTTGGCGATATTTCTCAACCAAGAGGTGGGCCAATGTTAACGGGGCACCGTTCTCACCAAATGGGGTTGGACGCAGACATTTGGCTAACGCCAATGCCAAACAAGCGCATGACTTATCAAGAGCGTGAAAATACAAGTGCTGTTTCGGTTCTTAAAAAAGGGACAAATGTTGTCGATAAGTCGCGTTGGACGCGCTCACACACTTTATTGCTTTATCATGCCGCAACAACGCCAGGCATTGAGCGTGTTCTTGTTCATCCCGGGATTAAGAAGCAACTTTGTGAAACCGTACGTGGTGATAAAGCTTGGTTGAGCAAAATACGCCCAACATGGGGACATCACTATCACTTCCATTTACGCATGGGTTGTCCTCCAGGTTCAAAAGGTTGCAGAACACAAGCCGCAACCCCAAAGAGCAATGGCTGTTCAGACGGCTCACTTGATTGGTGGTATAATGTTGCTTTCGCGCCTAAGAAAAAATCCACTAAACCTGCTAAGCCAGCGAAGAAGGCAAAGCCACGTCGTGAGTTGACTGTAACAGATTTACCGCAAGCGTGCCGTGTGGTTTTAGGTGCTACAGCTCCGACTTTGGAAGCTGCAACGCATAAACCAATTGCAGCAGCATTTGTTGCGCCAAAAATTAAATTACCAAAATATTCAGCACAGCGTGTTTTAAATGGTAAGCCGATTGAGGCTAAAGGATTGTCTGTTTCTAGCATTGGACAAGCGTTTAACTTTATTCCAAATGGCCCAGTTCCTGTGCCAAGCACAAGACCTGTTTTTTAGAGAAAAGATTAAGAAGTAACACCAATCCCAATAGGGCAGGCAACACCGACACCACCAACCCCACAATAACCTTGTGGGTTTTTGGCTAGATATTGTTGGTGGTATTCTTCAGCAAAATAAAAGGTTTTAGCGTCTTCAATTTCCGTTGTGATGGTATTTGTCACCCCAGATTTTTGAAGCGCTTCTTGGTAAACCGCTTTTGAAGAAATGGCAGCCATTCGCTGGTCATTATCAGTCGTATAAATTCCAGAGCGATATTGAGTACCAATATCATTGCCCTGTTTATTGCCTTGTGTGGGGTTATGATTTTCCCAAAAAACTTTAAGCAGGGCATCATATGAGATTTTATTAGGATCATAAACCACAAACACAACCTCATTATGCCCAGTCATGCCAGAACAAACTTCTTTGTAAGTTGCATTAGGTGTAAAGCCATGAGCGTAGCCGACAGCGGTTACATAAACCCCTTCAAGCGACCAGAACATACGTTCAACACCCCAAAAACATCCCATCCCAAACATCGCTGTTTTCATGCCTTGCGGATAAGGCTCATGTATTGGAGTACCAGAAATAAAGTGATGTGTCCCACTGTTGATTGCTTCCGCACGTCCAGGCAATGCAGTTGATACACTTGGTTTTTTCAATTTTCGGTTAAACATTTGAGCAAGAAACATTAAGTTTTCTCCTTCAATTGAATTTAATTACCAAAGCGAATACGCCAACGGCGCTCTTTATGACGGCCAAGCCATAAAAATAATATCGCTATGATGGCAAATACAAGCCAGCTGGGTGCAAGAAGTATATTTTGGATGATATTCTCCCATAGCCAAGGCAAACCCAAATGTCGCTGAACTCCAACTTGAAATCCATTAAGACTTTGCAGATGAAATTCAAACCATTGTTCACCCAAAGGCTTCATGATCAAATCCGAATCTGCAATCGAACGGGTAATATCCAGAATGGCAGTAATAACTGCCATTGCAAGTGCAATAAATCCAATTAGTGTCGCAATAATTCTAAGCATAGGCTCTTCACAAATTAATATCTAACTTCTAAATAGGCTTTGATAATGTATTTTACAATATAACAGGCTTTTTAAGTTTGTTTTTAACAACTTTGCTTGAACACCAGTCACAAATTTGTATAGTGCGGAATGCTAAGAAAAGGTCATTCAAATGGCCGCCCAGCTTTCTCCTTGCGGCTTAGCTTCAAGATAAGGGAATGCGAACTATAAGCCTTCGCTTGTTGAGGGTTTAGATTAGGACAGGTGGCCGAGTGGTCGCCCAGCTTTCCCCTTGCG
>CAZCUN010000037.1:0-73 GCA_964502215.1 uncultured Rhizobiaceae bacterium | reverse complement strand
ACTATAAGCCTTCGCTTTTTGAGGGTTTAGATTAGGACAGGTGGCCGAGTGGTCGCCCAGCTTTCCCCTTGCG
>CAZCUN010000036.1:0-34332 GCA_964502215.1 uncultured Rhizobiaceae bacterium | reverse complement strand
TGATCCCAACATAAAAATCACGATCAAAATCAAGTTCTGGTACGGGAGCGCCTGCCAGTACTTTTGCGCCAGTTGAACGGAAATTGGTAAAACACCGTTGAGCCACCATAGCGAGTGCTTTGACACCTTCTGCATCCTTGGGGCGACCGGGAAGATGTACTTCTCCGGCAGATATGAAGCTGGTAACACCACCGTTTACATTCATTTCGATCCAGCCAATCTGGTTTTGGCGCGGAGTCCAGTCGCCAAAAACTGGATGGCAGTGACCGTCGATTAGGCCGGGTGCAACAGCACAGCCCGCAGCATCAATCGTACGGTCTGCATCGGCTGATTCAAAACCTATGATCTTACCATCCTCAATCAATAGGCAGTCGCTGTCTATGAGTGGTGCGTCTAGGTTTCCGCTTAGAAGCAATCCTATATTCTTAATGAGTGTCCGGCCCAATTCAGGTGTGTCTTTCGGTGCGTCAGCCATGTGTCCTCCAAATATAAAATACGATCATCATACAGGCATAATTTTTGCAATAGACCGTAGTGGCTACAAAGTTCTTTATAAGAAGCAATTATAGATATTCATTAGTATACTAATGATGATAATGCAATGGTTGTGAGGATAAAGAAGGCATGTAAAACGATCGTTGCCGAGCATTGCAGTCGTTTACGATGCAGGAAAAAAGCTTATCAATATATTTAAGAAAAGTAATTAGCCTCCACCAAGTTTTGGCGAAGCTTTTCCCAAATTTAATTCGCTTCTGGAAAAACTGATCGGTGTCCTTAACCCGGGAATGCCTTCTGGTGAGATCTGCATTTGTCGGTGTATAAGTTGCGGATCATTTAACGCTTCTTCTACAGAGTTAATTGGACCTGCCGGCACACCTGCATTTTCGAGCGCCTTAAGTAAATCAGTCTTTGTCCATTTGACGCTTTCATTGCGCAGAATTTCCACAAGCGCATGACGGTTTTCAACGCGTGATGGGTTTGTTGAATATTTCTTATCTTGACTTAAACTGTCCAAGTTCAGCAATCTGCAAAGTCTTGCAAATTGGCTGTCATTGCCGCAGGCGATGATGATTTGCCCGTCGCTGGTCGGGAAATTTTGATAAGGAACGATATTAGGATGTGCATTTCCAAGTCGCTTTGGCGTATTTCCAGTTGCCAGATAATTCATCGCTTGATTAGCAAGCACACCGGTCATGCAATCAAATAGTGACATATCGATATGTTGCCCCTTGCCGCTCAATTCTCTCTCGCGCACAGCAGATAAAATGCCGATTACACTGTAAAGTCCTGTAAAAATATCAGCAAATGCAACGCCGATTTTTTGCGGTTCTCCATCCGGCTCGCCTGTCAAATCCATGATGCCGCTCATGCCCTGTATCATGAAATCATAACCTGCCCGATTAGCATAAGGCCCATCCTGCCCAAAGCCCGTAACCGAGCAGTAAATCAATCTGGGATTGATCGCGCTCAAGGTTTCATAATCAAGTTTGTATTTTTTTAATCCACCAACCTTGAAATTCTCGATTAAGATATCTGCGTCTTGAATAAGTCTATATATTTCTTCGAGGTCCTCTGATGAATTGAAATCATGTACCTTGCTCGATTTACCTCGGTTGGTGGAATGAAAATACGCGGCTGAACAATCACCTTCACGTTCAATAAAAGGCGGTCCCCATTTGCGGGTATCATCGCCCTGTGGGCTTTCAATTTTAGTCACTTCGGCACCAAGGTCAGACAGGGTTTGTCCAATCCATGGGCCCGCCAGAATGCGCGCAAGTTCAATAATCTTCAGGCCTTGAAGAGTGTGGTCAAAGAAATTTTCCTCAAATGTATTGTGCTGTTACGATTTGCGGTAATCGCATATCAGATGGAGTGTTTCGGTTAGGTTGCTGTGCGCAACCCTATCAATGGTATTTAGACAGTCGTAGATAAAAATTGGCTCTTGAGTCTTTGCGGTTAGAAACAGGTCAATGTTTTTATCACCAATCTTGCTGCCATAGCTGCTTTCCCTATTATAATTTCATTCGTGTACTAATGCTATGAATTTTTGGGTAAAGCAATCTGGCCTAAAAATCAAAACTTTTCTAGGCTTGACGATTAAACAGAATTTTTATAATTGTTAGTATACAAATGAAATTATAGAGAGCTTACCAGCATGACATTTGTTGTTACAGATGGTTGTATCAATTGCAAATACAAGGATTGCATCGAAGTATGTCCTGTCGATTGTTTTTACGAAGGTGAAAACATGGTCGTAATTCAACCAGATGAATGCATTGATTGCGCGGTATGTGAACCAGAATGCCCAGTTGATGCGATCAAGCCTGATACCATCGATAACGCAGATTTCTGGGTTGAACTTAACATGAAGTATTCTGAAAAGTGGGTGAATGTAACCGAGCAGGGTGAGCCCTGTGCCGACCGCGAAAAATGGGCTGACAATAAAGACAAGCTTTCACTTCTATCTGAAAAATCAGCGGCGTGATTAAGGAGAATTTGATGTCAAATGCAGAGACGATTGAAAAAACCGAAACAGAATTTTCTATTCCTGAAGGCGTTTATGGTGAGACGGTTACCGAAGTGCAACATTATACGGATCGTCTGTTTCGCTTTCGGATAACAAGACCAGCAAGTTTTAGATTTCGCTCCGGTGAATTTGTGATGATTGGCTTGCCTAATGCGGAGAAGCCTGTCTATCGAGCCTATTCGATTGCGTCACCGAGCTGGGACGAGACGCTTGAGTTTTTCTCAATCAAAGTGCCTGATGGCCCGCTTACACAACACCTTCAAAAGATCAAAGAAGGTGACACTATTATTATGCGCAAAAAGCCAACTGGTACGCTGGTGAATGATGCGCTGATTCCGGGAAAGCGCTTATGGATGTTTTCAACTGGAACAGGCATTGCGCCTTTTGCGTCTCTTATTCGAGACCCGGAAACCTATGAAAAGTTTGAAGAGGTAATCCTGACGCATACTTGCCGCGAGGTGAGTGAGTTGAAATATGGTCAGGATCTTGTTGAAAAGATTAAGAATGATCCGCTCGTTGGGGAACTGACAGAAGGTCGTCTTCGCCATTACTGTACAGTTACTAGAGAAGATTATCCGTACCAGGGGCGAATTACAGATTTAATGCGTTCCGGAAAGGTTTTTGATGATCTTGGCGTTCCGGCAATTACACCAGAAGTTGACCGTGGCATGATTTGTGGATCAATGGATATGTTGAACGAAACCAAAGAAGTTCTTGAAGGCTTTAGCCTCGAAGAAGGTGCAAACAATAAGCCTGCAACCTTCGTAGTTGAACGCGCATTTGTAGGATAAGAGTATGACCGAAAAAGCCGCTAAGCCACTCTCACCTCAAAGCAATCCATCGTTAGGAAGTTTTTCTTGGGAAGATCCGTTTCTTCTTGAGGATCAACTGACAGAAGAAGAGCGCATGATCCGCGATTCAGCGAAATCTTTTGCGGAGAATACCTTGCTACCACGCGTTACAGAAGCTTATCTGAATGAGACAGCTGCGCCTGAATTGTTCCCGATGATGGGTGAAATGGGTCTGCTGGGTGTGACTGTGCCAGAACAATATGGTGGCATTGGTGCAGGCTATGCAGCTTACGGTTTGGTTGCACGTGAAGTAGAGCGTGTGGATAGTGGCTATCGTTCTATGATGTCGGTTCAATCATCTTTGGTGATGTACCCGATTTACGCCTACGGCTCAGAAAATCAGCGTATGAAATATTTGCCGAAACTGGCATCAGGCGAATGGATCGGTTGTTTCGGATTAACAGAGCCCGATGCTGGTTCTGACCCTGCGGGCATGAAAACGACAGCTAAAAAAGTTGATGGTGGCTATGTCTTGAACGGTTCAAAAATGTGGATTTCAAATTCGCCTTTTGCTGATGTCTTTGTTGTATGGGCAAAGTCAGAAGCCCATGATGGCAAGATTAGAGGCTTCATTTTGGAAAAAGGCATGAAGGGTCTTTCAGCACCAAAAATTGAAGGCAAGCTTTCGCTTCGTGCTTCAACGACTGGCGAAATTGTCATGGATAATGTTGAGATAAGCGAAGAACAACTCTTACCTAATGTGTCTGGTCTTAAAGGCCCGTTCGGTTGTTTGAACCGCGCACGTTATGGCATCTCTTGGGGTGTTATGGGGGCTGCTGAAGATTGCTGGTTCCGTTCGCGTCAATATGGATTAGATCGCAAGCAATTTGACAAACCTTTAGCAGGCACGCAGCTCTTCCAAAAGAAGCTTGCAGACATGCAAACGGAAATTGCATTAGGACTTCAGGCAAGTTTGCGGGTTGGTCGTTTGATGGATGAAGGGCGTGCAGCACCTGAAATGATTTCTATCGTCAAGCGCAACAACTGCGGCAAGGCGCTGGATATTGCACGCCAAGCCAGAGACATGCATGGCGGTAATGGTATTCAGGCAGAATACCATGTCATGCGCCATTCTTCTAACCTTGAAACGGTCAATACCTACGAAGGCGCACACGATGTGCACGCGCTTATTCTTGGTCGCGCGCAAACTGGTATTCAGGCATTTTTCTGATAGTCGCTAAGTAAAATTATTTGACTTCAATATCCACGCTTGCAGAAACCACTTTGCCATGAACTGCATAGGCTTGATGGTCATTAGTATTTAACGTCACAGAAACCGTGTGCTTGCCGACTGGTAGAGCGCCGATGATTGTGCTTCCGTTATACATGCGCTGGAGTTTTAACCCATTGAGATAGAGGTGGCCATGGCCTTGTCCATCTTCATGTTTCAAAGGTTCTGCTTTTGGTTCGAAAAAATTGAAATTATCGGTTGTTACTTCAACTGCCCATTTATTATCAGCTTCTGGGGTGACAGACATTTCAATTTTCGGCGCACTAGCAGGATCATGTAGGTTGAACATTGCATCGCCACCATGTGATGAATGGTCCATCTTTGCGTCGTCCTCATTCGTTTCAGCTGTTATGCCACCAGCTTTTTGAATAACCGCCTTTATAGCAACAGCACCGGCATTTTCGAAATTAATGTTAAGTGGAATAAGTGTGCCATCAACAGGCTTTCCTCCAGATATCTGAAGCATTATATGCGCTCCATCACTTGATAGGCTAGGCTTTGCACCTTGCGGAATAGCCAAGCCTTGCTCTGTTGTGCCGCCCATAATAAATGCGCGTTCAGCATTGTTCGCCGAAATCTCTGTAATCACATCTGCATTTCCTGTATTCTCCAAATTAAGGAACACAGAATACGTATTTCCGCTTATATGAACCGCGCGAGCATTGGAAATGAGTATTGGGGTTGTTGAATTGTTTAGAAACCAAAATGCACTAGCACCACCAAGAACCAGTAGGATCAAAACGACTAAGTTTCGATTGATAGACATTGCACCACCATCATAATTGTTTGTATACTAACATCGTCCACAAGCGTCTGGGAGTCAAGATATGGGGCAAATGATTGCCACAAAATGGGTAGGGTTAGTCATTGCGCTTGTCCTGATTTTTACTCAGCCCGCATACGCTCACGTATCTGAGCAAGGGATCGTGTTATTACTTCCAACAAATTTTTACATATTAAGTGGGTGCTTGGCAGTGGTTTTTTCGATGCTTATTGTTTCAATCTTGCCCCATGAATTGGTGTTTAAAATTTACAACCCAATCGAATTCAGCCTGCCGTTCGGAAACCCCGATTCTAAAATTCCATATCTACAAAATATAACAAGTCTATTTTCTCTAGGTGTGGTTGTAGCTCTAATCATCATTGGTGCAATTGGGTCGCGTGATCCACTTGTCAATTTACTGTCTTTATCAATCTGGACATTCTGGTGGATCGCAATTTTCTCGCTACATTGTGTATTCGGAAACCTTTGGCAGTGGATGAACCCTTGGACAGGGCTTTATAATCTTCTGTTCAAAAACTCATCTAGAATGTTCTCCATTCCCGCCAAAGTGGGCACTTGGCCTGCTATAGTTTTATTTGTTGGCTTCTATACATTCATCATCGCAGATCTGGCACCAGATGATCCGGCCCGCCTTTCCAATGTTGTTCTGTTTTACATAATCTTGAATTTTATCGGTATGGTAGTTTTTGGCGGCAAAGATTGGTTGCGTCATGTTGAGTGCTTCACGCTGCTCTTTAGATTGCTGGCGCTTCTTTCTCCTATACAGATTAATATAAGTGACAAAAAATGGGCGATTGGGCTGCCCGGTTGGCAAGCGCTTCAGAAGACAGACATCACGCTTTCACAAGCCTTCTTTCTACTGACAATGCTTGCATCAGGGAGCTTTGATGGCGTCAATGAAACCTTTTGGTGGTTAGGACAAATCGGTGTTAATCCGCTCGCATTTCCAGGCCGTTCAGCGGTAATATGGCATTCAACATTTGGAATGTTGGGTGCCAATCTATTGCTATATGCAATATTCTTCGCAAGCATTTGGTCCGCATTTTTCTTAGTAAGAAGTTCGGATTCATTTTCAAAGACAATTACACAAAGTGATTTTTGGGCGCTATTCATCGCGCTGGCTATTTCGGTTTTGCCGATTACGGCTGTTTATCATGCATCGCATTATATGACGTCTTTCATGGTGAACGGACAATATTTGATTGCCGCTTTATCTGACCCTTTTGCAAATGGTTCTAACTTGTTGGGCCTTAAGAATTATCAGGTAACAACAGGGTATCTCAATGATGTTGAAAGTGTGCGCAAAATTTGGCTAACTCAGGCAAGTGTTGTTGTTATAGGCCATGTTGTTGCTGTGCTGATGGCACATTATGTGATTGCGCAACATTTCATTGAGCGTAAAAAAGCGATCGTCTTTCATATTCCAATTGCGGTCTTCATGGCTGGATACACTTGGTTTGGTCTTTGGCTCCTTGCAGCACCGAAAGGTGCCTAATTTAAAAACCATAATTATACGAAAAAAAAGACTGGACAATTCATTTGTATACATACAAACTATAACTCTGTTGGAGGACAGTTTAGACACATTATTTCCCGGGAGAAATCACAATGTCAGATAAGAAGCAAAATACAAATAAAGTTTCCAGACGCAGCACGCTGAAAGGCATTGGTGCAGGTGGTCTATTAGCAACAACTGGTTTACCAGGAATGGTAAGATATGCGCAGGCGCAATCGTCAGAGCCAATCAAGGTTGGTTTTCAAGTGCACCGTACAGGTATTGGCGCTGCATATGGTCGTTGGTATGACCGCACAACAGTTGCAGCAGTAAAGCGCATTAACGACATGGGTGGTATTAACGGTCGCCCGGTTGAAATCGTTGCTGAAGATGATGGTACGGATCCAAAGCGTGGTGCGGAAGTAGTTGAAAAATTCGCAACACAGCATAATTGTGATATCGCATTTGGTACACTGTTCAGTCACGTTGTATTTGGTTCTGCACCCCGTGCAGGCGAGTTGAAAATTCCATACTTTGTTGTTTCAGAAGGTCATCACGTAGCAAGCGGTAAGCTTAATCGCTACACATTGCAGCCAGGCATCACAGATGTGAAAAGCCAGGTTCAGGCTATGGCGCCATTCGTGAGCAAAAACTTGGGCAAGAAAGTTACAATGATCTACCCAGACTTCGCGTTTGGTCATGATCATCGTGATTTTTTCAGTGCAGCGATTGAACGCGAAGGTGGTAATGTGGTTGCTAAGATTGCAGTTCCGCCATCTGAAACATCATTCACAAAGTATTTCCCGCAAATCCCTCGTGACACTGAAGTGATTTACCACGTTATGGTTGGTCCTGCTGTTCTTACGTTCGTTAAAGAGCTTGGGGAGTTTTTTGGTCCTAGTCGTCCTGAAATCTTTGGTTTCATCGACAGTCTAGAAGCGGTTGACATTGCAAGCCCGGGTCTTGAGTTCCTTGAAGGAACTTATTTCTGGGAAGGCATGCCGCGTTACGCGCAAGAGAACCAGTCTTCACACGATAAGCTATACCGTGAAGCGGTTGGTGTTGATGCCAATGGCGCCTCGACAAGTGACGCAAAAGATGTCGCAACCTTTGCCCATATGTTTGGGTGTTGGGAAACTCTCAATATCGTCAAGCGTGGCATGGAAGCAGCTGACTATAAAGGCGCTGGTGATCGTGCGAAGCTTATCGAGGCAGTTGAAAACATGTCTGATATGGCTGAGTCTGATGACCATCCGCAAGGTGCGAAGAAGTTTAACGGTAAAACGCACCAGACCTTTGGCCACCAATACATTTCCAAAGTTAAGGATGGCAAATTGGCTTTGGCTCATACAACGTCTATCGAAGATACTTTCTATGAAGATGAAGTCGATTACACGACGCAATCATTCTAATATATTGGAAATTCTACTGTAGAGTTTGAGTTGAGTTAATGGAATTTGGTCCACATTTATTTCTGGCTATATTAGAGGGCGCTGTTATTGCTGCAGTTCTTGCAATGACAGCGATGGGCTTAAGTATAGTCTTTGGCGTCATGCGCGTCGTTAACGTCGCGCATGGCGAATTTTTTATGCTGGGCGCAGTTGTTGCCTGGTGGGTAGCGCATTTACTTGGTGCGCATCCAGCATTTGGATTCGTTGTAGCGTTGATTTTAGCGCCAATATTAGTTGGCGTTATTGCGGCGATTGCTGACCGACTAATTCTTCAAAAAATCAATTATGACCCAGATCGAACCATAGTTGGTACGATCGGTCTTCTATATATTATTCAGCAAACAACGCTGATGACATTTGGTCCAGATGCACGCCCTGTTGAAGCGCCTTTTAATCAACGGCTTGCTTTACCGTGGTTTGAGTATGGCGAAAATGGATTTGAAATGTACTGGCCATGGGGGCTTTCGATTACAAGCTATAAGTTATTCGTTATCTTTGCTGCGATAGCAATTTTGACCGGCCTTTGGGTACTGATGACAAAAACAAAAATTGGCTTGATAATGCGGGCAACCCAACAAGACAGCGAAATGGCGCGTGCTTTTGGTGTGCCAGTGAAGATGGTTTATGCATGGGTCTTTGGTCTAGGCGCTGGGCTTGCTGCTATGGGTGCTGTATTGATCGTGCCTGTTCAACAAGCGCATTACTTGATGGGGGGCGAGCCCTTGTTGCTATCATTCATTGTTGTGATTATTGGTGGTCTTGGCAGCTTGCCAGGTACGGTGATTGCAGCACTTCTGATTGGATTGAGTGATGGCATTATTTCGGTGTTCTTCTCTCCAACGCTTGCGAAGATTATCGCCACGCTGCTGGTTGCAATGGTGTTGGTCTTTAGACCGCAAGGTTTGATGGGGAAAGCCCAGTGATGTCAGATGCGCAGCGTTCTAATTGGCTTCATTTTGGAGTGGTAGCACTCTTGGCAATTTCATTTTATGTGCTGCCAGAATACCACTCAGGTAATTTAGCACGGATACTCGTGTTGGCTGTTTACGCCATGGGTTATAATCTATTGTTTGGCTATACAGGCTTATTGAGCTTGGGCCATGCCTTGTTCTTTGCGTCAGGCATGTATGGGCTTGGATTGATGATGTATTTCTTCGATTTCAACCCGTTAAGTGGCATGTTGATGGGGTTGTTAGCGGCATTTGTTGTTTCAGTTTGTGTTGGATTTTTGGCACTGCGCACAAGCGGCGTTTCTTTCATGATCGTCACACTAATGTTTTCTCAAGTGGGCTATCTCACAGTTTTATATTTTGGTGAATATACGCGCGGAGACGAAGGTTTTGTTATTCAGCAGGCTGAGCGGGCAATTGGCTCAATTGACTTAACGAGCCCCGCCGGCAGGTTTTATGCAGCACTGTTCCTATTTGCCATCTGCTTATTCATCATTGCATATATAGTCCGTTCCGGTTTTGGTTTGGCATTGGTTGCTATTCGAGAAAACGAAGAACGCGCCAGCATGCTTGGCTATGATGTTTTACGGTTAAAACTCACAGCCGTGATTATTTCTGGTGTTATGGCCGGTGCGGCAGGTGCTGCGTATGCGCTTCTATTTGGATATGCGGGCGCAACATTTGCGGCTGTTCAATATTCGATTTTCCCACTGTTATGGGTTTTACTTGGTGGTGCTGGTGTTACAATCGGGCCACTGGTTGGCACAATTTTCATGTTCTATCTTATTGATTATTCGAGTGCCATTACACCTGCTTATATGTTGATTGCGGGTCTTGCATTGGTTCTCTTGACCCTGTTTGCGCCGCAAGGGCTGGCAGGCGAATTACGGAAAAGGTATTTACCATGGCTTCCGTAAGCATTTTAGAAACTCAAGGTTTAAGCAAATCTTTTGGCGGCTTAAAAGCCAATAGCGATATTAATTTCAAATTATCGCAAGGTAAAATCACCGCCCTTATCGGGCCTAACGGTGCTGGAAAATCTACTTTTGTAGGCATGGTGTGTGGACGCATTCCTGCAACATCGGGACGCGTGTTTTTCGATGGTCAAGATGTTACTGCGTTGCCAGTTCACAAACGAATTGGTTTGGGTATTGCTTACACGTTCCAAATTACGTCTATCTTTCCAGGGCTAACAGTTGAAAGAAATGTTGAGCTAGCGGTTCGTCGTGTGAACTCTTCTTCAGCAAAAGGCATTGAGGAAAAAGTTTCTGCTGTATTGAAGCGTATTAAGCTTGATGATCGCGCTTCGCAAAGGGCTGGTGATTTAAGTTATGGGCATCAACGCGTTTTAGAAATTGCCATGGGGCTTGCTCAAGATCCAAAACTGTTCATTCTTGATGAACCGACACAAGGTTTGGCAGAATCAGAGGTGGAAGAATTTATAGCGCTTATTAAATCTCTCGCAGGTAATACAACCATCCTGTTGATTGAGCATAATATGGATGTTGTCATGAAGTCAGCGGATCATATTGCAGTATTAAATTTTGGTGAGTTGCTTGCGGAAGGGTCGCCAAAGGAAATTCAAAATAATGAAGCGGTTCAAAGCGCTTATTTAGGTAAGTCGACGGATGCTTGAAGTTAAAGATCTACACGCCGCTTATGGCCAAGTAAAAGTATTGCATGGCATCTCACTTGAAGTTTCAGCTGGCGAAATTTTATGTGTAATGGGCAGAAATGGTGCTGGCAAAACAACATTGATGAAATCCATTATGGGTATTCTAACTGCGTCAGACGGTGAGGTTCTTCTTGATGGAGAGGTTCTCAATAAACTGCCGGCACATGAAATTCCCAAAAAGGGCATCGGCTATATTCCTCAGGGCCGAAGATTATTTCCCGAGCTTACGGTAGACGAGAATATCGAAATAGGCCTCATGACCCGTAAAGTGGATAGCGATACAAAAGAATGGGTTCTTAATCTATTCCCACGGTTGCAAGAACGACTTGGCCAAATGGCAGGTACACTGTCTGGTGGTGAGCAGCAAATGTTAGCCACCGCGCGTGCATTGGCACTTCGTCCGAAAGTCTTGCTTCTGGACGAACCAACAGAAGGGCTCCAGCCTTCAATGATTGAGCAGATTCGTAATGTGATTGTTCAGATGAAGAAAGAAGGCTTTGCTATCATATTAGTTGAGCAACGCATTGATGCTGTTCTTTCTTTGGCAGATCGCATTACCATGATTGAAAACGGGAAAAGTGCTGAAACATTCACCGCTAAGCAATTAGCTAAATCTCCAGGCAAAATTAAACATTATCTTGGAGTGTGATATTAGATTGATACTCATAAACTTGATTGAAATGGTTTGAAGAAGGATTGAAATTTTGAGACCTGTAGATGAAGCGCTTATCATTATTGATATCCAAAATGATTTTTGCCCAGGCGGTGCGCTGGCGGTGAACGAGGGCGATGAAATTGTTGCCGGTGTTAATGCACTCATGCCAGAGTTTCAGACCATTGTTTTAACCCAAGACTGGCACCCAAAGGGGCATTCTTCTTTCGCATCTTCGCATGAGGGGGCAGAAATTATGTCACTCATTGAAATGCCATACGGTCCTCAAGTACTCTGGCCAGATCATTGTATTCAGGGTGGGCATGGCGCTGAATTTCATTCAGATCTTAATGTCGATGCTGCACACATGATCGTTCGTAAAGGTTTCCGCCCTCAGATTGATAGTTATTCAGCTTTTTTTGAAAACGACCAAAACACGCCTACGGGTTTAGAAGGTTATCTACGCAGCAGGGATGTAAAAAAGCTGACTATGGTTGGTCTGGCTACCGATTTTTGTGTCAACTATTCTGCCCTTGATGGTGCAAAACAAGGTTTTGAAGTTTCTGTCGAACTAGGCCTTTGTCGCGGCATCGATTTGGATGGATCAATGGCAGCAGCACTTTCTGGTTTGAAAGATGCGGGCGTGAATATTAGATAAACTAAACTTAGAGGCTGCACGAGGTAATTGTGCATTCCCTTTTTTTCATCTCCTTCCATCCGTTTGACTTGGTCTACCTGATATCCCCTTGCTCTTTGCACTCACAACAATAGGCCTGTTAAGTCACCATATAAGCTAAAGAGCGTGATAAGCGTGAACAGGAATTACTATCTATCAAATATCAAAATGCTCGTAGCGGTATGAATTAGAAAGCTACTGCTGGAAGAAAAAATTTTGGGAAAGCCGCCAATGAACTGAACAGTGATACTCAACAAATTTAAACGAAAGCTGAGTAATCACAAGAACACAAGCGCGAAGCCTTCTAAGCCAAACGGCGAAATCAAACTGAAAGACCAAAGCGCATAAGGTCAAAAACAAACCAATGGACCTATCTAAAGCTGGAAGGGAAAAGGGCCTCAGGGTCACACCGAATATCTTCAATAAACATCGTAAACTAAGAACGGCTCACAAATGTTTAATGTGGGGCACAGAGTGGGGGAGAAATAAAAGTAAAAATTTAAATTTAATTAAAACAATGATTTAAGTTTTTAAAATGGCGGACAGGAAGGGATTCGAACCCTCGAGACGGTTACCCGCCTACTCCCTTAGCAGGGGAGCGCCTTCGACCACTCGGCCACCTATCCACTGACTGGAATATGATGGATAGTCTGTGAAAACAAGTTCTTTTTGCACATGCTTTGCTTTTTTTTCAAAAATGGCTGATTACGGTGTTTAATAGGTCTACTTACGTATAATTTTATACACGATCTTATAAATAAATTGTTTTTACCCTTGATTTTTGCCTTAATTTATATTGTTAAGGTAAGTTAACGTAGTGTAAAGTTATTACCTGCGCGCTTTATGTGTTGAGTTGGGCAACGCATTCAAGGGGGAAAAATATAAAAATGTACCTCTTGAATGTTCTATAATCATGCAACAAGCATGAAAAGGGAGATGAATTTATTATGTGTAATTGGAAAAAATGGATCTGGCCTGGGATATTTGCGGTAGTAATACTAACTGCTTTATCTACATGGTTTAGAGCCGACACGGTTCAAAATGATTTGACCGCGAAAGCTTTGGAAGATCTGAAATCAGAACATTCTTGGGCTGGAGTAAGTCTTGATGGTCGTGATCTGACATTAACAGGCACCGCACCTTCAGAAGAGGCTGCCTCAGCTGCATTGCAAATTGCAGATGATGCTTACGATGTTCGCGTCGTTGCGGATGCAAGTGATTTATTGGCTATCGCTTCACCATTTGCATTAAATGCTAACAAAGCTGATGGCAAAGTTACTTTAACAGGTAATTTTCCAAATGAGGAAGTTAGAGCTGAAATCGTTGCTGCTGCAAAAGCTGCTGCACCAGAAGCTACAGTCGATGACCAAATGGTTATGGCACGTGGTGCTGGCGAAGGGTTTTCAGATTTAGCTAAATTCTCAATTGGTGAGTTAGGTGGATTAACATCTGGTATGGCATCTTTGTCTAATACAGATGTTTCTGTGTCTGGTATCGCATCTTCATTCGATACATATGATACAGCCATTGCTAATCTTGCTGGTGACATTCCTGCTAGTGGTAAAGTTGTAAAGGCAGAAATTACACCGCCAACAGCATCTCCTTACGAGTGGATGGCTGATTACGATGGTAAAGCAGTTACACTAAGTGGTTTCGCACCAGATGCTGATACGCGCACAGCGATTGAAGCTTCTGTTAAAGAACAACTTCCAGAAGCAGCTATTACAAATAATATTAGAATTGCTGCTGGTGCACCAGACAACCTTTCTGATGCTACAAAATATGCAACAGGCTTCTTCCCTGGATTTACTCAAGGCAGAGCTTCATTTGCTGACAATAAGTTTTCGATTTCAGGCGTTGCTAAGTCATCTGCTGAATTTGAAGCTGCAACGGCAAATGTTTCAAACCTAACTTCAGGTTACGAGCTTGCTGAAAATAACATTCAACCAATCGGTGTTTCTCCATACGCATGGAAAGCTACGCAAGCTGGTCAAAATGTTGTTCTATCAGGTTTTGCACCTAGTGCAGCTGCAAGAGACCGTATTGAAGCAAATGCTAAAACAAACTTCCCATCAGCTACAATTGATAACCAATTGGAAATTGCTGGCGGCGAAACTGCTCAGTATGATCCTGGAACAGCTTACAGCTTAGGCATGTTAACCCGATTTACTTCTGGTGAAGCAAATATGGTTGACAATAATCTTAATATCTCAGGCCGCGCTAAGTCATTTGAAGACTACGATGCTGCAATCGCTGCAGCGGGTAACGCACCTGAAGGCATTAGCTTAAACGCAAATGTTAAGCCACCTGTAGTGAAGCCTTACCGTTTCACAGCAGTTAAGGCAGATAACAAGATCACGCTTGGTGGTTATGTACAAAACGAAAATGCTAGAGCAGCTGCAATCGCAACAGCTAAAGAATCCAACTCCGGATTTGAAATTGTTGACGAACTAAAAATTGCAGAAGGTATTCCAGCAGGCATTACTTGGGCATCTGCTACAGGTTATGGTCTTCGTCAGCTTGGAACATTGGAAAATGGCAATTTGTCAATTATCGATGGTAACTATGCAATCTCTGGTAAAGCATCTTCAATTGGTGTTCGCGAAACTGCTGTAACTAGCATTCAAGCTGGATTACCAAGTGGCATGAAGCTAGCGAGTGAAGCTATTGTTGCACCTGAGCCGGAGCCTGCTGCGCCGCCAGTTGCAGACCCATACCGATTTACTGTCAGCAAGACAAAATCTGGTGTGCGTGTATCTGGTAATGTTGCAGATCAAGATGATGCGGATGGTGTTGTATCTATCGTAAAATCATCTCTGGGTGTTACAGATGTTACAGATAAGCAAGTCATTGCTTCTGGTAAGCCTGCAAGCTTCGATGTGGTTCGCCGCATTGTAACTAACCAAGTTAAAAGACTTGAAGCAGGTGCAGGTAACATTATCGGTAATACAGTTTCTGTAAATGGTCGTGCATCTAGTGAGGCAATTGCAAACGAGATTAACTCTACAATCTCAAATGCTCTTCCTGTTGGTTACAAGGGTTCAACTAATATCCTTTATCCAAAACCAGAGCCAGTCGTTCCAACTGCTGACCCTTACCGATTTACTGTCAGCAAGACAAAATCTGGTGTGCGTGTATCTGGTAATGTTGCAGATCAAGATGATGCGGATGGTGTTGTATCTATCGTAAAATCATCTCTGGGTGTTACAGATGTTACAGATAAGCAAGTCATTGCTTCTGGTAAGCCTGCAAGCTTCGATGTGGTTCGCCGCATTGTAACTAACCAAGTTAAAAGACTTGAAGCAGGTGCAGGTAACATTATCGGTAATACAGTTTCTGTAAATGGTCGTGCATCTAGTGAGGCAATTGCAAACGAGATTAACTCTACAATCTCAAATGCTCTTCCTGTTGGTTACAAGGGTTCAACTAATATCCTTTATCCAAAACCAGAGCCAGCACCAGAACCAGTCGTTCCAACTGCTGACCCTTACCGCTGGAGTGTTTCCAAGCAAGCATCAGGCAATACCGTTCGTGGTAATGTCGTAGATGATGCAGCGAAGGGGTCTGTATTAGCGATGGTCAATAAGACTATTGGTGGCGAAGCTGTTGATAAGCAAGTTGTTGCACAAGGAAAACCTGATGGGTTTGATGATGCGCGTAAGCTTGTAACGTCTCAGTTGAGATTGCTTGAAGCAGGTCAAGGTAATGTTGTGGGTAATACCCTTTCAGTATCTGGTCGTGCTAAAAACGAGAACATCAAAAATCTAGTTGATAAAATCGTTCAAAAGCGCCTTCCGGCTGGCTTTACAGGGTCAACAAATATCTTGTTCCCTAAAGTAGAGCCTCTACCTGTCAAGCCAGTTGTTAATATTGCTGCATGTCAGGCGTTGATAGCGAATGCAATCAATGACCAGAAGATCCTGTTTGAAACTGATAAAGCAGTTATCAAATCAGAATCAGAAGGTGTTCTGAATGCAATTGCTAAAGCAGCTGCTGAATGTCCAACGGTTCGAATTGAAGTCAGTGGACATACAGACTCTAGAGGTAGAGATGCCTATAACCAACAACTTAGTGAGGCACGTGCTAATGCAGTGAAAGCCTTCCTTGGTGGTGTAGGTGTTGATACTGCAAGGCTTGATGCAAAAGGTTTTGGTGAAACACAACCAATCGCATCAAATAATAATCGTGATGGGCGTGCTCAAAATCGCCGCATCGAATTCAACGTGATTAAGTAAGGAGGACACATCATATGTTCTATTTAATCGAACAACTTTTCCTCTTTCTACTTATAGCCTTCATTATTGGGCTTGTAGTTGGATGGATTACTTCTGAACCTAGAAAACAACATTAAGAGTGGATTGGAGTTAGTATTATGACAATGTTTATTATCCAGTCGCTGTTGCTTATGGCAATTGCCTATATTCTGGGATGTATAATCGGCTGTATTTTGCACAGACTATTTGTTCAACCTGAAAAAGCTGCCGTTGCTGCTGCACCTATTGCTGCTGCCGCTGCTGTTGCACCACGGGTGATGCCAAAGCCTGCGCCTAAGCCAGAGCCAAAACCTGAGCCGAAGCCTGAACCGAAGCCAATGCCTGTTGCAGCTCCTGCACCTGCACCAGCACCGGCACCTAAGCCAAAAGCTGCGCCTAAGCCTAAGGCCAAGGTTTCAAAGCCAAAGCCAAAGCCTAAAGCTAAACCTTTGACTAAGGATGACCTTAAGCGCATTAAAGGTATTGGCCCACAAAACGAAGGTCGTTTGAATAACATAGGCGTTATTGCATTCTCGCAAATCGCTGACTGGAGTAAAAAAGACCAAAGCGAAATGGGTGAACGCCTTGCTTTCCCTGGTCGCATCGAGCGTGAGGAATGGGTTAAACAAGCTAAAGTTCTTGCAAAAGGTGGAACAACTGAGTTCGCCAAGCGTGTGGACAAAGGCGAAGTAGATTCATCTAAAGGCAAAGCCAACGTTGGCGATATGGGCAAGAAACCATCAATGATGGGTTCAGCTCCTGCGGGCGGCGGCGATAACCTGACGCTAATTGACGGCATTGGTAATGCTCTTGAGAAGAAACTATTCTCTCTTGGTATTTACAAGTTTGATCAAATCGCTAGTTGGACAAAAGACAATGAGACTTGGGTCGGTAACGAGATTGGTTTCCCTGGTCGTCCACAGCGCGAGAACTGGGTCAAAGACTCTAAAGTTCTTGCTAAGGGCGGTATGACTGAACATGCAAAACGCGTTGAGCGTGGCGAGATAACTTCAAGTCGTAAGACCAAGTAATCAGTCAAACTAATAAAATTAATTAGCCCGTCTAGTTTATTCTAGGCGGGCTTTTTTGTTGTTCGTAGAAGAGAATTAAAAGCCAAATTTCTAGTGCGGCTTATTGATAAACTCTGCAACCTTTTCTTGTAATCCACCGACACTCAAAATAGGAGCGTGATTTTGCCCTTTAGCAATAAGCGTGGTCATTTTTGGATGAAGCTGTTTCATAGTTTGAAAAGTTTGCTCTGAGAGCATGTCGCTATTTTCTGCTCTTATGGCTAAGACAGGAGTTTTAGTAAGCGCTGCAAAGTCTGGCCACATATCAGGTAAGCGTTCATCTAAGTTTATTGAACGCAGACTAGCTAAAAGTTTCTTATCAAATTGAAGGACTAACTTGCCCTTTTGTTTTTTATAAAGTCTATGGGCTTCGTTAAGCCATTCAGCTTTATTAAATGCGGGTGATGATGCGCTGCCAACGCGTTCGCGTAAATTAGCAGCCTCTTCAAAAGACGAAGGAAGAGTGTTGGTTTCATAAGTGCGCCAAATTCGCACCAAAGCAGTGGCATCAATAACTGGGCCAATATCATTTAAGATTACAGACTTAAGAATGCCAGGTCTAATAGAAGCTAACATCATTGCTATTAAGCCACCACGCGACGAGCCAATGATGTTTACCTCACCAAGCCCAAGAGCCGTTAAGACGTCCAATGTGTCAGCGGCTTCTACCGCAAGGGTATAATTATCTGAATTACTATCATATTCAGAAGCCCCACGCCCACGGTAATCAAGGGCCACAATACGGCGTTTACCACCTTGCTTGCTGGCAAGAAAAAGAGCCAACTCATGAAAGTCAGATGCGTTACGTGTGATACCAGCAAGACAAACTACTGGATAAGGATCGTGATTGTCCCATCCGTATTTGCGCCCTGCAAGCTTTAACCCATCGCGGGCTGAACATGTGAAAGGGGTATAATTCAAAATACACTCACTACAATGCTTGAAATCCAAAAAATTTTATTACGTTACTAAACGTAAATCAACGTCTTCCACGCGTTAAATCTCGTTCAATGTTCAAAGAGGCTCCTGCTATCCGTGTTTTATAAACTTGATAGTTTTCTAAAATGCGCTGGATATAGCTACGCGTTTCTTTGTATGGAATTTTTTCAACCCAATCGACAACATAATTTAATGACTTTCCGCGCGGATCTCCAAAGCGTTCAATCCATTCCTCAACACGTCTTGGGCCAGCGTTATAACCTGCAAATGTAAGGATGTAAGAATTATCAAACTTTGATAATTGCTCTGACAAATAAGAAGCACCCAATGTTGCATTGTAACCTGCATCTGAAGTTAAGCGTTTATATGAGTATTTTAACCCCTTCTTACGTGCAACAGCTTTTGCGGTTCCTGGTAAGAGCTGAAGAAGACCGCGTGCATTTGCGGGGGAAACAGCTTTCTTATTAAAAGCACTTTCTTGCCTTGCAATTGAATACGAAAGTGCACGACCTGTATTGCCAATTTTTGCAGAATTAGGAATAGCTCCCAAAGGCCATGAAAGCGTATCAACTTTAAATCCTCGCCCATGCGCAAGTTTGCCAACTTGTAATGAGAGTGAATAATCACCCTTGCGCTCAGCGTCGGCTGCCAAAATAGCGATTTCGCCTGGGGAATTTAATGTTAATGCCAAATGACGATAAAGCCCATCTGCTCTCCACCCAGAACCAATCGCCTCCAGACGTTTGATAGCTCTTACAAGCTCCCTAGATTGGTAGTTGCTTCGGTCTGCTTTGCTTGGCTTTGCACGTTTTATATTGAGTTTTTTAACACCAAGTTTTCTAGCAGCTAGCTGGCCATAAAAAGTGCCTGCATGCTGTGCCGCTTTTCGATAATGTGAAAGGGCACTGTCACCAGAAGAGGCGCGTGCCATCCAGTAATGTCCACGCGATTGACTGATGGGACGTGTTGCATGTTGAAGCAATTTAGAAAAATGTCTGCGTGCAGTTTTTGCATCATTTAAAAAACGAAGCGCATACCAACCAGAATGAAATTCTGCATCAATGATATCGGTTGCAGACTTTGCAGAATGTTGAGATGCAATGCGATAAGCAAGACTTGGCTTGCCAAGCTCTAACATCTCACGGCTAACAATACGGCGTTCAACCCACCATTCATCAGGATCAACCAATAGATTTTGATCACGCGGTGCTTGAAGCAATAGATTTGCTGCTTTGGTGTATTTGCCTAACCGCCTTGCATATTCAATGCGGCCAAAAAGATATGCAGCATCGCGTTTTGAAGAAGCAGCAACCGCCTCTAGCATACGTCCAGCATTGGCCTGCTTGCGCACGACAGCGCCACGTGCTTTAGCAAGGCTGAATTGACCTGTTTTATTGGCAATACGTTCAGCAGCTTTTACACGGTCATTGTATAACAACTTATGCATACGGAAGCGATGATCTGCTTGGGAGAGGGCACTGCCAACTTTGCTTAAAACCTCTGCTTCAGTTTTCTTGTTAAGTCTTTCATTTCGCCAGAAAGGGGCAATCGTTCTATTTGCATTAGATGTTTGTCCAGATTGCAAATAGGCACGACTCAATAAAATTGCGCCATCAATGGTTGTTGGCTTACTCGGGCCAAAAATACGAATGATTTGAGAGGCCGATAAACCTTCTCTACTCAAAGCCCGTTCTGCATTGCGGCTCATCGTTTTTTGACCGGGCCAGCGCGAAAGATCCTTTGCAATTCCTGAAATTTCACCAGATTTAATGCCGCTTTTACCTGACAATGCAATAGACCATGCTAGTAGCTTACGATCTAAACTGCCCGCAGGCATGCCCGCACGTATGTTTAACGCTCGGCGGATATCACTTTTACGTAAAGCTTCTAAACCCTGCTTTAAGCTACCCTTAATCGGTGTTGCATTGTTTTTGTTGCCAGAGTTTACTAATCCAACATTTAACGGTTTCGCTTGGATTGAACCAGTGTGAATAGCATCAGGACGAACCGTAGGCACAGGGACGTTATTATTATTAATCAGTAAGCCAATATCAAGTGCATTAACAGACTGCACACCAGCTAAGCCAGCAACGCAGACGCCAGATAAAACAAGAGCTTTGGTAAGACTATTCACGCTCATTCACCTTCAATATAATTTCTTCGCCCATATAAGAGCCTAAAGTGATGAAAATATAATGAACAAATGTTTAAATTTAGTCTTCATTTGCATCTTAGCTTGCGCATATAAGACTTGATGGATAATGTCCGAAGAGTTTTATAAATTACATTAGAGTATTTTGGAGTTTCCAATGTTTAAAGGTTCAATGCCAGCGCTTATTACACCGTTTGATTCGAATGGTGTAGTCGATGAAAAAGCGTTTCGTGATCTTGTGGAATGGCAAATTCAAGAAGGTAGTCATGGTCTAGTACCAGTTGGAACTACTGGTGAATCGCCAACACTAACCCATGCGGAGCATAAACGCGTCGTTGAACTTTGTGTTGAAGTGGCAAATAAACGTATACCCGTGATCGCTGGTGCTGGCTCTAATAATACGGCAGAATCTGTTGATTTTGTTCAGCATGCAGAAAAAGCAGGCGCAGATGGCGTTTTAGTTGTTACACCATATTATAACAAACCAAGCCAACGCGGACTAAAAGCACATTTTGGTGCAGTTGCAGAAGCAACCAGCTTGCCGATCATTATCTATAATATTCCAGGTCGCTCAATTATCGATATGAATGTTGAGACAATGGCTGAATTGTTTGAAGCACACGAGAATATCATTGGGCTTAAAGATGCAACGGGTGACCTAAGTCGTCCATCAAAGCAACGTAATACAGTCGGTAAGGATTTCATACAGCTTTCGGGCGAGGATATGACTGCTATTGGGTTTAATGCTCAAGGTGGCACAGGGTGTATTTCTGTAACAGCAAATGTAGCCCCACGCCTTTGTGCGCAAATGCAAGAAGCAACCCTCGGTGGGGATTATGCAAAAGCTTTGGAAGTGCAGGATAAATTGATCCCACTTCATAGCGCCTTGTTTGTTGAGCCAAATCCAGGTGCCGCAAAATATGCACTATCCTTGATGGGGAAATGCGAAAACATTCAGCGCTCGCCACTCGTTCCCATTGAAGCTTCAACGCAAGCGTTGGTTCGAGATGCTTTGGTTCACGCTGGCCTCATCAACTAAGAGAGAAGCTTTGAAGGTATGGCTCCAAAGAAGAAGGATAATTCTGCTGATAAACTCATAGCTGACAACCGCAAGGCTCGTCATAACTATGAGTATATTGAAACCTACGAAGCAGGACTAATGTTGACGGGTACAGAAGTTAAGTCTCTGCGCAACGGACAAGCCAATATTGCTGAAAGCTATGCCAACTATGAAAATGGTGAGATATGGCTGATCAACAGTTATATTCCTGAATACCTTGAAGGCAATCGTAATAATCATAATCCACGCCGCCACCGCAAGCTCTTGTTGCACAGAAAAGAAATGTCTAAACTTATGATAGGCGTTCAACGCGAAGGCATGACGATCATTCCTAATCGATTGTATTTCAACGATCGAGGCATTGCCAAATTGCAAATTGCTTTAGCAAAAGGACGGCAGGCACACGATAAGAGACAAGTCGCTAAAAAGCGTGATTGGGATCGTGAAAAGTCTAGATTGATGCGCGAAAAAGGGTAAGTTATGCACCCTAATAATCATTTTAGAAAACAGAGCAAACAACACAATATTGAGTTTGCAAGAGAGCGTGCTTTTGGAACTTTGGCACTCAACGCAGACGACGGCCCACTCTTGAGCCATATTCCTTTTCTTTTATCAGAAGAGGGAAAATATGTTGAATTACATCTTGTAAGATCAAACCCAATCTTGAAGCTTTTGGAAGCACCGCAAGATGGCGTTATATCAGTGCTTGGAGGTGACGCTTATATGTCTCCTGATTGGTATAAGGTAGATGACCAAGTGCCGACTTGGAACTATGTTGCAGTGCATATTCGTGGCCAACTTTCATTGTTACCACAAGAAGAAATGCATGAAGTTCTAGACCGTCTTTCACAGAGCATGGAAACCAGATTACTACCCAAGAAACCTTGGACATCTGATAAAATGGATGATGCAGTATATCAAAAAATGCTGCGCCAAATTATGCCAGTAAAAATGGAGGTCACAGAAATTAATGGTACTTGGAAACTTTCTCAGAACAAACCAGAAGCCGTTAGGCTTTCAGCAGCGCAGCATGCTGCTTCCAGTGATATGGGTTCTGAAATTGAATGGATTGCCAACTTGATGAAAGAAGTTGGTGAAGCTTAATTTAGCTTATATGTTGTTTCTAACATTTTCAAAAACATCTTCAAACATAGCTTCAGTCAATCGTCCAGTATTCGTATTATAGCGTGAACAATGATAGCTAGAGTAAATCGTGTAACCACCAACTTCTTGCGCTTGATTATGCCCGAATGGCGTTGCAGATATTTTTCCACCTAGTGCGCGTACTGTAGAATCATGTGAGATTTTGCCTAATGTGACAAGCGCTTTGAGATTTGGAAAACGATTTAGCGTATTCAGCAAAAACGGACGGCAATTATTAATCTCTGCACCAATGGGTTTGTTTTCAGGTGGAACACATCGAACAGCATTGGTAATTGCACTTTGATTAAGCTCAAGCGTATCATCAGGTTCTGCGCCATAAACACCAGTAGCAAATTTGTATTTAAGTAAAGTTGCATAAAGTAGGTCGCCAGCCCAGTCCCCTGTAAAAGGTCGCCCTGTGCGATTTGCCCCGCGCATGCCTGGCGCCAAGCCGATGATTAATACTCTTACATCCTCATCACCCTTGCAGGATACCCAAGTATCGACAGGCGCATTGTGCCAACTCGGTTCTTTTAACCTTTGAGCATCAATAAAACTCTTTAGCCTAGGGCATATATTGCAGTCACGTTGTGGGTCGGTTTGTGTTATTTGCATCAATAATCATCATCATAATCTTCTTCGTCATCAGAAGTATCATCATAATGTGATTTTTCAATGAGGTCTCGACCTATTTCATCTCGCAGGCTTGTAAGTTCAACAAAGTTATCAGCTTGCCTGCGCAGTTCATCCGCAATCATTGGTGGGTTAGTTTTTGTCGTTGATATCACGGTTACTTTGCGTCCACGTCTTTGTAGGCTTTCTGTAAGATACCTGAAATCACCATCACCAGAAAATAAGACTGTATGATCCACGGTCGTTGATAGCTCCATCGCATCAACCGCTAACTCCATGTCCATATTGCCTTTTACTTTTTTACGTCCAGCAGAATCTGTAAATTCTTTCGTTGGTTTTGTAACCACGCGATAGCCATTGTAATCTAGCCAATCTATTAGCGGTCTGATTGATGAATATTCCTGATCTTCGATAAGGGCGGTGTAATAATAAGCCCGTAAAAGGTAGCCTTGGTCTTGAAAGTAACCCAGCATTTTTTTGTAATCTATATCGAACCCTAAAGCTCTAGAAGTTGCATATAAATTTGCTCCATCAATGAAAAGCGCAATTTTTTCTCTTTGGTCAAACATACAATATTACCTTATTTATCAAAATGTGATCTTGCCTAAAAATTCAATGTGCATTTTTAAAATCAATTATATCTCAATACTTAGGTTGTTATTGTCAGAAACGCTTTTAACAATACTTCACATAATGCGGAGATGTGCTGCATATGAAGTAACGATATTATTAGATTCTGGTTTAATTAATTAACGAATTTTCTTGAAATTCATTATGTTTGAAGTTACACAAGCTTAAATTTCCGTATAATGAGGACTTACTATGGCGCGTGTTACCGTTGAGGATTGCGTAGACAAGATTGAAAATCGATTTGAGTTGGTGTTGCTTGCTGGCCACCGTGCTCGTCAGATTTCTAGTGGTGGTGAGATTACTGTACCCCGCGATAACGATAAAAACCCTGTTGTAGCTCTTCGTGAAATTGCTGAAGAAACACTTTCACCGGGTGATCTTGAAGAAGATCTAATTCATTCACTTCAAAAACAAGTTGAAGTTGATGAGCCTGAAGGTGAAATGGAAGAGGTCCAAGAACTTCCAGTTGCTGAGCAAATCCCTGAGCCAACAATGATGACTGACACACCTGATACAGCAGAACCTGAAGTAACTTTTGATAGCCTTTCAGAAGATGAGCTTCTTGCTGGTATTGAGGGACTTGTGGCACCTGAGAAAAACGACGATTACTAAGTTATTTTCATAAATATTATTTTTATCGCATCCGGCAGGTTTAAAACCTTCGCCGGATGTTTCATATTAAAGTTATGAAACTTTCTTTGGTGTGATAAAAACAAATGATGCGGCAATATGAACTCGTTGAACGAGTTGCAGGTTATATTGATGAACCTAATGAGGCATTACTAAATAAAGCCTATGTTTACGCTATGCAAAAACATGGCGAACAAAAGCGTGCAAGTGGAGACCCATATTTCTCTCACCCGCTTGAAGTCGCAGCAATTCTGACAGATCTACATTTAGATGAAGAAACCATCGCCGTAGCACTCTTACATGATACGATTGAAGATACTGACGCAACTAGGCGTGAAATTGACGAGTTGTTTGGCGAGCGAATTGGCCATCTGGTCGAGGGACTGACTAAGCTTAAACGTCTTGATTTAGTTTCAACCCAAGCAAAACAAGCTGCGAACTTAAGACGCCTGCTTTTAGCTATATCGGATGATATTAGAGTTCTGCTCGTTAAACTGTCTGATCGTCTTCACAATATGCGTACACTTGGTGCAATCCGGCCTGATAAATGTAAGCGTATAGCGACAGAAACTATGGAAATTTATGCGCCTCTCGCTGGGCGTATAGGCATGCAAGATTTGCGTGATGAATTGGAAAAACTTTCCTTTAAATATATTAATCCAGAAGCTTATGAAGCTGTCATAGGCCACCTTGAAGAACTTGCGGAGACAAATAAATTTTTAACGCAAGAAATCTCTGAAAATCTTGAAGGAAAATTAGCAAAATTTGGCATAACGTCGACAGTATCAAGCAGGCAAAAGAAACCATATTCTGTCTTTCGTAAGATGGAGAGCAAAGGTTTAACTTTCGAACAACTATCAGATATTTATGGCTTTCGAATTATTGTTGATAATGAAGAAGACTGCTATCGCGCTTTAGGCGTGGTGCATCAAGAATGGGCAATGGTACCAGGACGTTTCAAAGACTATATTTCTGTTCCTAAGCAAAATGACTACCAATCCATTCATACAACGGTTGTAGGGCCTTCTGGGCAGCGTGTGGAACTTCAAATTAAAACACGCCATATGCACAATGTTGCAGAATTTGGTGTTGCTGCACATGCCTCTTACAAAGATGGTGATCACATTGTTTTGGAAAGCAATGCCTATGATTCACTGCGCAAAACCATTGAACAATTAGCTGAGGGCTCAAACCCTGAAGAGTTCATGGAACATACTAAGCTCGAGTTGTTCTTTGATCAGGTATTTTGTTTTACACCTAAAGGTCGAATAATTGCATTGCCAAGTGGCGCAACACCGATCGACTTTGCTTATGCTGTACATACCGACATCGGTAATAGCTGTATTGGTTGTAAACTGAATGGTAAAATCATGCCTGTTATTACGGAACTCCAAAATGGTGATGAAGTAGATATCATACGCTCTAAGCAACAAACACCACCTGCTGCATGGGAGCATGTTGTTGCGACAGGGAAAGCCCGCTCATCTATTAGAAGGGCAACTAGGCAGGCTGTTCGCAAGCAATATTCAACTCTTGGTGCTCGAATTTTAGAACGCGCCTTTGAGAAGGCGCAAAAAAGCTATAGTGCAGAGTTGTTAGAAGCTTCTCTACCAAGGCTTGCGCGTGAAACACTTGAAGATGTTTTGACAGAAGTTGGCAGAAATGAAATGACTGCTGGTAATGTGATTAAGGCAATTTATCCTGACTATGAAGCGGATACTAAAGATAAGCCGGTTAAAAAACATAGCAAAGAAGAAGAAATAGAAATTACAAACCGACTTCCCATTCGTGGGATACATAGTGATTTGCCCGTAAGTTTTTCAAAACATGGAGGAGCAGTTCCTGGAGATAATATTGTTGGAATTTTAGTGCCTGGTGAAGGCATTACTATTTACCCAGCAGAATCAAAAGTTCTTGCGCGCTACAAGGACGACGGTGCAAACCTTATCGATGTCAGGTGGGATATTGATGAGAGTAACAAGGAAAGGTTTCCAGCGCGCATTCGAGTTTTGGTAAATAATAAACCCGGGATATTAGCGCTTGTTGCTAATGTTATTGCTCAAAACGATGGGAATATTCAAAACCTCTCCATGAAAGTTCTCGTGGATGAGTTCATGGAGATGGAAATAGATATTGATGTTTGGGGGTTGAGTCACTTAACCCAAATCATAAAACAGCTTGGTAATAAAACTATAACCACAAAAGTAGACCGAATAACAGGATAAGAGGCAAAAATGCAAACTGAAGATGTGCTTGAAATATTTAGAGAATGTGGCGCTATGCTTGAAGGCCATTTCATTTTGACATCAGGTTTGCATAGCCCAGTTTTCCTTCAAAAAGCGCGAGTGTTTATGCATGCAGATAAGACAGAAATCTTGTGTAAGGCATTGGCAAAGCGCGTGAAAGAACAATGCCCGGATGGCATTGATTATGTTGTTGGCCCTGCAGTTGGGGGCATTATACCGGCATTTGAAACTTCAAAGCATCTTGGTGTCCCGAATGTTTGGGTTGAGCGTGAAGATGGCGTCTTTAAACTGCGCAGGTTTGAGATTGAAAAAGGCGCTCGTGTCGTCATTATTGAAGACATTGTAACAACAGGTCTTTCAATTAGGGAAACCGTTCAATCCTTAAAAGATATTGGCGCAGAAGTCTTAGCTGCTGCTTGTTTAGTTGACCGTTCAGCAGGGAAGTCTGATGTGGGCGTGCCACTTATTGCTCTGGCAGAATATGAAGTGCCTGCCTATGCTGCAGATAATTTGCCGCTAGAATTACAAAATACACCAGCAATTAAGCCTGGAAGTCGGAGCCTTTAAAATAATTCCATAAATTCTACACAATGCAAGAAGATGTTAAGTGCTTTGTGTTAAAGTGTTCAATATCTGCGGTAATTTGATAATTGAAATAGATGCTATTTGGTAGAAAAAAACCTGTTACCTGGGGTGAAACCATCAGGATCACACTATGGCCTCGCCGTAGCTGGGGTAGGTCTGCCAAATATGTATCGAAGCGAGTTTTAAGACTAACAGCTTCGCCGCATGCAATTTCTGCAGGCGTTGCAGCAGGTGTCTTTGCCTCTTTTACTCCTTTGTTAGGGCTGCATTTTATTATTGCATTTGTCGTTGCCTATATCATCGCTGGAAACTTTCTCGCAGCAGCTTCAGGCACATTTTTTGGTAACCCGATAACATTTCCATTTATTTGGGCTTCTACATATAATTTAGGTAACTTTATTTTGTCTGGAGAAACACCAGATAAAAATACAGAAGAAGTACCAGGCCTTGAAGGTGTCAGCTTCTTTGAAAACGGTATCATGGGAATTTTTGATGCTATTTTAGGTATTTGGGAGCCTGTGGTAAAGCCGATGTTAATTGGGGGTATTCCACTTGGCATTTTCTTCGGTATTATTGGTTATATAGTTACCCGCTGGGCTGCGGGTCTATTCAATGCAGCTAGAAGAAAGCGCATTGCGAATAAAGCGAATAAAAAGTCTACAAATCTGTAATTCTTATAGATACCACACATGTAAATCTGCTATGTATAGAAGATATAGTGAGGTATAGAATTTCATATGATAATTGGGCTTGGCAGTGATTTAATTGATATCAGACGTATTGAAAAATCATTAGAACGTCATGGTGAGCGTTTTACAAAGCGCATTTTCACACAAATAGAACAAACCAAATCTGATAAAAGAAAGAACCGCGCAGCATCTTACGCAAAACGTTTTGCGGCAAAAGAAGCTTGCTGCAAGGCTTTAGGAACAGGCATCTCCAAGGGTGTGTTTTGGCGTGATATGGGGGTTGTGAACGATAAAAATGGTAAACCAACCATGTTGTTGACAAATGGTGCTGCAAAAAGACTTGCAGAAATCATACCCAGTGGCTACCAACCTGAAGTACATGTTACGATTACAGACGATTTTCCCCTTGCACAGGCTTTCGTTATAATAGAAGCAATTCCGCAAGGTTAAAAAAAAGAGTGAAGTGGATAATTCTTTGTCAGAAGAAAAAGACGAACATAAGGGCGGTGCGTTTGGTGAAACAATTTCGGTTGTTGTACAAGCCTTACTTCTGGCGGTTATTTTACGAACGCTATTATTCCAACCTTTCAGTATTCCATCAGGCTCAATGAAAGATACGCTTTTAGTGGGCGATTATCTTTTTGTTTCCAAGTTTAGCTATGGCTATTCAAAATACTCACTCCCATTTGCCCCAGACATTTTTGAAGGCCGTATTTGGTCTTCAAATCCAGAGCGTGGCGATATTGCTGTATTCAAGTTTCCACCAAATCCAAACATTGATTATATCAAGCGCGTCGTTGGTCTGCCTGGTGACAAAATCCAGATGATTGATAGTGTGCTTCATATCAACGATGTAGCGGTAAAACGCGAGCGTGGGCCTTTGTTTACGGATGATGAGACAGGTCAATTTGTCCAATCGTATAAAGAGACTTTACCAAACGGTGTTTCTTACAGCACGCTTGATGTAAATCTTAGTAGCACAGACAACACACGTGTCTTTGAGGTACCAGAAGGTCATTACTTCCTGATGGGTGATAACCGTGATAACTCTTCTGATAGCCGCCTTGGCGTTGGTTTTGTTCCGCTTGAAAATTTTGTTGGTAAAGCCAATGTGATTTTCTTTTCAATTAGAAATCAAAAACACCCGCTTGCAGTTTGGGAATGGCCAGAGAATTTGCGCTTAGGGCGTTTTTTAACTGGTCTATGATTTGATGAGCGACATCAAGAGAAAAAGCAAAAGCGATAGCAGCAATCTAGGTATTCTAGAAAAGCGAATTGGCTATTCATTTAAAACGTATGCTAATCTTGAAAAAGCGCTAACTCATTCTAGCGTACAAAATAAAGACGATGATAGCTTTCATTATCAAAGGTTGGAATTTTTAGGCGATCGCGTTCTGGGTTTGAATGTTGCAGATATTCTTCATTTTGAATTTCCTGATGCTGATGAGGGTGAATTAGCACTTCGTTATAATTCACTCGTTCGTGGCAGTACCTTAGCAGAAATTGCAGATGAGATTTCATTACATGAGTTTATTCGAACTGGTAGTGATCTGAAAAAGATTACTGGCAAACGGATGCAGAGTATTCGTGCTGATGTGATGGAAGCATTGATTGCTGCTATTTTTATTGATGGTGGCCTTTCGGAAGCAAAAGCATTCATACTTCGTTTCTGGGAAGGGCGCATAGCTGACAGCAATACTGCAAGGCGCGACTCTAAAACTGCACTACAAGAATGGGCGCATTCAACCAATCTTGGAACACCAAAATACCGCGAAACAGATAGAACAGGGCCAGCCCATGACCCTGAATTTACTGTTTCTGTAAAACTACCAGAAAAAATTGCTTGTTCAGGTGTTGGCAGATCAAAACGAATTGCAGAACAAAATGCAGCCACAAAAATGTTGGTGCGTGAAGGCGTTTGGCAAGAAGATGTTCCAGAAGGAAAGATAATTTGACCGAAAATGATAAACCTATGCGTTCTGGTTTTGTAGCACTTATTGGTGCGCCTAATGCGGGGAAATCAACTTTGATGAACCAGCTTGTTGGTTCAAAAATTTCAATCGTTACTCATAAAGTTCAAACAACCCGCGCTGTTATGCGAGGTATTGCCATAAAAGATAATTGCCAGATTATTTTTGTTGATACCCCTGGCATTTTTGCACCGCGACGCAGACTTGACGAGGCTATGGTAACAACTGCTTGGGGTAGTGCAAGAGATGCAGACATTAGCGTGTTTCTAATCGATGCAGAACGAGGCTTAAATGATGATCTTGAAACAATCATTGCAAAGTTAGAAACCGTTAGTGGCCCTGTTGTTCTCCTTATCAATAAGATTGACCAAATTCAGCGTGATCAACTTTTAGAACTCACTGCAAAGCTTCATGCGCTTTATAAGTTTGATGAAACCTTTATGGTGTCAGCTCTTAATGGCGATGGTTGCAAAGACTTTATGAATTACCTTTCAGTCAATTTGCCTGAAGGCCCTTATATGTATCCTGAGGATCAAATTTCAGATTTGCCACTTCGCATGCTGGCTGCTGAAGTGACGCGAGAAAAAATCTACCTTCGTCTGCATCAAGAACTTCCCTATGCTTCTCATGTTGAAACAGAACAATGGGAAGATAAAAAAGATGGCTCAGTACGCATTCAGCAGGTGATTTATGTTGAACGCCAAAGTCAGAAGAAAATCATCATTGGCAAGAACGGCTCAGCCATCAAAGCCATATCTACTGCTGCACGAAAAGACCTCACGGAGCTTGTTGAGCAACCTGTGCATCTCTTCTTGTTTGTAAAGGTTAGAGAAAACTGGGGCGATGATCCTGCGCGTTACCGTGAAATGGGACTTGAATTTCCCACTGGATAGGTCACTCTGACTCCATGGACTGGCAAGACGAAGGATTGATTCTAGGTGTACGTAAACATGGCGAAACAAGCGCCATTGTTGAAGCGATGACGGCTAAACATGGCCGTCATCTTGGCCTTGTGCGCGGTGGCCGGTCATCGCGTATGCGCCCCATTTTGCAACCAGGAAATTCTGCTACCTTTCAATGGCGCGCCAGACTTGAAGAACAGCTTGGCACTTATTCAGTTGAAGCAGGTGAATTACGTGCTGCAAATTTAATGACCAGCCAACTTGGTATTTACGGCATTCAAACGCTTGCCTCTCACTTGCGTCTATTGCCTGAACGTGATCCGCATCTGGGGCTTTATAATGCGGCTCATGTTTTAATGGAAAACTTTGAGCATGCAGAAATTGCTGCAAGCTTGATGGTACGTTTTGAACTCGTCCTGCTAGAAGAACTTGGGTTTGGCATAGACCTTGAGGCTTGTGCTTCAACTGGGCAAACAAATGATCTTGAATATATTTCTCCTAAGTCAGGCAGGGCGGTTAGTCGTGATGCAGGAAAACCTTGGGCAGATAAAATGCTAGCGCTTCCAGCTTTTCTCAACAAACATGAAAAAGGCTGGGGCATCGTTCCACAAGTTGATCAAATAGAGCAGGGCTTTAAACTCAGCAGTTTCTTCCTTGACCGACATATTTATGCTCCAAGAGGGATGAAACATCCTGATGAGCGTCATGGCTTTATCAAGGCTATCACTAAATTAACACGAGGAGACGCTGCGTGAATAAATATTGGTACGACGAGAACCAACGCTTCGGCACAATCCCACAAGATGTTCTTTTATCAACGCCTGGATTAGAACTTGCCCGCAAGATTGTTGCTGGCGAATTACCCGCACCTTCCATGGGCAAGGCACTTAATTTTCGCATGGCTGAGGCTGACGAGGGCAGGGTTGTCTTTCGTGGTACGCCCTTGGATGAGCATTATAATCCTGCTGGCACCGTGCATGGTGGTTGGGCAGGGGCAATCTTGGATTCGTCACTTGCTTGTTGCGTTTGGACGATGGTGCCTGTTGGTTTGTTTTATACCACGGCTGAGTTTAAGGTGAACCTCATTCGCCCTATGACCGATAAGACTGGCGAGGTTATTTGCGAGGGTCGTGTTGTTCATGTGGGGCGTAAACTTGCAACCTCTGAGGCGACGCTCAAAACTCTAGATGGCAAATTGCTCGCCCATGGCACTGAAACTTGCGCTATCCTTGACCCAAAGGATTTTTAAGCAGAAACCGCCCGCTCAACTGGCGCTTCTTTAATCGGCCAGTGGATGATGGCGGCTACAATACCCAGCGCCACCCCTAGCCACCAAACAACATCATAAGAACCATAAACATCGCGCAGGTATCCACCAAAATAAACACCTAAGAATGAGCCGATTTGGTGCGAGAAAAACACAACGCCACCCAACATGCCTAAGTGACGCGTGCCAAACATAATCGCGACCAGTGCGTTTGTTGGTGCAACTGTTGAGAGCCATAAAACACCCATGACGATGGCATATATAATAATGCTCGTTGGTGTTTGCGGCAAAAGCAAAAATGCAGTTGTTGCAATGGAACGCCCTAGATATAAATAAGACAGCATCATCGGCTTTGAATATTTCTGCCCCAATATGCCAGAAGCCAGCGAGCCAAATATATTAAACAGCCCAATCAACGCAATCGCCCATGCAGCAACGGTTAATCCGCTTAGTTTTACATCGAGGCCAATGTCGGCAATATATTTGGGGAAGTGTGCTGTGATGAAAGCAACTTGAAATCCGCATACAAAAAAGCCTGATGTGAGAAGCAAGAATGATTTATGCGCAAAGGCCTCGCGGAGTGCGTCTGCAATTGTCTGGTTCATATTTTCAATTGCAACCGACCCACTTTTTGCATTGCCTCTTAAAGGAATAGCAAGAAGCGGAATAACCAACATCAAAGCTGACATGATAAGCAATGCGCTCGACCAGCCATAGTTTTCAATTAATTTGACCGACAAAGGCGAGAATAAAAACATACCAGCAGACCCAGCCGCTGTTCCCATGCCAAAGACAAAACTTCTTTGTTCGGGTGCAACATTGCGTGCAAAGACGGATAGAATAATGCCAAATGAGCCTGCCGCTACACCAAAGCCAAGCATAATCCCGCCACCAATATGCAACCATATAGGAGCGTCAGCCGTGCCCATAATGTAAAGCCCAGCAGCATATATCAATCCACCAGCCGCAAGCGATTTATAAGCACCATAACGATCCGCCAACGCCCCAAAAATCGGTTGGCCTATCCCCCAAGCAAGGTTTTGAATAGCAATCGCAAGCCCAAATGTAGCACTGCCCCATCCAGTCGTATCCAAAATCGGTTGCTGGAAAAACCCCATCGCAGAGCGAGGCCCAAAAGCCAGCATCGCAATTAGACAACCACATAGAATGATCAATTTGGTTTTAGGGGTAAAGGTGATGGATGCGGTCATATCAATCTTTCAAAAAATCAGAATTTGAAAGTATCATCGAAGGCAAAGGTTGGTAAACTGCTTTTTGAGGTAAATTGATTGTTTGGCAAAACGGCTTGCCGTTCGTCTTACGGAAAGTCCCCCGAGGTCCACCCGTGCAAGTCTTTCGATGTTTACATTCTTTATGAGGGCAGGTTTCCCAATTATTCTCAAAATGAGCAATAGCTTTTGCGGCGGCGAAGTTTGTTAGGGTCATAGGCAGGTCTTTTCGTTGGTTGATGAGGGGGTGAAAATTAAACTATCCACACAAGGGAGGAACTACCCTTAAATCCTCACGCCTCAAGCCTGTCGAAGGTTGTTGCCTCAATCACCGCACCCGCGCCCTTCGACAGGCTCAGGGTGAGGGTGCTAGATTCCGCTTGAGGCTTGGGGTTGCTAGACTTCGCTTGATGCATAAGGGCGTTAGTAAAGCATACGTATACATTCACTCGCCCGAATTTAGGACGGTGGTATGTAAACAGCGAAGCAAATCCTTCTGATTTGTTCGCCAACATTATTATGCGAACAAACCAAAAGGGTTTGCTTCGCTGGTATTTGCTTATAAACAACGCAAAAGGCGTTGCTTTGTATTTTCCCTTCCCTCCGTGGCAACACAAAGCTTTGGCGGTTAGCCAAAACGCC
>CAZCUN010000035.1:0-36000 GCA_964502215.1 uncultured Rhizobiaceae bacterium | reverse complement strand
ATACCCATATTGATAACCCATTTTTGAGTTATCTGGGACAGCCCCTTAATTTTTTTTGAAACCATTTGAGTTCTTGGTCGTTACTAAAAGCAACTGATCGCGAACAGTTTAAATTTAGTAACTTAACTCCCTAAGGAATTTAAAATGAGAACCTCCAATATCCGTAACTTTCTACTATCTGTAGCGACCGGTATAGTAATTAGTACTGCTGCATCAGCTGCTAACCCTGATGTGGGTGGCGCGGCAATGTTTGAAACAAAAAACATTGTTGAAAACGCTGTTAATTCAAAAGATCACACAACACTTGTTGCTGCTGTAAAAGCAGCAGAACTTGTCGATACGCTTGCAAGCGATGGGCCTTTCACTGTATTTGCACCAACTAATAAGGCATTTGACAGATTACCTGATGGGACTGTTGCAACGCTTCTTAAGCCAGAAAACAAAGGCACGCTTACAAAAGTACTTACTGCACACGTTGTTGCAGGAAAAATTACTTCAGCCGACCTAGTGAAGAAGATTAAAGCACATGGTGGATACTTCAATTTCAAAACTGTTAGCGGTGACGCTTTAACTGCTCGTCTTGATGGTAACCACGTTTATATCTTTGATGAAAGTGGTGGTGCAGCAGCAGTAACCATTGCGGATGTAAACCAGTCAAATGGTGTTATTCATGTTGTAAACGACGTGCTAGTTCCGAAATAAGCTTTCATATAAAGCTTACCCCGTTTGGGGGCGTTGGTCTCTTCTTGAAAAGAAAGAGGCCAATTTTTATTTTTCTAACTCCTCAGCCAGCATTTCTAGCTCCAGCCATTCAGTTTCTTTTCCCGATAAAAGCTCTTCCCGCTTACCCAGTTCACCAGCCCAAGCATTGAACTTTTTTGGGTCTTCGTCATATAGGCCTGGTTTGGCTAGGGCTTTTTGTAGTTTTTCGATTTCGAACTCCAGGCGTTCAATTTCTTTGGGTAGAGTTTTTAGATCGTGCTGTTGTTTTGGTGAGAGTTTGTCTGAACTCTCCTTTAGTTTTGTTTCTTGTTTTGGTTTTGCCTTAGACTTTGGCTTTGTTTTCTTTGTTTCCGTTTTTGATGTTGAGCCTCTTTGTGTGAGCATGTCTGAATAGCCGCCCGCATATTCTGTCCATTTGCCATCGCCTTCAGAGTTAATCACGGATGTGCATACTCGGTCGAGAAAGTCACGGTCATGGCTCACAAGCAATACAGTGCCTGGGTAATCGGCTAGAAATTCTTGCAAAAGATCGAGTGTTTCTAAATCTAGATCGTTTGTAGGTTCATCTAATACTAGAAAATTTGATGGCGTTCTCAACCCTCTTGCCAGCATCAACCTACCGCGCTCACCGCCTGATAAAGCATGAATAGGCGTGCGGGCTTGTTCTGGTAAGAAAAGAAAGTCCTTCATATACGAATAAACATATTTGCTTTCTTCGCCTATGACGACAGTATCACCTGTTCCATCAGTCATTGCATCTTTGAGTGTCCAATTTGGATCAAGCATTTCACGCTTTTGGTCAATCAGAAGAGTTTCAAGGTTTGCGCCTAATTTTACTTTTCCAGTGTCTGGTTCAAGATCACCTGTTGTCATTTTTATTAATGTTGTTTTGCCAGAGCCATTGGGGCCAACAATACCAACACGAGCACCACGCGAAATAATAGTAGAAAGATCATCTACAACTTTGCGTTCGCCAAAAGATTTTGAAATTCCAAAGAGTTTAGCGACAAGTTTGCCAGATGTTTCACCCTCTGCCATTGTAATGTTTACGCCACCAGCTACTTTACGTTCACCTGCTTTTGTTTGGCGAAGACCTGCTAGTTCTTTTACGCGGCGCATGTTGCGTTTTCGTCTGCCAGATACGCCATGCGTAATCCAATGCTCTTCACGTACGATTTTGCGGGAGAGTTTGTGGCGGTCGAGTTCTTCCTGCTCCAAAACCTCATCGCGCCAATCTTCAAAATGCGCAAACCCTTTGTTTAGTCGCCGTGATGTACCGCGATCCATCCAAATGGTTTCACGTGATAGATTTTCAAGAAAACGTCTATCGTGACTTATTAAAACAAGCGCTGACTTAATTTGGTGAAGTTTTCCCTCAAGCCATTCTATGATTGGTAGGTCAAGGTGGTTAGTAGGCTCGTCGAGAAATAAGATGTCAGGTTGTGGGGCGAGGGCGCGAACAAGCGCTGCGCGTCTTGTTTCCCCTCCTGATAAGTCTTTTGTCTTTGCATTAGGTAACAAGCCTAACTCATCAATCATCATTAAAGCCGTATGATGGTCATCTTGAGGCCCTAGACCAGCGATGACGTAATCTTCTACTGTTTCAAAACCATCCAAGTCTGGTTCTTGGGGTAAATAATGGAAATTTGTCCCTGGTTGGACAAATCGCTCGCCTTTATCGGCCTCAATGATGCCTGCGGCGATTTTCATTAATGTAGATTTACCTGACCCATTTCTACCAACTAGACAGATTCGGTCTGCTGGATGAACAGCAAAACTCGCACCTTCTAGCAAAGGTGTTCCGCCAAAAGTTAGATAAATGTCTTCAAGAAATAAAATTGGTGCTGCCATAGGCTTGCAGATAGCCGTTTAATTCCTAAAATAATAGGCAAAAAGTGGTCTCAAACACGCATAAATTCTAAAACTGAATATTTCCCCATAAAAACCCGCGACAAACTGCCGTTTTTTCTTAAAAAATCTGGACACAATATCAAGAGAGGAATAGAACCCAATCAACATGAATTCTTGTGTGAGAATCTATGGTGTTTTGCATGACCTTGCGTAACCCATAATTCTTTTTAGAAATTTGAAAGGAATCTTTCCGTGGCAGCCAAGAAAAAACCTGGGACACCAGAACCAACTCGTAGAGATTTTCTCTATATTGCAACGGGTGCAATGGGCGCTGTAGGCGCTGGTGCCGTTGTTTGGCCTCTAGTTAACCAAATGTCGCCGGATGCAGCAACACGCGCACTTGCTTCTATTGAGGTTGATGTTTCTTCTATCGAGCCTGGTCAAGCGATTACAGTGAAATGGCGTGGTAAGCCTGTTTTCATTCGTAACCGTACTGAAAAAGAGATTGAAGAAGGTAAAGCTGTAGCACTTGCTGATCTTAAAGATCCTATTGCACGCAATGAAAATGCTGAAACTGAAGAAGCTAGCGATCTCAACCGTTCTGCGGGTGAGGGCAAGGAGAACTGGATCGTTATGATCGGCTCTTGTACGCACCTTGGTTGTGTGCCGGTTGGTCTTTCTGGTGATTTTGGTGGTTGGTTCTGCCCATGTCACGGCTCACACTATGATACTGCTGGTCGTATCAGAAAAGGCCCTGCAGCGGAGAATTTACACATTCCTCCGTTCCAGTTTGTTTCTGACGACACAATTAAAATCGGTTAAGGGAAAAGGATTTATATTATGAGTGGTGGACATTCAGAATACGTTCCAACAAGTGGTATGGGTAAATGGCTTGATTCACGCCTTCCCTTACCTCGTATGGTTTATGACAGTTTTATTGCCTATCCGGTTCCTCGTAACCTAAATGGCTGGTACACATTTGGCGCGATCTTGATGGTCATGCTGATTGTTATGATTATTACTGGTGTTACGCTTGCAATGAACTATGCAGCATCGACTGAGCTTGCGTTTAACTCTGTTGAACACATTGAGCGTAATGTAAATTACGGTTGGCTCATCAGAAGCGTGCACTCAAATGGTGCATCTATGTTCTTTGTTGCTGTTTATATCCACATGTTCCGTGGCATGTATTATGGTTCTTATAAAGACCCGCGCGAAGTACTTTGGATTTTAGGTGTGCTTATCTTCCTTCTTATGATGGCAACAGCTTTCATGGGTTATGTGCTACCATGGGGACAAATGAGTTTCTGGGGTGCGACGGTTATTACTGGTTTCTTCTCTGCTATCCCGCTTGTAGGGCCTGGCATTCAAGAGTGGTTGCTTGGTGGTTTTGCGGTTGATAATGCAACGCTAAACCGCTTCTTCTCTCTTCACTACCTATTGCCATTTATGATTACTGGCGTGGTTATTCTTCACGTATGGGCTTTGCACGTTACTGGGCAAACTAATCCAACGGGTGTTGAAGTTAAGAACATGAAGAAGGAAACAGTTCCTTTTACACCGTTTGCAACTATGAAAGATGCCTTGGCGATTTCTTTGTTCTTTGTTGTCTTTGCATGGTTCATCTTTTACCTGCCAGACTTCTTGGGTCACCCTGATAACTACATCAAAGCTGATCCGCTTAAGACACCTGCACACATTGTGCCTGAGTGGTATTTCTTGCCTTTCTACGCAATACTTCGTGCGATTACGTTTAACATTGGTATCCCGTTCACGGACATTGTTTTGATCGACTCAAAGCTTGGTGGTGTTCTTGCGATGTTTGGTTCGATTGCAATTCTTTTCGTATTGCCTTGGTTGGACACTTCAAAAGTTCGCTCAGGTAACTATCGCCCAATGTTCAAAATCTTCTTTTGGATATTTGCGGTTGTATGCGTTATCTTGGGTTATCTTGGGTCACGTCCTGCGGAAGGCATCTACACGTTGCTATCGCAGATTTTCACTGCATATTATTTCGCGCATTTCATCGTTATCCTTCCATTCCTTGGTTGGTATGAAAAGCCAAAAGATGTGCCGCCAAGTATTGCTGATGCAGTATTGGGCAGTAATGCTAAAATGGGTCGTGCTGGTTCAGCACAACCTGCTGAATAAGATTTTGGGGAATAAAACTATGAAAACGATAATCTCTAAAATAACAGCTGCTGCTCTTGCTTTAGGTATTGGCTTTGGTGCAACGGCAGCCTTGGCTGCTAGTGAATACCCTGTCAATAAACCACGCGAAGTGGATTGGAGTTTTTCTGGTCCGTTTGGTAAGTGGGATTTGGGTCAGCTACAACGCGGTTATAAAATCTACGAAGAAGTTTGTGCTTCTTGTCACTCAATTGAATTACTTGCTTTCCGAAACTTGCAAGAAATTGGTTTTTCAGAAGCTGAAGTAAAAGCAATTGCTGCTGAGTTTGAAGTAACTGACGGCCCTAATGCTGATGGCGAAATGTTTGAACGCACTGCGGTTGCGGCGGATCTCATTCCAGGACCATATGCAAATAACGCAGAAGCAGCTTTTGCAAATAATGGTGCTGCACCGCCAGATTTTTCTCTGCTTGCAAAATCTCGTGCGGTAGAACGTGGCTTTCCACTCTTCGTATTTGATATCTTCACGCTTTATGCTGAAAATGGTTCAGACTATATCTACTCACTTCTAACAGGTTATAAAGAAGCCCCAGAAGGTACAGAAATAGCTGATGGCACGCATTACAACCCATACTTCATCGCTGGCAAGGCGCTTGCTATGGCGGCTCCACTTGATGATGATACAGTGGACTATGATGATGGTACTGAGCAAACACTCGACCAACATGCAAAAGACATAACCGCGTTCATGACATGGGCAGCAGAGCCTTATTTGATCGAACGTAAGCAAATGGGCTTTAAGGTTATTATCTTCCTGCTTATCTTGTCTTTGCTTTTATATCTTTCTAAAAAGCAGGTTTTCACTGCTTTGAAAAAAGACTAATGTTCTTGGCTATATGAGATTTTAAAAGGCTCTGTTTAATCGCAGAGCCTTTTTTATTGAATGAATTAAAATTGGAAGAATTAAAATGGAACATTCTCTTAGAGCGCAATTGGAAAAAGCTATTAGGGCGATACCGAATTATCCTAAAGAAGGGATTATGTTTCGTGATATCACAACACTGCTTGGGGATGCCTCGGCATTTCGTCGTTCTGTAGATGAATTAGTTCATCCTTACGTTGGGTCTCAAATTGATTATGTTGCTGGCATTGAAGCGCGAGGATTTATCTTGGGCGGTGCAATGGCGCATCAGCTTTCTTGTGGGTTTGTTCCAATCCGTAAAAAGGGAAAATTGCCATCAGATTCAATTTCGATTGAATATGAACTTGAGTATGGCACAGACGAATTGGAAATTCATAAAGACGCCTTCAAATCTAAGAGCCGTGTTTTGCTGGTTGATGATTTGATAGCAACAGGTGGCACAGCGGAAGCTTCTGTAAGCTTATTGCGAAAGCTTAATGCAGACATCATCGGGGCTTGTTTTGTGATTGACTTGCCAGAATTAGGTGGGCGAAAAAAACTGCGTGACATGGGTATATCAGTGCGTACTCTGATTGAATTTGACGGTCACTAATTCAGCATTGGACTGTCGCTTTTAGCACTTTAAAAATATTAAAGACTCATCAAAACTTATTCCAAAAATAATTGGGAGAAGAATGATGAAAGTTGGCTTTATTGGACTCGGCAATGCGGGTGGTAAGCTTGCTGGTAGTCTGCTTAGAAATAAGCATGATTTAACCGTTCTTGATTTAGACAAGGATATTGCACAACCGTTTTTGGACAAGGGTGCAAAATGGGCTGAAAGCGCCAAAGAGATGGCGCAAGCTTGCGATTTAATTATTACATGTCTCCCAAGCCCTGCTGCTTCTACTGCTGTCATGGAAGGTGAGGGCGGTATACTTGAGGGCATGGGTGAGGGCAAGATCTGGGCAGAAATGTCGACAACTGATGCTGATGAAATCAAACGCCTTGGTAAGCTTGTGGAAGCCAAAGGTGGCACGGCTGTTGAATGTCCTGTGTCAGGAGGGTGCCACCGCGCAGCAACGGGTAATATCTCGATTTTTGTAGGCGGTGAGCGTGAAGCTTTTGAGCGGATGTTGCCATTTTTAAAAACCCTTGGGCGACGCATTTTGCACACTGGTCCATTGGGGTCTGCTTCTATCCTAAAGGTCATGACCAACTATCTGGCAACCGCGAACTTGCTGACGATGTGCGAAGCTTTTGTTACCATGAAAGCGGCGGGCCTTGATATGGCAACGACTTATGAAGCCATGGTTATTTCGTCAGGCACGTCTTTTGCAACTGAGACCGAAGGGCAAGTTATTCTAAATGGTAGTCGTGATATCGAGTTCACGATGGATTTGGTTTTGAAAGACATTGGGTTGTTCCAGAAGATTGCCGAAGACAATAATGTGCCACTAGAGATTAGCCCAATGATGATCGACATCATGAAAGATGGTCAAAAACGCTATGGCGAACGGGCAAACTCTGATGACATCATTCGTCGCCTTGAAGAGGCAACAGGCCATGAAATTTTAGCTGATGGGTTCCCAGCCTTGTTGACTGATGATGAGCCAGAAGAAGAAGGTTACGAGGTTGTGCCAAGAGGCCGAGGCTAAGGTGAGTATATGATCGATCCAACCCGCTTTATTGATACTGAACGATACCCAGTTGATAAGCCTGGGACGGATGAATTTATTGCCATGATTGATGGTATTCAGGCCGCTCTAGCCAAGGATGGATGTTCGGTTTTGAAAGGTTTTCTGCGAACTGAATGCTTGCCTTTTTTGGTTGCTGAATCAGATGCTGCGGCCATTCATGCGCATAATTCCAAAAATCGTACTAATCCCTATTTTAGCAAAGATGATGAAAGCCTTGAGCCTTCCCATCCGCTAAGGCGTTTTTATGATCGTTCGAACGCGTTTATTCCAGCTGATAACTTTGGCGATGATTCAGCTTTACGGGTGATCTATGAATGGAAGCCTTTCTTTGAATTCATGCGCACAGCATTAGATGAACCAGTTGATAAATTCTTCAGGTATGCTGACCCGCTGGCAGATGTAATTGTTAATATGGCAAGCGAGGGTAATGGCTTTCCATGGCATTTTGATACCAATAATTTCACTGTGACGTTGGCTATTCAAAATGCAGATGAAGGGGGTGATTTTGAGTATGCTGCTAACATTCGTTCAGGTGAAGAAAATTTTGAAGCAGTGCGTGATGTGCTGGATGAAAAGTCTGATCGTGTCACGACGTTAAAACTGGAACCCGGTGATCTTCAAATTTTTAAAGGGCGTTATTCGCTTCACCGTGTTGCACCCTTGAAAGGCAATACACCGCGGTACGTGGCGATCTTCTCCTACATTGAACGCGATGGCATGGTAGGTTCGCCTGAGCGCACAAAACAACTCTATGGCAAAGTGCTTCCCATTCACCTAGAACGCGCAGGGCTAAGGGGTGATAACTATTTAGATTGATAATCCAATAGATTTTAATGAGACTTGATTGTTTCTTTAATTGCGTCCAAAGCTATGTCCATGGCTACTTTATTTTCAACTTTCTCAACACTTGATCTTGGTGCAATCAGTTTCTTTATAGTGTGCTGGATTGTGTTTGAACTTGGTACAGTTTTCTCGTCTTTTGGCAAGCGGGGAACAGGCTACCTTATGGCACAAAAGCGGCGCGAGTGGATGCTTGTGATGGTTGATCGCGAATTGCGGATTGTTGATACCTCTATTATTGCTGGTCTTTTACAAGGCACAGCCTTCTTTGCTTCTACTTCCATCCTCGCAATTGGCGGGTGTCTTGCAATGCTTGGTTCGCTTGATCAAATGTTGGCGCTTTATGATCATTTGCCAGTTAATGAAGAGCAAAGTAAAGCCTTGCTGGAGCTTAAAATTTTAGGGCTTGCGGCTATATTTATTTATTCATTCTTCAAGTTTGGCTGGGCATTTAGACTTTTTAATTATTGTTCAATTCTGATAGGCGCAGTGCCACATCCTGAATTTGCAGATGTAGAAACAAGACGCAAAAAAGCACTTCAAGCCGCAGAAATGAACATCATAGCAGGCAGGCACTTCACTGCTGGCCTGCATGGCCTCTTCCAAGCCCTAGCATACCTAGGGTGGTTCATCAGCCCAAAGGTATTTTTTGTGACAACACTATTGGTGATCTTCGTCATTGTAAGAAGACAATACTTCTCAAAAGCCCATGCTATTTTGACTGAGTGAGTTTGGGTGGTGTTGTGCCTAAATTACCGTCAAACATTAAATTTAAACAACATTACATCGCCATCTTGCACGATGTATTCTTTGCCTTCGTCGCGGGATTTTCCTGCTTCTTTGGCTTTGGTTTCGCCGCCTAGTTCTACGTAATCTTTGTAGGCTATGGTTTGGGCGCGGATGAAACCTTTTTCGAAATCTGTGTGGATGACGCCTGCTGCTTGTGGGGCTTTTGAGCCTTGAGCAACCGTCCAAGCTCTGGTTTCTTTTGGTCCTGCGGTGAAGTAGGTGAGAAGTTCAAGCAGTTCATAGCCGCCTGCGATAAGGCGGTCTAGGCCGGATTCTTCAAGGCCGTTCATTTCCAGATAATCTGGTTGTTCTTCATCTGGCAGCTGTGCAATTTCTTCTTCTATGGCTGCAGAAATGACAACTGAAACTGCGCCCTCACTAGCTGCTAATTTGGCGACTGCTTCGCTGTGTGCATTGCCACTAGCCGCATCACCTTCTGCAACGTTACAGACGTAAAGAATTGGTTTTGAAGTGAGCAGGTTTAAGCCTTTGAGGATTTTAAGATCGTCCGCTTCAATGCCTTCCAGCATGATACGCGCTGGCTTGCCTTGTGTTAGGAGTTCAATCGCTGCTTCCATCATCGGTAGAACCGCCATGGCTTCTTTGTCTTTTGCACCTGCCGCGCTTTTGGTTTTCTTGAGGCGTTTTTCCAAGCTCTCAAGATCAGCCAACATCAATTCTGTATCAATCGTTGCAGCATCTTCAACTGGATTAATTTTACCTTCAACATGGGTGATGTCATCATCTTCGAAACAACGAAGCACATGCACGATTGCGTCTACTTCGCGAATATTTGCAAGGAACTGATTGCCCAAGCCTTCACCTTGTGAAGCGCCTTTTACAAGACCTGCGATATCAACAAATGAAATACGTGTTGGGATGATTTCCTTCGAGCCTGCAATTTTTGCAATCTCATTGAGACGCGTATCAGGCACTGCGACTTCGCCTGTATTAGGCTCAATCGTACAGAAAGGATAGTTCGCCGCCTGTGCTGCTGCTGTTTTTGTAAGCGCATTAAAAAGCGTAGATTTGCCAACATTAGGAAGGCCAACAATACCACATTTAAATCCCATGATGAGGAACCTTTAAGTTGTAATTATAACAATTGCATATGCTTTAGTGGATTGCGTTTAAGAGAGCAAGCGATGGTTTGTTTGACGGCAGTTCTGGCAGTAAATATTGAATAAGATATTTATTTTGTTTCTTTTGAAATAAGAGTTAGCTTACCCCAAAATAATTTTTCCTTGTGAACTGCATTAATCTTCTTTTTGTAAATCTCTAAAAAACAGAAGTCGCCTTGCTGTTATGGATAGCATACAATCAGCGAATGCTATTGACCTTATTGTTCCCTCCTGCCTTAATGAATATTGAAAACGACACTGCGCATTTCTATAGTCTCGCCACGATTTCTGTGTTTGCTCAAAGCTTTCTGCACGACTTATGGTTTGTTTAAACGACGACCGGTCAAGTTCGCCATAATATCTGGAAAACTTCTCCTCATGCTTGCTTACTAGCTGTTCCCAAATGTTTCTTTCGTGATTGATGCAGATTGTAATGCCTTTTGTTGTGCCGCCATCAAATCCGTCATCATGAAATCCTTGGCATTTGTTTGAGGCGTCGCCTATACAAGTTAGAGGGCTTTGTGACTTGGCACATTCAAGAATGATTGATGTATCGACTTTGAGTTTTTCTTGTGAAACAGAAGTATGAGGTACTAGGCAGAGTAAAAAAATACCTACCCTAGTGAATAACACCTTAATTAGGTGGGGAGATCTAATATTAGAAATATGTATTATCGACATGTTGTTTCCAAAACAGCAATAGGCATGTTTTTTAGATATAACACTAATTTGATAATTTGAGTATTATATCGATTTTTACTCTACTGCTCTTAAGTAATACCATATGCCATTTTTCTTTTTAAACAAGCTCTTCTCTCGCTGTTCAATCAGCTCACCATTCAGCATAGACTTAGCAATGAAAGTCACTGTGTCTTTGGTATCGCTCTCCTTGCCGTCTTTGCTATCCAGAATTTCCAGCCCTAGCCAAATGCTGTTTTGTGCTCGGGCTAGGTATCCTGCCTCATCAAAGTGTTTTTGATAGGGGGGCCAAGTTGTTTCTTTGAGGTATGTAATTTCTTGTTTTGCAAAGGCTGAATAGCGCGAGCGCATTAAGGCTTCCGCTGTAGGTGGATTTGTTTCACCTTTATGGAAGATGCCGCAGCAGGTTTCGTAAGGCTTATTTGAACCGCAGGGGCAGGTCATTTTTCGTCTTTATCGCCAAATAGCTTCTTCAACATATCAGCCATAGGGCCAGACTTTGGTTGGTCTTTGAGTAGTGGCTTTCTTGCCTGATGTATATGAGATTTTGCTTTAGCTTTTTTTTTAGGCTCGTCTTTGTTTTGGCCTATATCAAGGGCAACTTTATTCATGAAGTTTGCGTCTTTCCCGTCTGCTAGGAGAGGGGCATTGTCTGCTATGGCTTGGAGTAATTTATCGAGCCATTCTTGGTCAGCCTTGGCAAAGTCGCCTAGCACATGGCCTGTTACTTTTTCGCGGGCGCCTGGGTGCCCGATGCCAAGTCTCATTCGGCGGTATTCTTTTCCGCAGTGGGCGTCAATTGATTTAATGCCGTTATGGCCGCCAGAGCCTCCGCCAGTTTTAATGCGTAGTTTGGCGGCTGGTAAATCCAACTCGTCGTAGATAACGATCAGATTGGATAAGTCCTCTTTATAGAAGCGCAATATTTCGCCAACGGCTTGGCCTGACTCGTTCATGTAGGTTTGGGGTTTTACGACGAGAACTTTTTCGCCGTTTAATTTGCCGTCGGAAATCTCTGCGTTGAATTTATTTTTCCAAGGGCCAAACGAATGACGGCGAACGATTTCGTCCGCCGCCATAAATCCGATGTTGTGGCGATTGCCGGCATATTTATTGCCGGGATTACCTAGTCCTGCGATGATTAGCATGACTGAAGCTCTCTTTCGCTACAATTGACGAGACTATTACTCGTCTTCTTCTTTCTTCTCACCGATGACTTCAGTTTCAGGTGCTTCTGGTGCACCTTCTTCATCGTCGGTTTCTTGTGCGCCGCCAGGGGCTGCAATCGTAGCAACAGTAAAGTCACGATCTGTAATCGTAGGTTCAACACCTTCTGGCAATGCGATGCTTGAGACGTTGATTGAATCACCCATTTCAAATGGTAGAAGATCAACTTCAAAACCGTCTGGAATGCTGTCAGCAGGACAGTTAACTTCAACTGTGTGACGAACAACGTTAAGAATGCCGCCTTTTTTGATGCCTGGGCAATCTTCATCATTCAGGAAGGTCACAGGGATCTCAACAGTCACGACTGTGTTTTTCGATACGCGTAGGAAATCTACATGCTCGATGAAGTCACGCACTGGCTCAAGTTGATAATCTTTTGCAAGAACTTTATGCTCTTCAGAACCAACTTTGATGATTCCGATTGTGGTCATGAAACCACCGCCATGAAGTTGCATGGACAATTCCTTATACGGAAGTGCCACAGAAATAGGGTCTTTTTTGTCACCATAAATGACGACAGGTACCATTGAATTGCGACGAAGTTCGCGGGCGGCCCCCTTGCCAACCCGTTCGCGCAATTGGCCCTCAAGAACGTAAGTATCGCTCATAATTTTAGCCTTTCGATTGCTATTTTGAGCATTCTCTTATCAGAAAAGTCATGCAACTTTTCAGGAGAAAGCTTAATAAATTTTGGCATTCCGACCGATCATTTCTGAACTTCGGAAATTGCAGTTTTTATAACTATAAAAACAACAAACCCGCAGTGCCTCCAAGGGTGTCTGTGCGGGTGGCTGGGTTATAGGGGAGAAAGGGTTTAAATGCAAGCTTTAAGACGAACCAACACGCCTTTGGTTCGCCCAATAAAATATCATGGGCGTTATAATGATGGTTGGCCCAATCCATGCAATAATAGGCGGTAGAATTGGGATATATACAATCACGGTCACCATCATAGCCGTTGTTGTTGCGATCAACCCTGCACACATTTTGCTTAGATGGTTTATAACGCGTTCTGTTGGTGTCTCACGTAGCTTATTGAAAGCTATTATATCTTGTAGAGCAATGAATACAGCAATGGATGAAAATATTAATGCAGTTGTAAACAGTGTCCCATTAAATTCTACAGATTTAAATTTTATGTAAGCCAGTAAAGAAAGGCAAATGATTGCTAAACCTAAGAAAACATAGGCAATTATACGGTCGAGCATAGCAAATTTTTCCCAACGTCCACCCACCATAGTCCAACCTGTGTAGATGAAGTAAGTCGTAAATACCGCAATGCCAAAAAGGAATGGGTTAGGTTTGGTAATAGCCATGATATAAGCAGTTATCGCGACTACCCCCATCGCTAGAACATATATTTTACCCAGTTTTTTATGACGAGGGCTGCCTCGTTTAACAAATATAGCGCCATAGCCTGATAAGAGTGAAATGGCACCGCATATAATGTGAATTAGCAAGAGCAAAGAATAGAACAAAATATAGCTTTCGGTTTATATTTACACTGTCAATATAGAATATAAATTGACGATGTCAATATTGAAGTAATTTTGTTATTCTAATTTTTAAGGAAGAACGTGATGTCAGATCAAAAACCAAAATACCATCATGGAGCATTGCCAGAAGCATTGCTGGATGCTGCTGAACATATTCTTGTTTCAAAAGGGCTTGATCAACTTAGCTTAAGGTCGATAGCAAAGCTTGCAGGTGTCTCTCATGCCGCACCTAAAAACCATTTTGATAATTTGACGGGACTGTTAAGTGTTCTTGCAGCGCGTGGTTATAGTCGGTTTGGAGATGAGATTTCAAACCGCCTTTTAAATACCCCCGATGGTGAAAATAAATTTAGTCAGGTTGGTTTGGCTTATGTTGTGTTTGCGAGAGATAATCCTGAACTATTTTTATTGATGTTTAGAAGCCGGTCTCTTGATTATGGAAGGCCAGAACTAAAAGCTGCTTCTGATAAAACATTTGCGTTTTTATCGCAATATTCCAACGACACTGCATCTGTTGCATCTTCCAGTGTTTCAAAGCAATCTGATATCATCAGGCCATGGGCGAAGGTGCATGGTTTTGCAATGTTAATGATTGATGGGCAGTTGGAAGTGATTTTGGGAGATAAACATTCTTCATTATCTGATGAAGAAATTTTTGAACTGCTTTTTGCTACCTAATCCACAATGCTGCGAAGCTCTATTTCTGCAACGCCTGCTGCTATGTTTAAGCCTTTTTGAGTTTGCAAACTCACTGGCTGCAGAGCAAAAGTTTTGCTTGAGCCGCCTACGAGTACGTTAGCGCCAAGGCCAACCGCAAACGTGGCGGATGCTTGTGCGCCGACGTAGTCGCCTTGCATGAAGCCTTTGGTAAACTGACTTTCAGTTGGGGCAACTACTATCCATTTGATGTAAGATTCTTCAGTAGAGCCGATATCAAGGCCAAATTTATTGATTACACCAAAATAATTATCGACGATGTCTTTTGATTTGTATGAAGTGAAGACGCATGAAATATCTTTTTGTGAACCGATGATAAAGCCTGTACCAGCATCAACAAAGCATTCTAGCTCACCAAGTTCTATGCGTTCTTGAGCCTGTGTTGATGGTAATGTGCTCAGCAAAATTGAAGTTGCGAGTAGGGCAGTTTTTACAATTTTATACATGTTAATTCAGCCTTTGTTGTTTTGCCTTTAAGTCTAATAAATGTGGCTAAACTAAAGTGTATATTTAACTTAATCAAACAGGCTTGAAACTGATTTTTCAGATGCGGTACGTTTAACGGCTTCGCCCATGAGTTCTGCAATTGAAACAACGCGGATGTTACTTGCTGCTTGAACGGCTGAAGTAGGTTCAATTGAATCTGTTATGACCAGCTCTTTTAACATGGATGAAGTTATGCGAGCGACTGCACCGCCAGATAACACACCATGCGTGATATAAGCAGTAACACTGGTTGCGCCCATTTTTAAGAGTGCTTCTGCTGCATTGCACAGTGTTCCACCAGAATCGATAATATCATCAATTAATATACAATCTTTGCCTTTAACGTCACCGATTACGTTCATGACTTCCGATTCACCAGGCTTATCGCGACGTTTGTCTACGATTGCCAAAAGTGAATCCAAGCGTTTTGCAAGGGCTCTTGCGCGTACTACGCCACCTGTATCTGGTGAGACGACCATGACATTACCAACATCTAAATGCTCTTTTGCATCTCGTGATAAAACAGGTACTGCGAAAAGGTTGTCGGTTGGAATGTCGAAGAAGCCTTGAATTTGTGCAGCGTGTAAATCAAGCGTTAAAACGCGATCAGCACCAGCTTCTGTAATCATATTTGCTACAAGCTTTGCAGAGATAGGTGCTCGTGGCCCAGGTTTTCTGTCTTGTCTTGCATAACCAAAATAAGGGATGACTGCTGTAATCCGCCTAGCTGATGCACGACGAAGCGCATCAATCATTATGAGCAATTCCATAAGATTATCATTGGCAGGGAACGAAGTGGATTGAATTACAAAGCAATCTTCGCCGCGCACATTTTCTAGGATTTCTACAAATATTTCTTGATCCGCGAAACGTCGTACATTTGCTTTTCCCAAAGGGACGTCAAGATATTCTGCGATTTGCTTTGCGAGTGTTTCATTTGAGTTACCAGCAAAAATTTTCATAATGTGAGCCTAAGCGATGTCGTATTATATGTGCTTCATAGGCCAATGCGTTTAACCTCGCAATGCCGTGTCTTGCAAAAAAAGCAATCTGCCAAGGTTTTCCACGTGAGATACTTAATTAACGCGATCTGCTTGGTTGATTAGCGTTTGGCTACCCAAGTTTTGATACGTGCTGTTGTGGTTTGTGCAACGCGCTGAATTTCTGCATCAGTAATAGCTTGCCAAGGGTCAGTACGAGTTGTGCCAGTTCTTTCTCGACCATTAATACGGTGAAGGCGTTTTCCAGTGCCGTCAGTTATATCCCAAACATAAACCAATAATGTGCCGTTGCCATCATTAAGCGCTGAGAAGTAGCCTTTCACTTTGTATTTTGCACCTGCACGAGTTGCGGGGAATACTGTAAGACTATTGGCTTGTGCAGAGCTGTTTAGAAATCGATTTAGGCTCACTGTTTTAATTTGTGGCGCACCTTCAAATGGTAAGAATGTTATCGCTCTACTTGTATCAACAGCGGGGGTAAGGCTCGCTACTTGCTGATTAGTATTACCAATGTTGCTTGAAGATTGAACTTGCTGAATTGCTTGTTGTTGAATCTGTGCTTCAGTTACATTTTGACCAGGTGTTGGCACTGCTGGCGACCCAAGTGCATTACCTGCAATTTGCTGTCCTGTTTGTGCGATGCCAGCTTGTGGAATTGGGCTTGTTTGAGTAATGCTCGGTGTAGTTGGTAATGTCTGGTCGACATTAGCATTTGTACATGCGGATAAAACACAAACTACTGTCGTATAAGTAAATGCCTTTATGTGCTTTGTCATTATTAGCATGATGCTTTTCCTTAGTCTGTGCTTCAATTGTCGACTCACCTTATAATAAGGTCAATATTATGACGCGACAAATCTTCAGGGCCTTTTTTACCTGTTATATAGCTCTGCCCAATAGTCATCGCTGTTTCGCTCTCGCTATCAGCAATTATCATATGAGTGAAAATAACCATGTTTTCAACAATCTTAGTTTCATTGCCTGAAAAAATCATCGGTTTATCCATCCAACAAGGGGTGTAAACTGCGCCAAGAGAATACCCACATGCATTAAGACGATGTCGTGAAAGACCTGCCTCATCCAGTGCTTTTGCATGGGCGTCAAACATATCTGAAAATGTGTTGCCAACTTGCATTGCTTCGCGCACTCCATTGTGGGCATTGCTTGCTGCTTCATGTAGCTCTAGGTGTCGTGAGGATGGTTTTCCAGTAATAATTGTGCGCATCATTGCAGCGTGGTAATGCGCCCAGGCTCCAGACCACTCGAGCGTCAGTTGATCGTTTTTCTCTAGCGTTCTTCTTCCCGATTTATAGCGACATAAAAGAGCATCTTTACCAGAGCCGATAATAAATTCATTGCCCGCATAATCGCCTCCTGCACTGAAAATTGCAGAATGCATTGCTGCAAGAATATCCCCTTCTGATGCGCCAGCTTTTGTTTTCTTGATTGCTGCATCAAGGGCTAAGTCTGATAATTCACCTGCTTTGCGTACATATTCTAGTTCTGCTTTTGATTTTACGACACGTAATCCGTTGACAAGCTCGGATGCATCTTCAAGCTCAGCAAAAGATTGCAGTCTTGAATTGAGATCCATACTATATTTTCCTGTTAGACCAACAGTATCATATTCAATGCCTAGATTTGCGCCTACCAAATCCATGTCAGCAAGAATATTATGTAAATTAAGGGTTGGATCAGCGCCGCCCTTATCTGTCCAAATTTGAATGTTTTCAACAATTGAAGTGTGTTGTGCCTGACGTAAATCGGGTGCGCGAGTTAAAAGAACAATTTCACCATCAGACTTTACTACCATGCATTGAAAAAAGCAGTATCCAAAAGTGTCATATCCTGTAAGCCAATACATGCTTTCTTGTGCAAATAGTAAAAGGCAATTCAGGTTTTCCTCGGCCATTTTGCTTTTTAATCGTTCAAGCCTATTTGCATATTCTTGTTTGCTGAAATGAAGTGCCATCTTAATTACCTTGCTTAAGAATTAATTTTGATTACTGAAACCTGTCGACCATAGTCTGCTTCACCACGATGTGTTTTTCTTCGGTATGAAAAAAACTGCTCCTCATCAGCATATGTACAATCACCGCACCATGAAGCTTTAACATCCTCTGCTTGTAATCGATTTATAATGTATGACGGTAAGTTAAACATCGCGTGATGCGCTTTTTCTGACTGGATTAAGTAAGCATCATTTTTTGCGTCTAGACCTATTAGATTATCAACAAACTCGGGGCCGACTTCATAATGTTTTTGACTAATCGTTGGGCCAAGCACTGTTGTAATATTTTTGCGCTCAGCGCCAATGGTTTCCATTGCTGAGATTGTATTTTCTAAGATGCCACCCGTTGCGCCTTTCCAGCCTGCATGTGCAGCGCCTATGACACCATTTTCTGCATCTTGAAATAAAACTGGGCCGCAATCTGCTGTCATAACACCAATTGCAAGGCCAGGTGTGGTGCTAACCATCGCATCAAGCTTTGGCCGATCTTCCATTTTCCAAGGTTCAGTTGCAAGTGCAACATCGGTTGAGTGTATTTGATAAACCATCATCAGGTTTTCATCTGTTACGCCCATGTTTTGCGCAACGCGGCGACGGTTTTCAAGTACGATTTCGCGCTCATCATCTGACCCAAGACCTACATTTAGACCATTGTAGATGCCAGTCGAAGCACCGCCAATTCTTGTAAAGAAGCCATGTGTAGTTTTTGGATTATCCAACATCTTGGATTTAATAGGTTTTACTGTGCTCATAAAGATGACTTTATGAATCAATGCGTTTGAGTCAATCTTTGTTTTTAGTCGTCCCAAACTCAAGCACTTTGAATAAATCTCCCATTTCATCAGGTAACGCCAAGCGCTCGGCCTGTTGGGTGAGTTGTTCCTGTATGTCAGGGGATTGCTCGCGTCCTAATTGTCCAGTTCGCTCTAACAAGCCTTTGGCAATTAAGAATGCACCTTGTTTTTCTAATGGCTTTACATTCATTCCTGCTTTTTGGGCAGTTTTTGCAAGGGCGTCAAAATCTACATGTGAGGTTAAATCTGCAAGACCTGGCTCATGAAGGATGTCTGCAAAGCCATGATTGCGCATGGCTTGAACTGTGTCGCCAAAGGCGGTTTTTTCATGGCCGTAATCTATGAAGAGTACCGAGCCTTTGTTGGTTTTGAGTTGTTCCGCAGTATTCGCGATGAAGGCTTCACGGATGGTTGAAATTTCAAAAACTGCGCCATCGGGTTCTTTTTCTGAATTATCTGGAAGGCTATCTGTCTCTAGAATTCCAGTGCCTAATGTCCAAACAAGGTTTTCATCTTCATCAATGCTAATTGAATGTTCACGCCATTCATCACCTGCCTTGATATATTGGCGTATGGGTAGAACATCGAGAAATTCATTAGCAATCATGAGCGTTGGTTGATTGGGAATATCTTTGATGGATTTGTGCCAGCTTATATTCTCATATTCTATAAGCGTTTGCTTTTGTATTTCTGAAAGACGTTCGCTGGTTTCTATCATTTGCACTTGTGCAGCTTTGAGAAAATCAGGAACGGCATTGCCGATGCGAAGTAAGTCTTGCATGAGCGTGCCCTTACCAGGGCCAAGTTCTGCGAGATTAAAAGGCGAGGGTCTGCCAAGCTCTTCCCACTTTTCAACCGCCCATATGCCAATCATTTCACCGAACATCTGGCTTATTTCAGGGGCGGTAATAAAATCACCCTTGCTGCCGATGGCTTCTTGGTTGGCATAGTACCCATCTTTTGTATCAGCCATGCACCAGTGCATGTATTCAGCAAGCGGTAGTGAGCCGCTTGATTTGATGTGTTTTACAATGCGATTTTTTAACGGCGTGGTCATGTTTCTAAAGAGCGGTTCTTTGCTGTTGCCATTGACCATAGACCTAGTGCGATGATTGGTACTGACAACATTATGCCCATGGTAATCCAGTCTGTGCCAAAGAAGTAACCAAGTTGTTCGTCTGGTATTCTAAAGAACTCAACAAAGATGCGACCTATTCCGTATTCGACGATAAACGCGCCACCTATAAAGCCTGGTGTTCTCAACTTTTTAAATTTCCAAACCAAAATTGCCAGTAAAACAAAAAGTACAAGGCCTTCCCAAACGCCTTCGTATAATTGACTTGGGTGGCGTGGTTGGTTGTCGATGATTGGAAAGATAACAGCCCAAGGCACATCGGTTACTTTGCCGAACAGTTCCTGATTAACAAAGTTCGCAACGCGGCCTAAGAATAAACCAATCCCGCAACAAGCTGCAATGACATCAAAAAGTGAGAAGGGCGAAAAGCCTCTGCGTTTTGCAAAGATAATCATTGCAACCGTGATGCCAGCAAGGCCGCCATGAAAACTCATGCCGCCTTCCCACACTTTGAAGATGTTTAGTGGGTTTTCTATATAGCTAGCAAAATCATAAAATAATATATAGCCAATGCGCCCACCAAGGATGATGCCGCCTACTGCCCAAATCATAAAGTCATCCAGATCAAGTTCTGATATGGGGGAGCCTTCAGAACCCCACAGACTATTTATTGTTGCCAGCTTTTTTGCGTACCACCAGCCGAATAAAATACCGACTACGTAAGCAACGCCATACCAATGGATGTGTAACGGCCCTAATGAAATCATGACGGGGTCAAATTGTGGATGGGTTATCGCTGTCAAAGTTTGAAGCATAGGATGTCTCAATTCGTTGTTTTGTTCCAAATCGCATTTAAGAGCTGATTTGTCACCTGTCTTTAATGTGATTTCCATTTATTGTTGAAACACAAACCTTCAGGCCTTACATTAAGGCTACACTAATTTGAACGGATAAATAACATGAGCCAAGCTCCAAATCGTATGTTTGATGAATTTGCTAAACTAATGACAGATGCTGCTGGTGCGGCACAAGGTGTTAAGCGCGAGGCTGAAACAGCGTTTCGTTCTCAAGCGGAACGTTTTATGGCTGATATGGATTTGGTCAAACGTGAAGACTTTGATGTCGTTCAAGAAATGGCTGCAAAGGCTCGCGCAGAAAATGACGCGCTAAAAGAGCAACTCGAATCTATGGATAAACGTATTAAAGCACTTGAAACTGCTGCGAAGCCAAAGAAACGTGTCGCTTCTTCAAAATAATTTAAAATAATTCTAGCAGTGAATAAGTTTCAAAAAACGTAATTGCTAGAATCCCTTAGAGCATAGTTTGAATCTTTTGATTCAAGGCTTCTCCACAGAATCGCTGACTTTCAAAATTCTTAACGGTGGAATTCGTGAGTCAGGCTTATACACTGATATTACAGGTTGATTCGCGGTGGACTTGAATTCCCATCAGACCTCTTTGGCAACGAGGTTGAGGCTGGAGGGGTGCTCCAGACTTCTGACTTTCATTAGTTGGGTAGAATTATATTTCCTGTCTTGAAATGAATTATCCAGATTGTCTGGAAGTGTGAGGAAATGTAATGTCGCTTGTTGAAGCACAAATTGAACGTGAAATAAATCCAGTCGACATGATTGAACATGTCGCCTCACACAACCATTGGGAGTTTGAACGCTCTAGCGATGATGAGATCTGCCTAACAGTCGATGGTGTTTGGACAAATTACAATGTTTCTCTATCTTGGATGGAGGATTTTGAAGCGCTTCACTTGGTTTGTGCTTTTGATTTTAAAATTCCTGATAGTCGAACGATTGAATTGTCGCGCCTGCTTTTGTTAATTAATGAGCAAATGCTTATTGGTCATTTTGATGTTTGGATAAAAGAGGGAACGATTATGTTCCGCCAAACTTTAATGTTGAACGGTGGTGCTGTGCCAACGGGAGAACAACTTGAATGTCTCATGGTGAGTGCGCTTGAGGCATGTGAGCGTTATTACCAAGCTTTTCAATTTGTTGTTTGGGCAGGGCATAGTGCAGAAAAAGCGATTGAAGGGGCTTTGTTCGAAACGCAAGGCAGTGCATAATCTTTCATAATGATTGGCTGAATGAAAGACTTTAAAATGAATTTTTCTGTTGTATTGGTTGGCGCTGGCAATATGGGTGGCGCTATGTTGAAAGGGTGGATTGCTAATGGCATGAACCCTGAGAATGTTAAAGTTATAGACCCTTCTCCCTCTGGTGATATGAGGAGCTTCCTATCTAAAAGCAAAATATGGCATTCTGAAACGTCTAAAAACATCGCTCCTCCCGATGTTTTGGTTCTTGCAATTAAGCCGCAGATGATGGGAAAAGTTCTTAGAGACCTGAATGGTTTAGTTGATGAAAATACAGTTGTAGTTTCGGTTGCGGCAGGAACAACATTAGAAACTATCTCTAGTGCTTTTGGAGAAATTTCTGCAATCAGAATTATGCCCAATACACCTTCGTTGGTATTACGGGGTATGAGTGTTGGTTGTTCAAATACAAGAGTAACAGATCAGCAAACTAAAAATGTTGATCTTCTAATGAAGGCCATTGGACGTATTGAATGGGTTGAGGATGAGCACTTGATAAATGCCGTAACGGCTTTATCTGGAAGTGGCCCCGCATATGTCTTTCATCTTGCAGAGTGTATGGCAAATGCTGGTGAAAAAGCTGGCCTTCCAAGTGAACTTGCCATGACGCTTGCAATTGAAACAGTTGCAGGCGCAGGTGAGTTGCTGCGTAAATCTGAAGACGAGCCAGCTATTTTGCGGCATAATGTTACTTCCCCGAATGGAACGACGGCAGCTGCATTAGAAGTTTTAATGGAAGATTCTGGAATGTGCCAGCTTTTAGATCGAGCCGTTTTAGCTGCTAAAAAAAGATCGGAAGAATTGTCATGAATGATACAGAAGAAGCGACTTTTGATGATTTTTTGAAAGTTGATATTCGTGTTGGCAATATTATTGAAGTAGAAGAATTTCCTGAAGCCAGAAAGCCTGCTTGGAAACTTAAAATTGATTTTGGTGAAAAGATTGGGATTAAGAAAAGCTCTGCACAAATTGTTGCAAATTATTCTGCTGAAGAACTCATTGGCAAACAGGTTATGGCAGTTGTGAATTTTCCGCCACGCCAAATTGGACCGTTTATGTCTGAAGTGCTGACGCTTGGATTTGAAGATGAAAAAGGTAATGTGGCGCTGGCAAGTATTGATAAGAAAGTACCGATAGGTGGGCGGTTACACTAAGAGCCAAGTTATTTCGGCAATACTACAATCACGCGTAAACCATTCATTGGGCTATCATACAAGTTGATGTCGCCACCATGGTTTCGTGCAATGTCTCTTGCAATTGATAATCCTAAACCGGTTCCAGAATCGTCAAGATTTCTAGCTTCATCTAAACGCATAAAGGGTTTGAACACTTCTTCTTTCATCTCATCTGGGATGCCCGGGCCATCATCATCAAAAGTTAAAGTTATACGTTCATTGCCTTCTGAAACTTTGACGTTAAGATTGTTTGCATATCGAAATGCATTGGAGACTATATTTGATATCAGCCTCGCAAATGCATTTGATTTAATGTTGATAATTAAGTCATGCGGGCATTCGAAAGAATAGCCTTTTTCTAACAAATCTTTTTCTAGATCATAACGCTCAAGGGTCTCACGAATGATGACAGCTTCAACTTCTTCATTTTCGTCTCCTTTGGCAAAGTCTATATAGCCTTGAAGCATCTGTTGCATATCATCTACGTCTGCTTGAAGGGCTTCTATTTCGTTGGTTTGACTAATGAGAGCTAATTGCAGTTTGAAGCGGGTTAAAATGGTTCGTAAATCATGGCTTACGCCTGCTAACATAGTTGTGCGTTGTTCAATTTGACGTTCAATACGGCTGCGCATTTGAAGGAAGGCAAGACCTGCTTGGCGCACTTCGCTAGCACCTCTTATGCGGAAGTCTTTTGACATAACTTGCCCTTTACCAAAGCTTTCTGCAGCGAGGGACAATTGTTGAATTGGTCTGATTTGATTTCTTAAAAAGAGCACAGCAATTAGCAGAAGAACTATTGAAGTTCCAACCATCCAGACAAGAAAAATATGACTATTGGAAGCATATGCTTTATTTCGCAAAACAAATACGCGCAAAATATTATCAGGATTTTCCAGCCGAATACGAATTTCAAGCAGATCAGAGTCTCCTACTGTATCAATCCAAAAGGGGCGTCCAATTTGCTCTGTAATTTCAGTTCTTAGAGTGTCATCAAGCAGTGAGAAGAAAGGTTTTCCTACTGCTGGAGGGAAGGGGTCTGGTGGCAGGATTGAAATGTTTAAGCCTAAGCGATCTCTTGCTAGCTCTGTTATTTGCGAAAACTCTGGGTCTTGTGGATAGTCTTCTATGACTTCAATAATTGCGGATATGTCTGCTGTAACGGTTTCAGAGAGCCTTTGCGTCACTGTTTGCCAGTGCCGCTCCATAAATACAAAGGCAATTACAGACTGGAGAACAACCATGGGCACAATAATAATAAGGAGCGATCTTGCATAAAGCCCCTTCGGCATTGTTTTTGCAAACCAACGCGTAAAGACTTGCCACGGATTACGCCGGCTCTTGTTTGGCATAGGTGTGGTTTCTAAGTCTTTAAGTGTCACTGCTAAGCCTGTTTTTACTATTTGAAATAGATTTGAGAATGCCTCAAGGTTACAAGCTACAATATTCCATACTAATAGGGATAATAAAACTCAATAAATGGCTCCAGGTAAATTTAAGCGTTTACGCTTAGGCGATATCCGACGCCACGAACAGTTTGTAACCACTTTGGGTTTGTTGGATCATCTTCAATCTTACGGCGTAAGCGATTTATCTGAACATCTATTTTGCGCTCGCCCGTTAGGCTGTCTGATCCAAGTAATTCGTGGCGAGGAATTGTGCCTCCTGGTTTGGTAGCAAAGATAGTCAGGATTTCCCGCTCTCTATCGGTTAGACGAACAAGCTCTCCATTGAGCTTAAGTTCTCCGCGTGTCACTGAGTAATGATAGTCGCCGAAATTGACTTGTTCAATTACAGGCTCTTCTGGTTTGATGGTTCGTTTTAAAATACTATTAATTCGTAAGACGAGTTCACGAGGTTCAAAAGGCTTAGATAAATAATCATCAGCTCCCGCCTCTAATCCTTCAATCCGGTTTTCAATATCGGAGAGCGCCGTGAGCATTAAAATTGGAACTTCTTTTACATCGCGCAATGATTTTGTAAGGCTGATGCCTGTTTCACCTGGCATCATTACGTCAACGACTAATAAATCAAATTCAAGGTTCTCAATTTTGTTTCTTGCTTCATTTGCATTAGATGCATTTGAAATACGAAATCCATTTTCAGACAGATAACGAGATAAGAGTTCGCGCAGACGCTTATCATCATCCACCACAAGAACATGTGGCGCTTCATCTTGAGGCTTGGTCATAATCTGGTCGATTTTAGTCACCCTAACATCCATGCTAAATGCATTCACAATTTACGGTAATATTACTAATCTGCAAATAAAGTATTATATCTGAATACTACACTACTTTAAGTTTGGCGAACTTGATTAGCGGCATACTATTTTTCAGCTATCATAGCATTTAGAAATGCAATAACCGTATCCCTTGCGTTTGGCTCAAGGTCAGACATTGCTCTTTGAATATGTTCAGACTGAGGTTTTGAAAGCGCCAAGACAAGCGCTTTTCCCTTTTCAGTAACAAATAACAAGCGCTTGCGTCGGTCAGTCTTACCTTCGGTCTGTATGATATAGCCTGAGTCTATTAGTTGCCTCAAAACTCTTGCTAAGCTTTGCTTCGTGATTTTTAAGATCGATAATAGATCTGCAACTGTCATGCTTGGGTTGCGGCTAACAAAGTATAATGTGCGGTGGTGTGCTCTTCCAAAACCTAGTTCTTGTAATATTCGATCGGGGTCTGAAATAAAATCACGGTATGCGAAAAACAATAATTCTATTGTCTCAAGCTCAATGACTTCATTCTTTGAAATCGGGTTTGTGATAGGGCTCATGTCATTATTCATTGTGATTGGATTATACACTAAAACAAAACTATGTCAGTAGTGTTGACATAGTTTTGTTTTCCTCTTACGTTTTTTTTGTACAAAAGCAGCTTATAGCTTGTTTTTTTTGTAAAAATTTACCTAATTTCTGTTGTGTGGAGATGAAAATGGCCGGCGTTCCTTATGATCAAATGAGTGGATATATTTGGTTTAATGGCGAGTTAGTGCCATGGGAGGCCGCAAATGTGCACGTATTAACGCATGGACTTCACTACGCGAGTAGTGTTTTCGAAGGTGAACGTGCGTACGAAGGTCAAATCTTCAAACTGCAAGAACATACTGAGCGGCTTTTTTATTCTGCTGAAACGCTTGGGATGGAAATTCCTTATACAGTAGAAGAAATAAACCAGGCCTGTATTGATACGTTAAAAAAGCAGGGACTTACGAATGCATATATTCGACCTGTTGTTTGGCGTGGTAGTGAGATGATGGGTGTGTCTGCTCAATCCAATCGTATTAACGTTGCAATTGCGGTTTGGGAGTGGCCTAGCTATTTCGCGCCAGAAGAACGGTTGAAAGGTATTCGTCTAGATCGTGCAAAATGGTGTAGACCTGACCCTGCGACGATACCTTGTTTTGCTAAAGCTGCAGGGCTTTACATGATTTGTACACTTTCAAAGCATGATGCAGAAGCGAAAGGTTATGCTGATGCTTTGATGCTTGATTATCGTGGCCAAGTTGCAGAGGCGACTGGTGCTAATGTGTTCTTTATAAAAGATGGTGTTATTCATACACCAACGCCTGATTGTTTTCTTAATGGTATCACAAGACAAACTGTCATGGATTTAGCAAAAGCGCGTCAAATTGAAATTGTTGAACGTGTGATTATGCCAGAAGAAATGTCCGAGTTTAGTGAATGTTTCCTAACAGGAACTGCTGCAGAGGTTACACCAGTTTCTGAGATCGGTGAGTATAAATTCACGCCTGGTGAAATTTGTAAAACGTTGATGGAAGATTACGATCACGCTGTGCGTGCACATGTTTCTTAAAGGCAAAAGCTACTTTCTTAAAGGCAAAAGCTACGTGAATTTATGGTAAAAAGTTATTAACCATAAATTTTAACATAAAATTCATAAAGGTTTACCTTTCGGCAAGTCCAGAGTACTGTGTATGCGGCATTGTTGTGATGCCGAAAACGTGACAGGGGTTGTCATAAACTCAGGCTTAAATAATAAGCCAAATTGGGAGCATATAAAATGGAAGCAATTTTACCTCTAATTATTCAAGCAGTTTCAGGCATGGTTGGCGGCGGTGTCGCTGGTGGCATGTTAAAGCAAGCTGCAATGGGCATGTTGCCTAAACTACTTGCAGGCGGCGTTGGCGGTATTGCTGGCGGTTCTGCATTAGGTTCGCTTATTGGTGGTGCTGCTGGTGCAGCTACTGGCGACGCAGGTGCTGCAGTTGGTGGTTTGGACATCGGAAGCCTTATCGGCCAAGCTGGTGGCGGTGCTGTTGGTGGTGGTGCACTTACAGGTATTGCTGGTATGCTTATGGGCGGCAACAAAGGCGAATAATTCGTCTCTGGACTGATTAAATCAAGGGCAGTTGCTTAGCAGCTGCCCTTTTTATATGACTGATTGAAATACAACGCTACAGAAGGTCTTTTCTATGTCTAAGTTAAATATTGCAATTGTTCCTGTAACGCCATTTGAACAAAACTGCACACTGATGTGGGATGAAGATACAAAGCGTGGTGTTATTATTGATCCAGGTGGCGATACGGATCGCATCCGTGAAGCGGTCAATGAAATTGGTATGGATGTCGTTCAAGTGCTCCTAACGCACGGTCATTTAGATCATGTTGGTGGAGCTATGGAAATCAAGTCTGATTATGGTGTTGAAATAATAGGCCCTCATATCGATGATAAACCACTTTGTGAGGCCGTGGAGACTGTTGCCAAACAATATAACATGCCGGGTACGTTTAAAAACGTAACGCCTGATCAATGGCTAGAAGAGGGCGATACGGTTGATATCGCTGGGTTTGAATTCGATGTTCTGCATTGTCCCGGCCACGCGCCTGGGCATGTCGTGTTTTATTCTGAAGAATTAAATTTTGCGCATGTTGGGGATGTGTTATTTTCTGGCTCTATTGGCCGAACAGATCTTCCTGGTGGTAACCACGAAGATCTTATTCGTTCCATCAAGACCAAGCTTTTACCGCTTGGAGATGATGTTACGTTCTTGTGTGGACATGGGCAGGGTGGCTCTTTTGGTGAAGAGCGCAAAACTAACCCATTTTTACAAAACGATTAAATTATCCACGTGCTTTACAAGAGCTATACTGAATGTCGTAAACGCCACGAATGTGGCGAGGAACATTACGCACAAAATTTACACATTGCGCTTTAGTTTGGAAGCATGAACGCACATTAAATAATCCAAAATCACCATTTCTTGGTGCGGTATATAGTGATCTACCGCGGATAATTGCAGTGTATCCACTGTCGCCTTGAGCTTTACATTTGCGAAAGCCTTCACCATTAATTCTGGTTGGTTCAACGCTTTTTGCATGGCTGGAAATCGCTGTTGTAGGTATAATGCTAATTGACAGTATGGCTGATGCAAGCGCAGTTTTTAGTGTTTTTTTCATTGCTGTATTCATTGGTTTTTTCCTTTATTTATTGGAATAAATTGCTGTATTTTCATTTGTATTATAAAAAACAGCAACCAGCCATACTGTATAGATAGTGTTATCCTCGTCTTTTACAAGAAGAATAATTTACATCGTTTGAGCCTTTAGCAAGACGAGGAAAATTATTTACGAAGTTTTTGCACTCTACTTTTGTTTGAAAACAAGAGCGTACGGAGAAGGGTGCAAAGTCGCCTTGGCGGTTAAATTTTTGAGATGATTTACCTCTAACGATGCCAGTATAACCGCTACTGCCTTGCGCTTGGCATTTGCGAAACCCTTGGCCGCTAAGTTGGTTAAGTGTGGCTCCTTTGGCATGGCTACTGGTTGTTGTTGCAGGCAAAATGCTTGCTGTAATAATCATTGATGCAAAGAATGCTGTAAGTGAGTTTTTCATAGTTTGTACCTTATTTTAGTTGATGTATTAGTGTTTATATTTATGCGCGACTTTTGCAGGATTTATGTTCAAATTTACTTACTCCAAGTAAAATTTTATCGAAGTTATTTAAATAACTGTTGCAATCAGACTTTGTTTGAAAACAAGAGCGAACTCTAAATCTACCAAAGTCACCGCTTCTGCTTGATAGATAAGTTGAGGTGCCAACAACAACAGCTGTATAGCCACTATTGCCTTGTGCTTTACATTTGCGAAAGCCTTCGCTTCTAAGTTGTATTGTACTTGTTGTGGCCTGTGCTTGCGAGACGCTTATTGTAGCTGGCAAAATGCTAACTGAAACAATAGCAGACGCTAGTAATGTTTTGATTGAGGTTTTCATGATTAAACTCTTTGTAACTTTGATGTTTGGATACGTGTTTTCGATGCTCGAAAACACATATCCATTCTTAGCTATTATTAGGGTTTTTGAATTATCCACGACGCTTACACGAAGTGTGGCTAATTTCATTGACGCCAGCTAAGCGGTTTTTAAATGTTTTAACATAGTTGCTACATTCAGCTTTCGTTTGAAAACAAGAAGTTACATAAAACTTAGGAAAGCCTTTTTCACTAAACAGCGAAGTGCCATTCAATGTTGTGCCGCGTATACGAGCGGTGTAGCCTGTGTCGCCTTGTGCTTTACAAGCGCGAAAGCCTTCGCTTTGCAATTTATTGACGTTAAAAGTTGCCTTGGCGTGGGAAGCGCCTGTCGTTGCCGGAACAAGCGTTAAGGCTAGCAAGGATGAAGCAATAAATGCTGAGATTGTATTTTTCATAATGTTATTCCTTTTAGTTTGTTTGCGGGTCTTGCAACACTCATATCAAATCAGTGTAATCACGGGCAAGTAACGAAATGTGCGAAAATGCGTGAGGTGTGATGGATTGCACATTTTTGATGCAAACACGCCAGACAAGAGGCGCGAGGTTGTGGAACAACCGAGGGGAAGCAACAAAGGCGTGCTTTGCTTTGTTTGCTGCAAACACGGCATCCATCCAAGTCCTCACCCTGAGCTTGTCGAAGGGTTAGTGGCTCAAGCTGCTGAGTCCTTTTGTTTGGTTTGTGCGAAGCAAACCCTTTTGGTTTGTTCGCCTTCAAATAAAGAAACTACTTCCCCCTTGAGGGGAGGTTGGCGAACATAGTGAGCCAGTGGGGGAGATGCGCTTGAGGTATACACCAACTCTCGTCATCCCAGTTTTCATGGAAACCGGAATCCACTATACCCACCCAAAAATGCGGAAATTAATATGCGATTGAGCTATCGCCCCAGTTATCATTCCAATACTGTCGATAGCATCAATGGATCCCGGTTTGCATGGCAACCGGGATGACGGTATTGATTAATTTATTTACTAAGCTGTTACTGTAATTCTCCTGTGGGAGAGGGTGTCAGTGAAATAGATATAATTAATACTTCACATCCCCGGTCGCGCAGTCTTCCTAGCTCTGCCACGTCTCTTCTGACTAGCATCTTTGCTCAAGCTACCTTCAACCTGTGCAGGTTTTCTTTGTTGCTTTTTCGAAAGTGCATCTGCGCTTTCGACCGTTGACGCACTGGCGGTTCGGCTAGTCGCCTCGCCTTGTGCTGGTACGGAGCCAGAGTTGCCTTGCTCTGACTTTGGTAAGGGCGTTCCAACGTCATTATTCGTGCCTTTTGCGTTCCGCATTTCTTCGCCGTAACTTTTCCTTGGCGCTTCCCAGCCTTTTGGGGCTTCTGGTTTTTCGGTTCTGGCGTTGGTCATTTCGTCTAGTTCTGGTTTCTTAAACAGGCTTTTGTTCTTATCTTTATTGTCAGATGCGCGGCCGCCAGCTTTAGCTCTTTTGGCGGTGTTGGCGCGGCTGGCTTTTGTATTTTCGACGCCTGTATTTCGTGCGAGTGGATCATCAGAAATTGCCAGTTCAACTTCTTGCAAGCGGCGTACTTCGTCTCGCAGTCTGGCGGCCTCTTCGAAGTCTAAATCGGAGGCGGCTGCTAGCATTTGTTTTTCTAGGGCTTCGATATGTGCGGCCATGTTTGCGCCCACTAGTTCGCCTTCTTCTGCCATGCCAGTGTCGACGCGGTAGTGATCTTGCTCGTAGACGCTGCCTAGAATGTCGCCGATGTTTGATTTGATGCTGGCTGGTGTGATGCCGTGTTCTTCGTTGTAGGCGACTTGTTTTTCGCGGCGGCGATCGGTCTCTGCCATGGCGCGTTCCATTGAGCCGGTCTTTTTATCCGCGTATAAAATCACACGGCCATCGACATTTCTAGCGGCTCGTCCAATGGTTTGCACAAGCGAGGTTTCAGAGCGCAAAAAACCTTCTTTATCCGCATCTAAAATCGCGACTAGCGCACATTCAGGAATGTCTAAGCCCTCGCGTAGCAAGTTAATCCCGACCAGACAATCAAACGTGCCAAGCCGCAAATCTCTAATGATCTCAATGCGTTCTAGCGTATCAATGTCTGAGTGCATGTAGCGCACGCGCACGCCATTTTCATGTAGATATTCGGTCAGGTCTTCCGCCATCTTTTTGGTCAAGACCGTCACCAGCGTGCGGTAACCAGCCTTGGCGGTTTCCATGATTTCACCCAGCACATCATCAACCTGCGCACGCGCGGGACGGATTTCTACGGGTGGGTCAATCAGGCCTGTTGGTCGAATGACTTGTTCGGCAAATACACCACCAGCCGCTTCCATTTCCCAATTGGCAGGCGTGGCAGATACGGCAATGGTTTGCGGGCGCATTCTGTCCCATTCTTCAAAACGCAAGGGGCGATTGTCCATGCAAGACGGCAGACGGAAACCATATTCGGCAAGGGTGGCTTTGCGCCTAAAGTCACCACGATACATGCCGCCAATTTGCGGAATGGTAACGTGGCTTTCGTCTGTGAAGACCAGTGCATTATCTGGGATATATTCAAACAGCGTTGGAGGTGGCTCGCCCGGTTTGCGGCCTGTGAGGTAGCGCGAATAATTTTCAATGCCTGAACAAGCGCCAGTAGCTTCCATCATCTCAAGGTCAAAGCGTGTGCGTTGCTCCAGCCTTTGCGCTTCCAGCAGACGCCCCATGTTGTTGAGTTCTTCAAGGCGCGCTTTTAATTCTGATTTGATGGATTTTATCGCTTGGTTGAGCGTTGGGCGAGGGGTCACATAGTGCGAGTTGGCGTAGATTTTAACCGATTTCAGATCACCCGTTTTCTTGCCTGTGAGAGGATCAAACTCGGTGATCTTCTCAATCTCATCGCCCCAAAGCGAAATCCGCCAAGCGCTGTCTTCTAAGTGAGCAGGGAAAATCTCAATCGTATCGCCACGGACTCTAAATGTGCCGCGAGTGAAGGCTTGGTCGTTGCGCTTATATTGTTGTGCCACGAGGTCTGCCAAGAGTTGGCGTTGATCGAGCGTGTCACCAATCTTCATCTCGAAAGTCATCGCGGTATAGGTTTCAACCGAGCCGATACCATAGATGCATGAAACGGAAGCGACGATGATCACGTCATCACGCTCCAGCAGCGCACGAGTAGCAGAGTGGCGCATGCGGTCGATCTGCTCGTTTACGCTGGACTCTTTTTCGATGTATGTGTCTGAGCGCGGCACATAGGCTTCTGGCTGATAGTAATCATAATAAGAGACGAAATATTCCACCGCATTATTCGGGAAGAAATTTTTCATCTCACCATAAAGCTGTGCGGCAAGGGTTTTATTGGGCGCAAGAATAAGGGCAGGGCGTTGGGTTGTTTCTATCACTTTTGCCATGGTGAACGTTTTACCTGAACCTGTAACGCCCAGCAAAACCTGGGTTTGTGCTGGGTTTATTTGGTTTTCCGAAACGACATCCGTCGTTCCGTCCGCTGACGCACTAGCGCCTTGGCTAATCGCCGCGTCTGGCGCTGCCACGGAGGCAGGTGTGCCATAAGGTCTTCCTGTAATGCCTTCTACCAAATCTTTAATGGCTGTGGGTTGGTCGCCTGACGGGGTGAACTCTGTTTCCATTTTAATTGGAATGCCGCCGTCTGATTTTACGGGGCGTACGGGTCTGTGGGGTGTCCACTCTTCGCCATTTTTTATGAGCGGGTTGCCATTGGCAATGAGTGCTGAAAGCGCCTCAACTGTGGCTGTAACGCCCTCTAGCGCTTCGCCTTCGTAGCCGAAGGGCTTGTTGATGGTGTTGTTATTCTTTTTTGAACTCACGCCAGTGGCTTTGCCACGGCTGCGTTGGCGCGACGCATTCGCGTCGGTCGCGCTATCGGCTCCTGAAGCTTCGCTTCGATTTTCTGTATTCGGTGCTTCGCTTTGATTTTCCGCATTCTTGGCTTCGCTTGGAGATGCCTTTCCCTGACTAGCCAGCAGCTTTTCAGCCTCTTCAAGTGAAATCTCAAGGCCAGAAATTGGGTTCAACCCAGTCGCTGCGCGCTCTTTGGGCGATGCTGCACCACCAATCACTGTACCACGTGAAGATTTGCTTGGTTTCGTTGATTTAGCAGCAGGTTGCTTTGGATGTTTGTCCTTAGGCTGTTTGGCCTTAGCCTCCTGCGCAATCTCCTCCGCCCAATCAGAAACACTCCCAGAAAGCGGTGAGCCAGTAAACTCAGCCTGCTGATCCTCATCAAAGCCAGAAGTGTTCTTAGGATTTTTAGCCATGGGTTTAATATAGCGCGAGTTGGTGGGAATTGGGAGGGGTTATGATAAATCTATGGATGTTATATATAACATGTACTTCTTAATCATGTGCGGTTAAATGATGAAAACCAGCCATCTTTATCTGCTTTTTTCATTCTATTTATGAATTCTTCTGCACTAAATATATAGTTCTTATTTTCAGTTTTTAAAAACCCTTCGAAAGTATGTAAATAATGATCATCTTGGTTCATTGGTAGATTTAATAGATGATCTAAGCCAATTTCATGAGGGATAAAAAACTCTTTATCATGTAAATATTTGTTTATATCGGAAGCTTTTATTTTTCTTTGTACTACAAATTTACCATGGAATTTGTAATTTGATCCATCGCGATACATATATTCGATTTCTGTATTATTCATCTTGGTAAATTGTTCCTTATAGTAAAAGGTACTTAAAGTTTAAAAATATTTTCTCTGTGCCATTCTAAATATTTTGGGTGTGGTTGAAGTCGAGTTTCCTGAGGGACTTTTGCTTTTGAGTCTTTATGAATTAAATGGGAAACGTCATAATTTAATTGTCTTGATTGCATGATAGTAAAATCATTATCGAGTGATAAAAGTCCGCGGTCAAACATCCAATGAACTGTACCAGATAGTGCAATACCATTTCTAATCCAATCATTCATACTTTTTTTTACGCGGCTCAGATATTGATAGGGGAAATGATATTTTTCACCTGTAATGTCATCATATTCACTGTTAGGTTTATGATAAAATACGGATTTCATGAAATTAGGTTATTTTGTTGTTAGTTTTATATCAATACTAAATCTAGAATTCTTCCAGAACTTATTCCCCCAACAACCCACTTACCCCTCTTTGTGCGTCGTTGATTCAAAATAAGCTTGGTTTTTCTTTGTTGCGTTGATGATTTCTTCTGGGAGGTTTTCTTTTTGGAGGATTTTTTCGTTTAGGGCGGTCATTTCTTGTATGTAGCCCATATGGCCTGCGGCTTTTGCTGCATCGAAGATCGCGATGTAGTCGTAGACTGGATCTTCTATGAAGAGTATTAAGTTTTCTGGCTTTGGCATTTTTGCGGCTTGGTTGAGAAACAACCAAGCAAGAGGCCATTTTTCTTTCTTTAGATAATGAATGCCGATTTTATGGATGGGTTCTGCACGTTGTGGCGCGTGTTGCCACGCATCCAAATAGGCTGTTAGACATTCTTCCCACTTTTTACCTGAGATTTCCATTATAATGGCGATCTGGTATTTGGAATAGAAGATTTCCTCCTCCCAGCCAACCATTTTAGTTCTGCGATCATAATGCAGTATTGCTTTTTCATAATCACCAGCATCACGCCAAGATTGTGCTAAATAGAACTGATAACGGGTGTTATTCGGCTCATCTATCAATGCTTTGGTTAAAAGTGCTGCATCTTTGCGATATGTTTCAGGATCATGCGCTCGGGCACCTTCCTGTCTTGCTTGAATGACTGCATTTTCAATGTCAGCGTAAGTTTTTGCATCTGTACACTCAAGATATTCGTGGAGAACGCCTTTCCAATGCCAACCAATGCCATTTTTTACAATATTGCGTACCCAATAGCGTTTGTCGCCTTGATCTTTGACTATATAATAGGAATCTTCGGTTAATTTTGTGAAGTCAAAGCCATTTTCAGCTTCTAACCACTCATCAGCATCAATTGTCAGGATATAATCCGCTCTATCTTTTGATGCTTCAATCACTTCTTGACGGTTTACTCCAAAATTTTGCCATTTCCGCTCTATTAATTCACCAGGAATGTCTTTCATGACTTCGCGAATGAGCTTTTGAGTGCCATCTGTGCTGCCAGTATCTGAGATAACCCAAGTATCAATATGCGGAATAACGCTTTCAAGGCATCTTTTAATTATATTAAACTCGTTCTTAACAATCATATTTAGGCAGATTGTAGATTTACGTGTGTCAATATTGGGCATTTCTAGCTCTTATACTCTTGTATGTCTCAATTTTGGCATCTTCTTTAGGGAAGTTACTCATTACTTATATGTAGGCAAGCAAAATTTGTGCCAAATTGGTCATTTTCGCATATATTCCCTATGGTTAATTTATTTGTAAGTTACTGATTTTAAATGTTAAATTACAATTTATACGTAGGATAACTACGTAATAATCCGTTATGCCATAGTAGTTCTTACAAGTATTTTATTCTCTGCATACAAGGCAAATTGCAAACATCAAAGGACCCATGAGGGGTTCTTAGTTAGTTTAAGATAAAAGGTAATTAATATGACAGCTCCAGTAAATAGTAATGGCGGCGGCGTACAATTCCAAGCTGATAGAAATCGTGATGGTATTGTAAGCAACGACGAACTTCGTACAGCTCTGCGCCCTGATGCAGATGTAAATGGTGATGGTTGGGTAACAGCTCAAGAGCTTGCTCACACTGACAAAGGCGCTAAAGGTCACACTGGTGCCACAGGCGCTACTGGCGCAACGGGTGCTACAGGCGCAACTGGTGCTACTGGCGCAAAAGGCGCTAAAGGTCACACTGGTGCTACAGGCGCAACTGGTGCTACAGGCGCAAAAGGCGCTACAGGTCACACTGGTGCTACAGGCGCAACTGGTGCTACAGGCGCAACTGGTGCTACAGGCGCAA
>CAZCUN010000034.1:0-38011 GCA_964502215.1 uncultured Rhizobiaceae bacterium | reverse complement strand
ATTGAACCAATGGGTTAAAAAATATCTATCGTAGTTATCTGGGACAGCCCCTATAATAATTTGAAAGTTATTGGAGAAAATTATGTGTGAGCTTTTTGCAATGTCATGTTCAAAACCAGCGGATGTGACTTATTCCCTAAATGAATTTGCGCTTCATGGTGGGTCTAAATATAAAAATAAATCAGGTTGGGGTATTGCTTATTTTCAGGATAAAGACGCTTTGATTATTAAAGAACCCGAGCCTGCAAGTGATAGTGCTTGGGTTGAGTTTATTGCTCAACATGGGGTTACTTCTAATTGTATTATTGCACATGTAAGGCTTGCGACTGTTGGTGAGCCTTTGATGCAAAACACCCATCCTTTCCGCCATGCTTTAGGGCGTAGGATGCATGCCTTTGCACATAATGGAACTTTGCGCGGTATTCATGATGATTTTTCGATCAATGATCTCAGTCATATGCCAATTGGTGATACAGATTCTGAACTGGCATTTTGTCTTTTGATGGAGCGGATGAAAGAACTTTGGAAGGATGGTGCTATCATTCCAACGAAACAAGAAAGACTTGAGGTCTTTGCAGAGTTCGCGTCGCAGATGGCTCACTATGGTTCTTCTAATTTCCTTTACAGTGATGGGGATACACTTTTTGTGCATTCACACCGCAGAATTTATGAAGAGAACGGCGGGTTTTCAGACCCACGCGCACCAGGACTTTCTATCCGCAATTGTGTCGCTTGCCAGCAAGGGCCAGAGTGGGAAGTGGAAGGTTGCAAGATCACTATGGGTGATCAAAAATCTATTTTGTTTGCGTCTGTTCCGCTTGATGAGGAAGGTTGGGAATCGCTACCAGAACAAGTTGCAATTGCTGTTTCTCAAGGTGAAGAGGTTGGGCGAATTTCTACTTTAAGAGCTTAGCCAGTCGCTGTCTTCTCGTACTAAAATGATGGTTGGTCTATCAGCTTTCAGTGCTTTTGTTACTTCGCTTTGTAAGCTATCAAATGAATCTGGTAGAACTGAATGACAATGCATTGCTTTGGCAAGCATCATATAATCAGGCGATAAACCGTCTACTGCAATGCGAGGCACATTGCCTGCACGCATGTCATCACGGATTTGTTGGTAGCCATCGTTGTGCCAAAGGATGAGTGGGATGGGTAATTTTAATTCTGCTGCTGTTACAAATTCCTGAACCGTAAACATCGTGCCCCCATCGCCCGCAATTGCGATTACGTCTTTTTTAGGCTGTGCTAGCTTTGCGCCAATTGCATTTGGATAAGCAAAGCCAAGAGCGCAATAGCCTGCTGCATAATGCCAGCAACGGCCTTCATCAACGTTTAATCCAAAGGATGCACTATAACTCATCTGGGTTGCGTCGCCCATGATGATTGCATCTTGCGACAAGACGTCTCTTAAGGCTTTGAAAATTGTGATGTGTTTTTGTTCAGATGGATTTAATGTGGAGTGAATTTTAGCAAAAGTTTTGACAATGATTTCTTCTTTGGCGGCTGTATTGGGTTTTGCTTCTGCTAATAGTAGGTTGAGTGCTTCAACTGCTGGTGCTGCATCACCAAGAATTGGAAATGTTGTTTCGTATAGATCTTTCATTCTTGATGGATCGATATCAATGCGAATGAGAGGGCAATCAAATTCTAGCTTACCAATGTAATTATCTGTCTCTGAAAGTTCTGTTCCTATGGCAATCACAAGGTCAGCTTTTTCAAGTAATGCATGTACTTCAGGTCTACACACAGCGCCTCCCAAACTAAGCGGATGGCTTTCTGGCATAATGCCTTTGCCAGCGTTTGATGAAATAACAATAGCACCTGACTTTTCTGCTAGCGTTTTAATGTCTGAGCCATATGCGCCGCCACCAACAAGAATGAATGGGTTGTTTGCTTTGCCTATTATATCGCTAGCTTGTTTTAAGCTTGCATCATTAGCAATAGGGAGTAACTCAGGCTTTTCCGCTTTCCAATCATAATCAATATGCATTGCTAATATATCGACTGGAATAGATATGTGTACAGGGCGAGGCCTTTGCGACGCAAAGATTGAAAAGGCTTTTGCAAAGAGCTTTGGTATATCTTCTGGCGATCTTGCACATTCGCTCATAGCGCATAGGGGGCGGGTTACTGCGTTTAGGTCAGTTACTTCATGCAGAGTTCCGTGGCCTTTGCCTAAGGTTTCAGAATGGGCTTCGGCTGAGATAAGCAGTAAAGGAATTGAGTCTGCGTAAGACTGCCCCAACGGTGTTGCAGCATTGGTAACGCCTGGACCGGAAATGGTCAGGCATACGCCAGGTTTGCCACTAGAACGGGCATAGCCATCTGCCATGAAACCTGCACCCATTTCATTGCGGGCATGTATGTGTCTGATCTTTGCATCGTCGCCTAACCCACGGCAGAAATCTAGGGTGTGAACGCCCGGTATGCCAAAGATTGTATCAACGCCGTATTGTGCAAGTAACTTGATAACTGCTTCGCCAGTGCTAATCATGGAGGTGCTTTCTAAAATCTATCTCACAAACAAGTGCTTATCTTCCGCAATGTGTGAAAGCTTGCAAGCTTTTAGTTTGGTTTTAACCGTGCAATGCTTAATCTTTCTTTGTAAAGGGAGGATAAGATGAAAAGGTTTTTTTATGCTGTATTGATGGCTGCAACGCTTTTGGGGCTGCCAATTAATTCAGTTTCAGCACAAACCGTTAAATCGGGCGTTATAAAAGGTCAGAGTGTTAAGTGGACAACTGGTTCTGTGAAGATTGCTAAAAGTGGCGCAAAGCACATCCTTACGCTTGGCTCTAATTTCAAAACAAAAAAAGGGCCAGCCCTTTTTGTTTATCTTGGCAATGACAAACCAGAAAAGCGCATTGGTAGATTGAAGTCCATCAATGGTGCGCAGAGCTATGACATCTCTAGCAAAACAGACATTAGCAAATATTCACGTGTGTTTATTTATTGTGTGCCATTCAAAGCAGTTTTTGGTGTGGGCAGAATTAATTAATGCCCGCCACCAAAAGATCCTGCGCGGACTGAATAATCAACAACCAATTCGTAATCAGGGTCATCATCAGAATCCACAATCAACTGACCTGCTTTGTTTAACAGTGAATGACAATCAGGCGTTAGGTGACGCAGTTGAATTTGTTTGCCTTCCGCTTCATATTTTGTCGCCAGATCATCAATTGCTTGAAGTGCTGACTGGTCTACAACGCGACTTTGCATGAAGTCGATGATAACCAATTCAGGGTCGCCTTTTATGTCGAAGAGTTGTGAGAAGCCATCTGTTGAACCAAAGAATAATGGGCCTTCGATTTCATAGACCTTCGTAGTTTTATCTGCCATTTTTGAAACAGCATGAATACGCTTTGATGCGTTCCAGCTGTATGCAAGGGCTGAGACGATAACACCAACTACAACGGCTACTGCCAAGTCACTCATAACAGTTACAACGGTAACAAGGACCATCACCAATGCATCTGTTAGTGGGATACGACGCAGAATTGTGAGCGACTGCCAAGCGAACGTTCCGATCACAACCATGAACATCACACCAACAAGTGCAGCAAGTGGAATTTGCTCGATTAAGCCTGAGGCAAACATGATGAAGACTAATAAAAATAATGCTGCCGATATGCCAGATAGGCGTGTGCGACCTCCTGATTTTACGTTGATCATTGACTGACCAATCATCGCACACCCACCCATGCCACCAAAGAAACCTGTGACTGTATTAGAAACACCTTGGGCAATACACTCTTGTGAGGCGCCGCCGCGTTTGCCCGTGATTTCACCAACTAGGTTAAGCGTTAGCAGGCTTTCGATTAAGCCAATGGCTGCAAGGATTAGCGCATAAGGGAATATGATTTTCAGTGTTTCTAAATTGATTGGCACCATTGGGATATGCCAAATTGGCAGGCCACCTTCAATTGAAGCTAAATCGCCAACAAGAGGGACATCAATTCCAAAGATTATAACAATGCCTGCCACAATACCAATGCCAGCTAGGGGAGCTGGGATAACATTTGTGATTTTAGGAAATGTCCAGATGATGCTCATTGTGAGGCAGACTAGCGCCAGTGTTAAAATAAGTGGAATGCCATCCATCCAAACTTGTGTGCCGTCCGGGCCTGCGGTTTTAAATTGAGAAAGCTGGGCTAGGAAAATAACAATTGCTAGACCATTCACAAACCCTAACATCACTGGGTGGGGGACTAGGCGAATGAATTTACCGAGCCTGAATATACCCGCTAAAATTTGCATGATGCCCATAAGCACGACTGTTGCGAAGAGATATTCAACACCGTGAATAGCGACAAGTGAAACCATAACAACGGCTAATGCGCCAGTTGCACCAGAGATCATGCCTGGGCGACCACCAAAGACGGCTGTAATCAGCCCGACAATAAACGCAGCATAAAGCCCAACTAATGGTTCAACACCTGCAACAAATGCAAAAGCCACTGCTTCTGGTACAAGCGCCAATGCAACAGTCAATCCTGATAAGACCTCAATCTTGATGCGGTTTGGTGTAAAGGTTTCAACAGCAGCACGGCTGTTCTCACCAATGGATAAGCGCTCAGCAAAAGCTGCGAATGTAGATTTTACCATTATGGTACTTTCAAGGGTGGTTTCTTCTTATGCTAGCAAATAGAGCGATTTGAATGATTTGGCTAGAGCAGATTTTAAAAGATAAACAAGCAATAAGGCTTTGCCGCTTAAGAAATAGTCTCAACGGCTAAGACTAGTTCACTAAAATTCCCTGATGGCTCATCTGCTTTAAGAGTAGCGTCTAAGTTTGAGCCTGATAGCCAGTCTTGCATTGCGTCTTTGTCATTCACAATTTTTTCTATTGTCTGATCCAGTACTAACCATCGGGCGTCAAGGTCACGGTTTTTGAAGACCACGAAGCAAGCAGCAGATATGGAAGTGCGGAAGTTTGAAAAAGGAGCAGGTAATTTTGCTCCGCCTGTAAGTGTTTCGCGTCGTTTTAAACATGAGGCAAGATCAGTCGACATAATGTATCTGCAAGATAAGGGGCGTACTTCGTAAGAATTGCATAGCCCATTTTTTAATAAAGGGCAGGGCGCTTTAATATCTTTCCTTGAGGGGATCTGAATTGTTTTGTTAGTTTTATGTTCTTGCTTGATGAAATTTGCGAGATAAAAAGCTTCTAGCGGAGTTATGTCTACGTTGGTTGCGTGACAACATGAATCGCACCCAGCTTTGCAATCAAAGGATCTATCTTGCATGGCAGATTTGCTTAACGCATCAGCACCCATTTGATGGACTTCATAAATCTGCTTTTGCATAGAGAAAAAACGAGCAGGCGTTAGGTCATCGCCAATTATTTCATTCAGATAGTCAGATAAGCTTTTGATAGAAGTGATGTGGTCATAGCTTCTGTCATCTAAAAAAAGGCCTGCTATCTTGAACATCCTAAACGTCTTTCAATGTATCGATTGTGAGATACGATACATTGAAGCTTCTTAATATTTCGCCAAACTATATTTGTTTATGCAACTGCTTCGGGTTTAAGCGCTGGTTTTTACAACGTCTGTTGCGAGCCGAACTTCATTTTTTTGCTTCTATAAATAATTATTTGGTTAATATGTGTGCATATCTATTTATAATATTCTTTTAACAGGCCTTGTTTTTCTTCTGATGATAAAATTTAAAAATCAATAATTCAAACAATTCATATCTAATTCTAAAGGAAATGTTGCGGTAACCTTTGCTGTAATCGCTATCCCTTTAATTTGTGCGGTTGGTGTTGCGATTGATTATTCTCGCTATCATTCAGATAAATCACGTATTACTGAAAGCGTAGATGCAGCATTACTTGCGGGCGGCTTATGCAGTGCAAAAAGAACTTGCTTCTGGGAAAAGTGAGAACAAAGCAATTGCTATAGGTAAAAAAATTGCTGGTTATTTCTATAATGTAAGTGATATTCAGCGTGGCTTGAATAAAACTGGGAAACTTGAACCCGATTATTCTATTAGTTCTGGGAAAATTAGTGGATTTGGTAGCTATTCAGGTGAAGTCACAACAACGTTGACTAAGGCTTTTGGCATTACTAAATCAACATCCAATGTGAATGCTAATGTCAACGCATGGCGATGTTTTTTCTATTCAAGGTTTTGATCCAAAGATTTGTGATAATCTGAAAAATGAAAACGAAGTAGAAATTATTGCTTTAAATGTTGAGTATGCCGTTCCGAGAGGAAAGGAACAGGACATACGATTCAAGGCGATTAGAAGCAAGTTAAGTAAATCTATTGCAAATACACCTGAAGAGATTACCGAGGCTTTCGATTTTATTTCTGACAATTTATTATTGAGCGATTTGACGCTGACTAAATAATTAGAAGATATTTTGTAATATTCGCCTAACGAGTTTTATTCACTCGTTAGGCGAAGTAACGCGCCTTCGCTGTCATCAATTAATAGCCATAGCGCACCATCGTGAAAGCTTCTTACATCTCTGATGCGACCGAATTCACCTGCCAGTATTTTTTCTTCATGAACTACTTTGCCGTTTTTTACTTCAAGGCGAGAAAGTAATTGATCTTTTAAAGCGCCAGCAAATAGATTGCCCTGCCACTCAGGGATAGAATTTCCTTGGTAAAAATCGAATCCTGATGGGGCGATGGATGGATCCCAATAATATATTGGTTGTTCAAGTCCTGGCGCTGATGTGCCTTTGCCGATTTTCTCACCAGAATAATGTCGACCAAAAGAGATTATAGGCCAACCATAGTTTTTTCCTGCTTCTGGAATATTGATTTCATCACCGCCTCTTGCACCGTGGGAAAGTGTCCATAGCGCACCTGTTTTATCATTTAGTGTAGCGCCTTGAGGGTTGCGGTGTCCTAATGACCAAATTTGTGGCAGTGCATTTTTACCATCAGCAAAAGGATTGTCTTTTGGAATGCTTCCATCTTTATTGATGCGTAATACTTTGCCTGCTGAATCAAATGGGTCTTGCGCTCGAGGGGATTCGCCACGATCGCCTGTTGTGAAAAATATCGTGCTATCGCTTGCAAGCACTATCCTTGAGCCAAAATGGTGGAGGCTTCTACTTGTCTTATCCATTGAAAATAAGATTGTCACATTTTGCAAACTAGGAGCAGGTGTTTCAGTAAATTCTGCTGAGGCAATCGCTGTTCCTGCGCCGCCAAAGAAAGCAGGATTGGAGAAGGTAAAATAAATGGTCTTATTTGTTTTAAATTCTGGATCAATAGCAATATCCAGAAGTCCGCCTTGACCACTTTCCCAGACATCAGGCACACCCGATACAGATATTAACTTACCTGTTTTAGGGGTAATTAATTTCATATTGCCTTCACGCTCTGTAACTAAGATTTTGCCGTTTGGTAACATGCCCATGCCCCACGGGTGAACTAGCCCAGAAGCAATAGATTCGACTAGAATTGTTGCTTTTTCAGTATCAAAGGCCTTGGTGTCTTGAGCAAACCCTTTTGAAATAACCATTGAAATCAATGTGATAAGTATGAAAATAATTGAAAACTTGCGCATTGCTTGCTCCTAGGCGTACACTATGGTCAAAGTGTTTTGATTAGTATCCAGATGATATAGGGCATGTGATGAATGACACCAATGCTAATCTTATCTTAGAATCTGATAGTGGTCTTATTTTGGAGAAAAATGAGGCTCAAACTCAGGGTGTGCCGCTTTACTTTGCGCATTGGCGGATTTTTATGCCTAGCATTGTAATTTTACTAGCTTATTTTTCTGCATGGGCTTTGCTTTCTATTACTGATTATAGCGATAGTAATCTTGCTCGATTGTTTATTGTTGTGATGTCTGTCTTTGTGCCGCTTTTGGCAGCCTATGCTTTTTTAAGGTACCAAACGATACGACTCCAAATAAATGAGGATTGTATATATTGCCATCCTGGGTGGCCGAAAGACCTAGCGACCAAAGTTCATTTATCAATGATTGAGAAGATTGATATTAAGCAAGGCCTTACGGGAGCTTTATTTGGTGGGGGTAGTTTGCTCTTATATCTTACTGATGGAAGTAATATTGAGATATCTAACCTAGCAAATCCAAATGACGCTAAGAAAACTATCTTAAAAGCTATTTCTTCAACTAAGTTTTCTGGTGGGCGATAAGGACAGTTGCCTCAGAAGCTTTGTTCTTATCGCCCATAGCCTTCGTCTCCTTAGGCTATTTTTGTTATGTGAAAGGTTTTGCCATAGTGATGGCTATTTGAAATGTTGCCAATCCTACGCAGCAAAAAGCAATGGTTGTCACAGTTGAAATCGCAAACAGGTTACGCCAACGTTTTTTGTGGCCAAGTTCCTGTGTAGATTGAACCATCCATATGTTTCGGTTTTGGTTGTAATGCTTCATCATAGCCCCCGCACCCTCGTGCCAGATTAGTACCTATCTTGATCTGGTGAATTTATATTAGCGATGTTTTAAGGCGGAGTTTCGCACATAACATGTATAAACTTAGGTTATCTTGTGGCTGAAATATGTCTGGGAAGACCGCAACTTATCAATTTATTCTACAAAATATTGACTGATGGTCGTGGTTATTTAGATTTACCTTTTTTGATAGTTCTATAAAGTGTGGTGTTGCTACGTAAGGTTTATTGGAATTTCAGTGTCTTATTTTACTCAATTAAAAATGTTGGCTGGTGGCTTGTTTGTCATGAGTGCTGTTCTCGCGCCAAAGAGTGTAGCTTTATCAAGTGAAGTTGATTTGTTTGACTTGCCGATTCGGCCTCATTTGATTGTTGATATGGATGCAGGACAAGTACTTTCCCATCAACTTGCTTTTGCTAAATGGGCGCCTGCATCACTAACTAAAATGATGGCAGCATATACTGTTTTTAAGATGATTGAGCTTCAAAGCATCTCAATGCAATCTCCAGTAAGAATTTCAGAACATAGCTACAGCCAACCGCCTTCTAGAATGGGCTTTCCTATCGGCACAGTTTTTAACATTGAAACTGCTTTGAAAATTATAATGGTGAAATCTGCCAATGATGTTTCTGTTGCGTTAGCGGAGGCTACTTCTGGAAGTGAAGCTCAGTTTGTGAGCTTAATGAATGCGCATGCTAGGCGCTTGGGGATGAGTGCAAGTCATTTTACAAACCCGCATGGATTGCATGACCCTGATCAATATACAACAGCCAGAGACATGGCTTTTCTGACAATGCAATTGACGAAGGAATTTCCTCAGTATGCAAGTTTTTTTAATATTCCAGCTATTCAGTTTAAACGCCAACGTCTGCGAAATCATAATGCTTTAGTGCGCTTGTTTGATGGTACTAATGGGATGAAAACGGGTTATGTTTGTGCGTCAGGATTTAATGTTGCTGTCAGAACTAATCGCAATGGTAAGACCTTGTTGGCAATTGTGTTTGGTGGAAAGTCTGGCTTGCAAAGAAACATAAAGGCCGCTCGATTATTGCGTGATGGGTTTGATGGTAAATTAGAGGCTTTAGCTGATTTTGCTGATTTTAATGGCGCAAACTCTGATCTTCAAACAGCCAATGTAAAGCCTTATGATATTACTAAAAGTATTTGCCCGACAAAATATCCTTCTGATGGCACACCGACTAAGCGCCCATTAGAGGCACCAAAAGCGTATGAATTTGAAGCGATTGATACACGTATTGTAATTCCTGAAGGCGGGTTTGAGGCTGTTGATCTTGAAGAGCTCATTGCACCTTTACCTAGTAAGCGTCCTACTTTGCCAACAGATGCGGTTTTAAGTGCAGGCTTGGTTTTGCAAACTAAGCCAGAGATAGAAGAGCCTAAGTCTTTGAAAGTTGTTGTGGAAAAAAATCTTCAAGACGTGCCTTTAACACGTCGACAATTAGCAGCTCTTTATTTTGAGCCAGCGGAGTTTTTGCGAAAAGATATTCGTATCAGATTAGGTGGCGGTACAGGGCCTAATCCTCATGGGTTAAAACATACAAATGGGGATGTTTATCAACCACCAATTCCTGTGCCTATTAAGCGTCCTGCTCTTGATTTGAATCATACATCGGAATAAAAAGCTCTGGTAGTCGCTCTTGACTGCTTTCAAACACTTATCGGAGTATAATTATGGGCATTGTCGCCAAAGGTCTTTCTCGCGTGAAACCCTCTGCAACCATTGCAGTTTCACAAAAGGCTCGTGAACTAAAAGGACAGGGCGTTGACGTCATTGGTCTTGGAGCAGGGGAGCCTGATTTTGATACGCCAGATAATATCAAACAAGCTGCGATGGATGCTATTAAGCGTGGCGAAACGAAATATACCGATGTACCAGGTATCTTGCCATTGCGCGAGGCGATTTGTGCTAAATTCAAGCGCGAGAATAATCTTGATTATGATCCATCACAGGTGATTGCTACAACTGGCGGTAAGCAAGTTTTATACAATGCTTTTGCAGCAACGCTTGATCCTGGCGACGAAGTTATTATTCCAGCACCTTATTGGGTTAGTTATCCGGATATGGTTTTGCTAAACGGTGGTGAGCCAGTATTCGTTGAAGCGACCATTGAAAATAATTTTAAAATTACAGGCGAACAACTTGAAGCTGCTATTACGCCTAAGACCAAGTGGTTCTTATTCAACTCGCCTTCAAATCCATCAGGGGCTGCGTATAGCAAAGACGAATTAAAAGCTCTTACGGATGTGCTTATGAAATACCCAGATGTTTGGGTACTAACTGATGATATGTATGAACACCTTTGTTATGGCGATTTTGAATTTGTAACGCCTGCACAAGTTGAACCGGGTCTTTATGATCGCACGCTGACTATGAATGGTGTATCAAAAGCTTATGCAATGACAGGCTGGCGTCTTGGATATTGTGCTGGCCCACCAGAATTAATCAAGGCGATGAACCTGGTGCAAGGTCAGTCAACCTCTGGCACTTGTTCGATCACACAATGGGCAGGCATTGAAGCGCTGAATGGCCCTCAAGATTTCATCGGCGAACGCCGAAAAGAATTTGAAGGACGTCGTGATTTAGTTGTTTCTATGCTTAATCAAGCGACAGGAATTGATTGTCCAAAGCCTGAAGGTGCATTTTACGTTTATCCTTCTTGCAAAGACCTATTAGGTAAAACAACAGAATCAGGCAAAGTGCTTGAGACAGATGAAGATTTTGTAACAGCACTATTGGAGCAAGAAGGGGTTGCGGTGGTTCATGGTTCAGCTTTTGGACTTGGCCCTAATTTCCGTATTTCCTATGCAACTTCAACAGAAGCGCTGACCAATGCGTGCGAGCGCATACAAAAATTCTGCGCTAGCTTAAAGTAAGCACAGCGTTTCATTGAGTTTTTTGAACTCGCCAGTGTATTATAGCGTAATATATTGGCGGGTTTCGGATTATTGCAAAAATGACACGTTGGCGTTAAAAAAGGCGTATTAATTATAAAGACTGTGAAAGTTTCAGTTTTTTTGTGTTATGGGCTAAGTAACAAAACTATAAAGTCCGCGATTACATGACGGATTATTTGACAGGTGAGAATTTTGAAAACTTTTTTGAAAGCTACATGCTTTGTTGCTGGCGCTGTTTTAACTGTTACGCAAGCAAATGCAGCTGATTTACTTTTAGACCCGACACCTGTTGCGCAGCAACCAGCGCCGTCTCAACCTGCTGTTGCTGTTGATGCGGTAAATTTTGAATTAAGTATTCATGGTGGTGCCTACCAGCGTAATGTGCTTGGCACAGCTTCAAATGCAATGTTTACGGCTTCTGTTGCCTCCCCAATTCCCAACTTTACAAACTTTGGTGTTCAGCTTGAGGGTGCTGTTGGTATTTACGATGGCGAGTTTACAAGTGCGGCTGGTGGCCTTCACATCTTCTATCGTAATGAGGGTGGCTTACTCGGTATTTACGGTGATTGGGCTTACACAGACCCAGAACACGGTGGCCGTGTTGGTGTAGAACTTTCTTCATATCAAGACCGCTGGTCTATTGATGCACTTGTTGGCATTCAGTTTGGTCAACATTTTGAAACAGAGTTCATCGATGAAGTTGATTTGTCATACTACTATACAGATGACTTGCGTGTTTCTGTTGGACATCGCTTAACATCACGTGGGCATGTCGGTAATTTATCATTTGAGCATCTTTTAACCGAACAAGGTTTTGATGGTGTTAGTGTATTTGGTGAAATTGAAGCTGGTGAAGATAATTATGTTGGCGGCTTTGGTGGTATTCGTTATGCCTTCGGTAGCAATGCAACAAGTTTGATTGAGCGTGACCGTCGTTCAAATGTTCAGGTACGAATTCCGCGTAATCTAAGCAGTGTTACTCAGTGTGGTAACCTTGATGTACCACGCCCTGCAACGTCTCTACGAGCAGAACAATCTAACCTTTGTGCATCTCAAGACGATATCAATGATGTTTCTTCTGTTGGCATTTCAAAGCTGAACTAATTTCGATTTTAGTAATCTGACACCTTTGTGAGATTATGTTTATTGAAATTAAACCAGCCTTTGTCATATTCTTACCTATAAATAATTTATTCGAGGGCTGAATATTGTCAAAAAGAAATTTCATTAAACCTTCATGGGCTTTATCTGAATCTCAAGCAACTTCAGAAGCTGTCTTTCTAAATCGACGCGAGTTGATAAAAGGTCTTGGCATGGGGGGGCTTCTTGCTGCGACTGGCATGACTTACGCTAGCCATCAGGCGCAAGCAGCTGAAGATCCAAGTGCTGGACTTTATAAAGACATTGTTCGTAATGAAAAATACAAGCTTGATCGCCCTGTTACTCCAGAACAGTTAAACGTTACTTATAATAATTTTTACGAGTTTGGTTCTCACAAGCAAATTCACCAAGCGGCTCAAGCTTTGAAAATACGCCCTTGGGAAATATTGGTTGATGGTGAAGTTGAAAAACCAATGACAATTGGTATTGATGATCTTCTTAAAAAGATGCCATTAGAAGAGCGCTTATACCGTCACCGTTGCGTTGAAGCATGGTCGATGACTGTTCCTTGGTCAGGTTTTGAGCTTTCGGAATTGATTAAAATTGCTAAGCCAACAAATGATGCAAAATATGTTCGGTTTGAAACGTTTGAAGATAAATCTATAGCACCTGGACAAAAACAATTCTGGTACCCTTGGCCTTATGTTGAAGGCATTACTATGGAAGAAGCTATGAATGAGATGACGTTCATGGTTACTGGTGCATATGGTAAGCCAGTTCCAAAGCAAATGGGTGCGCCATTACGTCTTGCACTTCCATGGAAATATGGCTTCAAGCATATCAAGTCCATTAAAAAAATTAGCTTTACAAAAGAGCGCCCAGTGAGTTTCTGGGAAGAGCTTGGCCCTAAAGAGTACGGCTTCTGGGCAAATGTTAATCCTGCGGTTGATCACCCACGTTGGACGCAAGCAACTGAGCGTGATTTAGAAACTGGTAAGCGTATTCCAACGAAGATGTTTAATGGCTACGAAGAACAAGTCGCGCATCTTTATAAAAACCTTCAAAGCGAAGCTTTATATAAGTAATTGAATTTTGGAAAAAAGCCGGGCTGAAATCTTAGCCCGGCGCAGTATTAGAAGGTGTATTCATTCTTAGCCTTCTTGGGTAACAGTAGTTGTATTCTGATTTGTCGGGAGGAGAATAACAAATCGAATCACTTACCGTTAAATTTATAATGCTTGCGAAGTGTTTCAAAACAATACACTAAGTCAAAAACTTACCCAAAATATCAATATAAACTACTATATCTGTGGATTAGTTGTATATTTATCACTAAAACTTGATTATATTACCTTAGGTAAATGCTTGGATTGTTCTGTAAATTTCTAAGCTTGTCATTAAATCCATATGCGCACCGCCACCATTTTTAAACAGTGTAATTGCTTCTTTTGAGCTTCGTCCCGTTTTGTTTTTGCAAAGGTCATAATAGTCGCCTTTGATATCATCTAGACAAATAGTGCCTTCTTGCAGTGGAATTTCTATTTCGCCAATATGCCCTATTGTGGTTTCGCGAGAGTCTACAAAGATCTCTGATTTCAACAAAAGGGTGTCATCAACTTCACGCATATTTGGTTTGAATGCCCCAATTAGGTCAATGTGAGTCCCTGGTTTTATCCAGCCGCCTTTAATAATTGGGTCAACTGTCATTGTGGCACTTGTTATGATATCTGCTTTGCTGCAGGCTCCTTCAAGGTTCTCTGCAATTTCAATGTTAGGTATTTTATCTTTATACAGTTCAGCGAGAGTTTGAGCCTTGCTTTTTGTGCGGTTGAAAATAATAAAGCGTTCGATTGATGGAAATATTTCGTGGTAAGCTTCTAAAATAGATGCGGCGACTGTTCCCGCACCTACCATCAGATGGGTTTTCGGTTCGCTATTAGCAAGTAATTTTGCGCCTAAAACACTATCACCTGCGGTCTTCCATTTGGTAACAAGGATACCGTCTATAACGGCTTTTAAATTACCGTCTTTTCCATCAAATAAGAGTACGCCACCTTGTATTGTAGGTGCTGATTTGTTTTCTGGAAAAACACTCATGGATTTCATTGCCATGCCAAGGCCTTCTATCCATGCGCCTCGACTTAAAAGTGCATTTGGAGCCTGTTGTAATAAAAGGTCACCAATCTCTGCTTTTGGCAATAGATGTCCTGCATAGATGGCATCTGAAATTGCTGTCCAAGTTAGGTGAGGGTCTGCTTCTTCAAATGTGATGGTGCGCATGAGATTTAATATTTCCAGTGTCTGGCTTTTGAAATTAGGAAATCTCGGAAAACTTTTAGCTTTGCTGAGGAGCGCATTTCTGCTGGGTAACAGAAGTAAGTATCAAACTCTGGCACATCAACATCTGGCATTAACTGTACTAATGCGTGGCGATCTTCAACAATATAATCCGGTAGCACCGCAATCCCTGTACCTTCTTCACAAACACGACGTAAAGCACGAAGGTTGTTTACTTGAAAGGTTGCTTCGCGTTTTTGATTGTTTTCCATGCCTGCGTATAAAAGCCAATTTACTTCAGCTAAATACCCTGGAACGTTTTCACCATATGCAATTATTCTATGCTGATTAAGTTCTTCTAATGTTGTTGGTTGCCCGTATTTTTTAAGATAACTGGGAGCTGCATACATATGCAGGTGCACGGTAAATAGCTTGCGTTGAATAAGGTCAGGATTTGTGGGTTGTCGTAACCTTATTGCGCAATCAGCTGCTCTTGTTACTAAATCCAACTCCTCGTCAGCTAAAATAACCTCAAGGTGAATATCAGGGTATAGATTTATAAATTCGTGAATACGAGTTGTAAGCCAACCTGTGCCGAGACCTACGGTTGTCGTTACTTTCATATTGCCTTCGGGGCGTTCCGTTGAATCTGTAAGCTTAGATTGAACAGCATCAAGTTTGAGCAAAACGTCATGTGCTGTTGCATAAAGTGTTTCGCCTTGGTCGGTCATAACCAATCCACGTGCGTGTCTATGAAAGAGGGGGACTTTTAAGTCTCCCTCGAGGCTGCTCACCTGACGCGAAATGGCAGATTGGCTAAGATTTAGCTTATCCGCTGCGTGGGTGAAGCTACCCGCTTCTGCTACCGCATGAAAAATCCGCAGTTTGTCCCAGTCCATTCAACCCTCCCGTTTCATGGAATTTCAAAACCTTACTCGGCAGCTTCGCTTACCGCTTCATGTTCTGCAAGATATTTCTCTGCTTCTAGCGCTGCCATACAGCCCATGCCTGCCGCTGTTACTGCCTGACGGTAAATATCATCTGTAATATCGCCAGCAGCATAGACACCTTGCACCTCAGTTGCAGTTGAGTCTGGTGCTGTCCAAAGATAACCTGAGTCTTTCTTTTTCAACTTACCTTCAAAGAGTTCGGTTTGCGGGGCATGGCCAATCGCAATAAAGACGCCATCAGTTTTATAATCGGTAATATCACCAGTGTTACGGTTTTTAATTTTTACACCAGTAACAGAAGGGGGGATGCTCTCTTCGCCAGTAATTTCGGCAAGTTCACTATCCCACATAATTTCTATGTTTGCTTTTTTGAAAACTCGTTCTTGCAAAATACGTTCTGCACGGAACTCATCACGGCGGTGAAGAATAGTAACCTTTGAAGCAAGGTTTGATAGATAAAGCGCTTCTTCAATTGCAGTGTTGCCACCGCCAACAACAACAACTTCTTTGCCGCGGTAAAAAAAGCCATCACAGGTTGCACAGGCAGAAACGCCAAAGCCCATGAATTTATCTTCTGAAGGAAGGCCAAGCCATTTTGCTTTTGCACCAGTGCAAATGACAACCGTGTCGGCTGTATAAATTGTGCCACTATCGCCAACTGCCTTGAATGGACGTGCATCTAAATCAACTTCCATTATATGATCGTTGATGATGTTTGTACCTACATTCTTTGCTTGTTCGAGCATTTGCTCCATCATCCAAGGGCCTTGTACAGCCTCCGCATAACCTGGGTAATTTTCAACTTCTGTCGTGATCATTAGCTGACCACCTTGCTCAAGGCCTGCAACTAATGTTGGTTCCAACATAGCGCGCGCACCATATATAGCGGCAGTATAGCCAGCTGGGCCAGAACCAATAATAAGCATTTTTGTATGATGTGTAGACATGTGCTCAACCGTTATTTGTTTCGTATATTAGATAACAATCGAGTAGGGGGAATTACAAGTCCTTAACGCACTGCACACACAGGTTTGAAAGCTAAATATAAGTAAGGCCGCTAAATAAGCGGCCTCATAATCATTATCCAGTCTTCTTGATTTTTTCTTGTGTCGAAGGTGGTTTTTTTGTTTTTTTGCTTTTCATCTGCTTTATCTTGCTTGAAGAGCTTTTTTCTTTAATTTCTCTAACCTCTGGTCTACCGTAGTAATAGCCTTGTAAGTGGTCACACCCCAGCTTTTTAAGCATTTCGGCTTGCTCAATTGTCTCGACACCTTCACCCACAGTCACAAGACCAAGAGAAGAAGCAAGGTTTGTAATCGCATTGATCACTGGTGCGGCATTGGCGTTTTTGTCGCTTAATTTATCAACAAAAGACTTGTCGATTTTAATACGATCAACATCAAAATCAGCAATATAAGAAAGGGAAGAATACCCAGTTCCAAAATCATCAAGCGATACTCTCACACCCAGTGATCTTAATTGTCTAATTGTTTTTATTGTAAGCTCTGGATCTGTAATCAGAACGCTTTCAGTCATTTCAATTTCTAAACGGCTAGCAGGTAAGCCAGAGGTTGCAAGTGCGCCCAATACTGTATGAATGAAGTTTGGTGCAATGATTTGTTTGACTGACACATTGACTGCAATTGAACTTTGATCATCCCAAGTTGAAGCCTCCATACATGCTTGCTTCATAACCCATTCACCAATCGCGATGATGCTTCCCGTTGCTTCAGCTATTGGAATAAAGACATCAGGGCCGATGTTTCCTTTTGTTGGGTGCTCCCAACGTAGCAATGCTTCCATGCCTGCTGTTTCAGGGGATAGGGTTTTATTATCATCTATGCCAAAGCCTACAGATACGATTGGCTGATACGCAATTTTTAGTTGGCCTAACTGCAATGCATTTCTGACATCTAGTTCCAATAATTTAGTTGAGCGTGTTTCTTCATCCATTGAAAAATCAAAGCGGTGTTGAGTTGACTTACCATTAGCTTTGGCTCTGTAAAGAGCCATATCTGCTCGGTTAATAAGTCTGGCAATTTCATCACCATCTACTGGTGCAATTACGTAACCTACTGATGCACCAATTCTGATTTCTTGACCTTCATAGATAAAAGGTTCAGCCATCAAAGTAACAATACGTTTGGCAAGGTTGTCTGTGGTTTCTTTAATATTCATGTTTTCAGCACGTCTATCAGCGACAAAAGTAACTGCGAATTCATCACCGCCCAGTCGAGCAATTGTGCATTCATCGGCACGACGAATTTTGCTTTCAGCAATCGCAGATTTTAGGCGAGTAGCTACTTCTTTTAGAACAAAATCACCAGCAGCATGGCCATGCGTATCATTGACGGCCTTAAAATGATCTAGATCAATAAGTAAAATTCCAAAATCTCTATTTGATTTGTTCCAGATAGCTAGCTGATCGTTAAATGATGAACGATTAGATAAATCTGTTAGTGCGTCATTTTTTGCAAGATAATGAATGTTCTTTTCAGCTTCCATTGCGACAGTTGCGTCTGCGCAAATACCTCGATAACCTAGGAAGTTTTCACCATCCCATTGCGGTTTCCCGCGTGTCATAATCCATTTAGTAGTACCATCTTGAGCATCCGTAATGCTCAAAGTTATGTCATGGAATTCTTCTTTTCTTGAAAGCGCATCCATTAAGCGTGATAAGTTTTGATGACATTCTTCAGTAGCATGTAATCGCGCTAGCTGTGGGGCAGTTGATTGTTTAAAAATTTCAAAGTCATAACCCAACATATCAAGGATTTGAGAGGGTACGCGTGTACCATATCCATTTTTGTCTGTTTCCCAAAGCCACTCTGTCGCCTGACTTTCATAGTCTTTGAGTAGAAGGTCGATAACTTCACTCTTTTCTTTTATGCTTTGTGTGTTTTTAAAGGCTCTGAAGAAAGATTCAGATCGCTCATAAACTGACGCAGCTAAGCCTGCCGTCGCAAGTAGTGCAAAAATTGCTATTGTAAAATCAGCAAGTTGACCTGTTGAAATAGCAGATATAACTGCAACTAAAAAATGAATTGTGCCAGCTATGAAAAGCCAAGCATAGGCTGCTTTTGGCACGCGTGATAGTGAAGCGGCACCTGCAGAAAGAATGCCCGCCATAATTGCGGTGATGACACCGCGTTCAACGCTTTCTGTAAAGCTATAAAATACAATTACTGGCAAACACCAGATTAATGAAAGAACTGCAGATGAATATATTAGACTCTTGATCGATTTCTCTGATCCTGAATACTCATGGTTTTGTTTTTTACGCACATTACTTTTATATAAAGTGTGAAGTGAAATACCAACGATTGACACGCACCATACAACTGCGACAGCATCTTGCCAAAATCCATAACCAAGTATATTTGCCGTTAGCAAAATAGCAAACAGTATGTTTCCGCACATCATTGCTGAAGTAAGAGAGTAGACGGATTTGATTTGTATTCGACGAACTTCGCGAGCTGCTTGTTCACCAAATTGGTTTTCGTCAAACTTTTCTAGACCTAAAAAAGTATAGAATCGTGCATATAATTTTTTTGAATTAGTTGTATTCACCTGGTGACCCACCGATTTAAATGTGGTGTTTAATATGTGCGAATAATAATTAACGTTAGGTCAAATTCTGATGAGTTGATTTAATATAGGGCTAACAAGTGGTTAATAAGTGTTTTCTCTAACTTGTTGTATTGCGTTTATGTTTGTTTGCAGGAAGCATGATTTAATGATACCAAACGCTAGACTTAACAGTGATATAGAAACTTACCGAAAATGAGCGTTGCCAATATTGTTTGTATAAAGTGGGGGGATAAATTTCCACCATATTATGTAAACCGTCTTTATGCGGGTGTGAAGCGCAACCTTGATAGGCCATTTAGGTTTATTTGCTTTACTGAGAATGCAGAAGGAATTCGGGATGAAGTTGAAGTTCATCCATTGCCAGTTGTTCCAGTAGAGGATGAAATGGTGAAAGCCATGACTACGGGTAAGCGACGTGGTGCCTGGCGTAAAATTACGATGATAAAGCCTAATGAAGTTGGTCTTAAAGGAGCAACTCTTGTTATGGATCTTGATGTTGTTATTTCTGGTCCAATGGGTGGCTTTTTTGACCATGCCCCTGGTAAAGTATGTATGGGTCGAGATTGGTTAGAAAAGCGCCGCCGACGTGTTGGTGGCCATGGGTCGGTGTATCGATTTGATCCTGGTAAGCATGATTTCTTGTATACTGAATTTGAAGATAATATTGAAGCTGCAGTCGCTTACAAAGGCGAACAACGTTATGTCTCATTAACAGCTCATAAATATAAGCAATTGGAGTATTTTCCAGATGGCTGGGTTTGCTCCTTCAAGCGGCAAGGAATTCCAATACTGCCTTTGAATTTTTTCATTGAGCCTCGCTTACCAGAAACATGTCGTGTCATGTGTTTTCATGGTGACCCTAAAATGGAAGAAGCCATTATAGGGGCGGGTACTAAACTACGCTATAAAACGCGCCCTGCTAAATGGTTGCGAAAATTATGGCTTGATAAAAATGAACAAGATTGGATGCCAACATGAGCATTCGTTTATTATGCGTGTCTACAGCTGATAATACAGACGAAGTTCTGAATGCATTAGTTAATAGTGCGGATGACATCGAGCTGCGTCTTCATTTTGGAAATGATATGGCAGACTTTAAGGCTTCATCACTTTCCCGAATGGACACCCGTAAAGGGCAACGTGGTCATGTAATGCGTGAGCAATTTTATGCGGGTGAAAATTATGAACTGTTGTCCTCCCCATTTTTTCGTGAAAGCATGGAACGTACTGTAGACCAATTATATCGTTACTCGGATGGCTACCGTTATCGCTCCCATAATCTGAAAAATCTTCAAGACTATCTTGATTATTTTTATATTCTTAGCGATACGCTTGCCCAGCAAATCAAAGAAGAAAAGATTACGCATGCGCTGTTTTTTAACGTGCCGCATTTGGTCTGTGATACGATTTTATATGATGTTTGTAAGTCTCTTGGAATTAAGACAACGATTATTACCCAATCAATTTTTCCAGCTAAGTTTTTCTCTATGGAATCCGTTGATGATTATGGTTTCTTTGAAAGTAAAAACTCAAAAGCTGCTCCAATGAATATTGATCAAACAAAAAACCTTGATTTATTTTACATGAAGAACATTGGTCAATCGGAAGAAAAGGGAGGTAAGCTTTCAAGAAAAGGTTGGTTGAACATCCTTAGCTATATTTTCCTAAAGCGCCCTTCATTGCTTTTGGGTCCACTTGAAACACTCAAGCTTTTAAAACGTGCTAAGAAAATTTATGCTGGGTTTCCTGTTTGGCGTGATCCGTTTGCTAGGTTTTTTCATGAAAATGAAATGGCATATTTTGAGCATCTAATGGAGTTTGAAAACCAACAAATTGATATTGAACAAAAATTTATTTATTTCCCACTGCAATACCAACCTGAAATGACAACGTCTTCATTGGGTGGCAGGTATCGTGACCAATTATTAGCTGTCGAAGAATTATCACGCATATTGCCTGATGATGTTAAGATCTATGTTAAGGAAAACCCAAAGCAGGGCGCTTACTCACGAGGTCCTTTGTTCTTTCATCGACTAAAGCGAATTCCAAATGTTGTGTTTATGCCGTCTTTTGCAAATACCAATACTTTAATTGCTCACTGTGAAGCAGTCGCTACGATTACGGGTACTGTAGGGTGGGAAGCTGTGCGTAAAGGTAAGAAGGCGATTATTTTTGGTAAGGCTTGGTATTCTAGTTTTCCAGGTGTATTTCGTTGGTCTGATAAATTGAAGTTTTCAAAGATAGCTGAAACTAAAATTGACCATAAGAAATTAGAAAAAATAGCAGGGTCTTTAGTCGATGTTTGTCATGAGGGGGTTATTGATCGCCATTATGTTGCAATTGATGAAGGTCATAATATTGAGGATAACATTACAAATGTCGTTACAACAATTTCCTCTTTATTGAGGGAGGAAATAAAACCTGTATTTGAAAATTAATTAAACTCTAAATTTCTACGGGTGCTATTCAGCCATAATATTTGATTTTGTAATTCTCTCTAAACGCGTTCATCGTTTCATTTTTGATTGTTTCTAATTCGATGATATTCATGAAACCATGTAACATTTTTGAAAAACCGAGTGGCACATTTAATTTGAATTTTTTGTTTCTCTTGTAAATTTTCTTAAGTAAAATCATACGAAAATAGAAATCAAAAATACGACTTCCTGCTATTCTTTCAGCCTTCACGCATTGCCAAAAGAACTCTATACGATCATGTTCTAATTGGGGGCTGTTGCTGGTTATATGAGTATCACTATCCCAATTGATCATTATGTGAGTAAGAGCGTCTATAAAGAAGAATTTATTCACATTACAAGCAAGCATTGGAGGTATTATATGATCTTGTATAAGTACGGGCGGAACGTTGTTTTTATGGGATAGCAAATCATTTTTATAAAACGCTAATGTTGACGTTCCAGTTTTGTTAAAGCGTGAAATATTCATTGGTTGATTGAAAGTGCGTATGACTTTGTAATTTTCAATTGGTTTTCTATGAAGCTCAATATCTCGATCATCAAACCGTTTACACTTGCTATAAACCGCGCAGTTTGGGTTTTTTAATAAAAATTCAGAGAGTATTTCAACAGCATTTGAAGCAAGTAAATCATCACCATCTAGTAAAATAATAATCTCACCTTTTGCTTTCTCAAGCCCGATAAACACAGACTGTAAAACACCTTGGTTCACGCAGTTCTCATGCAACACAATACCATTCATTTTGCTAATCTCATTTACCGAATTATCGGTAGACGCATCGTCAATTACCAATACTTCATAAAGTGCTTTATCAATTGATTGGTTTAATGCGCTTTCAATGGTTTTCTGAATTGAATGCTCTTTGTCAAAACATGTAATCAAAATAGTTGTTTGCGGGTGCATTGAAATTATTTTCTTACTTGGTTGTAAATGCGTACTTAATCATGACAGAATATCAAAAATGGAGCTTATGAAGTTCTTGAGCCAGCTCAAAGTCTTCTGGTGTGTCGATGTCGATGGCTCTGGTACGTTCAATTGCATAGCCAATCGTTTTTTCCATCATCAGGTTTTGCTGTTTTTGAAAGGCGGCACTATTAAAGAAATAAAATGCGCCTGCATCATGTACTAAATTAGGCAAATCTTGTGATCGTGTAAGCGCATTTTCGGGCCATTTAAATTTTATATTGCCATTCTCATTAGTTTCGAATGCTCTAAGTGGATGGAAATCAAACTCCGTCACAGAAATAATACAGTCTGCTTTTGTATTTTGTAGCTTTGTGAAGGCATTTTTAAAGTCTGCATGTTTTAACAACGGTGCTGTTGGGTATAGACAGCATGCATAATCAGTTACCTCAAGCCTGTTTAATGCATCTAGCAAAACATCGGCAGTTGTAGTGAAATCATCTGCAAGTTCAACGCTTCGCATAAAAGGAATGTTTGCACCAAATTGCTTCGATATTGCAGCAATTTCATTATCATCTGTTGAAACAATTACATCTGAGAATATCTTGCTCTCCAAGGCGTTTTCAATTGACCAAGCTATCAAAGGCTTCCCGTTAAACTCAGCAATATTTTTGCGTGGAATACGCTTGCTGCCACCACGGGCTGGTATGATGCAAATTGGTTTTGAGTTCACGGTAAACTGAAAGTCCTTGGGGTAGTAAACAAGAATTATATGCTTTCTGTTATATTCAGAATGTGTAATAAATGCCAGTAGGGTTTGTTTGATGATTATAAAAATAATTACATACAAGGGTGGAAATTGCGTTTTGCATTTAGGGTAGATAGCTCGCCTGAGATAGGTTTGGGGCATTTGATGCGTTGTTTAACGCTGGCAAATGAATTGCAGCGTTTTGGCTATGAAAGTTATTTTATTTGTCGTGACTTCCCCCAAAATCATTCTCACTTACTGCTAGAGAGTGATTTTAAGGTAATTTTACTCGACTGCAACCGCAAGCCAAACCAAATAGATTGGCTTGGAGTAAGCTCAAATGAGGATGTAAGCGCTTGCGTTCCAATATTGAAAGATATACCTGTCGATTGGCTTGTCGTTGATCATTATAGTATCGATAATATTTGGTCTTCACAAATTAGGAAAGAATTTCCTGACTTAAAAATCATGGCTATTGATGATCTTGCAAACCGTAGTCATGATTGTGATTTTTTGCTTGATCAAACTTATAATCGTAAGCGTTCAGATTATAATGATTTAATTCCGCAACACGCTACTTTTTGTGGTGGAACAGACTATGCATTGATCCGCCGTGAGTTTTTAAAAGCTCGTGAAAATTCTAAAGATAAGATACACGAGGATAATGATAGCCTACATATATTACTTGCTTTGGGTGGGGGAGATGTTTCTTCTCAAATTAGTATTGTTGGGCAAGCACTTTTAGAATTATCTAAAACAAATTCTTTTTCTTTAACAGCTATTATTGGGCAAACAGATGATAGTTATTTAAAATCTATACGCTCATGCAATCTTGATTTAGAACTCCTCAAATTTTCAAATAATATTGCAGAAGAAATGGCAAAGGCAGATATCGCGATAGGCGCGGGCGGTGGTACAAGTTGGGAACGGTGCTGTGTTGGTGTGCCAACAATCGTGCTTACATTAGCAAAAAATCAAATTGAAATTGCTAAAATTTTACACAGTGAGAACGCTGGTATTTCTGTCAAAACAGACTTTCAAGATATACTTAGTGCTCTGAAAAAAATGATAAATGACAAAATTTTATTAAAGCAAATGCGATCGAATGCTTTAAAACTTTGTGATGGCAAGGGATTGGACCGTGTAATTAGTGCACTTATTTCGGATAGTTTTAGTCTACGTCAGATTAATCTATCCGATGCAAAGTTTATATATGATGCTCGCTATTCAAATGGGGCATCTAAATATTATAGAAATCAAGAAACTCCAAATTTTTCTGACCATAAAAATTGGTTAGAAAATGCAATGAAAGATAAAAATCGAAAATTAATAAACTTCTCACTGGATGGTGTCGATGTTGCGCATGTCCGACTTGATCTTAAAAATAGTAATCACGGAGAGATAGGTATTTGTCTTTCACAGAAGATGCGCGGTAAGGGATTGGGTGTTGCTGTGTTGAACGCAGCTAATAATTATTTTTTAGCCAAGGGAATTACTACTATTGAGGCTGAAATAAACAAACAAAATATGGCTTCACAAAAAATATTTTGCCAAGCAGGATATGAATATCTTTCGACTGACAATGAAGGTTTTATGCGTTATTTGTGGGCGGCTGATAATTTGAAAAGCAGTTCTATAAAAGCGAAAACTGAATGAAAAAAACTTTTTTACCTTATGGCAAACAGACCATTACGGATGCTGATAAACGAGCAGTTTTGGAAGCGCTTGAATCTGACTTTCTAACAACTGGCCCCAAAGTAGCTGAATTTGAAGAAGCTTTTGCAAATTATATTGATGTTCCTCATGCTATTTCATTTTCAAATGCAACAGGTGCATTACATATAGCTTGCTTAGCACTTGGTGTTAAGCAGGGGGATACAGTTCTTACCCCAACAATGTCATTTGCGGCCTCTACCAATTGTGCATCATATGCTGGTGCACATATAGAATTTATGGACTGTGATCCTGCCTCTGGTTTGGTGACACCGCAAACTTTTGCTGAAGCTGCTGATCAAGCAGTAGCACAAGGGCGACCTGCTAAAGTTGCTTTGATTGTTCATCTAAATGGTGAAGCTGCTGATATGATTGGTATTTCGAAAGAAGCTAAAGCCCGAGGCATTAAACTTATAGAAGACAGTTGTCATGCATTGGGTACTACTTATACGGATCATCGTGGAAAGGTTCATAAAATTGGCTCATGTCAATTTTCTGATTTTTCAAGTTTTTCTTTTCATCCTGTTAAGACGATAACAACTGGTGAGGGGGGGATGTTAACTTGCAAAGATAGCACGCTTGCAAAACAAGTTTCTTTGTTGCGTAGCCATGGCATTACTCGTGAGGTCGCTGACTTTAAAAATAAAGACCTAGCATATGATGAAAATAATAATCCAAATCCATGGTACTATGAATTGCAATCCTTGGGATATAATTATCGGTTGCCAGATATTGCATGTGCTTTAGGTATAAGTCAGCTAAATCAAATGGACGATATTGCTAAGCGACGTCGTGCGATGAAGCAAGCTTATGATGACTTATTTGCAGCTAGTAATTTGCCCGTTGTGGTAGTTCCAAGCCCAAAAGGAAATTCTGCTGTTAGGCATCTTTATCCTGTTTTAATTGATTTTGAAGCCGTTGGAATATCGAGAGCTACCTTTTGTGATGCTTTAAAAAATGCCGGCGTTGGAACGCAAGTTCATTATATTCCCACACATATGTTGCCATATTATGTGGAGCGATTTGGAAAACAACATAAGCTTGGTGCAGAGGAGTATTATAGCAAAGTTATCTCGCTACCCTTTTATCCTGCTTTAACAAACCAAGATATAAAACGTGTAGTTGATACTATCGCTGAAGTGCTATTTTAAACTGTAAAATTTGGATCGATATGCTCAATGATTAATTTTCTTATTGTTTCAACATCAAGAAAATTATTAGTGTTTGTACTGTCATAGTACATGCCAGGTTTTACAGCCTTTGCTTTCGTTAGCTGACAATATTCATCCACTGTAACTGCTCCACTAACATTCAAGATTGCATAGTGGCTGCCAAAATCGACTGTATAAAAACTGTCGCTGCTGGTTATCATTTCTTCGTGTAATTTTTCGCCTGGGCGAATGCCAATTATTTTTTTCTCACAATTTGGCCCAATAGCTTCTGCTAAATCCCCAATTCGATAGCTTGGGATTTTAGGGACAAAAATTTCGCCCCCTCTGGTTTGTTCAAAAGCTTTTATAACCAATTCGATGCTTTCATCCAAAGTGATGTTAAAGCGTGTCATAGCTTCGTCTGTTATCGGTAAAATGCCTGTGTCACGTTGTTTTAGAAAAAATGGTATTACAGAACCTCGACTGCCCATAACATTGCCATATCGAACCAATGAAAACCTTAGGTCGCGCTTGCCGACTATATTGTTCGCTGCGGCTATGAGTTTGTCGGAAGCAAGTTTTGTAGCGCCATATAGATTAATTGGCGCTGCTGCTTTATCTGTTGATAGCGCTACAACGCGTTTTACATCGCTTTCAAGGCAGGCTTCTATTAGGTTTTGAGCGCCAATAATATTCGTTTTAATACTTTCAAAGGGATTGTATTCGGCTGCTGGAACTTGTTTCAAAGCAGCAGCATGTACAACGGTATCAATCCCTTCAAGTGCGCGATGCAGTCGTTCTTGGTCTCTAACGTCGCCAAGGAAATATCTAATGCCAGGATATTGGTCTTGTGAGAAGACTTGCGACATTTCATATTGTTTTAATTCATCACGTGAAAATATTACAAGTCGTTCAATGTTGGGGTAATCTTTTAATACCTTTGCGACGAACGCTTTGCCAAAAGAACCCGTGCCGCCTGTTAATAAAAGACTGCTGTAGTTTGAAAGACTCATTATATTTTTGCCATGCTGTTAGATGAATTTTACTGAAAGTATTTCATATGATTTAGCGCCACCAGGTGCTGCAACTTCTGCGCTATCGCCTTCGCTTTTGCCGATTAGCGCGCGGGCAATTGGTGAGGAAATTGAAATTTTTCCAAGTTTCACATCAGCTTCCTGATCGCCAACAATTTGGTAAGTACTTTCTTCATCCGTATCTTCATCCGCAAGTTCAACCGTTGCACCGAACTTAACGGTGTCGCCAGATAATTTGCTTAAATCAATGACTTCTGCACGTGATAAATAGTCTTCAAGTTCAGTAATGCGACCTTCATTTAGGCTTTGCTGTTCTTTTGCAGCATGATATTCGGCATTTTCTGAAAGATCGCCATGCGCGCGCGCTTCTGCAATTGCCTGAATTATTTCAGGGCGATCAACAGATTGACGTCTTTGGAATTCCTCTTGTAATGCTACGTGTCCCGCAGCAGTCATTGGTACTTTTTCCATTTTACCTACTTTCATCCATTACGCCTATTTTTTGCTGGCGTTTGGCAAAAAGAAACGGCCCTCAGTGGATTAATTCTGAAGCCGCATAATCATTAAGTAGTGTTTATAACATACTTAAACTTGATTTTACCAGATATATTATGAATTTGAGGAAAAACAAGTTTTCTCTGTTCAAATGATAAAAAAAGCTCAAAATGAAACTATGACTATAGATGGAAAAACAGAAGGCCCTGTACAGGCAACTACGCCAGTTCAATTTATGGATGTTTTGCCAAGTCAAGTTGATGTTGTAATTATTGGTGGCGGCGTCATTGGTTTGTTTGCAGCACTTTACATGCAGCGCGATGGGCTCAAAGTTGTTGTTTGTGAAAAAGGTCGAATAGCCTGTGAACAATCATCTCGTAATTGGGGATGGATTCGCCAGCATGGACGTGATCGTGCTGAGCTACCAATCATGATGGAAGCAACCAGACTTTGGGAGCAAGTTGATCACGAGGTGGGGGGACAAACAGGCTTTAAACGCGGTGGGTTATGTTATCTTGCAAGTTCAAAAGACAAGCTTGAACAACGCGCTAAATGGCTTGATGTAGCTAAGGAATGTCAGCTTGATAGTAGGCTTTTGTCCAAGGCTGAAGTTGATAAACTAATTGATAAAGATCAACGTGGGGTTGGTGCGCATGAATGGGTAGGCGCAACTTATACTGCTAATGATGCACGAGCAGAAGCCTGGCAAGCAATCCCAGCGGTTGCAAGATTGGCGCATGATGAAGGTGTTAAAATTATCGAGAATTGTGCTGTTAGAATGCTTGATATCGAGGCAGGTGAAATCAAAGGTGTTGTGACGGAAAAAGGTACGGTGAAAGCAACTCAAGTTTTGCTTGCCGCTGGTGCGTGGTCATCCCTTTTTGCAAAACGCCATGGCATTAATATTCCGCAACTGAGTGTGCGCTCAACGGTTTGCCAGACTGCGCCATTACCAGAATTTTTTGAAGGCAATGCAGCGGATGAGAATATTGCTTTTAGACGAAGAAAGGATGGGGGATATAATCTTGCAGGAGGAGCGCGAAGTGATTGCTATATTGGACGTGATTCTTTTAGACATTTTTTGAAGTATCTGCCTGTCGCATCAGCACATTTGCCAGACATAACATTTAAGCCTTCTGCGCCAAAGGGCTTCCCCGATGCTTGGGGCACAAAGAGAAATTGGGCAGGGGATGAAGCCTCGCCCTTTGAAGAAATGCGGGTGTTAAATCCTGAACCTAACCAAAAGCAAGTTGAACTTATTCGTAAGAATTTTGCGGATCGGTTTCCCTGTGTTGGTAAGCCTGAAATCAAAAAAGCATGGGCTGGTATGATTGATGCAATGCCAGATGTTGTACCAATTGTAGATCGTGTTCCTCATTTACAAGGATTGATTATTGCAACTGGAATGAGCGGCCATGGGTTTGGTATTGGTCCAGGCTTTGGCAAGGTATTGTCTGAAATTGCCCAAAATAAAGCACCTGCTCACAATATGAGCCGTTTTAGATTCTCTAGATTTACCGATGGTAGCAAACTTGAAGTAGGGCCAGATATTTAATCTTCTTTCCCTCATCTGCGGGTTAAATTTTCGAAGCTTGATTTCTTACCTAACGTAATGTAAAAACTCTTTGGGGCAATTTTTAATAAACTTTTGGAGGGAATTATGGGAAATAAATTAGCAGCAGAAGCCTTTGGTACATTCTGGCTAGTCTTAGGTGGTTGCGGTAGTGCGGTATTGGCCGCTGGAGTGCCTGATGTAGGCATTGGATTTATGGGCGTCTCACTGGCCTTTGGTCTAACAGTAATGACTATGGCCTATGCCGTTGGTGGCATTTCAGGCGGGCATTTTAATCCGGCTGTATCATTAGGCCTCGCAGTTGCAGGCAAGTTTGAATGGAAGGATTTCTTTCCATATGTGATCGCGCAAGTTGTGGGTGGCGCCTTGGGTGCGCTTGTTCTTTATCTGATTGTTTCAGGCAAGGGCGATTTTTCAGGCACTGGCGGATTTGCAACCAATGGGTTTGGTGATCTTTCACCAGGAAAGTTTGGTTTGATGGCTGTGATTATCACGGAAGTTGTACTGACCGCTTTCTTCCTGATTATCATTCTTGGTTCAACCAGTAAGCTGGTACCTGCGGGCTTTGCACCGATTTCAATTGGTCTTGGGCTAACGCTTATTCACCTGATTTCAATTCCGGTGAGTAATACTTCCGTTAATCCGGCTCGCTCATTAGCGGTTGCTTTCTTTGCTGAGACACCAGCACTTTCACAAGTCTGGGTATTCTGGGCAGCGCCATTGGCAGGTGCGGCACTGGGTGCAATCCTTTGGAAAGCATTGCTTGCACCAACTGAGTAGGTTTTAGCTATATATAAAAATCAATTAGGCTCTGGATGAAAATCTGGAGCCTTTTTTATTTTGAGGTTATAGATTATGGTTTGGAGATCCGATTATGACCCAAAGCGGACTCCAAATATTTTTGATAAAACAAAACAAGTTTGTTTGTCTCAACTTACGTAATTAATTTTTCACCGCTGCTTTAAAAGCGAAGAATGGAGGATATTTAAAATAGCCTTACTAATTTATTTATTGCTGATAATTTCAGTTCTATTTGCTTTTTTACATGAGTTAAAAAACAGAAAACATGGTAAAAGAGGTCCTCTAACTAAAACCTATGAGGCTTATCGTTATGGGTTTTTGGGGTTCTAAAAATTTTTTATTATTGGAATGTTCTGCGTGCTTGGAATAATCTTTTTAGGCTATTTTGTAGTTAGCATTCTTCAACCAAAGTAATGCTAGCTTAAGACTATTGCATTTATATAATCGGATAAATGTATGATTAAAGAAATAATTCTTAAAGCTTGGAGATGGTTCACATACCTTTTTATTGTCTGTTATTTATGTGGAATTGCATTCTTGCCAGAGTTTAGGGCATTAGGAATTGGTATGCTTACCTATATGTTTCTGATGAGTATTGCTACATTACTACTAATACAATGGTTCTTGAGTAAATTTGGGTAGCTTTTCAGCATTTGTGCATGCCCGTTTCTGGCCACTACCCGCCTTTAAAAATTAAATAAACTTACCCCAGATACTCCTGCAATGGCCTTACTTCCATTTCGCGTTTGCTCAGTGCTTCCATGGATTGTGACATTGCGACGGCTGCTGTCAAAGTCGTTGTGTGGGCGGTGCGGGTCTTTAAAGCGGCTTGTCTTAGCGAACGTGAGTCTGACATCGCCTTTGCGCCTTCGGTTGTATTAATGACCAATTGAACTTGTCCGTTATGGATGGCGTCTTCGATGTGAGGACGACCTTCCAACACTTTGTTGATGCGTTTACAGGTTAGGCCGTGTTCTTCTAAGAATCGTTGCGTGCCGCCAGTTGCCATTAAGTTAAAGCCTAGTTTGGCAAATGTTTTAGCAGCAGGAAGCATACCGTCTTTATCGCCGTCTTTGACAGAGATGAAGATATTGCCTTCTGTTGGAAGTGTAGTACCAGCACCTAATACTGCTTTTGCGTAGGCCATTGGGTAATCTGTATCCAGTCCCATAACCTCGCCAGTTGAGCGCATTTCTGGCCCAAGTAGAATATCAACACCTGGGAAGCGGGCAAATGGGAAAACTGCTTCTTTGACTGCGATGTGTTTGAGGTTTTGCGCTTCACGCCATTCGCCATAAACTGTAATAGCTTTTTCAAGTTTTTCACCTGCCATGATGCGGCTTGCGATTTTCGCGACTGGCGAGCCGATGGTTTTTGCAACAAAGGGAACAGTACGAGATGCGCGTGGGTTGACTTCTAGCACAAAAATCTCATCATTCTTAATGGCGTATTGCATGTTCATTAAGCCAGAGACTTCGAGTGCTAATGCCATTTTTTTAGATTGAACGATTAGCTCATCAATGACGCTTTGTTTTAATGAGTGTGTTGGCAATGAACAGGCTGAGTCACCTGAGTGAATGCCAGCCTCTTCAATGTGTTCCATGATGCCACAAACCTTGACGCTGTTGCCATCGCAGAGGCAATCTACATCCACTTCAATCGCGCCTGAAAGATAGCTATCAATCAAAACGGGTGTGTCGCCAGAGACAACCACCGCTTCATTGATATAGCGCTCGAATCCCGCGTCTGTGCGCACTATTTCCATTGCGCGACCACCCAAAACGTAAGATGGGCGAATAACAACTGGGTAGCCAATTTCCTTGACGATTGTACGCGCTTCGTCAGCTGATCTTGCTATGCCATTGCGTGGCTGAAGCATATCTAAATCTTGTAAGAGTTTTTGGAAACGGTCACGGTCTTCAGCCAAGTCAATTTTGTCTGGTGATGTGCCTAAGATTGGTACTTTGTTTTCTGTCAAGAATTGCGCAAGCTTCAATGGCGTTTGCCCACCGAACTGAACGATTACGCCTTTTAGCGTGCCATTGGATTGCTCAACACGAACGATTTCCATCACGTCTTCTGCAGTTAGTGGTTCGAAGTATAAGCGATCAGAAGTATCGTAATCAGTCGAAACGGTTTCTGGATTACAGTTGACCATGATGGTTTCAAAGCCAGCGTCTTCCAATGCAAAGGCCGCATGACAACAGCAATAGTCAAACTCAATGCCCTGACCAATACGGTTTGGCCCACCGCCAAGTATCATGACTTTTTCGCGGTCTGAGCTTTGCGCTTCTGTGCGGACTTCACCTGCGAATGGGACTTCATAAGTTGAGTACATATAAGCAGTAGGTGACGCAAATTCTGCAGCCGAGGTATCGATGCGTTTATAAACTGGATGCACGTCTAATTTGCTGCGTAAGGCTGTGACTGTTTTTTCATCGCTGCCAGAAAGTTCAGCTAATCTGCTATCTGCAAAACCTTGTGCTTTTAGCATACGAAGATTTTCTGCGTCTTGCGGTAAGCCATGCTCACGGATGCGATCTTCACTAGCAATGATGTTTTGGAATTGTTCAATATACCATGGATCAAATTTTGAATACTGATGGACTTCTTGTGGCGTTGCGCCTTCACGCAAAGATTGCGCAACCATGCGAAGGCGGTCAGGAGTTGCGGTTACGAGGGCGGCACGAATTGCGTTTTTATCATCGCCTTCGCCAAGGCCTGGAATTTCGATTTCATCAAGACCAGATAAATCTGTTTCTAGACCGCGCAAAGCTTTTTGCATGGACTCAGCAAACGTACGACCAATCGCCATCACTTCACCAACGGATTTCATGGCTGTTGAAAGATGTGGCGGGCTGCCAGGGAATTTTTCAAAGGCAAAGCGTGGGATTTTTGTGACGACATAATCAATCGATGGTTCAAATGATGCTGGCGTTGCGCCACCTGTAATGTCGTTGTCTAATTCATCCAATGTGTAGCCAACCGCAAGACGTGCAGCTACTTTTGCAATCGGGAAACCTGTTGCTTTTGAAGCGAGTGCTGATGAACGTGATACGCGTGGGTTCATTTCAATGACCACAAGACGCCCGTCTTTTGGATCAACTGCGAACTGCACATTTGAGCCGCCAGTTTCAACGCCGATTTCGCGCAAGACCGCAATCGAAGCATTTCGCATTACCTGATATTCTTTGTCAGTCAGCGTTAGGGCAGGGGCAACTGTGATGGAGTCGCCCGTGTGAACCCCCATTGGGTCTACGTTCTCGATTGAACAAATGATGATGCAATTGTCGGCTCTGTCGCGAACCACTTCCATCTCGTATTCTTTCCAACCTAAAATGGATTCTTCAACCAGTACTTCATTGGTAGGGGAAGCATCTACGCCACCAACGACGAGTGTATAAAGTTCCTCTAATGTGTAAGCGATACCACCACCTTGTCCGCCCATAGTGAATGAGGGGCGCACGATTGCAGGAAGGCCTGTTGTTTTAGTCGCTTCAAGCGCTTGCATTTGGGCAACAAGGCGATGCTCTTCAAGACGCATGGTTTCGCCTTCACGCCATTCAGTTTCAAAGGCTTCTTTGTCTGAAGCTGCTTTTAAACGCTTTTTGTAATCTGTTTCAAATTGACTTTTCAGTTCAGTTGTATTCACAAAAGCAGAACGTGGCGTAGCAAGGCCAATTTTGTGCATGGCTTCGCGGAAGAGGTCTCTGTCTTCTGCTTTGTCGATCGCATGGGCATCTGCGCCAATCATCTCGACATCGTATTTATCCAACACACCCATTTTGCGTAGTGATAATGCTGTATTAAGCGCGGTCTGCCCACCCATGGTTGGTAGGACAACGAGTTTATCATCTGGACGCTCTGTGCGTTCTTTTTCAATTATCTTCGCAACAATTTCTGGAGTAATAGGCTCGATGTAAGTTGCATCTGCTAACTCAGGATCTGTCATGATTGTGGCAGGGTTTGAGTTTACCAAAATAATTCGGTAGCCTTCAGCTTTAAGTGCCTTACAGGCTTGAGTACCTGAATAATCAAACTCACAGGCTTGGCCGATAACGATTGGTCCAGCCCCGATAATGAGGATGGAGTTTATATCTTTTCTTGCTGGCATCTAGCGTATCATTTCTCTTTGTCGCGTAGTTTTTCTTTCTCTTTTGGAAGAGGAGAATCAAGTCGCGAAATTTAATGGCTAGAAGTGTGATGTAAATGATTTAATTGGGTTGCGAAAGGGGGGGCAGGTGAGAAATTGGGGGTAAATTGAATTTTTCTATGGAAGCTATATTCAATTGCGCCGTCTTGCCACATTCCAGTCATCACCGTGATGTTTATGTATGTTGATATCTCTATGCATACCCAAGAAGGTTATTTTTAATGACGTCAATTAGTTCAATTATTTTTGCATTAACAATGTTTGTTGCTTCATGTGTCTTAGCATCTGCTCATGAATATAAGGTTGGTGATTTAATTATCGATCATCCGCTTATTCCAGCAACTGTTAAAGCTGCTCCTGTTGCTGCTGGTTATTTAACGATTAAAAATAATGGAACTGAGGCGGATAAGTTAATTCGTGTTGAGGCTGGATTTTCTGCTAAACAGCAAATTCATACCATGAGGATGGTTGATGGTGTAATGCGAATGAGACCCTTGAAAGAGGGTGTTGTTATTCCTGCAGGGGGTGAGGCAACACTTCAACGCGGTGGAAACCATTTGATGTTCATGAAACTCTCAGAGCAAATGCAAGCTGGTGAATTGCGTGATGTTACGCTTGTGTTTGAAAAAGCTGGTGAAATAAAAATAGGTATGATTGTGATTGACCCTGCTGATTTAGATGATGATGAAGATCACTCAAATCATTCTGGCCACTCAAATTAAACTCCAACCATGTACATACTTTCTTGAGAATAAACATTACGGTTGTGGATTAATGCCAAGTGTTTGTTCCAATTCTTTAGATTTATGATAGTTTATGGTAAACATAATGTAGGAAAATTTTTGGTGAAATAGTTAATAGGTTTTATGTTGATGAGAGCTATCTATACAGTTTTGCTCAGCATTTTGTTTCTTCAACCTGCTGTTGCATTCACATTATCTTCTTCAGTTGAAGCAATCACCATTCCTAGTGTTGGCGGTACATTTCAAACAGTAAATTTTGAAAACTCCTATGCTAGCGCTGTCCCAACGTGCACCTATAATTTACCCAGCGCTGGTGAACCTCCCGCAGTAGTGCGCATACAAAATGTTGGTGCTACAAGTATGCAAGTTCGCTTGCAAAGGCCACGTAATTCTGCTGCAGTAACAAGTGGAGATGTATATTGTTTTATTGCAGAGCAGGGCATTAATACACTGCCCGATGGAAGGCGGATTGAGGCTAGAAGGGTTATATCCACGGTTACACATGGACGATTTGTGCCTCTAGGGCTTTCGCCTACTACAATGCAAAATGTATCAGGTCAGTTTTCAGGTTTTACCACTCCAACAGTGCTTGGTCAGGTCATAACGTTTAATGATAGCGACTTTAGTGTTTTTCACGCTAATGATTGTGAAGCATCGGGCAACCCGCCATATCTATCTGATTTTGCTGATGGTATCTGTGTGACTAAAATGGTGACAGAAGACAATACGACACGCGCAAATGAAACACTTGGTATTATTGTGATTGAAAGCGGCAGTGGAAGTTTTGAAGGAATTTCATATACATCAGCTGTCGGGCCTAATTCAATTCCTGGGGTTGCTAACGGTGGTGCTAATTATAATCTTGGGGGACAATTTGAGTTTGCAGCTGCAACGATATTAGGATTGAATGGTAATAATGGTGGGTGGGCAGTGTTTCTTGGAGCAGGTGCAGTTGGTGGAACAACACTTTCTCTCGCTATTGATGAAGATCAAATTATTGATACAGATCGCGCGCATATTGCTGAGAATGTTGGATATTTTGCTGTGCGAAGGTTACCCTTGTTTACGGCATCTAAAACAGTTGACCGTATCGAAATAGCAGAAGAGCTAACGCTTAATTATGAAATTGTTTTGGAAAACACTGGGCAATTAGATCAAACAGGTTTGAGTGTTACGGATACGCTTCCTAATGGGTCTACAGGTACGGTTTCTGGGCCTGTTGAGAGTTTAACTGCTGATGGTATTTTTGAGGTTGGGGAGACCTTTACGTATACGGTGAGCTATCTTGTAAGTGCTGCTGATATAGCGCTTGGTGGTAATCTAATTAACAATGTTTCTGTTACATCGGATCAATATACAAGCGAAGGCTTGGCTAACGAAACAGCGCTTGCAACCACGATTATTTTGCCAGCAAGTCCCTCTATTAGCGTCACTAAAACTGCCAGCACAGATACGAATGTGCCAGAAGGTGTTACGATTACTTATACCTACGTTGTGACTAATGTGGGTAATCAAAGTGTTTCTAACATAGTGCTTTCAGATGCGCATAATGGTAGTGGGCCAGCACCTGCACCTAGTAATGAGGTGCTAAGCACTGATAACGGTGTTGCAAACGATTCAACAGATGCTGTTATTGATGGGGTTTGGGATAACCTTGCGCCAGGCGATGAAGTTACTTTCACCTCGACTTATGTTGTTACGCAAAGTGATATTGATACGCTTCAATAAAGAAAACTTTATTTGTGCTTTGCAATAAGATGCGTAATTCGCTATTTTCCCTAAAATTTTGATGAGTAAACTATTTTAATATGCTGGAGTTTGAGGGATGCGCTGGAAAGGCCGAAATAGAAGTGCCAATGTAAATGATGCCCGTGGGCAAACTGGTGGTGGATTTGGCTTTCCATCTGGTGGTCGTAGAAGACTGCCAGTAGGGGGTGGACGCCGTGGTGGTGGTATGGGCATTGGTACGATGATTATCATTGGTATCGTTATGCTGTTTTTAGGTATTAACCCCTTAACGCTCCTTTCTGGTGGGTTGGGCGGCAGTCTTGGTGGTGGGCTTTCCCCGCAGATGCAAGCTCCGCAAAGCCAACAAGCGCCTCGAACTCAATATTCAAATGATGAGATGAAGCAATTTGTCGAAACTATTATTGGTTCAACAGAACAAGTTTGGACAAAAATTTTTGCAACTTATGGTAAGCAATATCCAAAGCCAAAACTGAATTTATTTACAAATCAAGTGCGTTCAGCTTGCGGATTAGCATCTGCTACATCTGGCCCGTTTTATTGCCCAGGTGATAGCGAGGTGTATATTGATTTATCATTTTACGAAGAACTTGAGAAAAAATTTGGCGCGGGTGGTGATTTTGCACAAGCTTATGTTTTGGCGCATGAGGTTGGGCATCATATTCAAAATGTAATTGGAGTGTTGCCACAATTTAATAAGATGCGCCGCTCAATGGGTAAGGTTGAAGTTAATAAAATGTCTGTGAAAGTTGAGCTTCAAGCAGATTGCTTTGCAGGTGTTTGGGGGCATTACGTCAACAAAGAAGGTTGGCTTGAAGCTGGTGATCTAGAAGAAGCGCTCGTTGCGGCAAATCAGATTGGCGATGATGCTATCCAAAAACGCACACAAGGTTATGTTGTGCCTGAGAGCTTTAATCACGGCACATCAGAGCAGCGCCGCTTTTGGTTCCGTCGTGGCTTTGAATCAGGTCGTATGGAAAGTTGTGATACGTTTAAGGCGAGGAAGCTTTAAAACGAATTTTTCAAAAATTATAATGCTAATATGCTTTGAGCATGACACTTTGGAGCACTGATTTCTTTTGGCGCTGCAATATTTGTGACGATTGATGAAGGTTCTTCACTAAGAGATAGAATGGAACCTGTTTTACGACTCGCAATAGCAGATAGGCCCTTACGAATATTATTACATCTATTGTAAGCGTTGTTTCAATTCCTAAAATTCCATGGCAGTAGCTGTTCGATATCC
>CAZCUN010000033.1:0-39036 GCA_964502215.1 uncultured Rhizobiaceae bacterium | reverse complement strand
GAACCAATGGGTTAAACAATATTTATCGTAGTTATCTGGGACAGCCCCAAAAATAATTATATAAAAAATATACCTAATCATAATAATTCCTATTATATCTGTTACCGTGATAGTTTACTAAATACATCTAATTATACCTAGATTCCATATTGACAAATTACGGTGACAGTTTACTAAACTATACAGCCACCATTCAACTTTAAGTAATACTGTGCAAGATCTTAGATAATTTTGCAATATTACATGATAAAGCAAAGACACTAGAGGGTAATTGCTTATTTAGCAAACTGTCACCGTAATTGCAATAGGAGTAACATTTAATTTCTACTTTGCCAATTGACATAGTTTAAATTAAATGTAAAAAATCGGTATGGAAAAAAGAACTCGTGGAAGACCAAGAATAAACCCTGACAAATTGGTTAGGTGGAAGCCGCCAGAAGATTGGGTTCGAGTTGTTGCGTGGGTGTCACCTGAAGAACGAAAGTCTCTTAAACGCTTTGCGACAGAAGCTGACACATCAGTTGCTGAACTAATTAGAAGCTTAGCAAGTGGTTTGGAACATGGTGCCATTGGAGAAGATGAGCTTCTTCGACAAGTTAGAAAAGGACAGTCAGTAATGGAAAAAATACCAACTATCTTTCAACGTGGTGATAATTTTAGAGTTACTAATCAAGTTCACCCTGACTGTTCTTGGGTTTTAGACGGGGAAGGTATCGCTACAGAAAAACTAGATGGCACGAATGTTCGGTTGACCATTCGGTCAGGTAAGTGTGTTCGCCTTGAAAAGCGCAAAAATCCAAATAAAAAGCAAAAGACGCAAGGTATCAAAGATGGCTGGTACGTTGAAGCAGATGAATTATCACCTGAAGACAAGTGGATATATGAATGTATGTTAAATACAGATGTATCATCCTGGCCAGATGGAGAGCATTCATCCGAAGCTCTTGGTCCGAAGATTCAAGGAAATCCTTTAAAACTTAAGGAGCATATATGTGTGCCTTTTGACATGGAAATTCCAACCTTTGATAATATCGAGCGAAGTTTTGATGGTTTGAAGGAAGCGCTTTCAGAAATGGAAAGCAAATACTCACCAACAAACCTAGTTGAGGGTATTGTATTTCATCATGTTGATGGGCGGCGAGCAAAGATTAAACGTAAAGATTTTGCTTAATAAGTATTATAGTAATTTGTTGGGTATGACCCAAAATGGTCATTGAAAGTTTAACACTAATGGCAACTTATGAAATACGGTTAATGTTTGAATGGGGTGGTTCATGTCTCTGGGGTATGAATGACGCCGCTAAGGCAGAATATGGATATTCTGAGATTGAAAAGAAGCTACCCCTTTCTAATGAGGTAAAGAATAAATTAGCGTCTCTGAGTAAATGGCACGATACAGCTCTTGATTGGAATAGTCCATTGAAAATTACGGTGAATTACGGTGACAGTTTACTAAATAACAAAACCACCGCATCGCATTAACGCTTTTTTTTGTATAAAACGCTCTATAGTGTTTCAGGTATTACTTGAAAAAAATGCTTAAGGTGGAATTTTTATTTTTAAAACTGCTGCTTTAATTATACTGAATTTAAAACCGCTAGAAGTATTGTTTGGACATCATACGCAAACTTTTAAATACTCTGTGTACTAGGATCTAACGATCGAATTCGTCCATAACTGATTGAGTATGTTCACCGATTTTGGGTGTTTTAGAAAACGGCTCACTATCAATGCCAGTCCACTTAACAGGGTGGGATGCAAGTGAGATTGATGCTTCCTCAGCATTAAGATATTCAGCAGCAACAAAAGCTGGGTGATTCATCAAATCCGATGCTTCATTTAATGCACCATATGCAATGCCTGCATTTCCTAATTTAATTTGAAACTCTTTTGAAGTCAGTTTTGAAGTTATAGCGGTAATATCTTTTTCCAAAGCCAGCCTATTTTCAACACGCAAATTGTTAGATTGATACTTTGGATTATCAAAAAGCTTTGGTGCGCAAAGTGCTTGTTTGCATAACCTTTCCCATTCACGTTCATTTTGGATGGAAATAAGAACCAGTTTCTCTTCAAGACATTCAAACGCGCCATAAGGTGCAATAGAAGGATGCCGCAGGCCTGCGGGCTTTGGAGCACCCTTGCCATATTCGGCATGAATAAGCGGAACAGCCATCCAATCTGCTGCTACATCAAAAAGTGAAATAGATATTTCATCGCCTTTGCCACTGATCGAGCGCTTTATAAGGGCTTCAAGAATACCACTATAAGCAGTCATACCAGCCCCAATATCACAGACAGAAACACCAATTCTACCAGCAGCTTCTGGACTGCCTGAAACAGAGATAAGCCCACTTTCAGCTTGCACCAATAAATCATAAGCTGGTTTTTTAGAAACATCTCCCTGCAAGCCATAACCTGAAATATTACATACGATTAGGTTTGGATTTACGCTGTGTATTTTTGCAGTATCAAACCCTGCTCGTGACAAAGCGCCAGGCGAAAGGTTTTGAATAAGCACATCAGCTTGTTCCAAAATTTTCCATAAAAGCTTAGAACCTTCCTCAGACTTAAAATCCAAACAAATAGATTGCTTACCTTGATTAAGCCAGATGAAATAGGAACTCTCCCCTTTTGCGGCCTTATCATAACCACGCGCAAAATCACCTTCTTCGCGCTCAATTTTAATAACCCTAGCACCTGCTTGTGCCAATCTAGCAGTGCAAAACGGCGCAGCGACAGCTTGCTCAATTGCAACAACCAAAAGACCATCCAGTGGCTTCATTTCCGCCATCTTAAAAACTTCTAGGCATGCCAAGCACATGCTCACTAAGATAAGATAATATTAAATTAGTTGAGATCGGCGCTATTTGATAAAGCCGTGTCTCGCGCAATTTACGTTCTATATGATATTCGCGGCTAATGCCGAACCCGCCATATGTTTGCAGACAAGTATCACCCGCTTTCCAGGAAACATCTGCGGCAAGCATTTTTGCCATATTCGCTTCAGCACCACACGGCTTTCCTTCATCAAATAACAAAGCTGCTTTCTCAACCATCAAGTTAGCAGCTTCAAGCTGCGCATAATTTTGTGCAATCGGAAAACAAACACCTTGATTTTGTCCAATGGGACGCCCAAACACTTCTCGTTCATTCGCATAAGCCACCGCTTTATCTGTAAAATAACGTGCGTCGCCAATACATTCAGCGCCAATTAAAATACGCTCTGCATTCATCCCATCCATAATGACACGAAAGCCTTTGTGTTCTTCCCCAAGCAGGTTTTCTGCTGGCACTTTGAAATTATCAAAAAACAATTCGCAAGAATGGTGATTGATCATCGCGTCAATTGGCTTAATTGAAAGGCCACGTTCACTAGCCCCACGAATATCTATAATAAAACAAGAAAGCCCATCCGTTTTAGATTGCCGCTCTTCAATCGGTTTTGTACGTGCAAGCAAGACCATCAAGTCTGAATGCTCTACGCGACTAATCCAAACCTTTTGACCATTAATACTATAATCATCCCCCTCACGTGTTGCAGTTGTTTTAAGGGACGTTGTGTCAGTGCCACTTGTTGGCTCTGTTACACCGAACGATTGTAATCGCAACTTACCGCTTGCAACATCTGGTAGGTATTTTTCTTTTTGCTCTTGAGTGCCATGCTTTAAAACTGACCCCATGACATACATTTGCGCATGAGCAGCCCCAGGATGACCGCCTGACCGTGATATCTCTTCTAATACGGCACAAGCTTCTATCAGCCCAAGCCCTGCCCCACCGTATTGCTCTGGTATCAAACACCCAAGAAAACCTGACTTCGTAATCTCTTTTACAAATTCTGTCGGATAGCCATTCTTGCCATCAAGTTCGCGCCAATAATCCTCACTAAAAGAAGCACAGATAGCCCTAACTGATTGCCTAATTTCTTCAATATGTTCCATGGGGGTCTCATAATATCATTCAGTAATCTAGCATACCCATTTAACAACTTCGCACAATAAAAAAGGCCACTCCCAAAAAGGAGCAGCCTAATAGCTTATAATCTAAACTGATTAGTTCGATTAATTAGTTGTTGTAGAAGTTTCTTCAGTTGTTGTTTCTTCTGTCGCCGCATCACCTTCTGCAGCAGCATTTGAAGAAAGGCTCGCAAGATATGCAATCACATCTTTACGCTGATCTTCTTTTTTCAATTTGAATGACATTTTGCTTTTAGCTTTCTTATCATCAAGCTTCGCACGAAGATATTTTTTTGGATTTTCAAGATAAGCAAAAATTTCTTCTTCGCTCCAAGTAGCACCAGTTTCACCTAGAGCAATAATGCTCTTGCCATATTTATAGCCTTCTACGCTTGCCATCTTGCTACCAACAACATTGGTAAGAATTGGGCCAACTTTATTTTTAGCGCCTTCACCAACCATGTGGCATGAAGCACATTTTTTAAAGATTGCCTCTCCCTTAGCCACATCACCTGCTACAGCAGATGAAGCTGCAAAAGTTGTCGCTGAGAAAAAAGCTGCTGCTAAAATTTGCTTTTTCATTTGATTACTCCCGATTAAATCCATTAATTTCATAGCATAATTTTATCTATGCATTTGTCACTTAAAGAATAGGTAATACAATTCACATTTGTTTCAACTGTAAAAAAGTTGATTGTTATGTATTCATAACGATTTTTTACCGCTTTTTTGTGTAAGAAAGCGTGCGATTTATAACCTGATTGTGAAAATTTGAATCTTTTTCAATCGTAGTATGCTTTAAGCCACGCACACCTTTAACACTGATATTCTTTAGAGCACCTCTAAAACCAGGGCCTTTTTTAATAATATTCGAATTAGCGTCGTTTGGTAGATAGAAATTAATCACACGATTAACATTCTTACCAACATATGTTGTAATCGTTGGATCAAACGCAACAACATATTGAACTTTGATATTGTTCTCGCCCAAATATTTAGCCATTAACGCCGATGCATTGCCACCTAAAGAGTGACCCATTATTACGACAGGATAAGAAACCTGCTTCTTTTTATTCCGAGCAATAATGTTATTTGCAAGGTCACGCCATAAAGAGTGATTGTAAACACGAGCATCAAGGCCAGCCCTGATCATTTTCGCGCCGATTTTGTCCATACCGCGAGAAAATACATTCGCTAGGCCACGCAAAAGATAAACTTCGCCAGTTCGCGTAATTTTTCCTTTAATTGGAATGTTAATTTCGCTTGGCAATCTTGCTAGTGACGAATTCACATCAGCAATAGGCTTCAATTTTGCATTACTACTTGATGTAGCTGTTGAACTACATGCCGAGATAGAAAAAGCCACAGCAACACAGATACTTACAGATTTCAACATGGTTTTGAGTGCACTACTCATAAATTCTATCACCTTAATTTATACAAATCTTACTTAGCGTTAAGTTAAATACATTACAAGCGCTGATTAGCAAAAATCAACAAAATCATATCGTAATTAATACGCTACCCAAAAACATATGAATACTTCCTGAATGAGCACCGTTTTGACAGCTATTTGAAAATATTTCTAGATCATATTTAGTAGATTTTAGGAAAAACTTTTTTGGTACGCTTAATATAGGCATCATACTCTTCACCAAACTCTGCACGCATCATATCTTCTTCTTGCCCAACACGTAAAAAGAACAGCGTTCCAAAACCAACAATGCCTGAAAATCCTGCGATCCAATTCGGCAACAAAAAAGCTGCACCAATCGCCCATACCCAAAAAGCTGTATACATTGGATGGCGGACTTTTTCATAAATGCCAGAAGTAACAAGTTTATGCCCTTCGCGCAGATCAAGACTATGCGACCACATTTTACCCAATGCCTTGTGGGTAAGGCGGAACAGACGCAACGAAATCAGTAATAAAACAGCACCAATAACCAGCGTTATAATAGGTTGATTATAATCAAACCGATCAAGAAAATCGGTAAATATCCAAATCAACGGAATATAACCAAGGCCAGTTGCAGAAATAACCATAGAGAAGCGTTCTTTCAGCGTTCTAGAAACAACCGATATAGCAACTTTTCTAGATTTTATATTCGGCCTGTAGCGAATGACACCCCAAGCAACAATAAACAAAAGCCAAATAATTTTCGCTATAAGTTCCATATCAAGTGTCATTTTTACGTACCCGCTGCTTCTGCAATTAAATTATTATTATCAAAGAGATATTCATCGCGCGCTAAATCATCAGCAAAAAAAGGTCCAAAAACACGGAGTTGAAAATCATGATGCACACGCTTGTCGTGGTAAAGAATGTATTGGCGGTGCGCAAGATACATTGATTTTTTCATTTTCTTATGTCGCTCAAATGAAAGTGCGTGTTTAAAGTTCACACGCGATACAATTACTTCCGAAACTGTTTCAACTATTTTCATTGGAGTAAAAGGTTCTGTTTTATAAAATGATATAAAATCAGTCTTAGTCTGAATTTCATGCCAAACGATATTAGGTTCCGAAAGAACAGACTTCACAAACTTATCAAAATATTTGGCTTTTTTAACCAATGCAATTTTTAGTAAACTAGAACCCAGAGCAAAAAAAGTGACCCGCTTGCCTTTTAATAAGTTTGGTTTTTTTTCAAGCGCAATCGCCAAAGCAGAAACTGCCCACACAGAACCGAAGCTATGGCCAACAATAACAATTTCATCATGTTTCGAAGTTGAAATTTCTTTTATCAAATGATCAGCAAAAAGCGCATTACGGCTAACTATTTCAGGGTTGCTTAGCGTCACCAAATCACGCGCAAAACCCCAATCATTTATGGATAAATTGAGGTAAGCCATATCTCCTGGAAAACGACAAAGCAGCAGAAATAGAATGAAAGCAGGTATAAGGGTCATCACCCAATGCAAACCGTATTGACCAATCGTATAATGCATGATGAACCATGACAGAATTGAAAATACAATCATCATGACCATGGGATAAATCGCAAAACCCCAATACCGCTTACTTGCTTTTGCATATTTACGAACTGAACCATCCAAGAAAAACAAAAGATACTTAGGGAAATTTGCAAAGAAGCTCTGCGGATAGGCCATATTCTCATACTTGTCGATGATATCTGTCCAGGCAAAATGAACGTATTTTGTTTTTGCACTCCAATTCTCTGAGTTAGATTCAAAGTCAATTGTGGTCTTATGGTTTTGACTTTTTGAAGCAATTTTACCTGCCTCTAAGTCAAAACCCCAAAGTGCTGCTGTCTTTTGACCACCAGCACTTAGGCGTTCAATTTGACGAATAGCATCTGTAGGTTCAAAACCTGGAAAATTTAAGACTAGGCGATTAATTTCAGACACGCGATATCTCTCAAGAATCAATTTGTTTGAGAAATACCACGGCTTTTACTGAAAGTCAGATTTTTAAACTGAACGCGCAGAAGAAACTAAATACTTCCAAACATAATCTGAGAACGATCGCCAGCATTCAACATGAAATGTATTTTCACTGATGCGCCATAAAACAACTTCCGCCTTACCAATGATTGTTCTTGCGCAAGAGCCGGCTTGAAACGCATCAATAGACAAATCTTGTGGGCAACCAGCATTAAGCGCAAGCATCGCATTCACACCAGAAACTGTAATGCTTGTATTTCTATGATTAATCGCAACAGCAGAATAAAGACCACTTGTGACTGAATTAATTTTTTCTTCAATGTCAGTTCCATCAGGCGCAACAACCAACCACTCATCTGGCCCAATCCAAAGTATGGATAGATTACCTAACTCTGATAATTCAAGTGTCACAGAAGTTCGCGGCTCACGTGGCAAAGCAAGCCCAAGTGCCTGACCAATGCCCTCTATTGCAGCCTCTTCAGCGCGCAAAGAAACGCGTTCAAATGAATCAAATGGCTGCAACAAAACACCATTACTACCAAAAACACGCCCATCAAGCGGGTGATTACGCGTTGCTAAATTATCCATTAGTACGCTCTCCTTTTGGGTCATAGAAAATTGGCGAACAAATCTCAGCTTTAATAATTTCATCAGGCATTGGAATGTGAACTATATCGCCCATACGATTATGACCATTTTCAATAAGTGCCATTGCAATCGAATGATCTAAACACTCTGACCAATAAGATGAGGTTACAAAGCCAACCATCGGAATTGGGATTGCGTGGTTTGGATCATCCACAACTTGTGCACCCTCTTCTAGCTTAATCTTAGGATCAACCGTTTTAAGTCCGACCAATTGGCGACGCCCTTCTGCAACAAGATCAGGGCGCTGAAGACCTTTGATCCCGACAAAGTCAGTTTTCTTTTTACCAATTGCCCAGCCCACATTTGCATCATGCGGTGTTACTGTACCATCAGTGTCTTGACCGACAATAATATAACCTTTTTCTGCACGAAGAACATGCATGGCTTCTGTGCCATAAGGCGTCATGCCCATTGGCTCACCACGTTCATAAATTGCTTCCCAAACACTGCGCCCGTAATCAGCCGGCACATTGATTTCAAAACCGTATTCACCCGTAAACGACATGCGCATCAAGCGTGTTTCAACACCGCAGATTTTGCCTTCTTGAACACTCATGTGTTGCATGGCATCTAAATCAATTCCATCAAGTAATGGCTCAATAATCTCACGCGCCTTTGGTCCCTGAACTGCAATCACAGCCCACTGTTCAGAGGTAGATGTCAGCCAAACTTTCCATTCAGGAAACTCCGTCTGGAGATAATCTTCCATCATATTAAGCACACGCGGCGCACCACCTGTTGTGGTTGTCACGTGAAAACGATCTTCTGCAAGACGTGCTACAACACCGTCATCATAAATGAACCCATCTTCGCGGCACATAATACCATACCGAAGACGACCAACGCCAAGCTTATCCCACGGGTTCGTATACATCATGTTCATGAACTTAACCGCATCTGGCCCAACCACTTCGATCTTGCCCAAAGTTGAAGCGTCAAAAATACCAGCCGCATCACGCGTTGCCTTACACTCACGGTTTACTGCTGCATCCATATCTTCGCCAGCTTTTGGATAATACCAAGCACGCTTCCAATTACCGACATCTTCAAAGTCAGCGCCTTTTTCAACATGCCAATCATGCATTGGTGTTTTGCGCGTTACATCAAACAACTCACCTTTGTTATGACCAACCAGCGCACCAAAAGTAACTGGCGTGAAGGGCGAGCGGAATGTCGTAAGCCCCACTTCAAGTATTGGTTTATCAAGCGCTTCAGCTGCAATTGCTAGCCCATGCATGTTAGACATTTTACCTTGATCAGATGCCATACCTGTTGTTGTGTAACGCTTCACATGTTCGATCGAATGAAATCCTTCCCGAACCGCCAAACGAATATCTTTTGCGGTTACATCGTTTTGGAAATCAATAAATGCTTTAGTGAAATCTTCTGGCCCAGCACCCTTTGCAGAACCAATATGAAAACCACCCATACGCGAGCCATTTTCTACAAGCGCTGCTTCTGCCTCACCCTCTTCAACCGCTTCACTAGCTGCTTGAGCAGCTTCTTCCATAGCTTCACTTAAATCGTGCGTGCCATTACATGAACCAACTGAAATACAGTCTTCGGTATAAATATCAGGTAAGAAAGTGCCTGTATCTTCATCAAATTTTACACGACCACGTGACTGCGAGAACAGGTGAATAGACGGCGTCCAGCCTCCACCCATTAAAAAGCAATCAACGGCAATGTCTTCTAGGTTCTCACCATCGACAGGTTGAACTGAAATCTCTTTAACGCGCAAACGTCCCTTTGTACCAACAACAGCAAAATGTCTAAGCACACGAATGCCAAGCGCTTCTGCTTCATCCAATAATGCCTGATCTATATCATTGCGCATATCAATGATGGCTGGCACTTCAATGCCAGCGCGTTTTAAATCAAAAGCAGTTGAATAAGCACTGTCACAAGACGTATAGACCGCAACATTGCGACCCACTGCAACGCCATATCTATTTAAATAAGTCTGTGCGGCAGAGGCCATCATAATGCCAGGACGGTCATTATCAGGGAACACGATATGACGCTCAATTGCACCAGTTGCTAAAACAACTTTTTTAGCACGAACCTGCCAACAACGCTCACGCGGCAAATCAGGATCAGGGTTCGACATGTGTTCGGTGACAAGCTCGGTCAACGTCACCATGTTGTGGTTATAATAACCAAAAGCAGTTGTGCGCGGCAGAACCGTTACATTCTCCATCTTAGCCAATTGAGCTTTTGCATCCTCCACCCATTCTTGCGCAGACATGCCGTCAATTTTGGAAGTCACATCGGATAAAAGCGCACCGCCCATTTCTTCTTGCTCATCACAAAGAATAACCCGCTCACCAGAACGACCCGCAACAAGTGCCGCTTGAAGACCCGCAGCACCAGCGCCAACAATCAAAACCTCACAATGGGCAAATCTATTTGCATAATGATCTGGGTCAGCTTGATCTGGTGATTCACCAAGACCAGCAGCTTTACGGATGAAAGGTTCATAAACCGCGTCCCATGCCTTTTGCGGCCACATGAACGTTTTATAATAAAACCCAGCAGAGAAAAATCTGCCCATACCATCATTCACAGCGCCTACATCAAACGCTAAAGACGGATAACGATTTTGGCTTTTTGCAATCATGCCATCAAAGACAGGCTGAACGGTTGCACGAATGTTTGGCTGACGACGCGCACTATCACGCGAAATATCCATCAGCGCATTTGGTTCTTCTGAACCCGCAGCCAAAATACCGCGTGGACGGTGATACTTAAACGAACGCCCTGTAAGGTGAATACCGTTTGCAAGCAAGGCTGACGCTAATGTATCGCCTTCTAGCGCATTATAAGTCTTGCCATCAAAAGAAAATGAAACCGTCTTAGCAGGAGACAAACGCCCCTTACCAGCAACACGATTTGCACCTGTGTTTGGAGTTGAGTTAGTCATTATATACCCCCCTCAACACCGTCTGCATAAATAGGTTCATTAGCAGGCGTAGATTTTGCAGGCGGTAGCACTGCTTCAATCTCAGCTTTAGTAAGCTTTGGCTGTTTCTCGCCAGCCTTATACGTCTTGATAAATTTATCAGAAACTGAATGACGCACAGCATTAAAGAAACGCCCACACCCATGAAGGTGACGCCATCGCTCATATAAAATGCCTTTTTGATTTTCACGGATAAAGAAAAACTTCTCAAATTCTTCATCAGAGATTTCGGCCATATTCGTTGGACGCGCAATATGCGCCTCGCCTTCACCATGAAACTCAGTTTCAGGCAGGTCTTTTTCGCAGTAAGGACAGTGAATTAATAACATTATGATTTTCCCTAATGCGCTACGGCTGCAGCGGCTGCTTCATCGACCAGACGGCCAGTTCTGAAACGCTCTAAATGCAAGCCTTCGTTGATTTTGTGTGGTGCATCTTTTGCTATTGTGTGCGCGAAGACATTGCCTGAACCAGGTGTCGCCTTAAAGCCGCCGGTTCCCCAACCACAGTTTACATAGAGCCCTTTAACAGGTGTCTTTGCAACGATGGGCGAGCGGTCTGGGGTCACGTCCACAATACCTCCCCAAGAGCGAAGCATTTTCATGCGTCCGAAAATCGGGAACATTTCACAAATTGCTTCAAGCGTGTGCGTTGCAATGTGAAGGCCACCCGTTTGTGAGTATGACGTATATTGATCTGTACCTGCGCCAATAACCAACTCACCTTTATCCGACTGCGAAATATAAGCGTGAACCGTGTTCGACATCACCACACATGGGAAAATCGGTTTAACTGGCTCAGAGACCAGTGCTTGAAGCGGATAACTCTCAAGCGGCATTTGAACGCCAGCCATTTCCATCAGAACCGACGTATGACCAGCCGCTACAACACCCACTTGTTTTGCACCAATTGTGCCGCGTGTCGTTTCAACACCTGTTACAGCGCCAGAGGCATCGCGGTTGATGCCCTTAACTTCGCACTGCTGAATAATATGAACACCCATTTCAGATGCCTTACGCGCATACCCCCAAGCAACCGCATCATGACGTGCAACACCACCGCGTTTTTGTAGAGCTGCACCCATCACAGGATATCTGGCAGATTTTGAAATGCTTAATGGCGGGCAAAACTCTTTGGCTTCTTCTGGTGTCAGCCATTTATTATCAACACCATTTAAACGGTTCGCATGTACATGGCGTTGGAAAACCTGAACATCATGCACATTATGCGCCATCATCATCACACCACGTTGTGAGAACATAACGTTGTAATTCAGTTCTTGAGAGAGGTTTTCCCAAAGATTAATCGCATGATTATACATGCCCGCAGATTCATCATAGAGATAATTAGAACGAATAATCGTCGTATTACGTCCCGTGTTACCACCACCAAGCCAGCCTTTTTCCAAAACAGCAACGTTGGTAATGCCATGTTCTTTGGCCAGATAATAAGCCGTTGCCAGCCCATGTCCGCCAGCACCCACAATAATAACATCGTAACTTGCACGCGGCTCTGGGTTCTCCCACTGCTTTTCCCAACCCTTATTGGAACGCATCGCCTCTTTTGCAACGGCAAAAGCAGAAAATTTAGCCATGAAAATACAACCTTAAATGAATCTGTTTGCAGCCTTATATCGTATACTGCCCTCATCCCGCAATAAATTCTCTTGCGGCAAAAAAGTTGCGACCCTGTGCGACGGGAGTCATAACAATCACGACGTCACAAAATTGGCGCTCAAGATTTGACATTTTACCCATTTCCCCCTATCAACCATCCATCAAGCGCGTCTACTTAATTGTAGGCGCGTTAAATATTGGAAGAACCCGCAAAAGAAGGTTCGTAACCCCGCCAAAATGGCACAAATTAAAGTATAGACTTATGAAAATCAGAAATTCTCTAAAATCCCTAAAGGGTCGTCACCGCGCAAACCGCATGGTTCGTCGTCGTGGACGCGTTTACATTATTAATAAAGTAAACCCACGCTTCAAGGCACGTCAGGGTTAATCAACACCCTCTACTTGCAAAGTTTTAGATGGCTGTTCTGTTTAATCAGGGCAGCCATTTTTAGTTTTATTACATCACTCTTTTGTAATTAGCAGTAGAGAACATTTGACGTTTTAAAAACCTGCGCTAGAATTTTAAATATGAAACTTTTAAAAACACTTGCGATCATCATAATATTAATCACTAGCAGCACGCATGTTATTGCTCAACAAAACATCACGCCGCCAGATGAAGAAACAACTGCACCAATCTTACCGCCTGAAAATAACCAGGCAGTAATTGAAAGTGGCAAAACACTTGATCGTCTATTCGAGCAGTTAAAAAAAGACCCAAAAGAAAACTCTGCCAGCGCAACTGCAAGTATGATCTGGCGTGAGTGGACAGCATCTGGATCGAAGAGTATTGACCTATTGATGGGGTGGTCACTAACTGCAATGCGCTCGCAGGATTTTGCCAAGGCAGAAGACCTACTTGATCAGGTAATCGTTTTAAGTCCTGAATTTGCAGAAGGCTGGAACCGCCGTGCTACATTATATTTTAATAAGCTTGATTACAGTCGTTCACTTGCAGATATTGAAAAAACATTATCACTAGAGCCTCGCCATTTTGGAGCGCTTTCAGGGCTTGCCGTTATCATGCAAAGACTAGACAGAAATGAAGATGCGCTAAAAGCTTGGTATCGCGTTTTAGAAATTTACCCAGCAAACAAAGCCGCTCAAACTGCAGTTATCGATCTTGAAGAAGAACTTGCAGGCAGTAGAACTTAATCCTCATCATGATAATTTTTCTCAAAATAATTACGGGAATACTAATCCTGACAACAATTGGTCTGTTTATCACCAGCAGCATTCTTTCTTATAATATTAGACAAGAATATCCTGCAATTGGAAACTTCAAGACCGTCAATTCAGCTAAGCTACATTATATTGATACTGGCACAATAAAAGATACTGAAAAACCAGCAATCATCTTCATACATGGCGCTGGAGGCAATCTAAATGATGGCATGCCAATTTATAGACCATTACTTGAAGATAAATTCAGACTGGTTTTTCTAGATCGCCCGGGACAAGGTTATTCAGAAAGTTTCGAAGGCTCAAACCACATCCCTACACAAACAAGTTCCATTTCTTTATTAATGGATGAATTAAAAATCAAAAAAGCAATTATCGTTGGCCATTCATTTGGCGGCGCTATAGCTTCAACTTTTGCAGTTTTATATCCTGAAAAAACGACAGGACTTGTATTACTTGCCCCTGTCACTCACCCTTGGCACACTGGTGTAGATTGGCATTATGACCTAGGAGACACACCAATTTTAGGATGGCTTTTTTCTAAAACAATTGCACCCATTGCTGGCCATTTTATTTATCCAAGCGCAATAAAACGCTTATTCTTACCCAATGAAAAACCTGATGATTACGAAACAAAATCTGCAACAAAACTAGCGCTCCTACCTGAAAACTTTCATTCCAATGCAAAGGACATTGCAAGAGTTCATAAACATGTCGAGGAGTTTAAAAATCGATATCAAGAAATAACAGCACCAACTCATATCTATCATGGCGATAAAGATAAGATTGTTAGCCTTGAAATTCATTCAATCAATGGCCTTTCTAAAGATATAAAAGGCTCAGAATTATTTATATTAAATGGTGTAGGACACAAACCAGATTACGTTGCTAGTGACCAAATTGTTCAATCAATTATAGATATGTCTGCCCAGAATTAATTGAAAATACTGACATCAAAACGATCAATGTCTTCAACTAATTTTGCAAGACCATTTGTGGTTTGCTTAATTAAGGCTCGCCCTTTTTCGGCCGTAGCAGAACTCGCATCACCATTGACACCCTGCTCATTCAGATCTTGCGACTTCCACCCAAACGCATGCGGCCCATAAGCTTTAAGATAAGCATTATCTTGGCTTAATTTTTCTTGAAAATTTTGAAAGTTTTCAGCCCGCGTCATATCCACAACCTCTGGCGCAAGCGCTAGAACAACAGAAGTTTCAATATCCCCACCATGTATGCCATAGGCTTTTTCATGATGAGAGATAATATCGTCCCCCTCAATAAACCGCGTCCAACTGGTCGCGACACAAAGCATATTAAACCGCACCCGAAGCTCGGTCGCCACGATGGTCATCAATGGCGAGTTCCCACCATGTGCGTTGAGGATCATCATTTTACGGATACCTTGAGCTACAAGTTTTTCGCCAATACCAACCCAACGCTTTACAGCCTCCTCAAAGGCAAATGTTTTGCTACCTTCAAAATCCATGTGCTCAATAGAATAGCCAACTGGCTCTACAGGTAAAAAGGTAACAGACATCTTTTTTGGTAATTTTTCTGCTAATGCACAAGCAATACCATTAGCGATAATCGTATCGGTTTCAAACGGCAAATGCGGTCCATGTTGCTCATGCGCACCCAGCGGCAAAACAGCAATCCAGTTTGATGTATCAGCGGCTTTTATGTCAGCTTCACTTATTTGCGAATAATCGCGATTGGGTGTCATATACTTCTCCGGATATCTTCAAGTCTTCGGATTTGTTTTCCATCAGAATTGAAATTATCTTGCTGAAGCCAAAGTCGCATCGCTTCACCCGCCTTTGTCCATTCATAATCTAGCATAGAAAACCAAGCCGTATCGCGGTTTTCACCTTTAATTACCATGAGTTGACGATGAACCCCTTCTGGTTGCATCCCATAACGAAGGGCTGCATCTTTTGAGGGTTCATTTCTATTGTTACATTTCCATTCAAAACGGCGATAACCCAACTCATCAAACAGATGTGAGGCAAAGAGATAATAAGCTTCTGTGGTCGCTGGGGTTTTTTGAATTTCTGGCCCCCAATGAATATGCCCAACCTCAGAGACACCGTTTTCGGGGTCCATTCTCATCATAGTTTGACGCCCTGCTACTTTGCCTGTTTTTAAATCTATAACGGCAAAATACATAGGATCTTGCGAAGCTTGAGCTGCTTCTAACCAAGGTTGAAACTCCTCACGACTAGCAGGTGTAGTTTCCATCAACCACCGAAAGCGTCCATCTGAGTCACCTGCCGTTGCCGCTTCAAAAAGCCCATCACCATGTTTTTCAATATCAAGTGGCTCAAGACGCACAAACCGTCCTTCCATCACTTTTCTATGAGGCTTCTCACAACCTTTCCAATCCGACAAATCTCTCATGGCTTTTTATTCCAAATATCCGCTATACTTTAGCTCAATGATAGTCAGGTTTTAAAGGTCTTACAATGTTAAAAACAATTTCTGGGTTCGATAGAATTGGCGAAGAAAACGCCTTTGCAGTTTTGGCAAAAGCCAACCAGCTTGCGAACGAGGGCATGGACGTGATTAATCTTGGCATTGGGCAGCCAGATTTTTCCACACCTGAACACATCGTTGAAGCAGCGATCAAAGCACTCAAAGATGGGCATCACGGTTACACACCTGCAAATGGCACATTGGCATGCCGTGAAGCTGTAAGTCGCAGAACTTTATCCATGACTGGCGTAGAAGTCTCACCAGAAAATATTATGATTATGCCAGGTGGCAAGGTCACCATGTTTGCAGCCATTTTAATGTTTGGCGAACCAGATGCAGAAATTTTATACCCAGACCCAGGCTTTCCAATTTATCGCTCAATGATTGAGTATACGGGTGCTGAACCTATCCCAGTTCCCATTAGAGAAGAAAACGGCTTTGCATTTTCAGCAGAAGAAACGTTATCGCTGATTACTGAAAACACCAGATTGTTGATCATCAATTCACCTGCCAACCCATGTGGCGGTGTAACCCCAAAATCTGAAATTGACAAATTAGTAGCAGGCCTAGAAAAATGGCCAAACGTCGCCATCATGTCAGATGAAATTTATGATGTGATGACATATGACGGCGAGACCCATCAATCCCTACTGGCTTATCCTGAAATCCGTGACAGACTAATTATTTTGAACGGGTGGTCAAAAACTTGGGCAATGACTGGCTGGCGCATGGGTTGGTCTATTTGGCCAGATGAACTTTATAACAATGTACGAAAGCTTGCGGTCAACGCATGGTCCTGCGTCAACGCCCCATCACAAATGGCAGGCATAGCAGCCATTGATGGTTCGCAGGATGACGTGACCAAAATGATGCAAGCTTTCGATAATCGCCGTCAACTCGTCGTAGAAAGAATGAACCAAATCGAAGGCATCACTTGCGCAACACCCAAAGGCGCGTTTTATGCATTTCCAAACATTTCTAAAACAGGCTGGAAAGCCAAAGACCTCGCTTCAACTTTGCTAGAGCAAACAGGCATTGCAACCATAGGCGGGCCGGACTTCGGCATATTGGGAGAGGGATATATTCGTCTAAGTTATGCGAACTCAGAGGAGAATATTGATAAAGCAATAACGCGAATTGCAGAATTTTTAGCAAAATGAGCATTGTCTAAAGCAAGCCCAGTTTTCACGATTGAGTTACTCATACTTAATTACTATTCGACAAGAGCACTTTTAGCGTTACATTAAAGCCTATTGGAGGAGAATATGATGAATAAAAAGTATAAATATACAACTTTAATAGGCGCATTCACACTGTCTATCTTAGGCAGCGTCGCTGTAGGCAATGCACAATCTGCTGTTGATGCAGAAAAAATGTCATTTTTTATTACCAGTGAGAGCGGTAGTGATGGTGCTAATTTCGGTGGACTAGAAGGCGCTGATGCGCATTGCACATCTCTTGCAAAATCTGCTGGTTCAACAAAAACTTGGGCAGCATATTTAAGCAATAGCATGGTCATAGACCGTAGCAGTGGCAGCCCTAAAGTTACCAATGGCATAAGTGCTAGAGATCGCATTGGTTCAGGGCCTTGGCACAATGCAAAAGGTGAGTTAATCGCCAGCAATGTCGATGAACTGCATGGCGACAACTCAAAAATCAACCTTCAAACTGGGTTGGATGAAAAAGGCAATGAAGTGAATGGGCGCGGCAGCAAGCCTAACAAGCACGACATCCTAACAGGCTCAGACTCAAACGGACATTTCTCGACTGCTGGTGGAGACACAACCTGTGGTAACTGGACAAGCAATGGCAAAGGTTCTGCAATTGTAGGTCACCATGACCGTGTTGGCCTTAATAAATCTCGCAATATGATTTCTTGGAATTCAGCACACGGCTCAGCGGGTTGTGGCGGAGCAGATTTTCCTAAAACAGGTGGCGCTGGCCTACTTTACTGCTTTGCAGTAAAATAAAAACATTTCGGTAATCTTACCCGATCTCATTCAGTTCGGGTAAAATTTAGCGACATAAAATCCAGTAAAACTGGTAATTCCGCAAATAATACATATATCAAAGAAATGAACAGACGTAGATTTATCCAGTCCTTAGTCGCAGTATTTTCTCTGCCTGCGGGCGCCAGCATACCATTACACTCAGCAACAGCAGCACTCCCTGCTGCAGCAGCAGTGCCAACAAAAGCACGGTTTTGGGCTATTTACATGTCTTCACTGCATGGTGAATGCACACCGCAGACCCTGCAAAGTGTCTTGAACATCCCGAATATAGACGCGAAAAGATATCTCAGCCAATTGGTTTCAGACGGCATAATCAAACCAAACCCACTTTTGAAAGAATCTGTTTCTCAAGTGATAAAATCTAAAGATGAAAATCTTTTTGATAACATCAAAAAACGCTCAGAAATGAAAACGCAATCTGGTTCTAGCAAAATAGAAATCAGTGAAGCAGCTGACACATCTAATGATTTAGAAACAGAGACTGAAATAACACAAGATTTTCTCGAAGATGAATTTGATGTTCTGCCAGAAGACGATGGCTTAGAAAGTGAACATTGTGAAAATGAAACTTCTGACGATGAAACAACTAATCAGACTTAGCCCTCACTCTTTATATAACGCGCTCTTAACGCCTAAATAATTATCCCAAGCAAACCAAAACGCTACATGTCCCGCAACACGGGCGCGTTTTTGTTTGCCGTCTTTAGAAACAAGAAACCCCTCCTCACGTGACCAAAATGTATTTTGGCTTGCAAGCTTTCCATTTTTAAATTTAAAAACTTCATCGGATTGACGTTCATAAGCACGTACAGTTCTGGTTTTTGCATCCCCTATCAAAACCACATTTTTCAAACCAACACGATCATTCAAAATAGGTTGCTTTGCAAAGACTTCAATTGGCCAAGCCTTAGCCGCTCCCACATCTCTTATACCGAAAACATAATCCTTACGCTTAGATCTACTTTCATCGCGCACCACCGCAGGAAACATTAAATCAGGTGATGCAAAATAAGCTTGATACGTAACACCTGAACCATAATTACGAGCGTATCCTGTATCAATTGAAAGGACTTTGGTTTGCGGATTTTGAGCTTTCCACTCTACCCAAGACGTAATTGTATTGGGTAAAATTTTGAGCTGAATATTGCTATTCACCAATTCACCAACCACAGGTTTACCCGTAAATTGGTTCCAGAGACTTTTGGTTTCACGGTCAAACATCAACTTATTTGAGCGATATAAAAGACCAGATGAACCAAAGACAAACGGTGTCTCACGCCCTTCAGCTTTCGTCTCAAATAAAATCCCTGCACCACATAAAGTACAATAAGCAAGAGCGATAGGCACACCACCAATCGTATCATTAAACATCTCATGCCAACCCAAAATACGAAGCGGATATGCGCGGGTGTCGCCATTGATCTCAACCCCGAAAACCAGATCATCGTCTAAAAGATAATCAGCTGCCTTAGCTTCAATCATTTTCGGATTATCAAGCGAGGTAATCCCATCAACCAGCACTCCGCCCCAAGTGATTTCCTCAAGCCTTATTTTCATATTCTCAGACTTGCCAAAATCTCCCTCAAAAAACTCCAGAAATTTCTTATCCGTATTCCCTAGCAATTTCAGTTTTATCGCAGCAAAACTCGCATGTGGTTTGATTTGTGGGTTTAACTCCTGAAACTCATAAGCTTCATGCCAATGCGTAATCTTTTCGCCCGAAAGTTTTGAAAGCGCTTCGGCAACATATATATTGCTGCCCGTCCAGCGCATGGCGAGAACGAAAGTTGGGATTAAACTTTTATCATTAGTAGCAACAAGCTCTTCTACCACCGCGCGTTTTTCATCACCCTGAAGCGAAAACATCTGCCAGCTTAGTTTTGCCACATCCACTTGCGCAATCGCATTTGACAGAGAAAAGAAAAGCGCAAGCACCAAGCCAGCGATCATTGGGAAAAGAATTTTATAAGCTCGTAAAACCATTTGAATACTTTGTAGCAAAACCCATCCGATGCTAAATCACATTTGCTTTAACGCTTGTTTGAAATCTTAGCTGCAATAATTTCAGAACATAAAATTGCAACAAAAGAAATCACCACACCTATGATAATCAACGTCAAGGCCGCCTCATCCCCGGAGGGTGATTGCAGCAGAGAATAAACTGCCAATGCCAAGGTTTGCGTTTCGCCTGGGATATTAGAAACTAGCGTAATTGTTGCACCAAATTCACCTAGCGCTTTGGCAAACCCCAAGACACCCCCTGCTATCAGACCGGGTAAAGCAAGCGGTAGCGAGATTGAAAAGAACCCCGCCCAACGATTAGCGCCAAGCGTTTTTGCAGAGTCTAAAACCTGCCGATCCTGCACTTCAAATGCTAACCGAATAGGTCGCATCACCAGCGGAAAAGACATCACGCCCGCAGCCAGTGCTGCCCCTGTCCAATTGAACGCAAATGTAAACCCAAATAGAGTTTGCAAAACACTCCCGATTGTACCATTTGGCCCAAAGGCAATGAGCAAGAGATAACCCGTAATCACTGGCGGCATTACGAGTGGCAGGTGACAAAGCGCGTTTAATAAATGCCAGCCACGAAACCGTCTCGTTGCTAAAAGATACGCAACGCTTGTTGCAAGCGGAAGCGTGAAGAGCATCGCCACAAGCGACACACGAATGGAAAGCGAAACGATTTGCCAAACTTCTGGTGAAAACAAATTGCTCATTGTGTCTTCACGGTAGAAAGCGGCAGAAAACCAAATTGCATAAGAACATCTTGCGCTTCTTGAGTGGTTAGATAATCAACAAAAGCTGTTGCATGAAGTTTCTGTTTTACCAACCCAGCCACATACCGAATTGGTGTATGAGTTTCATTAGGAAAAATAAAATGTGCATGAAGTTTAGTCTGACCATGCAAATCAGATTGATAGGTAATCCCAGAAAGTAAATCCCCGCGCTCAATCTGCTTTAGGGCAACGCGAACATTCTCAGCAAAAACAGCTTTAGATTTTACCTTCTGCCAAATACCCATACTTTGAAGCGCCTCACGTGCATATATTCCAGCAGGCACACTTTGCGGATCAGCCATGGCAAATCGGTCACGCCATAAAATATTAAAACTATCTTTTGTCTTTGCAGCAGACGCAACAACCAAACGATTGCCCGCAACAATGACACTTTCATTCGCGGGCAATTTGCCTTTGATTTCAAGCCAGTCAATCCAAGCTTGATTTGCAGAAATGAAAACATCAGCAGGCGCACCAGCTTCAACCTGCCGCGCGAGTGCGGATGTAGCGGCAAACGAAAATACTACCTTGCAATTGCACTTTGCTTCATAAATCTTGCCGATTTCCTCTAGCGCATCTTTTTGGCTAGCAGCTGCAAAAACCAGCAAACGTTCTGACGCTTGTGCAGGAAAAACCAAAACCCAAAAAAGAACAAATAAAACTCTAAACATGCATCTGTTTTAATGCATGTTAATTAAGCGCGAAAGCTATAATTTATTCTTATGATATTACAGGAAGTTTTCGCCTCATAATTTCAAGCGTTTTTGGGCCAAAGATACCATCTGGCTGCAATCGGTTTTCGCGCTGAAAACTCTTTAACACGCGTTCCGTAGCAGGACCAAAATCACCATCTACAGTCAAATGAAATCCAAGACTTGATAAATCCTTTTGCAATTGCCGTACTGCAACGCCATGACTGCCAAACTTTAGCATCTGAACTTGATTGCGTTTACTCAACAGCGATCCTTGTTCTGGTTTTCGCTTAATGCGCAAGAACCTACGATATGCATTTCGCATTTTGGTATGATATTTATATTTACGATATGCAGGGCCATTATAAGCACGCGCGAACCCTGCCCAGTCGTGATTTTGCAATTTAGAAATCAACCGCGCTTTTTTGATATAACGCATCATCAAACGAATTTGACCAGATGCACCATCACGCGCTTCCATCACCAAGCCATCAATACTGCCATAGCCAAGCCAGCGCCAATGCGAACCCATCACCTGGCCGCAACCCCAAGAGCACGACGAAAGAGCGGCTGTGCGATCAATCGCTTCTGCCCGCTTTAACAAGCGCCACCTTGAAGCTTGTCGCAATGGATTTTTAACCCGACCAGCACGAGAATGCGCAAGACCGCGAACAACTGCTTTGTTTCTTTTCACAGTTGATAATAGCCGATAGAAATAATGCCCTTCAAAGCTAATGAGCGGCTCCATGCGTCCATTTACTTTTGCGCCTAATCTTCCATTGCTTTCAACCTCAACAACCGCCATCAGCGCTTCGGGTTCAATGTCATGGTCTTTGGCAATTTGTGTAATTTCCCTAATCAATTTTGGTTCAAACATGAAACACTCCTTTAATAAAAAGCGTCTCATGAAGTGCCTAAGCGGGGATAAGTTTCTTTGCAGAAAAAGTTTTTCCTGCTAAGGAAACGCTATTGCGAAAGAGACAAAATGAAAAAATCAATTCTTCTTATCAATGGTCCAAACCTCAATCTGCTTGGAACACGCGAGCCTGAAACCTATGGCTCACAAACGCTCCAAGATGTTGAAACACTTTGTAAGGCACACGCTGAAAGCAAGGGCATGACGCTTGATAGCTTTCAGTCCAACCATGAAGGTGTCCTTGTTGACACCATCCAACAATCCAAAGGCGTTTATACTCATATCGTGATGAACCCGGGTGCTTACACGCATACTTCGATTGCCATTCGCGACGCGATTATTGGCGTGGAAGCCAATGTCTATGAAGTACATATCTCAAACGTCTATGAGCGCGAAGAATTTCGCCATCATTCCTATATCAGTGACATCGCAAAAGGCACAATCGTTGGTAAAGGCGTGCCTGGTTACCTTGAAGCCATCGACCAAATTGCGGAAGCATAGATCATGCGCGATTATACAGAAGTGACAAAATCAATCGCCGCAATCTGCGAAGGTGAAACAGACACAATCAGCAAAATGGCGACAATATCCTGCGAACTTTTTCATGCTATGGAGGGCTTTGACTGGGTTGGTTTCTACCGCGTGGTTGAACCAGAACTCCTAAAAGTAGGCCCTTACCAAGGCGGGCACGGCTGTCTGGTTATCCCATTCAACAAAGGCGTCTGCGGTGCATGCGCAAGAACACAAGAAACTCAAATCGTACCAGACGTAAACGCCTTCGAAGACCACATCGCATGTTCATCCTCCACGCAATCCGAGATTGTTTTGCCAGTATTCGAAGATGGCAAGCTGATTGCTGTCTTTGACGTGGATTCAAATAAGCTCAATGATTTTGATGAGAGTGATAGAATTGCGCTTGAGGGGATATTGAAAACTAATTTTTAAGTTTTTCGACTCAGACTAGACCCGCCAATTTTGCAAATGGGTCACGACTTGAATCTTTATGCCATTCATATTCGCAGCCTAAGGCTAATTTTTCAGCCATATCCAAGCCAAATAAATCTGCCATCACTGCAAGCGCCATATCCATGCCTGCTGAAACGCCAGAGGAAGTAAAGAACTTACCGTCTTCAACCCACCTCGCCTCTTTCACCCAGTCGACATGAGGAGCAAGATGAACTGTATTTGTAAAATCTAGTTTATTTGTTGTTGCCTTTCGCCCATCCAAAACACCCGCCATTCCAAGTAAAATTGTTCCCGTGCAAACAGCCATTACACGCTCTGCATTTTCAGATGCCTCTCTAATCCACTGTAGGAGTTCTTCATCTTCGCCTTCAGCTAATGCAGCGTCACCGCCCGGTACAAATAATAAATCATAGTCATTTTTTTCAAATATAGTTTTGTCTACAACAATCCTTTGACCATGAGAGCTGGGGACTGGCTCACTGCCTTTTCCTACAGTTATAATTTCAGTTTCATTTCCAAAACCACCGAGCATTTCGATAGGGCCAAAATAATCAAGCGTTTCAAATCCAGGAAAAACTAATGCTGCTAGTGTTCTCATACTTTTCATTCCATATGAAATTTGGAAATACTAAAATAATAAATAAGTATAACCACGTTTAAAATTTTTAAGTAGAATTAACTTTTAAGTATTCAAGTTTTTTAGTTTATATTTTTCATCTCACTAGCACTCTTCCCAAAGCCCCGTCCATAAGCTCGCGAGAAAGCAGATAAAGAATTAAATCCACTTCGCACAGCTATCTCTCGTAATGATAAATTACTATCCTGCACCAAACGGTTTGCCGCTTTTAGGCGTAGGTTTAGATAAAACCGTCCGGGCGTCATACCAACATTTTTCTTAAAAACACTCTCCAACGTATTGGAGGAAACCCCGACGCGCTTGGCGATTGCTGCAACGGGCAAGGGTTGTTCGATATATTTTTCCATCAATCGAACCGCCTGCTCCAGACGTTTATCCTGCCCTCCCAATCGACCAAGCGAGACCAACGGCTGAGCGTCAAACTGCGAATGTGCTTCATCATAGATAAAGACGCTAGCTACTTCCATCGCAATGGCTGCACCGTTTCTCTTTCGGATTAACTCAAGCAACATATCAAAAGCGGGTGATGCACCACCACAAGTCATACAATTGCCATCAACAACAAAGCGATCGAGCTGCACATCAATTTCAGGAAACTGATCTGCAAAAGCCTCAAAATCCTCCCAATGGGTTGTGGCTTGCAAACCGTTCAACAATCCTGTGCGAGCCACCACCCAGCTACCCGCCTCAACACCTGCGACAGCAGTAAACCCACTGGCAGCTTTTCTGATTATAGAAAGGGCAGAAGTTGAAACATGCTTAAGTTGATTAAACCCACCAATTACAATCATTAAATCACCACGCAAACGCTCATTAAATTGCGTATCAATTGCTAAAGGCAAATCACACGTCATAGATACAGACGATCCAGAAAGACTGGTCAACTGCCACTGATAAAACTGTTTGCCCGATACGCGATTGGCTGCACGTAGAGGTTCTAATACAGAAGCAACGCACATCATGGAACTATCTGGTAAAACCAAAACCGTAACGTGGCATAAATCATCTGTGGGCTTAAAAATCGACATACGAAATATGTTGAATTAATTTCGATTTTTGTCAAATAAAATTCGAAATCTGCGCAACACTACAAAGAATAGATTTTGGAGGAACTCATGCCACTGACACCTAACAAAGACGTCTTCATCACCTGTGCCGTAACTGGTTCTGGTGCTACACAAGACAGAAGTCACCACGTACCACGCTCGCCAGAGCAAATCGCCAATTCAGCGATTGATGCTGCAAAAGCGGGCGCTGCCATTGTGCACTGCCATGTACGTGACCCAGAAACTGGCGCACCCTCGCGTGATCCTAAAATGTTTCGAGAAGTAACAGAGCGCATTCGCGATTCTAAAGTAGACATGGTTCTAAACCTAACCGCTGGCATGGGCGGTGATATGGTTTTTGGCGATACAGAAAATCCATTACCAGTAAACGCAAGCGGCACAGACATGGCAGGCGCTACAGAACGCGTCATGCACGTTGCTGAATGTCGCCCAGAAATCTGCACACTTGATTGTGGAACAATGAACTTCGCAGAAGCTGATTACGTCATGACCAACACGCCTGGCATGTTACGCGCCATGGGTAAGATGATGACTGATCTCGGCGTCTGCCCTGAAATCGAAGCCTTTGATACAGGCCACCTTTGGCTAGCAAAAACATTAGTCGATGAAGGCATTTTAAAATCACCAGCGCTCGTACAACTCTGCATGGGCGTTCCATGGGGCGCACCCGATGATTTGAATACCTTCATGGCAATGGTCAACAATGTACCAAGCGATTGGAACTGGTCAGCATTCAGTTTAGGCCGCAACCAAATGCCAATGGTCGCCGCAGCAGTGATCGCAGGTGGCAATGTGCGCGTAGGCTTAGAAGACAACCTCTGGCTAGGCAAAGGCGAGCTAGCCACCAACGCTCAACTGGTAGCACGCGCAGTGACAATTATTGAGAATTTAGGTTCAAATGTCATTGGCCCAGATGCGGTAAGGGAGAGATTAGGGCTGACTAAGAGAGCGCCTAAATAAATTACTATGCTTGCAACAGTTCAATTCTTACTAATTGTATTATTAAGCGTTTTCTTAACGACAATGCTTCCGTTGTCTCGCATACAAAACACTCAAAACTGGAAGATAGCTGGAAACGTATGCTGGGCTTTATATACAATTCCCGCAACAATTATTGCACTTGTTTTGTGGTACGGCTCATCTCTATTATCAGATGCTAAAAGCACGAAAATTCTAATAACTTTAGGGCTGATTACTTTTACGATTTTAATATGGTCTAGTATTGCAACTTATTTAGCGACCGTTTTTAGAATTTATACTAAAATTACAAATAAAATTCTATTCCTAATATTCATATCAGCAGTTCAAATCATACCGCCTGCACTCACTTTTATAGCTATATCATCAGGTTATTTTAATTGGATAAACATCTCATTTTATACTGACTTACCAAATTAATGGAAAAATCATCATGACTAAAACAGCAGCAATTATAGGTGGAGGCGTTATTGGCGGCGGATGGGCAGCGCGTTTCTTACTTAACGGATGGAACGTCAATGTCTTTGACCCTGACCCAGAAGCTGAACGCAAGATTGGCGAAGTGTTAGATAACGCTCGTCGTTCGCTCCCTGCTCTTTCTGATAACCGTATCATACAAGAAGGAACGCTTACGTTTGTTGAAACCATAGCGGACACCGTAAAAACCGCTGATTGGATTCAAGAGAGCGTACCAGAACGCCTTGAGATGAAACATAAGGTCTTTGCTGAAATCCAAACCCATTGTCGCAAGGATGCGTTGATTGGTTCTTCTACCTCTGGTTTCAAACCTTCAGAACTTCAAGAAGGCGCTAGCAATCCCGCGCAGATATTCGTTGCCCATCCGTTTAATCCAGTTTACTTGCTTCCTTTGATTGAACTCGTAGGTACACCGCAATCTTGTGGACGTGCCAAGTCAATTCTAGAAACCATCGGCATGCACGGTCTTCTGGTTAAGAAAGAAATCGACGCACACATTGCAGATCGTTTTTTAGAAGCCGTTTGGCGCGAGGCGCTTTGGCTGATTAAAGACGGCATCGCCACCACACAAGAAATCGATGATGCAATTCGTTATGGTTTCGGCATCCGTTGGGCACAGATGGGTTTATTTGAGACCTACCGCGTTGCAGGTGGCGAGGCAGGTATGAAACACTTCATCGCACAATTCGGTCCATGCCTTTCTTGGCCTTGGACAAAACTAATGGATGTTCCAGAACTCACAGATGAATTGGTTGACATGATTGCAGATCAATCTGATGCACAATCTGGAATGCATACCATCCGCGAATTAGAACGCATCCGCGATGACAATCTCGTCGCCATGATGCGTGCGCTAAAAGCTCGCAACTGGGGAGCAGGCGCGCTCATCAAACAACAAGACGACGCAAACGCCCCTGCTCTACCAACTGAAATCAACAAACCACTGCGCACGCTTGAACGCGTCATCCCAATCGACTGGACAGACTACAACGGCCACATGAACGAAAGCCGCTATGGGCAAGTCTTCTCCGATGCTGGCGATGTAGTGATGAATATGATCGGCGCAGATCAGGCTTATATTGACAGCGGCCTTTCTTACTTCACCGTTGAAAATCTCATACAGTTTAGAAATGAAACGCACCCGGGCGAAGCAGTTCACGTCGACACGCAAGTGTTGCAAGCTGAAGGCAAAAAGCTTCGCATGTACCACGAAATGAAACGCGCCAACGGAGAGCTACTTTGCACCTGTAACCAATTGCTCATCCATGTAAGCTTAGAAACAAGGCGCTCCTGCGAACCGGGAAAAGAAATGGCTACGAAGATGAAGGTGTTGCATGAGGCGCAAACGAAATTACCAAAACCGGAGAGCATGGCATGATGAAAGAATTTTCCAAAGAAGCACAGAAAGAACTTAAATATTATATTTACCGTTTGATCGATCCTCGATCAGGTGACACGTTTTATGTAGGAAAAGGCAAAGATAATCGTTTATTTGCTCACATTCAGCAAAAATTACTAGAAACAGATGATTCTGAGAACCTAAAATTAAAACAAATATCAGAAATCTATTCTTCTGGCTTGGAGCCAATTCATGTAATTCACAGGCATGGTATAACTGATGAAAAAACTGCTTTTGAAATAGAAGCATCATTGATGGATGCTTATCCTGGCTTGACAAATGTCCAAGGGGGGCATTCCTCAGGAGCAAGAGGGTGCATGAATATTAAGCAAATAGAAGAAATGTATAATGCACAGGAAGCAGAAATTTATCACAATATACTGTTCATTCTAATTAATCGTTCAGCAGTAAGCGGTTCATCATTGAAAGAAGCGACCCAAGGCAACTGGAAACTTAACCCCATAAGAGCAAACAAAGCAGAATATATTCTATCTATCGTTGATGGAGTTATTCGCGCTACATGGGTCTCAAAGAATGCTTGGAAACCTGTAGGTGACCGCTGGCTTTTTGAGCCGATAGAAGCACCAATTGAGATCAGCAAATTGTATGTCGGTAAGCGCATCCCTTCAGAGTATAGAAAACCTGGCGCATCTAATCCAATTAAATATTCATATTAGGAACTTATAGCAGCTATGCATTTCGCACTAACCGAAGAACAGCAAATGATTATCGACACCACAAAAGCCTTTGTGGAGAACGAGCTTTATCCGCATGAAGCGGAGATTGAGCGCACGGGTCATTTGGATATGGATGTTATTAAAGACATTCAGAAGAAAGCGATTGAAGCAGGATTGTATGCCGCTAACATTCCAGAAGAGTTTGGCGGAGCTGGCCTCGATACTCTGACTTGGTTGCTCTATGAAAAAGAACTTGGCAAAGCAAATTACGCACTTCATTGGACAGGCGTTGCGCGACCTTCGAACATTCTTTGTGCAGGCACGCCAGAACAACGCGAGAAATATTTAGAGCCCTGCGTACGCGGTGAAAAATGGGACTGTATGGCAATGACGGAACCTGGTGCTGGTTCAGACCTTCGCGGTATGAAAGCAACTGCTAAACAAGATGGTACAGAGGAAAATTCTGACTGGATATTAAACGGCACAAAACACTTCATCTCTCATGCAGACATTGCAGACTTCACAATTGTTTATGTAGCAACAGGTGAAGAAGAAACCCCACGCGGCAAGAAGAAACTGATTACATCTTTCTTCGTTGATAAAGGCACAAAAGGCTACACGGTTCGTGATGGTTATAACAACGTCTCACACCGTGGTTACACAAATTCAATTTTAGAGTTTGACGATTGCCGCATTCCTTCACGCAACATGTTGGGTGAATTGCACAAAGGCTTTGAAGTTGCCAATGACTGGCTGGGTGCAACAAGACTTCAGGTTGCTTCCACTTGCTTGGGGCGCGCAGAACGAGCCTTCAAACATGCAGTAGAATTTTCTGCGGAGCGCGAACAATTTGGTCAAAAAATTGGCAAATTCCAAGGCGTCTCGTTTAAGCTTGCCGACATGGCAATGGAAATGAAAGCAGCAGAACTTTTAACTTGGGAAGCAGGCTGGAAATACGACCAAGGCACTTGCACTGATACAGACATGGCAATGGCAAAACTCAAAGCGTCTGAAATGCTGGCCTTTGTTGCAGATGAAGCCATTCAAATTCATGGCGGCATGGGCGTGATGGATGAGCTTCCATTGGAGCGTATTTGGCGAGACGCAAGAATTGAACGCATCTGGGAGGGGACATCCGAAATTCAACGCCATATTATTTCGCGTGCTTTGCTGAGACCTTTAGGGGCTTAGGGGTGATGGTTTGTTTCCTCATCCTGAGCTTGTCGAAGGACAAAGAAAATATCATCAATACCCTTCGACAGGCTCAGGGTGAGGAAACAAATGAAAGAAACTGACCTCTACCCTCCCATCAAGCAACTTCTTGAAAGCCAAGGCTATGAGGTAAAGGCTGAAGTGGGGTCAGCCGATATTATGGCAATGCGAGGAGAAGAGCCGCCTGTCATAGTTGAAATGAAAACAGGTTTTTCGCTCACGCTTATCCATCAAGCTATTGAGCGGCTCAAGATTACTGATCTTGTTTATGTTGCGATCCCAGAATGGAAAGGTCGCGCTGGGTGGAAAGCCTTTGTTGCTAATCGAACACTTTGTCGCCGTCTGGGACTTGGCATCATCACGGTGAACCATGCTTGCGATAAGGCGGACATTCATCTTGACCCAACGCATTATACACCGCGCAAATCCAAGAAGCGCCAAGACCGAATGCTAAAAGAGTTTGCCCACCGTGTTGGTGACCCAAATGAAGGCGGATCAACTAAAGTCAAACTGATAACCTCATACAGACAGGATGCGCTGCGCTGTCTTGCGCATCTTAAAAAACATGGCGCGACTAAAGCATCCGATATTGCTGCGGCAACCAAGGTCGTACGTGCGCGACCAATTTTGTCTGATGATCATTACGGATGGTTTGAACGGGTTGAGCGCGGAATTTATGCAATGACCCCAAAGGGCAAGGACGCTGTAAAAGAATACAAAGCGGAGTTGAAGACATTAAAATGAACCCTGACCTTTCCCGCCTCCTCAATCCTAAATCAATCGCACTGTTTGGTGGTGCTTGGGCTGAAAATGTCATCGTGCAACTCCAAAAATCTGGCTATGCAGGTGAGATTTGGCCAGTCCATCCAAAGCGCAAAAACATATGCGGCATTAAATGTTTTTCTGATATTTCTGAATTGCCCTCCCCACCTGACGCAAGCTTTGTCGGTGTAAACCGCGAGCTTTCCATCGAAGTTATTCGCACCCTTTCAAATATGGGTTCAGGGGGCGCTACGTGTTTTGCATCAGGCTTTTCGGAAAGTGAGGCTGAGGGTACAGGCGGCGCAGACCTACAATCACAGTTGATCAAAGCAGCTGGAGACATGCCAATCCTAGGGCCAAATTGTTATGGGCTTTTAAATTATTTAGACAACGTCACCCTATGGCCTGATCAACATGGCGGAAGACTTTGCGAAAAAGGTGTGGCACTGATCGGACAATCCTCAAACGTCCTCATCAACATGACCATGCAAAAACGTGGTCTACCAATCGCCTATACGGTTGCGGCAGGAAACCAAGCACAAACTGAATTAAGCGACATTGCTTCCCACCTCTTAGATGATGAACGCGTGACAGCCATCGGGCTTTACATTGAGGGCTTTGGAGACATCCGCAAACTTGAAGCCATGACAGCCAAAGCGCGTAAACTTGGCAAGCCCATTGTTGCTATCAAAACAGGCAAATCAGAAAAATCTAAACTAGCAACCCTAACCCATACCGCTTCTCTTGCAGGCGGTTCGGCAGCGTCTTCTGCATTAATGAAGAGACTGGGCATTGTTGAAGTTGATTCAATCGCAGTCTTTTTAGAAACGCTGAAATTACTTCATGTCTGCGGTAGACTTGAGGGGAATGCGATAGCATCCATGTCATGTTCTGGTGGAGAGGCTGGATTAGTTTCCGATATGGCGGAAGGAACGAAAATTAATTTTCGCGATATCAGCACAAAGCAAACAAACAGCTTGAAAAACATCCTTGGCCCTATTGTAACAGTTGCTAATCCGCTTGATTATCACACGTTCATTTGGGGCGATGAGGCAAAAATGGCTGGCGTTTATTCTACCGTCTTTGAAGATAGTTTTGATCTTAACATCCTAATCATGGACATCCCACCAGAAGACAGATGCGATGCATCAGCGTGGGACTCTGCCCTTGCTGCTCTGAAAAACGCTAAGGCAGATACCAATTCAAATGTTGCAATGCTAGCAACCCTGCCTGAAAACCTATCAGAAGCTTTAAGTGATGATCTACTTGCCCATGGTATTGTGCCCATGCATGGCATGGAAGAAATGATCCTTGCAATTGATGCCGCAATCATGTCTGGCGAAATCATCAAGCAAGACGCTGCACCTGTCATGTTATCTGTTTCACAAAACGAAAATTTTGAAGTGCTCGATGAAGCGCAGTCAAAGAACATGCTTGCGCAGTATGGTTTAAAATTTCCACAATCCAAAACAGCACAGTCAGCAAATGAAATTGCAGCAAAGTCTGAAAGTTTAAACTTCCCCGTTGTGCTCAAAGGTCTAGGCATTGCACACAAGAGTGAAGCGGGCGCGGTGGTTTTGAATTTACAAACCCCCACAGAAGTTCATAAAACAGCCAACATCATGCAAGGCGTAACAGGCTTTTTAGTTGAAGAAATGGTCGCAAATCCTGTTGCCGAAGTCCTAATCGGCATTACACGCGATGCGACAGGCTTAATGCTTTTGACGATTGGCTCTGGTGGCGTGATGACCGAATTGCTTGAAGATACCGCTTCGCTCATTATTCCTGTATCCCGAGACGACATTGCAAAAGCTATTAGCAATCTTAAACTCTCTAAATTACTTTCAGGCTACAGAGGCAAACCATCCGCAAATATGAACTCCTTACTGGACGCTATTGAAGCCGTACAAGGTTTTTGCTTAAACTCACCTAACTTAATTGAACTTGATATCAATCCACTTATGGCACTGGAAGACAAAGCCATTGCGGTGGATGCTCTCATAAAACTGGAGAAAACCCAATGACTGGACCTGTAGAAACACGCAAAGAAGGCGGCATCCTTGAAGTAAAACTTAACCGCCCAAAAGCAAATGCAGTTGATCTTCAAACCAGTCGCATCCTTGGAGATATCTTTCGCGACTTTCGTGATGACCCCGAAATGCGCGTCGCAATTTATACAGGCGAAGGTGAGAAATTCTTCTGCCCAGGTTGGGATTTAAAAGCAGCAGCTGACGGCGATGCTGTTGATGGCAATTATGGTGTTGGCGGTTTTGGTGGCCTACAGGAATTACCGCATCTAAACAAACCTGTGATCTGTGCAGTGAACGGTATCTGCTGTGGTGGCGGCTTAGAAATTGCTTTGTCTTGCGATATTATTCTAGCCGCAGAACACGCAAGCTTCGCCCTTCCTGAGATCAGATCTGGCACGGTTGCAGATGCAGCCTCAATCAAATTGCCAAAACGTATTCCTTATCACATCGCCATGGAAATGCTGTTTACTGGCCGCTGGCTTGATGCAGAAGAAGCACACCGCTGGGGTTTTGTAAACCAAATTCATAAGGCAGACGAGCTGATGGAGAAGGCTTGGGAAATGGCAAAGCTAATCGCAAGTGGCCCGCCTCTAGTTAACGCTGCAATCAAAGAAGTTGTCCGTGATGCAGAAGACAGTAAATTCCAAGACGCGCTTAATAGAATTACCCAAAGCCAATTAGCAACGGTAGAAAAACTCTATAGTTCCGAAGACCAGCTAGAAGGCGCAAAAGCCTTTGCAGAAAAACGTGACCCAGTTTGGAAGGGGAAGTAGAAACTCTGTTTAACAACTCACCGAAACTGAGTTCCGTATTGCCTCAATATTAGCGCGATATCCTTCAACGCCTTCGCCTTTAAATACAGCAGAGCCTGCAACAAGCACATTGGCGCCTGCTGCTGCAACAAGCGGTGCGGTTGTTGGGTCAACACCGCCGTCAATTTCAATATCAATCGGGCGGTTGCCAATCAGTGCTTTAACGCGTGCAGTTTTTTCAACAACTTCATGGATGAATTTCTGCCCACCAAAGCCTGGGTTTACAGACATTAAGCAAACTAAATCTAATCTATCGAGCACATGCTCAATCACACTGACAGGCGTATGCGGGTTCAGTGCCACCCCTGCTTTAACACCAAGATCACGCACTGCTTGCAATGAGCGATCTAAATGTTTTGTGGCTTCTGCATGAACCGTTAAAATATCACAGCCAGCATCTTTAAACTCAGCCAAATATAAATCTACTGGCTCAATCATCAAATGGCAGTCAAAAACCTTATCTGTGCGATTGCGAATGGATTTTATAACTGGAGCGCCAAACGTAATATTAGGTACGAAATGCCCATCCATCACATCCAAATGTATCCAGTCAGCACCGGCCTCAACAACATCTTCAACCTCATCTCCAAGCTTAGAAAAGTCAGATGCAAGAACGGAAGGGGCAATGATGAGGTCTCTAGCCATTTTATGACTCCATGATAATCTTGCTGATGTCATAAATCATGAAACTGTAAAAGTCTCGCTTTGAGTCATTTTTCTTGTTAATTCGCGTCAAGAATAAGTCGATCATTATATTTTGTTTGGATCAATATCCATTGCTTTTGCAAACTGTTTAATTAAAGCCAATTCACGCTCGTCAAGCTCGCCATCACAAATAGCAACCGCAGATAAACACCGAAGTAATTTATATTTTTCATCTATTGTAAGTTTATTCATAAAACTCATTACAGTACTCAACCGCGCATCTGTGACTTCTTCTTGAAGAACATAATCATAATGCTGTTTTACTAATTCTGATTTTTCTGAGTTTTGTTGCTCAAAGTATGTCGCTGCCACAGTGTTCTCGACATCCAACACCTTGCCATCTGCACGTGCCATACCAGCTAATAAATCTGATTGTAACAATAAGTCAGCGAGCGACTTAGCTTCAGCCTCATCTATTTGTAGAGTAGATTCAGGTCTAGGAATTTTAGATTCCTTCATCCTAGTATTTCCCCTAAAAACGTTGATGATGCTTGTTTATCAGTAACAGAAAATAAACAAGCTCTCAAATTTTAATAATAATTATAAGACCAGAAACAAAACAATTATGAGTTTTCAAACTTATTACTAACAGATATATTTTCAAAATAATCATTCACATCTTTATGCAAACAATAACGCCCTTTACCTGAGTTCTTTGCTTCATACATCGCGATATCTGCAAGGCGTAGAAGTTCATCGAAGTCACCAGCTTGTGTTGGGAAAATTGCCCCTCCAACACTACCTGAAATATCAAGCTTAACTCCATTATGAAGATTAAACTGTCCAAACACCTTGCTAAATAAAAGAGAAGAAAACTCTGATGTTGTTTCAGGGCCTGAAATATTACCCAAGAAAACAACAAATTCATCTCCACCCAATCTTGCAGGTAGAACTGTTAGGGCATTATCAACTCCACGCGCATATCGCTTCATGAAGATACCGCAATATTCATGTAGTTTTTGTGAAAAGGCTAACAAAAGATCGTCCCCAGCTCTGTGGCCATAAACATCGTTAACCTGTTTAAATCCATCAAGGTCTAAAAACAGTAATGCGCCAGAGTTACCACTTATCGAAAGTTTGTCGATCTCTTCTTGTGCAAGAACACGAAAACACTCTCGGTTAGGTAATCCAGTTACACCGTCTAAATAAGCATGGCGAGAAATTGTATCGATATTTTCCTGCAACTTTTTTGCCATACTTTTAATACTATCACGTGCATCTGAAAATTCTTTTGGTTGAAAACGCCCTTCAGTCATTTTTTCATGCGCCCAAAGCTCACCATTCCCAATGCGACGCATTGACAGAACCATTTGTTCAATTGGATGCGTTAAAACCTTTGAGGCAAAATAAGCCAAAATCGCAGCAATAAGAAAACCAATCGCCATAACAGTTAAAGCAGTATTTTTAATATCAGAAGCTTTATTTCGCAGTTCAGATATAGGTTGAGGAACCATAACACCCCACCCATTTTTAGTTTGAGCATAACCGGCAATCATATCTTCTTGCAAAGCAGGCGAATAAAAAGTAGTGACACCTGTTTCTCCCCGCAACATTTTTTGAACAACATCTAATTTGCTCATATCTTGACGGTTATCTTCCCAATCTTGTCTAGGATGAGAAAGAGCTTTACCTGTTTGATCAACAATTACAGCATGTCCTTTTTTACCAAATGCTACTTGCCCGCCCAACTCCTTGAAATATTTTGTTGAGAATGCACCAATGAACAGTTTATTGTATTGATTATACAAAGTATAAATTACATTACTATTATAGTTGGTAGGCATTACACCCGTAACGACAACCTCTGCAGGCTTATCTTTTATCTGCTCTTGCATCCATTTGAAGCGTTTTTCAGGAACAAAATCTGGACATTTTGGACCATCAGTCTGAACCGATTTTAAAATCTTACCTGTAGTGTTATTTGCGATACAAAAATGGTTAATATGTAGATTTTCAAAAAGTTTAACAATTCTTCCAGAATTTTCATGCGCAGATATATCTTGCACTAAAAATTCAAAAGTTGTCGACAAATCGACATAGTAACGATCTAATGCACCTGATAAACTCTTTGCAATAACGAGATGACGTTCTCTAACATCATTTAATTCATTGTTTAGAGCTTGCGAATGCGGCCACAACCAAAAAATAGCCAATGGCGCAATTGCAGATATACAAAAAACAATTGTCATGATTTCCCGTAATCGCATAAAAGCCAGTCCAGTATACATTGCTAACACGTATAACGTAAACGTAAGTAATTAATATCGGTTTAATAGATATAAAATCTCTACATATTTATGATGGCGTAAACCGTAACGACAAGCACGACATGCCGCCATCCAGTTTTGCTGCTTCATTATTTGCTATGGTTTTTACAGAATACCCTTTTGATCGTAGTTTTTCAGTCGTTTTAGGGAAATCACTAGGCATAATAACACAATCATTATATCTAATCGCATTTGCGCAAGCTTCCTCCCCTTCTTCGACAAAAACTAGATCATAATTTTCAAAACAACCCGAAGCTGCCAATCTCTTTGTTGTTAATATAGTTTTCTCATCTAAAAGTGAGCAATCAGTTTTAAAATGCAAAATATCTTCAGGTGTTTCCACAACTCTAACCTTATAGCCAAATGGGCTGACTATAGACGACAATTCATCTGCACCTGCCTTATTTGTACGAGCTGATAAGCCAACCAATATTTCAGTACCAGTTGTCAAAATATCTCCTGCTTCAATATAACCAGGGCCATTTATGTAAAATACGTGTGAGTATAATTCTGATAATACAGTTTCTATATGCTGAGCTTCGCCAAGCCTAGTAGGTGCCCCTGGACGCATAATAATTGCACATTTTGGCAGACATAAAGCAACATCCTCGATAAAAACAGAATCTGGGAACTCTTCAAGTCGATCTAACACCACTAATTTTGCTCCAGCAGTTTCTAATGCAGCCATATAATCTGCATGATCCCGTATAAATTGCTGATAATTTGGCTGCCCTACATCTACCGCCCTTAGTCCATCTACCAAACTTTTTGAAGGTAAACGGCAAATCGCGTGTGTGAATGTATAGGAAGAGTTTTTCATTGAAAAAGCCAATTCGCAAAAAGGTATAGTGATATAATATATCAGATTATAGAAACGAAAAACCGCTCGATAAATATCAAGCGGTATAGTTTTGGTTGCGGGAGTAGGATTTGAACCTACGACCTTCAGGTTATGAGCCTGACGAGCTACCGGGCTGCTCCATCCCGCGCCAAAAGTGATACACCGGTAAATTGTATCACGACATGTTAGTAAAATATACCAACAAAAAAGCCGCTAGCCAATACGCATGTTTTGGCAAGCGGCCTTTAATTAAATATTACATCAAAAGAAGAAACTCATGAAACACATGCAATTTGCAGACCTGGCAACGACCTACTCTCCCGTGCCTTAAGACAAAGTACCATCGGCGCAGAGGCGTTTCACGGCCGAGTTCGGAATGGGATCGGGTGCAGAAACCTCGCAATAACCACCAGGTCGGCGAATTGCATGTGTTATGAAACTGGTCAAGTCGAATTTGCATTAGCAAATTGACGTAAGCGTCGCCAGTTGATTGCTTGCAATCAACGGGAGACAATAAACTGTTTTGTGATTTCGCAATCCAACGTGTTCGCTAAGCGAAACGTCAATTTGCTGTTCACTTCGTTATACGAAGTGAGCTTGATAAATATGAGTAATGAGAATGATCAAGCCTATCGAATTATTAGTACTGGTAAGCTTCACACGTTACCGTGCTTCCACACCCAGCCTATCAACGTCGTAGTCTTCGACGATTCTCAGGGAATACTAGTTTCCAGGTGGGTTTCCCGCTTAGATGCCTTCAGCGGTTATCCCTTCCATATTTAGCTACTCTGCTATGCCGCTGGCGCGACAACAGATCCACCATTGATATGTCCATCCCGGTCCTCTCGTACTAGGGACAGATCCTGTCAATATTCCTACACCCACGGCAGATAGGGACCGAACTGTCTCGCGACGTTCTGAACCCAGCTCACGTACCGCTTTAATTGGCGAACAGCCAAACCCTTGGGACCTGCTCCAGCCCCAGGATGCGATGAGCCGACATCGAGGTGCCAAACAATGCCGTCGATATGGACTCTTGGGCATCATCAGCCTGTTATCCCCGGCGTACCTTTTATCCGTTGAGCGATGGCCCTTCCACGCGGGACCACCGGATCACTATGGCCGACTTTCGTCTCTGCTCGACTTGTCAGTCTCGCAGTCAGGCTGGCTTGTGCCATTGTACTCGACGAGCGATTTCCGACCGCTCTGAGCCAACCTTCGCACGCCTCCGTTATCATTTGGGAGGCGACCGCCCCAGTCAAACTACCCGCCACAGAGGGTCCCGGAACCGGATAACGGTCCGCGGTTAGACATCAAGCAGATCAAGGGCGGTATCTCAAGGGAGGCTCCCCCGGAACTGGCGTCCCGGGTTCAAAGCCTACCGCCTATCCTGCACGTGATGTGCCTGATGCCAGTCTGAAGCTGTAGTAAAGGTGCACGGGGTCTTTCCGTCTGACCGCGGGAACCCCGCATCTTCACGGGGAATTCAATTTCGCTGAGTCTACGTTGGAGACAGCGGGGAAGTCGTTACGCCATTCGTGCAGGTCGGAACTTACCCGA
>CAZCUN010000032.1:0-39769 GCA_964502215.1 uncultured Rhizobiaceae bacterium | reverse complement strand
TGAACCAATGGGTTAAACAATATTTATCGTAGTTATCTGGGACAGCCCCAAAATTTTAATTTAACATAATCATGAATTTATAGTGCTCCAAAAAAAACAAACAAGGACGATCAAACACCGTTACACCTCTTGCATTCTATATCTTTTCAGCTATAAACCACTCATTCAGACCGAATTGCTGGTGGCTGAACGATGGCTTATGTCTTTTTTACTAAATACATAAGAGGGAAGTGAAGATTTCCCGTCCTTCCGTGTCTCCGCTCTCGACCGTCAAAATGCCTTTCCTACTGGCTATTCTAGCCTACGAAAAGGCGGCGTGAAGGCTTTGCGTGATTGGTTTGATCGAACAGGCAGCTTATTCCTGAAAAGTGCTTTTGCGGTTTTCGAAAAAGAATATGCTCCAAACATAAAATGGAAAGGCCAATTTTAATGGCACTATATGAACACACTTTCTTGGCTCGCCAAGATATTTCTAGCCAACAGGCAGAAGCGCTTGCAGATCAGTATAAAACTGTTCTGGAAGAAAATGGCGGCTCTGTAAGTAAAGTAGAAAACTGGGGTCTTCGCACCGCAGCTTACCGCATTCAGAAAAACCGCAAATGTCATTACATTCACATGAACGTAGACGCGCCAGCAGCAGCAATGGCTGAGATGGAACGTCAAATGCGTATCAATGAAGACATTCTACGCATTATGACCATCCGTGTTGAAGAACATGAAGAAGGCCCATCAGCAATGATGAAAAAATCAGATCGCGATGATCGTCCTCGCCGTGGCGGTGACCGCGACGATCGTCCACGTCGTGACGCACCTGCTCCAGCAGCAGACGCAAAACCTGCAAGCGAAGGAGAATAATCATGGCTATCGCATCACAATCAGGCGGCCGTCGTCCATTCAATCGTCGTAAGAAATCTTGCCCATTCACTGGCGCAAATGCTCCAAAGATTGATTACAAAGATACAAAGCTTTTACAACGCTATATTTCAGAGCGCGGTAAAATCGTTCCATCACGCATCACATCAGTAAGCCAAAAGAAACAGCGCGAACTTGCGCAAGCAATTAAGCGCTCACGTTTCCTTGGTCTATTGCCATATGTGATTGGCTAAATAAAACACTGCTTGGGATGGAGTTTACCTTCCCAAGCTTCCTGCCTGCGGAGTAGGCACTTTAAATATGAAACCAAGTTGGGGTAATAAAGCCTCTAACTGTTAGGCGCAAAGCCAATAAACAGGACAGCGACATGAGCTTGAAGGCGATCATCATATCTATTTTTGCAGGCCTTGCGTCTGCACTTTGCGTCATGGCATCATTTAACGTCAGCTCTGGTGCATTTCCAATTATGCTTCTTGCAGCTTTCCCAATTTACGTTGCAACCTTATCACAAGGCACATCGGTTGGCGTGGGCTCATCTATATTAGCAATTATGGTAGCAGCAACGGCTATTAACCCACAAGTCGCCGTTGGCCTTGGCTTAGCATTTACAATACCCGCTTCCATCATCGCACATCAGGCTAACTTAGCACAGCATTCAGACGCCTCAGATAATAGCGTTGAGTGGTATCCATTACAAAACCTGTTTTTCAATCTTTGTATTTTGCTTTCGGTTGGACTTGTAATCCTAGGCTTTATTTCAGGCTATAATCCAGAAAGATTAGCGCCAATTTTAGCCGATGCAATTCAAGAAGCATTAAAAGCTACCCCTCCTCCAAAAGAGCTCTCCGAACAAGAAAGACAAGCATTAATAAATAATGTTTTTAAAATTCTACCTTTCTTTTTTGCTGGCGTCTGGTTGATCATACATATCATCAACTTATATCTAGCAACTATTGTTTGCCGTGCGTCAAAGATGATGCCACGCCCAAAGGATGATATACCTGCTCAAGCAAACTTACCAAAGATGGCAATCTTAATCGCTTTTGCAGCGTTAGCTTTATCATTCATTACAAGCGGCATCTTACAATTTGCTGCACTCATAGTTGCAGGTATTTTTGTTAAAGCATTTGCACTACTAGGACTTGCAAATTCGCACTTGCGATCACGCGAAAATGGCTTTGGCATCGTTGTTTTATTTGCAAGTTACGCTGCAGTCTTTTTTCTATACCCAGTAATCTATCTGTTCTCTCTCAGTGGAGCACTGAGAATTTTTAGCCAATCTAATCAATCAACAAATTCTCCGCCAAACGCGGAATAAACTTTTCTTGAAAGGAAAATTAAAAATGCAAGTTATTCTACTAGAGCGCATCGCCAAACTAGGCCAAATGGGTGACGAAGTTACTGTAAAGACTGGTTATGCTCGTAACTTCCTTCTACCACAAGGTAAGGCACTTCGCGCAAATACTGCAAACCGCGAAGTATTTGAATCACAACGTGCTGACCTTGAAAAGCGCAATGACGAACGTAAGGCAGACGCAGAAAAAATCAAAGCAAACCTGAACGGCAACACATACGTCCTTATCCGTTCTGCTGGTCAAACCGGTCAGCTATACGGTTCTGTATCAACACGCGACGTAAGTGCTGCACTCGAAGAAAACGGCTTCAAAGTATCTCGCAACCAGGTCAACATGCCAACGCCAATCAAAGTAATTGGCCTGCACGAACTTTCAATTATCCTTCACCCTGAAGTAGACGCAAGCATCTCAGTGAACGTTGCACGTTCTGAAGATGAAGCTGAACGCCAAGCATCTGGTGAGGATCTTACAGGTCGCGATGAGCAGTTTGAGCATGAAGCTGTTGATTACGAAGGCGATGATGTTGATCTATCAGAAGTTTTTGAAAATGAAGACGATGCAGAAGCAGCTAGCGAAGAGACCGCTGAAGAAGTTTCTGAAGAAGATAAAGCATAATCTTAGCTCACAATTTAGAATCAAAAGGCGCGAGAGCAATCTTCGCGCCTTTTTTTATGGGATGCTGAATCTCTATCAAGAATCGGTTATATTGAGACAATTATCTAAAAAATAAATTTACTCCCTTGTGAATAATGAGGACAACGGTAACAAGAAAAACAATTCAATGAAATTGTAATTTTCCATTTGTACTCACCATCATTCAGAGTCAAAACAGAATGTACGATTTAGGGGCTGTTAGGGACATTACGATGACAGATGCGATACCAAGAATAGGCAACGAACAAGAAGCAAGCTACCGCACTGCCCCACACAACATTGAAGTTGAACAGGCTTTGCTCGGCGCTATTCTTGTGAATAATGATGCATACTACCGTGTTTCTGATTTTCTTAAACACGATCATTTCAATGAAGCATTGCATGGTGAGGTTTTCCGCGTAGCAGAAGAGATGATCCGCGCCAATAAAACCGCCAACCCTGTCACCATCAAAACCTTTTTACCGCAAGACGAAAAAGTTGGCGACATGACGATTGCGCAATATCTGGCACGTCTTGCAGCAGAAGCCACAACCATCATCAATGCAGAAGATTACGGCCGCTCAATCTATGATCTTGCTACGCGTCGAAACCTCATCACCATTGGCGAAGACATGGTAAACATTGCCTATGACGCACCGATTGAGACCTCGCCTTCAGACCAAATTGAAGATGCTGAGCGAAGGCTTTTTGATCTCGCAGAAAAAGGCGGTAGCGACGCAGGCTTTAATACCTTTAACAACGCCATGAACATAGCTCTTGATATGGCAGCAGCAGCCTACCAACGAGACGGCGGATTATCAGGCGTTGCAACAGACATTGGCGCATTAGATGCTCGCATGGGTGGCTTGCAACCTTCAGATTTAATTGTGCTTGCAGGTCGTCCAGGCATGGGTAAAACATCCCTTGCAACCAACATCGCCTTTAACATTGCAAACAACTATAAAAGCGATGTCGAAGCAGACGGCTCTCTTTCAGCACTAGAAGGTGGCGTTGTAGGTTTCTTCTCACTAGAGATGTCATCAGAGCAACTTGCAACTCGTATTATTTCTGAACAAGCCGAAGTGTCCTCAAGCAAAATCAGACGTGGTGAAATTACTGAGGCTGACTTTTCAAAGCTTACAATTTGTGCAAATGAGCTTTCAAAAACCCCTTTATACATTGATGAAACAGGGGGCATTTCAATTGCACAATTAGCAGCACGCGCAAGACGCTTAAAACGCCAAAAAGGATTAGACGTTCTTATCATCGACTATATCCAACTGATGCAAGGCTCAGGCAAACACGCAGGCAACCGTGTGCAAGAAGTAACAGAAATCACAACAGGCCTAAAAGCCTTGGCAAAAGAATTAGGCACACCTATTATTGCCCTCTCCCAGCTTTCACGCCAAGTAGAAAACCGCGACGACAAACGCCCACAACTCTCTGATCTTCGTGAATCAGGTTCAATCGAACAAGATGCAGACGTCGTGCTTTTTGTGTACCGCGAAGAATACTACCTACAAAACGGAGAACCAGACGAGGGCACAGAAGATTGGATGAAATGGAAAGAAAAATATGATAAAGCTAGAGGCCGTGCAGAAGTCATCATCGCCAAACAACGCCACGGCCCAACAGGCACAGCCCAACTAGGCTTCCAAGGCGAGTTCACCAGATTCTCTGACATTGCAGAAGAAGACTACTTGCCAGAGCGCATGGAATAAAAATAAAGTTTAGAGTACCGACATGTCCACAGCCCCTCGCTTAACCATCGACTTAAACGCACTTGTTGCCAACTGGCAATTGCTTAAGAAACAATCTGGCAAAGCTGAATGCTCTGCTGTCATTAAAGCAAATGCATATGGCCTTGGCATTGAGCCTGTTGCATCGGCTCTTACTAAGGCAGGGTGTAAAACTTTCTTCGTTGCCATGGCTGAAGAAGGTGAACGGGTCAGAGCGGTTTCGCCTGATGCAAGAATATTTATCCTCAACGGTATTTTTGCAGATACGATAGAAGTGATAAATGAAAACACCCTCTCCCCTGTTTTGGGCAATTTAGATCAAATTGCGCTTTGGGCAACTCGTGGCAATGGCGGTTCTTGTGCATTGCATGTGGACACAGGCATGAACCGTTTAGGAATGGACGTCGAAGAAGCGGTTCAACTGAGCGCAAACCAATCTATGCTTTCACGTTTAAACGCAAATGTTCTCATGTCTCATCTAGCATGCGCCGATGACCCAGCTCACGAACACAATAAACTACAGCATGAAAATTTTGAAAAAGTAGCTGAGCATTTCAAAGAGTTAGAACATTCATTTTCCAACAGTGCGGCAACTTTATCACGCTCAGATTTTCACTACGATCTAACAAGACCAGGTGTCGCCCTTTATGGTGGTGAGGCTTTGAACGATGTTGCCAATCCAATGCAACCGGTTGTCACCGCACAATCACGCATCCTACAAATTCGCCATGCAAAGGCAGGTGAAAAAGTAGGCTATGGTGCAGAAGCAGAACTTACCCGCCCCACAAAAATCGCCACCATATCAGGCGGCTACGCTGATGGTTTCCATCGCGCTTTATCAGGCATAGGCGTCCCCTTGCGGAGCGCAAATCCAGAAGGTGCAAAAGTCTGGCTAGAAGGGCATCTAGCCCCAATTCTAGGCCGCGTCTCAATGGATTTAATCACGGTTGACGTAACCGACGTACCAGATCAGGTTTTAGAAGAAGCAAAATGGGTAGAACTCTTCGGCAAAAACATATCAGTAGACGACGCAGCTCGAGCATGCGGCACAATTGGCTATGAATTGCTGACGAGTTTGGGTGGTCGATATGTGCGCGAATATTTGGGGTAGGTGAAATTTCAAATAAATCATCAATACATCAAAACTTACTCTGACTTATATTTTGAGATAAAACTCAATTAGCCCGTCACCCTAAGGAAAAGCCCTAGGATGACGGTCTTGCGGCCTCAAATCACCAATATGTTACCAAGCGTCAGATCACTTGTGTGACAATGTCACTAAGAATATGAAACAAAGTCATTATTAAGAATTATATTTTTAAAACACCTTCAATAAGCGCATGGATTAATGGATATTGTATTTGGATATATTGCTGGATTGCTAACACTGCTGAACCCATGCGTTCTGCCGGTTTTGCCTGTAATATTAATCACCGCATTAAATACCCATCGACTTGGTACATTATATTTGTGTGCTGGGCTTTGCGTGACCTTTGTAACGGTCGGCATGTTTATAGCTTCTCTGGGGCCCGCACTTGGCATTGATGATATCGTCATTTCACGCATTGCAAGTTTTATGATGATTGCTTTTGGTCTTGTCTTATTGCTTCCAGCCCTTGGTCAACGCTTTGCCCTTGCAGCCACATCAGCAAGCAGCAACCTACAAATGAAAACAGCAAGCTATGACCCACAAGGCTTGAACGGTCAGTTTTTGACTGGCGTACTTTTAGGCGCTGTCTGGACACCCTGTATAGGACCAACACTAGGTGGTGCTATCGCTCTTGCCTCATCAGGAAATGACCTGCTTTGGGCAAGCTTTATCATGCTAGCATTTGCATTGGGTGTTAGCACGATTATTCTAGCGCTGGGCGCTCTATCGCGTGAAGCACTCATGCGAAACCGCGAAAGAATGCAGTCGCTATCTCAAATGGCAAGACCCATCATGGGCGGCTTACTCATTTTCGTTGGCGTGTTTCTTTTGTTAGGGCTTCACTACACTGTCGAGCGCTGGGCAATTGAAAATCTACCCTACTGGTTTCAGGACTTATCAATAACATATTAGAATTCAAACTTCAGATCATCAAAGGAGAAGATCATGGATATAACCCGAAGAAAGTTTTTAACAACAACAGCTATGGCAATGGTAGTCACTGCTATCCCTACGATTGGCATGGCAAAGACTGTGCCTTATACGCATGACACATTCGACAAATACCTAGCAAATGGCAAAACATTTCTAATGGGTGTCCATGCAAAATGGTGTTCAACTTGTGATCGCCAAAAACGCGTCATCAACGCACTTCGCGCACAAGGCGAACCTTATAACAGCATGACGTTATTAGCAGTTGATTGGGATGAAAACAGAACCAGCCCACTGATAGGCAAATACAACGTCCCTCGCCGCTCAACCCTCATCATGTTTAAAGATGGCAAAGAAGTTGGTCGTGTCGTAGCAGGCACAAGCACTGAGCAAATAAAACAGCTTATCGACAAAGGTTTCTAGGTTCAAAGTAAAAGCCCTAATATTTCAAGCAAGCGCTTCAAGGCGCTTGCGTTTTTGACAATCAATTCAGCCTTCCTGTATCTCTTGCCAAAGCCCACAAAATAAAATAAGAACATAACAAGAACAATAATTCTTGTGAGTCTTCCAACTTGGCGAAATCTAAAACTCAATTTGTCTGCCAGTCTTGTGGCAGTTCTTATGCGCAGTGGTCTGGCAAGTGCGATGGTTGTGGCGAGTGGAATTCTTTGGTGGAGGATAATCCTACCACGGGTATCGCCGCTAATCCGGGCAAGCAGATGCGCAAGGGTACGCCTGTGCAATTGGTTTCACTGGCTGGTGAATCAGAACAAGCCCCTCGCATTGTCTCTGGCATCCCAGAATTAGACCGCGTTACAGGTGGCGGCTTTGTAAAGGGTTCAGCACTTTTAGTGGGCGGAGATCCGGGCATCGGCAAGTCTACACTCCTCATGCAAGCCTCAGCCGCAGTCGCCAAACAAGGCCATAAGGTTGTCTATGTTTCTGGCGAGGAAGCGGTTGCGCAAATTCGTATGCGCGCACTTAGATTAAACGCGATTGAACCCAATGTGGGTTTGGCAGCAGAAACCAGCATTGAAAACATCATTGCAACGCTCGAAAACGATGAACCACCTGCGCTTTTAATTTTAGATTCCATTCAAACACTTTGGACAGACTTAGCAGATTCAGCGCCTGGAACCGTTACGCAGGTGCGCTCCGCTGCTCAGGCAATGATTCGTTATGCCAAAAAATCTGGTACCTGCGTCGTACTCGTTGGCCACGTTACCAAAGATGGGCAAATCGCTGGCCCGCGTGTTGTCGAGCACATGGTGGATGCAGTCTTATACTTTGAAGGCGAAGGCGGACATCATTATCGTATACTACGAAATGTCAAAAACCGCTTTGGCCCTACTGATGAAATTGGCGTCTTTGAAATGTCAGATAAAGGCCTGCGCGAAGTACGTAATCCATCTGAACTTTTTCTTGGCGAACGCAACGAAACCTCACCTGGTGCAGCAGTCTTTGCAGGCATGGATGGCAGACGCCCTGTTTTAGTAGAAATTCAAGCACTCGTAGCACAATCATCACTTGGCACCCCAAGACGAGCAGTGGTGGGTTGGGATTCATCGAGACTTTCCATGGTATTAGCAGTATTGGAAGCCCATTGTGGCGTAAAGCTTGGGCAATATGACGTCTATTTAAATGTTGCTGGCGGTTATAAAATCTTAGAACCTGCCGCAGATTTAGCAGTTGCCGCCGCCCTGCTCTCCTCACTATGTGGTGTCCCTCTGCCATCAGACAGCGTACACTTTGGAGAAGTTAGTTTATCTGGCTCCACGAGACCTGTAGCCCACGCCAATCAACGCCTTAAAGAAGCTGGAAAATTAGGATTTCACCAAGCTTCTGCGTCATCAGCCAGTGATGAAGATATAAAAGCAAGCGGCATCTCAGTAAATCACATCAAAGAATTGACAGAATTGGCTGTTAAAATCTCCTCTATGAAACAAACTACGGAAAAACCTTCTTAGGGCTAGAAAAACTTTGTAAATCGGGCTAATCGTTCACTAAATAGAATAAATATAGGGGTAGTCCACCATGTCAGTTGAGTTGCTGGACATAATTTTGATTTTTCTAATGCTAGTCTCAGGCTTGCTTGCTATGGTTCGTGGCTTCTCTAGAGAGGTTCTTTCCATTGGCTCTTGGGTTGTTGCACTGATATTGGCTTTTCTTTTCCATAAGTCGCTTGCCCCATACTTGGCGCAATACACCGCATCATTCACCAGCAACGAAGACGTTCCACTCATTGTAGCTGGCGCAATTATTTTTGTTGTTGCTTTAATATTGGTAAGTTTGATTACAATAAAAATTGCAGATCTCATTGTCGATAGCCGCATTGGCGCACTTGATCGCACTCTTGGGTTTATATTTGGTGCAGCCAGAGGGTTTCTTTTAGTCACAGTCGTAACGCTCTTTGCAGAGTTTCTTATTTCAGAACAAGTTCCAACTTGGGTTACAGATGCAAAATCTAAACCAATGATTGATTCCGTAGGCCAAAGCATAATCAATGCCATTCCAGAAGATCCAAGTGGTTTTGTGCTTGATAAGCTTGGCATTGACAGTGAAGCAAAACCGGAAGGACAAGACACTTAAGTCTTGCCCTTCGCAACTCCTTGAAAGAGGTCTAAATGTCATTTCTAGATGATGATAAACTCCGCGAAGAATGTGGAGTATTTGGTATTTTCAACAATGAAGATGCTGCGACCCTAACAACACTTGGACTACATGCATTACAACACCGTGGACAAGAAGGCGCTGGCATAGTCTCTTTTGATGGCCAACAGTTTCATGCAGAGCGTCACATGGGCCTTATCAGTGATACATTCACAAAGAAAAGCGTAATCGATAGGCTTCAAGGTCACCGCGCAATTGGGCACACGCGATATTCCACTACGGGTGGCGATGAAATGCGCAATGTGCAGCCCTTCTTTGCAGAGTTTTCTGGCGGTGGTTTTGCAGTAGCTCATAACGGCAATATAACCAACGCAATGACCTTACGCCTTGAACTCCAACGCGCAGGTGCAATTTTCCAATCTACCTCAGATACAGAAACACTTCTGCACCTGATTGCTATGGGCAAGGAAACAATGTTCGTTGATCGCTTACAAGAAGCGCTCCGCCGCCTTGAAGGTGCGTTCTCATTTGTTGGTCTTACAAACAAAAAACTTATCGGCTGCCGTGACAAGCTTGGTGTTCGTCCTCTTGTCTTGGGCGATTTAGATGGCTCTTATATTCTAGCTTCCGAAACTTGCGCACTGGACATCATTGGCGCACGTTTCGTTCGTGATATTGAGCCAGGTGAATTGGTTATCATCACAGATAGAGGCATACGAAGCCTTCGTCCTTTTGAAGAAGCTAAACGACGTTTTTGCATTTTTGAATATGTCTACTTTGCTCGTCCTGACTCTACGATAGAAGGTAACAGTGTTTATGACATCCGAAAACAGATCGGCGTAGAACTTGCAAAAGAAGCTCCCGCTGATGCAGACATTGTTGTGCCCGTTCCAGACTCAGGCGTTCCAGCTGCAATTGGGTACGCTCAAGGTGCAGGCCTGCCGTTCGAATTAGGCATTATTAGAAATCACTACGTTGGCAGAACCTTTATCCAACCATCAGATTCAATTCGCCATATGGGTGTAAAACTTAAGCACAATGCTAACCGTCATATGCTCGAAGGTAAGCGTGTTGTTCTAGTTGACGATTCTATTGTTCGCGGAACTACATCGCAAAAAATAGTTCAAATGGTACGCGATGCAGGTGCTGCATCTGTACACATGCGCATTGCAAGCCCTCCAACAAGAGCATCTTGCTTTTATGGGGTTGATACACCAGAAACACACAGACTTTTAGCTTCACGCATGTCAATTGAAGAAATGCGAGACTTCATCAAAGTTGATTCACTAGGCTTTATTTCTCTTGATGGTCTTTATAGAGCTGCAGGTGAAGCAAGCCGTGATAATGAATCTCCACAATATTGCGATGCATGCTTTTCTGGCGAATACCCAACAGCCCTCACAGACCATGACGACCGTGATAATATCTCAAACCTCTCATTATTATCAGAGGCAAATGGCTAAACATGGAGTCTTTGGAAGGTAAAATTGCACTTGTAACAGGTGCCTCTCGTGGCATTGGCTACCATTGTGCTTTAACACTTGCAAAACAAGGCGCACACGTAATCGCCATAGCAAGGACAGTTGGCGGACTTGAAGAACTCGATGATGAAATCCAAGCAGCAGGCGGTTCTGCAACCTTAGTACCCTTAGACCTGACAGATTTTGACGCAATTGACCGTCTTGGCGCCTCAATCCATGAACGTTGGGGTAAGCTTGATATTCTTGTCTCAAATGCAGGCACACTTGGGGATTTAACGCCGATTGAACACCTTGAACCAAAAGCTTTTGATAAGGTGATAAACCTGAATGTTACCGCGAACTACCGTTTAATCCGTTCAACCTCACCACTTTTACGTGCGGCAGATAATCCAAGGGCTGTATTTATGACAGCAAATGCAGCTGATAAATGTAAACCATTTTGGAGCGGCTTTTCTTCATCGCAAATCGCGCTTCAAGCAATGGTAAAAACTTGGGCAGCAGAGTCAGAAAAAGCACCACTACGCATCAACATACTAAACCCTGGTCCTATGCGCACAGCATTGCGCGCGCAAGCAATGCCGGGAGAGGCGCCTGAGGATATTGCGCACCCCTCGCAAATTGCTGATAGCTTAATGGCGTTAGTGTCATCTGATTTAAAAGAAAACGGTCAAATATATGATCGTGAGCATAACGCATTCCGTAAATAAAATTTTCTACTTGAAACCATAGCCTCCAATTGTGATATTCATTTTGGAGACATTAATATGGTTGAATTTAAATCAGAATTTACAGACAAAACGCTTTTTAGCACATTTGTAGAATCCGCAAGCAAATTCGGTTCATCATCCCCTATACTCGAGGATGCAACAGGTGGCAGCCTGACTTATAAAAAAGTCTTGATTGGCGCAAAAATTCTGGCAAGGAAATTTAGCCCGCACATGCACAAAGGCGAAGCGGTTGGTCTTTTACTGCCAAATGCAGCAGGCGGTGTTGTAACCCTGCTTGCGCTTCAATCTTTGGCTTGTATACCCGCAATGTTAAACTACAGCGCTGGCCCATCTATTGTTGTTTCAGCTTGCAAAACTGCCAACGTTAAGACTGTCCTATCATCACATGCTTTCATTGAAAAAGGCGATCTCCATGAGCTTGTCAAAACCATGGAGGCTGCTGGGTTAAATTTTATCTGGCTTGAAGACGTACGCGAAACAATTAGTATTTTTGATAAAATCATCGGCGCACTAACTTCAAAAAAACCAATGCAAATAAGTAATCCAGAAGACCCTGCCGTTATTTTGTTTACATCTGGTTCAGAAGGCCTGCCTAAAGGGGTTGTACTTTCTCATGCCAATATTCTAGCAAACATTTCACAAGTTGGCGCTCGCATAAAGTTTTCTCGTGCTAGCGATAAAGTCTTTAGCGCCCTACCCGTTTTCCACTCACTTGGTCTAACAGGCGGTATGATGTTGCCTTTAATTTATGGCGTTCCATTATTTCTTTATCCATCCCCGCTGCACTATAAAATCATCCCAAAAGCCGTCGCAAAAACTAAATCTACCATTTTGTTTGGCACTGATACATTTTTGGGTGGCTATGCGCGTATGGCAAAAGATGGAGATTTTGACAGCCTTCGAATGGTCGTTGCAGGCGCAGAACCCGTAAAACTTGAAACAACCCAAACATGGAAAGACCGCTTTGAAGTTGACGTTTTAGAAGGTTTCGGCATGACAGAAGCAGCACCTGTCTTGGCAGTAAACACTATTGAAGAACGCAAATTAGGCACCGTTGGAAAACTTCTACCAGGCATAGAAGCAAAACTTGAAAGTGTTGATGGCATTGAAGATGGTGGCAAACTTATTATTAAAGGCCCAAACTTGATGATGGGCTATATGATGCCAGATCAACCAGGTGTGCTACAGCCCCGTGACAGTGATTGGCATGATACGGGTGATATTGTAGATATTGATGAAGACGGCTTTATCGCAATAAAAGGTCGCGTCAAACGGTTTGCAAAAATTGCAGGTGAAATGATCTCACTAACGCTTGTTGAAAGCATCGTTAACCCACTCGCACCTGATGATAATCATGCCGTTGTTTCTATACCAGATAAAAAAAGAGGCGAGAAAATTATCCTTGTCACAACAGCAGTAGATTTAGAAAAATCTACAATTTCACAAGCTATAAAAGCACGCGGCTACTCTGATCTATTAGCACCAAGCGCAATAGAAGTTGTAAATAGCATTCCCCTGCTTGGGTCTGGCAAAGTTGATTATACAAAAACTAAAGCGCTGGTTTTATAAACTAGCCAGCTCTTGACCCAACTCTATCACCTTTTTGCGTTGCCTTTTCATACACAGCTAAAAACCTAATACCATAAAGTTTTCACATTTATGCTTGATTGATATATATCAAAATGATATATATCAATCAAGCATATGCTAAATTAGCATATAAAAGCTTTCATTCGACAGGAACCTTTATGAATACTCAAACTCTCATTTTAGCGATTCTTAACTTTGGTGATGCCAGTGGTTATGAGATCAAAAAAGAGTCCAGTGAAGGCGTTTTTAGCTACTTTGTTGATATCAGCTACGGCTCAATCTACCCAACGCTTGCAAAGCTTGAAGCAGATGGTATGGTTATTGGGCGGTCAGAAAGTCAAAGTGGCAAACCTGACAAGAAAGTATTTTCGATTACTGAAAAAGGCCGCGAAGAGTTTATAAAAACACTCGCATCCCCCCCTGCTATTGACAAATTCAAATCTGAATTTTTGCTTGTTGCAATGTCTGCCGGGCAAACAACACCTGATGTAATCACAAAAGCAATCGACAAGCGCATCATAGAGATGGAGCAATTATTAGAGCTTATCACAAGCCTCCGCTCAGATTGTGACCATCCAGCTACTCAGTGGATTACCAGCTATGGCTTACACGTTAAAGGTGCTGATTTAGAATTTCTAAGAAACAATCGGGAAAGCCTAATCGCAATGGCTGGACAAGACACAAAACTCGACGAAGCTGCAGAATAATATAATTCAAATGCCCTCCCAAGGCGTGAATCACAAGGTAAAGAGTAATGACGTTTACAATAAAAGGATCTCATTTGGCAGCTGTACTAATTACCGCAATTATAAGCGTCTGGATGTACTATGGGGACATTAAAATTGGTGGGCAAGGTACAGAATCTAACGACATAAAACCAATTGCTGAACGCGTCGAAGAAACGTCTAATGAGCTGTTCAAAGTAAGTTACGCTATACTTACTCCTGAAAAGCGTTCCAAAACTGTAAATCTGAGAGGCCGCACAAAAGCAGATGCCCTTGTTCCTATCAGAGCTGAGACAGGTGGCGTTTTACAAAAACGTTTAGTCAATCGTGGTGACTATGTAAAAGAAGGAGATCTTGTTTGTGTGATTGCATCGGGCGCACGTGATGCAAACCTTGAAAGCGCAAAAACCCGCCTTTCACAAATGCAGGCCGACATGGCGGCAAGCCAAAAGCTACTCAAAAAAGGCTTCACCACTAAATCACAAGTTAGACAAATCCAGTTTGATTTAAACGCTGCTAAGGCACAAGTTAAACAAGCTGAACTTGAGTTATCACACACTGAGGTCAAAGCGAATGCAGCTGGCATCGTGCAAGACCCAATTGCAGCGCCCGGTGATGTATTGGGCATCGGCGGCACATGTATAACGCTGGTAGATAGAGACCCGATGTTTTTTACAGGCCAATTATCAGAGTCTGATATCAATCAAGTAAAATCAGGAATGACAGCAAAAGTAACACTGATTACTGGCGTTGAAACAACAGGCGAAATAACCTACATCGCCCCCTCAACAGACCCACAAACCCGCACCTTCTTAACTGATATTCGGTTGGACTCAAAAAACAAAAGTATCCAAGGCGGTCTTACAGCAAGTGCATCTATTGAATTAGCTCAGACCTCTGCGTTTAAAATATCTCCTTCTTGGCTTACCCTTGCGGATGATGGTGAACTTGGTGTTAAAATTATCAATGCGCAAGACAAAGTAGAGTTCAAACCCGTTAAGGTACTTTCACAAACAAACAATGGCTTCTGGATAGAAGGCATTAATCCAGGCAGTCGCATTATAACAATGGGACAAGAATACGTTGTTTCAGGCGAACAAGTTGCTCCTATTGTAGATCCAAAATTTAGCATAGGAGCTCAGGGATGATTGGAATGCTTGATACAATCCTAAGCAGACCACGCACCGTTCTAACTATGATGGTCGTCATGGTGGTTGCTGGAATCTTGACCTATATAAACATCCCAAAAGAAGCCAATCCAGATATTGATGTTCCTGTTTATTACATTTCTATTACTCAGCAAGGCGTATCGCCAAATGATGCAGAGCGGCTTCTTGTACGGCCAATGGAGACACAACTGCGTGCACTTGAAGGCTTAAAAGAAATCACCGCCACCGCCTCACAAAGCCATGCAGCAATCATACTCGAATTTGATATTGGTTCTGACAAAGACAAAGTGCTTGCTGATATTCGCGATAAAGTAAACTTAGCCACGGCTGAGTTACCTGCGGATGCAGAAGAGCCTGCAATATTTCCAACCAATCTAGCACTTCAACCAACCATCATTGTTACGCTATCTGGCAATGTTCCTGAGCGCACGTTGTTTAGCCATGCCAAAAAACTGCAAGATGAAATTGAAGCAATCTCATCTGTGCGTGAAGCAAATTTACGCGGAACTAGAGAAGAACAAATTGAAGTACTTCTCGACTTAACAAAACTTGAGTCTTACAACATTACTCAAGAAGAGTTACTAAACGCGGTCGCACAATATAACCGTCTTGTACCAGCAGGTTTTATTGACGATGGCAACGCTCGTTTTAATCTAGAAGTCCCAGGCTTGGTTGAAACAGTTCAAGATGTTTATGCAATTCCAATTAAGCAAAATGGCGAAGGCGTTGTCAGCCTAGGCGAAGTTGCAGACATCAGACGTAACTTTAAAGATGCTTCAAGCTATACCCGTGTAAATGGCAAACCTGCCATGTCCATCGAAGTTGTAAAACGCATTGGCACAAACATCATTGCCAACAACACAGAAGTTCGTCGCATCGTTGATGGGTTTACAAAAGACTGGCCAGAAACCATCAAAGTAACTTATATGATTGATCAGTCCAGCTTCATCTTCGAAGTATTAGGCTCATTACAATCATCGATCATGACAGCGATTGCTTTGGTGATGATTATTGTTGTGGCATCTCTTGGTATCGGATCTGGCATATTGGTCGGCATCTCAATTCCAGCATCTTTTATGGTTGGGTTCTTAATCCTTTCTGCTGCTGGCTTGACCGTCAATATGATGGTTATGTTCGGCATGGTGCTAACGGTTGGCATGTTGGTGGATGGTGCAATTGTTGTCACCGAATATGCAAATCGTAAAATAGCTGAAGGCATTCCTGCTAAAGAGGCCTACCCTCGTGCGGCAAAAGTCATGTTCTGGCCTGTTGTCTCTTCAACTGCAACAACGCTTGCGGCCTTCCTACCCTTACTATTATGGCCAGGTGTACCCGGCGAATTTATGAGCTATTTGCCAATCATGGTGATTATTGTTCTATCTGCTTCACTAATTACAGCTTTGATATTTTTGCCAACCATGGGTGTTTTATTTTCACAAATTGGCGATTTTTCTTCGCGTTATAATCGTATTCTAAAAACACTCTTTGTTGGCCTTGCTTGTAGTGCAGTCGGTTACTTTGCTTTTACGCCTGCAATACACTTGAGCTACTTTGTGGATTTAGGTTTAGATTTCCCAACTTCTCAGCAAATAACCGCCCTCACTTTAGGTTTAGCAACAGCAATTTTCACTTACCTTCTTGTTGGTCTGATCGCCCGCAAAAAGAAACCTCGTGAATTTAAAATTGACGAAAACGCGCGTCTGCTTTCTTCACCAGACAAACTTCAAGTCTCCAAAGTAACAGGCCTAACAGGTGTTTATCTTTGGTTCTTAAATTCGGTGACAAAAGGCTTAATTGGTAATTTGGTTATTTTAATTGCAGCTGGATTTATCACCTATGGAACCATCACGCTTTTTTCAGAAAAAGCCAAAGGGGTTGAATTCTTTGTCGATGAAGAACCAGACATTGCACTGCTGTTTATTTCTGCCCGTGGTAATTTATCTGGCAAAGATATCCGTGATCTTTCTATTGCTGTAGAACAACAGGTTTTACAAATAAAAGGCATTGATAACATCGTCATGACAGCAACAGCTCCTGGAGGTGGTGCTAGTGGAGGTGGTGTAGATCCAAGCCAACCACAAGACTTACCAGCGGATGTTGTTGGTCGTATAACAATTGAACTTTCTGATTATTCCAAACGCCGAAGAGCCGTCGATATTTTTGCTGAAATTCGTGAGAAGACAGCAAACATACCAGGCATTAAAATTGAACTCAGAAAACTTGAAGGTGGCCCCCCTACAGGCAAAGACGTTCGCCTTGAGGTGAAGTCTACAAACTATGACGACATGGTAAAAGCCGTTGCGCGCGTCCGTGGCAAACTAGATAGTATGAATGATTTACAAGATGTTGAAGATGATCGCCCTCTCCCAGGCATTGACTGGCAATTAACCGTCAACCGTGAAGAAGCTGGCCGTTATAACGCAAGCATTCCAGCTGTTGGTGCGATGATACAACTTATTACAAACGGAACATTAATCGGCACGTCCAATCCTGACGATTCTGATGATTCTATAGACATTCGCGTCCGCCTTCCAAAAGAACAACGCGCGCTTGATCGATTGGGTGAATTACGCCTACCAACTGCAAATGGCCAAGTTCCAATCACAAACTTTATAAAGATGGAGCCAAAGCAAAAGGTAACTTCTATTAAACGACGTGACGGCTTATACGCTATGGACATTAAAGCCAACCTCTTAGCATCTGCTAAAACTGATGGACTAACACCCGGGGACAAAGTAGCAGAACTGCAAACTTGGTTAGACGAACAAGAGTGGAATGAAAATATTTTCCTCAAATTCCGTGGGTCTGACGAAGAAGAAAAAGAATCTGGTGACTTCTTAGCCAAGGCTGGTGCAGGCGCATTATTCCTCATGTTCATAATTTTGGTGACGCAATATAATTCGTTTTATCAGACCATCCTTACCCTATCGACCGTTATCCTAGCTGTCATAGGCGTCTTGATTGGCATGATGCTGACTGGTCAAAAGTTTTCTATCATCATGACAGGCACAGGCGTTATCGCGCTTGCAGGTATTGTTGTTAATAATGCGATTGTTTTGATAGACACTTATAATCGCTTACGCCAAGAAGGCGCCTCCCCACATGATGCGGCGTTAAAAACCTCCGCACAACGCATGCGCCCTATTATGCTCACAACAGTGACAACTATTATGGGACTTGTCCCAATGGCGCTGACCGTTAATTTAAACTTCTTTGCGCAAACCATAACAGTTGGCTCAATTACAGCGATCTGGTGGGTTCAGCTTTCAACTGCAATCATCTCAGGCCTTGCATTCTCAACCCTGCTAACACTTGTGCTAATTCCCGTAATGCTCACCCTACCAACAAACATTGTGAACCTCTTTACCACGAAAAAATCAGTAGCATCGGCCACGCAATCAACAACAATTGAAACAGAGATTGAAGAACCTCTAGACACAATTTCTGATGAGATTGATGAAGCAGTAGAAGAGATTATTGAGGGGCAAGCACCTGTAGAGATAACCTTGGATGAAGGTGATAAGAAATCAAACGTAACGCCTATCAACAAAAAATCTAAGTCTGTTAAAAAGCAGAAGTCAGATAAATCTAAAGTTCCGCCATCAGATGACCTACTTGAAGCAGCTGAATAAACATTATGAGTTGGCTTTCTTTTGGCGCCAACTCCGCACAGAAAATGGCACCGATGCAAGATATAAAATTGCAATTACTGTTAGCACCTTCCATGGATAACTAAACAAAAATGCAGCCATAAGAACAACGCAAATCATCAACGGTAAAACTAAATCACCACGCACTTTCATAGTAATATTCTTACCAGAAAACGTTGGAATATTAGACACCATGAAAAACCCGCATAAAAGTGTAAACCCAACTGCGAGCCAAGCATAAGTTTCAGTTTTTTCAACACCCATCAACATAAGATAAACAGGCAACAAAGCAACAACAGCACCAGCGGGTGCAGGAACACCTGTGAAGAAATTAGAAACCCATTTTGGTGCATCAGGATTATCAAGCATCACATTAAATCTAGCCAAACGAAGACAGGCGCAACTTGCATAAATAAGCGCTGCAATCCAACCAATAGAATGCACTTCAGACAAAAGCGTGAAATATAAAAGCATAGCAGGTGCCACACCAAAATTTACAAAGTCCGCAAGACTATCCATCTCCGCACCAAATCGACTTGAAGATTTTAAAAACCGCGCGACCCGTCCATCAATGCCATCTAAAATTCCAGCAAAAATTATAGCTACAACCGCAAGCTCAATACGTCCTTCAATAGCAAACCTTATGGAAGTAAGCCCAGAACAAATTGCAAGCAAAGTTAGAAGGTTGGGTAAGATAGTCCTTAGAGGAATATCACGTAGGCGAACTGCCGCATCATCACTAGGCGCAGTTTTATTGTCATCACCATCAGGATCAAAAGGAGGAAAAGGCGTTTCCATCTATAGCGTGCTCATTCCCTAATTGACCCTAATTAATGGTATCGTAACATCATTATCAAAGCGTGCCAAAATCGTTTCACCAGCAATAGCCGTTTGTCCAACCGCAACACTTGCTTGCGCTTCATCAGGTAGATAAACATCAAGCCGCGAACCAAATCTAATAAGACCAAAACGCTCGCCTTGATCAATAACTTCATTTTGCTCAGACCAACAAACAATACGACGCGCAACAAGACCAGCAATTTGCACAACGGCAATCTCACCTTGTTCAGTATTTATAACCAAACTATTGCGCTCATTTTCACCAGAAGCTTTATCTAACTCAGCGTTTAAAAAACTACCTTTTTTATAAACAACACGCTCGATTTTACCCTTCATCGGCGCTCTATTAACATGGCAATTAAAAACATTCATAAAAACCGAAACTCGTAACAAAGGCTTATCACCAAGGTTAAGTTCTGATGGCGGAACAACTTTGCCAACATGAGAAACTTTACCGTCTGCTGGACTAACCACCAACTCGTCACTAATCGGAGTAACGCGTTTAGGGTCACGGAAAAACAAAGCACACCAAATGGTAAGGGCAACGCCTAAATAAAACAACGGAGACCAAAGCCAACCAATCAACAAAGTAACGACGGCAAAGATTGCAATAAATTTATATCCCTCAGGATGAACTGGCGGCAAGGCATTTTTTATTGAAGTTATAAGACTCATGGTATTTCCAATTTCATTTTTAAGACTGCTAACAGCTTTATGATTTCAACTCAATCATTGCTTGTTTTATTACGTGTCAAAATACCAAGCTCATCATTTGCCCGCGCAGCACGTAATCGTTCTTCAGCTTCGGTTGCTTCGCGTTGACGGTTCCACATTTGTTCATAAAGCCCCTTTTGCTTCAGCAATACTTTATGCGTTCCACGTTCAACAATTTGACCTGCTTGAAGAATAAGAATTTCATCAGCAGAAACCACTGTAGAAAGTCTATGTGCAATAACAATTGTCGTTCTGTCTTCGGACACCACATCAAGAGCTGCCTGAATTTCACGCTCAGTTTGCGTATCGAGCGCAGAAGTTGCTTCATCCAATATGAGGATTGGTGGGGCTTTTAACAAAGTTCTTGCAATTGCTACTCGTTGCTTTTCACCGCCAGATAATTTTAAGCCACGCTCACCAACTTCAGTTTTAAACCCATCGGGAAGTGTTCGGATAAAACCACCAATCTGCGCCATCTCAGCAGCCTGTTCAACTTCTTCATCCGTTGCATCTGGCCTCCCATAGCGGATATTGTAGGCTATGGTCTCATTAAATAAAACAGTATCCTGCGGCACCATTCCTATATGATTACGCAAGCTCTCTTGTGTTACATCGCACAAGTCTTGACCATCAATTGAAATAGCCCCTTCAATCACGTCATAAAATCTAAACATCAATCGCGAGATCGTAGACTTCCCCGCCCCTGACGGCCCAACAATTGCAACCGTCTTGCCTGCTGGCACATCAAAAGAAACATCTCTTAAAATTTTGCGATCTTCATCATAATGAAAGAACACATTATCAAATCGAATAGCCCCCTCTGCCACAGTCATATCAGTTGCATTGGGTTTATTCTTGATTTCTTTTTCAACCCCAAGCAGGTTGAACATCTCTTCAAGATCAGCAAAACCCTGACGAATTTCACGATAGATAAACCCAATAAAATTAAGCGGAACGAAGAGCTGCATTAAGAGCGCGTTGATCATCACAAAATCACCAAGCGTTTGTTCACCAGTTTGAACCGCCTTTACAGACAGCAGCATACAAGCGACCATACCTAATCCCATGATGATTGCTTGTCCAAAGTTAAGCCATGCAAGTGATGTCCAAACTTTTGTCGCAGCTTTTTCATACCGCGCCATAGACTCACCAAAACGATTAGCCTCAAGCTCTTCATTGCCAAAATATTTAACCGTCTCAAAATTCAAAAGAGAATCGATGGCCTTCGAATTTGCTTCTGTATCATTGTTATTCATATCGCGGCGAATATCGATACGCCAATCAGATGCACGAACAGAAAACCAAGTATATGCCCAAACCATAATCGAAATAACAGCAACATAGCGCCAGTCAAACCAATACCAAATCACGACGGCCATAAAGGCAAATTCCAGAACCGTCGGCAAACCATTTAAAATGGAAAATCGTACAATGGACTCAATACCCTTTGTCCCACGTTCAATCACACGCGTTAGACCACCAGTTCTTCTTTGCAAATGATAGCGCAAGCTAAGCCCATGCAGGTGAGAAAACACAATAGACGAAAGTTGCCGCACAGCGTGTTGTCCAACACTAGCAAAAAGTGCATCACGCAATTGATTGAAACCAAGCGAAACCACCCGACCAATGTTATAGGCAACGACCAGCATTACGGGCGTTAAAAGAAACAAAGGAAGCAAATCAGACAAACTACCCGTCTTATCCAAATCGCCTGTTAGTGCATCCGTACCCAGTTTATAAAAATAGGGAATGAGAACCGTAACAATCTTGCCTATCACCATAAAGATAGATGCATAAAGAACACGTCTTTTTAGGTCAGGGCGATCCGATGGCCACATATAAGGCCAAAGATTTAATAATGTCCCTTTCATGCCGCCACGGCCAGCATCCACAAAAGGCGTTTTGGAGTTACTCATAAAATATCTTTTGCCTCTGATACTGTATGCTCAAACATTTCATTTAAAGCCATTTGAACATCTTTTATGACGTCATGATTAAGCGTGAAGCAGGACTTATTGCCGTCCTTCTCAAAATCAATGATACCAGCCTCTTTTAAAACTGAAAGATGCTGAGAGATCGTTGATTGTGAATGAGAAAAACAAGCGCACATGTCCCGACAACAACATGTTTCAACCGCTTTTAATTCCTGTACCATGCGCAACCTTATTGGATGCCCGAGCGCTTTTAGCGCATTAGCAACTCGTTCTGGTTCAGTACAAGCACAGCGTTCTTGCTTATTAATTTTCATAAATTTGTTTATCGGCAAATACCGATGAAGTCAAACAGGCATTTATGCTATTCAGTAGATAGGGCTTCTTCTGGAACTTTCAAAACTTGACCTGGATAAATTCTATGAGGATTGCGAACTTGATCCCGATTTGCATCAAAAATCGTAGTGTATCGAATACCCGCCCCATAGTTACGTCTTGCTACAGTCCATAAACTATCGCCACGTCTTATGATTACTGCACTACCCGTAAGAATTTCTTTCTTTGCTTCTGGGTCGCCTTCAAATTCATCTGCTCCAGCCTTAGCTGCTATTTCGGGTTGCAACTCAGACTTTGCCTGTTCTTTGACAGGTTTTTCTTTATTAGGCTCATGCACCAGTGTTACTTCTGCTCTTGCAAGAACCTCAGCGCCTTTCTTGGTTAAATCAGCGCGTATGTTATGTCGGCCAGGTTTTATATCCCGCGCACCTTCAAATAAAAACGCACCATTATCTGAAACAGATGTTGAGCCAAGCAGATCATTTTCCAAATAAATATTAATCGAAGTTTTAGGCTCACCCATGCCCGCTATATAGATTTTACCATCTTCAACATCCGCAGCTTCAATTAATACAGGCAAAAGCTCATCGACTTGTTCTTCTACATCAGAGTTTATTTCTGGCTTAGCAACCTTAACACTAGCCGTTGCGACATCACTCACCACATTGCCCGCAGCTTCGTCTTTTGCTGCTTCTTTTTCAACGACTTCTTTAGTGCTGATACCGTCTGTATTTTCTAATGTTTCATTAGTTGCAACTTTTGGCAAAGCTTCTGGTTTTTGTAAAAGCTGACTTGGTTTACCTGCCTGCGCCAATAGTACAGTTACATCACCAACCTCACCTTGTTTTGGAATGTCAACAAATGCAAACGAAGAAGATTGAACAGCCTCTCCCTCTTTAGGGACTAATTTAAGATAAAGCTGGTGCGAGCCAGGCTTCAATACTCCATCCAAAACAAAAACAAATTCACCATTTGAATTAGTAGTAGATTGAGCAAGTTGCTTTTTCCTATTTAACAGAAAAACAATAGAGTCTTTTTGTCCCCTGCCTGCAATGACAAGACTGCCATCTTTTTCAATACGAACTACTTCAAATTCAGGTAACAGAGCTTTTGGCTCAACAACATTTGATGCTGGCACACCGATTGCTTTTTTGGAAGAATCACTTCCAAGCTTAGTGTCTTTCTTATCAGACAACTGTACATTCGGTTTTAAGTTATTATTCTTAGATAAATTATTCAGTTCAGAGAGTTTAATTGTCTTTTTTGCTTGTTTTGTTTCATCAACGGATTTGATGTCACTTTGAGCCGTTACCCGCTCATTATCATTTATTGAGTTACCAAAAGAAGTACTTTGCTCTATGTCTACATAATTCTTTTCTAAAATTACGTAACCGGCTATACCTGCAACGACTACACCGCAAGTGGTTAAAAAGATTGGGGCTAAACCTTTTACCATATCAATCCTAACATATCATATGCATCATATATTACCGTGTGGGTTCCGACTCGCTAAATACTATAATATTTATAACACAGCTGCCAAAGGACCTCTATAATGTCTTCTATCAAATCAATTTGTGTATATTGTGGCTCTCAGCTTGGTAATCAAATTGAGTTCGAGAAAGAAGCGACTCTGTTAGGTCAAGAGTTGGCAAAAAATGGTATACGCTTAGTCTATGGTGGCGGCTCAAGTGGTATCATGGGCGCTATATCAAAGTCTGTTCAAGAAAATAACGGAAATGTTTTAGGAGTAATTCCTAAATTTCTTATGCCTAAAGAAGGTCAATGGGATCAATCACCAGATAACCTAGAAATTATAACAACAGAAAACATGCATCAACGTAAGCAAATTATGTTTGAGCAATCAGATGCATTCATTGCCCTACCAGGTGGCATAGGAACTTTAGAAGAAATTGTTGAGATAATTACTTGGGCGCAATTAGATAGACACCAAAAGCCAATAGGATTTCTCAATACAAACGGATTCTGGAATCCGATGCTCGAACTAATAGAGCATATGAATCAAGAAGGGTTTATTCACACAGCAAATAAAATCAAACCCATTGTCATAGAAAATGCCAACAACGTACTTTCTACTCTTAACATCCAGACAAGTTAAAGGTATCAATATATCTGCACAAAATTGGCTCTAAAAATCACAGTCATAAAAACTTTAGATCAAAGGTTGTTTTTAAAAACAAATGACACATATATATATATAATGTTTGAAATATATGAATTGAACTAACCCATACCCCCCAAGGTTCAATTCATAACTTGACCACCTGCACCCAGCTAGGTGGTTTTTTTTTGGAACATTGAAAAAGAATAAATCAAAAGCGCTGTCCAAATTAGAACAAATGCAATAATTAGTGGCGTTTTTAATTCTTCTTCAAATATAAAAATCCCAATAAGAAAAATCATAGTTGGTGCAATATATTGCATCATGCCAATGGTTGAAAGCCGCAACCTTTTCGCACCATTTGCATAAAGAATAAGCGGAATAGCCGTTGCAGGCCCAGCGCATATTAAGAGAAAAATATCCTCGTTGCCTGAATTACCAAACTCCATTTGACCTGTCGCAAAAAGGTAAATCATATAGGCCAAAGCAATTGGAAAGATGAGAATTACCTCCACCAAAAACCCTTGCGCAGGGCCAACATCAACCATTTTTCTAATCAACCCATAAAGCGCAAAAGTTAGCGCAAGCGATAAACTAATCCACGGCAAGCTTCCTTGCATAACGGTTAGAATTACCACCGCAACAAATGCCAAAACAATCGCGATGAGTTGATAAGTATTAAAACGCTCGCGAAGAAAAACCACGCCCATGGCAACACTCATAAGTGGATTGATATAATAAGCCATTGCAGCTTCCAACGTCCTCTCAGCAGCAATTGCCCAAATAAAAATACCCCAATTAAAGCTGATCATCAGCGAAGTGAAAAATAGAATAGCTAATTTGCGTGGTGATTTAAACGTCGGCAAAATATCACTGGTGCGCCCCATGAACCAAAGGATAATCCCCGCAACAGGTAGCGACCAAATCACCCGATGCGCAGTAACTTCCACCGCATCAATGTGCGAAGTAGCCTTCCAATAAAGCGCTAAACATCCCCACATCAAAAATGCAGATAAAGCAAAAAAGAAACCTTTGCGTGAAGTTTGATCTTCTATTGAGCGCTCAACACTCACACAACACCAGCCCGCATGAGCTTGTAATTGATTGAATCAATCAAAGCCTGAAACGACGCATCAATGATGTTGTTGGAGACACCAACCGTCGTCCAGCGATTGCCCTCACGGTCTATTGAATCAATCAACACACGGGTGATCGCTTCCGTACCACCGTTTAGAATACGCACTTTATAATCAACCAATTCCAAATCATCAATTTGCGCTTGATACTTGCCAAGGTCTTTGCGAAGCGCATTATCCAACGCATTTACAGGGCCTTTCCCTTCTGCAACCGATAAGAAACTCTCACCCTCAATCGTCAGCTTCACCACCGCCTCTGAAACCGTAATCACCTCACCAATTGCATTAAATCTACGTTCGACTTGCACTTTAAAACTATCAATTGCAAAGAACTTTGGAACTACTCCCAAATGACGCCGTGCTAAAAGTTCAAAACTCGCATCCGCCGCCTCATAGGCAAAGCCAGTTGCTTCTTTTTCTTTTACGATCGAGATCAATGAATCCAGATTTGGATCATTCTTTTCAACTTCAAGTCCTCGCTTAGAAAGCATATCTATGAAATTTGATTTACCACCCTGATCAGAGACCATAACATTACGATTATTGCCCACGCTTTCAGGCTTCACATGTTCATAAGTCTCAGGCTCTTTCAAAATAGCAGAGGCATGTATGCCAGCCTTGGTGGCAAATGCAGATGAACCTACATATGCCGCTTGATGATCAGGCGCACGGTTTAACAACTCATCGAACTTATGAGAAACACGCGTTAAATCCGCAAGCTTATCTGCGTTTAAACCAATTTCATATTTGTCAGAATATACTTCCTTAAGCGCCAATGTTGGAATAATCGCAACCAAGTTTGCATTGCCACAACGCTCCCCAATACCATTGAGCGTACCTTGAATTTGTCGCGCTCCTGCACGAACAGCCGCGAAAGAATTTGCAACCGCCTGCCCCGTATCATCATGGGCATGAATACCAACATGATCACCCGGTATAAGCTTTATAACTTCACCAACAATTGCCTCAACCTCATCAGGTTGCGTACCGCCATTCGTGTCACATAACACAACCCACCGCGCGCCTGCATCATAGGCAGTCTTAGCACATTGAAGCGCGTACTCAGGATTGGCTTTATACCCATCAAAGAAATGCTCACAATCCACCATCGCCATACGATCAGCATGAACGACCGCTTTTACAGATTGCGTAATGCATTCTAAGTTTTCTTCATTCGTCGTACCAAGCGCCACCTTCACATGATAATCCCAAGCCTTAGCCACAAAACAAATCGCGTCCGTCTCAGATTGTAAAAGTGCGGTAAGACCCGGATCATTAGAAGCAGAAACACCAGCCCGCTTCGTCATGCCAAAGCCAACAAAGCCTGCATTCTTCGTGCGTTTTTGCGAGAAGAATTCCGTATCCGTCGGATTAGCCCCCGGATACCCACCCTCAACAAAATCAATCCCTAAATCATCTAACATTTCCGCAATGACGATTTTATCCTGAACCGAGAAGTCAACACCCGGCGTTTGTTGCCCATCGCGGAGTGTGGTGTCGAATAGTGTGATGCGTTGTTTGATCATAGTCCCCCCCTCTGTCCTATCGGACATCTCCCCCACAAGGGGGGAGAGTAGATTTTGAAACAATCTTTATAATTATTGCCTTCAGAGTCCAATGCGAGCAATTGATTAAAAACACTCTCCCCCCTTGTGGGGGAGATGTCACGAAGTGACAGAGGAGGGTAAACCATACTCACCGCTTAACCTCCCAAGTCGTCAAAAAATCATATATATCCAAATATAAAACCATCATTTTCAAAGCTTTTCTTTTACGTCTGATAAAACCTCGTAAACAAGCATTCCATCACTGAGTCGTTCGAAGGTAGGCACAGGGGCGGAAAAGTTTTGGCGCGGCATGCCCTGAATAGCCGTAAGACCTGGCTTGCTACCAAAATAAATCGAAGTTTCGCCATTGCTAAATTCTTCTGTTTCAATATGGCTTAAACTTTTGAGATCAATACTCTTTACGGCGGTCGAAAAACCACTCGATTTAATGAGCGCCCTTTTGTTTGTAATGGCGTAGAAAGTTTTTGCGCGGCGACGGCTGGTCGCAATAAACCTACCAAAAATAAAATAAAGCCCAATAATCGAAAAAACACTTCCAAATATTAGAAAAAAGAAAGGAGCTCCAATTGCAAGTACATTAAAAAACCAGAAAAAAGAAAATCCACCCCATAACAAACTAAAAGGAATCCCAAGCATATCAGACGACATTAAATAAATACCTTGTTTGGGGCGGCCTGCCCAAATAATATTTTCACCTTTAAGCAAACTAGATTGAAGTTGCTGATTGGCTTCTTGATCAAAGTGCATATTCATATCCTAACATAACAGCCTCCTCCTTGTGGGGAGGCACGTGATTGACGCATTAGGACAGAACAGGTGGGGGTAAAACTTACTCACCGCTTAACCTCCCAAGTTGTCACACGTTCACCCGTCTCAGAGTCCTTGCCATCTTTAAGCTGAATGCCTTGTTCGAGAAGTTCATCACGAATACGATCTGCTTCTGCAAAGTTTTTGTCTGCAAAATAGCCAAGCCGTTCACTTATAAAGGATTGAATAGTCTCTTCCTTAATCTCTGAAACAGGACTTTCAAAATTAAACCCCAAGACAGAAAATGATACCAAAAGTTGAATAGCGGCATTTTTCCGAAGTTCTAGTATTTCACTTTTATCCATTGCAAACGTTCCAGTTTCACTAGTAACACCTCCAATTTTTGTTCGCTTACCAGTTGCTCGCGCAATAAGTATTCCTGTCTCTTTAAGTAGCTTTGAAAAATTCAAATCGTCCTTCATCAGTGAGAATAAATAATCACAAACTGTAGAATCATTTGCATAAATCTGATCAATTGGAAGAGAAGGAAATTCATGTTTAAGCTTTCCTATTTTTTGCCAAATATTCTCCGCCTCTTCCAACCGCCTCACGCTAAAATCAATCGGCTCACGATAGTGTGTCATTAGCATTGCCAATCTCAAGACCTCACCTGGCCATTTGCGTCCACCGAATTTCTCCGTGTGCAGCAAGTCATGGATGGTCACAAAGTTCCCATCCGACTTAGACATCTTTTTACCTTCAACCTGCACATAACCGTTGTGCATCCAGACGGAGGCCATTTTATCTGTGCCGTGAGCGCAGCAGGATTGGGCGATTTCGTTTTCGTGGTGCGGGAAAATTAAATCTAAACCACCGCCGTGAATGTCAAACGTCTTACCTAAAAACGCTTCCGACATCGCAGAACATTCAATATGCCAACCGGGGCGACCGTGGATTTTATCGCCGTTAAACGTACCAGCCCAGCCCGGCTCATCATCTTTTGATTGCTTCCAAAGCACGAAGTCGCCAGCGTTTTCTTTGTGACTTTCAACCGCAACACGAGCACCTTCTTGTTGCTCATTGAGTTTACCAACGCGGTTTGAAAGCGTTCCGTATTGTTCCATAGAACTCACACGGAATAAGACCTCTTTACCCTGCCCGCCATCAGCAACATAAGCATGATCTTTATCAAGCAGCGTCTGAATAATCGAAACCATCCCATCAATATGCTCAGTCGCTCTAGGCTCATGTGTCGGCTCTAAACACCCAAGTGCTTTTACATCAGCATGGAATTGCGTGGCGGTTTTCTCCGTAACATTCCTAATCGCTTCATTAAGCGGCAGGTCAGGATAATCACGAAGCGCACGTGCGTTTATCTTATCATCCACATCCGTAATGTTTCGCACATAGGTTACATTCTGCTCACCATATTTGTGACGCAACAAACGATACAAAACATCAAACACAATAACAGGCCGCGCATTACCAATATGCGCAAAGTCATAGACGGTTGGCCCACAAACATACATCCGAACATTGTTCTCGTCTTCAGGAACGAAGACTTCTTTCTCACGTGTTAGTGTATTATAGAGTTTTAAATCGCTCATACTGGCCAACCTTCCATCTTTGAGTTGCACAGCTGATCTGAAAAGTACAAACCGCTTTTCAGGCGGTGCAGACGTGACCCGCAAACATTCATCCGAACATTCTTCTCGTCTTCGGGAACGAAGACTTCTTTTTGACGGCTCAGCGTATTGTATAAGTTTAAATCAGACATAGTTTTCCAAAATTCAAATATATGCATCCCTTGGTCTGGGACGTTTCAAATTTTAAAAAAAGCATGAACGACCAGACCAGCGAATCGCTAGTTTATAATGCACTTAATAATGCAGGTCTTGAATGAAGACAGGGTTAAGGTCGTGTTCATAGCATTCACTAATAGATGAATGCGCACAAGCGTCAAGGCAGAAGTGGATAAATCAAACCGTAAGCAATCAACAGCATCACAACACCAATGATCGTGTCTAGTATCTGCCATGCCTTCGGGTTTTGGAAAACAGGCTCAAGTAATCGCGCACCATAGCCAAGACAAAAGAACCAAACAAAAGAAGCAAATATCGCACCGATTGCATAAGCAATCCTCGCATTCCCCTCATGAGGCGCAGAAGCTCCAACGAGTAATACCGTATCGACATAGACATGCGGGTTTAAAAAAGTGAAAGCAAGACAAGTGAACACAGCTATTTTTAAACTGCCCTCGCCTTGCGTACTTTCCATCAAGCCTTCAGGGTTTAAAGCGCGACGAAAAGCAACCAAAGCATACCATAGTAAGAACAGAGCCCCCCCTATTCTTATTGCAAAAAGCATATTAGGCGACGACTGCATTAACGCACCAACGCCTGCAACCCCTACCGCAATAAGTAAAGCATCTGATACCGCGCAAATTAAACAAAGAATAAAAACATGTTGCCGCAAAATACCTTGTCGCAAGATAAAAGCATTCTGCGCACCGATCGCAACGATAAGCGACGCCCCTAATGCAAATCCATAAAGAAATCCCCAAAACATCAGAATAAATCCATCTGATTAGAGACAGGTTTAGGTTTTTTAGTTGAAACTTTAGGCAATATCGGCTCAGCCAATCCAGGCTCTTGAATATCAGCTCCTGTATTAGCGACCTTATTAACACGGTCACTCACAGCAATTGCCTCAAAGAAACCGTCTTCAACTCCTTGCATCAAATCATCAACATCGCGTGGCTCTTGAGTTTTACAATCAAGCCAGCGCTCAAAATCTTTTGGTTTGATAACCACAGGCATTCGGTGATGGATATTGCCAATTTGCTCATTAGATTGGGTTGTTAAAACACACCCACTATCCATCTCGCTGCCATCTTTGCCCATCCAAGTTTCAACAAGGCCTGCAAAAAAGATAGGCTCATCATTCGACGACTTAATCCAATAGGCTTGCTTGGATTGTTTTTTATCTAACGGTCTGTGCCATTCATAAAACCCTGTTGCAGGGATAAGGACACGGCGATGACGCATAGCGGTTTTGAAAGACGCTTTTGTATTAGCAGTCTCCGATCGTGCGTTGATAATTAAAGTGAACTCATTAGGATCTTTAACCCAATGTGGAATAAGCCCCCAACGAACAAGCTGCCCCTCAGCTTCCCCAATAGGGCCAGTGCCAATTGTTAAAATAGGTTGAGTAGGAGCAATATTATAACGCGGCGGAAAACCTTCAAGATTAATACCGTCAAATACATTTGATAATTCATTAGGAGTTGCTAAAAGTGAAAAACGGCCACACATGATTATACCAATTATTTTTATTCTATTTATAATATAACACTGACAATATTAGCAGACTTATTTTTATTTTACCCAAGGATTCTCCTAATGCCGATTAAGCCAAATACGGGGTCAAGCATATTGGTTTATCAAGATGATAAAATTTTGCTCATCAAAAGAGGCAAAGAACCTTATAAAGGGCATTGGTCATTGCCTGGCGGCTCTCAAGAGGCTGGTGAGACACTTGAAGAAGCAGCACGCCGTGAATTAAAAGAAGAAACTGGGCTAGAAGCTCGTAAATTAATCTTTGGCAAAGTAAGAGACCGCATCACCTATAATAAAGATGGCAGTTTAGAATTTCATTTCGTTTTGGCAACATTTATAACCAGTGACTTTATAGGAACTCCAAAAGCCATGGATGATGCAGATGATATCGGCTGGTACAGTTTAGATGAAATGCAGTCAATTATAACAACCCCGAATACTCCAGAATTTATCATGGAACTTCTTGGTATTTCGTCATCAAGTAACCATCTTTAAGTTACAAGATTGCAAACGAAGTATGTTTCATTCATATTCTCGCGAAATAACAACAATCTGATAAAACTCAAATGTGCACTACACCCAATTATCTTTTAAAGGTTTTGACAATAATGGCCTCCCTCCTATTGGCTGGGCCTGTATATGCGCAAACAGAATCTACCGATGAAACAGAACCGCAAACTAGCGAACCAATAATAAAAACTTTACCGCCAGCTTACGGCCCACAAATGGTTCGTCTATCAGAAATTTTAGGTTCCCTACATTACTTGCGCGAGCTATGTGGCGCAGATGAAGGCGACAAATGGCGTAATATAATGCAAGATATAATCAGTAAGGAACAACCTACTGAAGAACGCAAAGCGCAGATGATTGCAAATTTCAATCACGGATTTCGTGGTTTTCAAGAAACATACCGCTCATGCACAAATTCAGCGATTGAAGCTAACAAGCGATATATAGCAGAAGGCATCAAGCTATCAGGCGAAATACCAACGCGGTATGGACGTTAACCATTTGTTAAAACATTTCCCACTGCCTAGGTGATTTTTCCTACAAAATGCATTAGTGATTATAAGAGTATTAATGCAGGGCTAGGCACCGTGAAAACTTCAAACATACCAGAGAATTTAGACGACCTGATTGATCAGGAAAAACGCTCGTTAGCAAAAGAATATTTTGCTGATGCTTGGGCTGAAGTACAAGTTGAAAACCTTGGTACGGATCTGGTTGCTGAAGTGTTTATTCAAGAGATTATAGAACGACTTGCAATTGAACGTGGCAGTGAAGAAGCTTCGAAATTAATTAAGCATTTCAAGAACCTTGATGAAATGGGTATTCTACCCCTTCAACGCACGCTTCAATAGCAAATTTCATTCTCAATAATTTGAAAAACAAACTCTTCCCTTAAGTCTTCTTCCGCAATACACTCATATTGAGTATATGATGGGAAAAATAATGTTCAGTATGAAAAGCTTTCTAAAAGTACTTGCTTCGATATCGATATCGTTGCAATTCGCTAGTTTTTCCATTGCGCAGAACGCACCGTCCAACACAACCGTTGAGCCTGAACAAAAGCCCGCAACCAAACAAACCTTACCTCAAGAACAAAGTGACGAAGAAACTTCACAAACTGAAGATACTACTACAGATGAAAACGAAAACGAAGAAGACAGCACCCTTTCATCGGTTGATGAAAAAACTTTGCAAGAAGAAGACCCGCCAGAAATTTCATATGACCTTGAAGCCCTTCCCTTTCCTACAAGGCGGATGCATCAGCTCATTCTTGAAGCAACTAAATCTGGCGACATAGAGAAACTGCGGACTTATATAGGCACGGGCGATTCCATGACCATGCTATCTTTAGGCGACTTTGATGGCGATCCGATTAAATATTTAAAACAAGAGTCGGGTGATAAAGATGGCCATGAAATATTAGCCATTTTGGAAGAAGTTTTAGAAGCAGGCTATGTTCATATTGATAAAGGAACAGACCAAGAGTTATTTGTGTGGCCTTACTTCTTTGCCTATCCACTTGATAAACTATCTGCTCCACAAATGGTTGAATTATTTCGAATTGTGACGTATGGCGACTTCCAAGACATGCAAGACTTTGGTGGCTATATATTCTATCGTGCTGGCATAACACCAACCGGTCGCTGGACTTTCTTCGTTGCTGGAGATTAGACTTTGAAAATTGCACACTTATCTGATCGTTCGCTCATAGAGATTGCTGGCGAAGAGGCAGAGCACTTTCTTGATAATATCCTCACCTGCAAAATCATTGGGCTAGAAGAAAACGAAGCTGCCTTTGGCGCTTTATTGTCACCTCAAGGAAAAATATTATTTGATTTTTTCATCATCAAGCAAAAATCGGGCTATCTATTTGATATTGATGAAACGCTATCCGCAGATTTTATAAAACGTCTAACCTTTTATCGCTTGCGCGCCAAAGTTAGCATTGAAGCCAAATCTAACCTTAGTGTTTATGCCATTTGGGGCAATCTTAATTCTTATTCAAAGACAACAATTCAAGACCCTCGTTTAGAGGCAATGGGCAATAGAATATATGCCGCCACGATGCCTGATGCAGAAATTGCAGACTATACCCAACACCGCATTTCAAATGGCATTCCGCAAGGCGGCAGTGATTTCACATATGGTGATGCTTATCCGCATGAAGTATTGATGGATCAATTCGGAGGAGTTGATTTTAAAAAAGGATGTTATGTAGGGCAAGAAGTAGTCTCTCGTATGCAACATCGTGGTACTGCCAAAAAACGAATTATCAAAGTCATTGCAAAACACGCTCTACCAAAGACTGGCGCCAATATAACAGCAGACGGAAAACCAGCTGGAACACTGGGCAGTGTTGAAGGCAATGAAGGACTTGCACTCCTACGCCTTGATAGGATTGCAAATGCATCAGTGATTTTGGCTGATGAAGTAGAAATAACAACAACGCTACAAGACTGGATTAATTTTTCCATGCCAGAGGTGACTTAATTGTCTATCAAAGAAAAAGAAGCCCGCGCGTGGCAACGCATGTTGTCTGGTAGAAGGCTTGATTTACTTGAACCATCACCCCTTGATGTTGAAATTGATGATATTGCACATGGCCTTGCCCGTGTCGCTAGATGGAATGGCCAAACCTACGGCGACCATGCCTTTAGCGTTGCGCAACATTCAGTCCTCGTCTGGCAAATATTTTACAAACTTGCCCCAAATGCATCGCCCGAAGACGAACTTATAGCACTCCTGCACGATGGACCTGAATATGTTGTGGGCGATATGATTTCCCCATTTAAAGCTGTTTTAGGCGATGAGTACAAACATGTTGAAGCGCGGTTACAAGAAGCTATCCATCTACGATATTCACTTCCACCAATTACACCTGAAGCACTCAAAAAAACAATAAAACGTGCAGACTCAATTTCAGCATATTTTGAAGCAACACAACTTGCAGGCTTTGAACATGACGAAGCTAGAGCATTTTTTGGAACCCCAAAAGGCTTTACCGCAGATATGTTCAACTTCAAACCGCAACCAGCACAAGAAGCACAATCTGACTTTTTAGCTTCATTCAATAAAATCGAACGCAAAAGAAAGAACCATGTCTAATCAGATTATGGAAATTGGACTTAACGCTGTCATCGTTGCAATCGTTGATAACACGCCCGCTATTCTACAAACTATAGGAGATCAAGATGCTCTCCCTTACGGTAAATTTGACCCTAAAAAACACCGCACAATGGAAGAAGGCTTGCGCGAATTAGCAGAAGCGCAAACAGGTGTTAGGCCAGGTTATGTTGAACAGCTCTATACATTTGGAGACCGTGGCCGCATGCCTGTTGAAGGTGAGCAATCTCCACATGTTGTATCCGTTGGGTATCTGGCGTTGTCGCGCATCAATATGGAAGAGAATACAAAAATAAAATCAGCAGATGCTAAATGGCAGAATTGGTATGACTTCTTTCCATGGGAAGATTGGCGCGATGGAAGGCCTTCTATACTAGATGCAACCATCATTCCGCACTTACTAGAATGGGCAGCTAACCCAGCCCGAGTTAACAGAATTATCCGAGGTCTTGACCCTTTATCGCGGGTTCGCATTTCATTTGGACTAGAAGAATCTTCCTGGGATGATGAACTAGTCCTTGAACGCTACGAAATGATGTATGCTGCAGGTCTCTTATCCGAGGCAGTTTCAGACCGAAGAATAACCAATGAAAACGCAAATATAATTCCTAGCATTGCAATGGCACATGACCATAGGCGCATTCTTGCAACAGCAATTGCAAGATTACGTTCAAAGCTGAAATATCGCCCTGTTATATTTGAGCTCATGCCAGAGGTTTTCACCTTATTTGATTTGCAACAAACGGTTGAAAGTATTTTTGGGCGCCATGTTCATAAACAAAACTTCAGACGATTGGTCGAAAATGCACAACTCGTAGAAGCAACTGGCGCCAGCCAGCGCTCAACGGGTGGTCGCCCAGCCGCATTATTTCGCTTCAGAAGTGAAATTTTAAAAGAACGCCCTGCTCCAGGTTTGAAAATCAAAGGGGCATAAACAATTAAAAATTGAACTTGATATCCATTCAAAAAAGTTTTGAAATAAAACAAAGAAATTATTACAAAGCAGATCATATGAGTAGCTTAATTACAAAATCGCAGATTGATGAATTTAACCAAAATGGTGCGATCCTTTTAAAAGGCATTTTCAAAGATCACGTGACATCTGTACAAGAAGCAATCGAAGAAAACAAAGCAAACCCATCATGGCGTGAGCGAACCTATAACCCAGAAGATGGCAGCGCGCCCTTCTTTCAAGATTACGTCGTCTGGAATCAATTTGATGGCTACCGTGATTTGGTAAAAGCGTCACCCATGGCGCAAGCCGCAGCAACATTGATGCAATCAAAAACTGCCCGAATTTTCCATGATCATATCTTAGTAAAAGAACCGGGAAATTCCATTAAAACCCCATGGCATCAAGACCAGCCTTATTATTTAGTTGAAGCTGAACAGACCGTTTCTTTCTGGGTACCCTTAGACCCAATACCGCGTGAGCGCACAATTGAATATATCTCAGGCTCTCACAAATGGAACAAAGACTTCAGGCCAGACCGCTTTGATGGCACCCCACTATTCACCGATGATACTGCAGAAGCTGTACCTGATGTCGATGCAAACCGCGATGATCTTGATATAATTGGCTGGGCAGTAGAACCAGGGGATGCAGTCGCCTTCTCTTTCAAAACCCTACACGGCGCACCCGCAAACGCATCCGATATAAGACGTCGCGTTGTATCAATCAGATGGGTTGGAGACGATGCAAAGTTTGCAGAAAGATTAGGCGCTACTTCACCCGCTTTTCCTGATTTAGAATATACAGCAGGGTCGAAGTTTGAAGGCGATGAGTTTCCAGTGATTTTTGAGCGGAGTTGAGAGGCTAAAACTTTAAATGTCAAACAAACCAATAGTCCTTATAACTGGTGCTAGCAAAGGTATTGGTGCAACAACTGCAAAGCTGTTTGCAAAAAATGGCTTTGATATCTGCATCAATTATTTATCTGATAGAGAAGGTGCAGCTAGCGTTGCAAAAGCTTGTAAAGATTTAAATGCTAAAGCGATTATTGTTAAGGCAAATATTTCAAAACCTGATGAAGTCGCTGAAATGTTTTTAAGCTGCGATGATGAGCTAGGGACTCTCTCATGTTTAGTAAACAATGCTGGTATCATTGGTAGCTCAACCTTATTAGAAAACCTTCAAGCCAATGCTCTCGCTGATACGTTTCAAACCAATGTATTTGGCACTATTTACTGCATGCAAGAAGCCATTAAACGTATGTCTACAGAGCATGGTGGGCAAGGCGGTGCAATCGTAAACATGTCATCTCTAGCAGCCACGCTTGGCAGTGCAAATGAGTATGTTCACTACGCAGCATCCAAGGGAGCAGTCGAAACACTGACCATTGGTGCTGGCAAAGAGCTTGCCGCAGTGGGCATCCGTGTTAACGCAGTTCGTGTTGGCACAACAGATACAACGATACATGAAGCAAATGGCAATCCAGACCGTGTTAAGAAAATTGCAGAAAAAACACCAATGGGGCGAATTGCTGACCCGATTGATATTGCCGAAGCAGCTTTATGGTTGGCATCTCAGCAGTCAAAGTTTGTAACTGGAACAACACTTACAGTAGCAGGTGGGCTTTCCGCTTAGAGCATTACTACCCTAAAATCCGCACTGTAACATACCAAGCTTGCACGCCTTCATTGATCATATAATCTTGCTTGCTCATTTCCAGAACCTCCCACTCACTTGAGGTTGAATGATGTTCAATGGCTTGCGGAAATTTTTCGCTTTCCCAAACACCTTCGTTGACGGTAAAGCAGATTATTCCATCTGGCTTTGTGACACGAATGAGTTCTGCAAACCCTTCTGGCCCAAGATGGCCATGGGTAAAAACACCAACGCACAGGCTTGCATCATAAGCATTATCTTGAGTTGGAAGTGGCTCACCAGGAATGAGTTCTAATAGGTTTGTGTAACCACGCTTTTTAGCATGTGCCATCATTTCTAAAGATGGATCAGTGCCATCAAAATGCTTAAAACCATTTGCATATAAATGCTCACCAACAATACCCGTACCGCAACCCACATCAAAAATTTGAATATCTTTATTGCTAGTATGGCGCATCAACATTGCAACTGTATTGGGTTGCGAAACGGTTTTCAGCTTATTGTCGTTATCATCATCATAGCTATCAGCCCAATCAGAATAAACTGAATTTAATTGCTCGCTAACGTCTGTTTGCAAATCAAGATCATGATACTTGCCGATGCCATGGTCTTTGGAGTTTTTATTTCTGGAGTTATTTTTTTCTGGCATCAAAAGCCTCATGCAGTTGAATAATCAAACTTGTAAAAACGACAAGCACCTGCATGGTAATCTTGGGAGAAGACATTATCAACGGTTGATTACAACCTGAGGGTGATTTGAGGAGACGTGCCCCTCAAATCAAATATTATAAACAGCTTGAAATTTAGTGAACGAGCATGCCGTATGCACCCAACTCAGGTAGACCATCAACTGTTTGGTTAAGCTTCAAATCACCATTATCAGCAATATCAAAAACCATCACCTGTCCTTTATTACCGACCAGCTGGAACAATTTTGTACCATCATTGCTGACGGACATATCGCTGAAGAACAACTCTTCACTTGCATCTTTATACGCTGTTTGATTACGCATGCTCGCCTTACCATCGTTTGCAATATCGAATGTAGTAATAGAACTAGATAAAGCATTTGCAGCGTAAAGGGTTTTACCATCCTTAGACACCGCAACCCAACAGTTAGCAATCTCGCCACCCTCAACTGCATTGCCAGTAAGTACGTCTTTAGAAACTGATGAAATCACGCCTGCACTTGTGAGTTTGTACGTTGAAACACTACCTGTCTGCCAAGAGTATAGCGGGCTTTGTGCAACAACACCTTTTTCTTCTCTCAACTTGAAATCCGGTGTTAAGAAACGAGCTTCAGAAACCAAGAGAATATCATCTGTACCATTGTTACTTACCACAAACCCAACTGGGATTGCCTGAAAGCGAGTATCGCCTTCACGCGGTGAATCGATTTGTGAAACTGGTTCAGCTGATAGCGTATCACCATCTAATGCAAACACCTTGATTTTACCTGTCACTAGCTCGTCAACAACCACATGTTTGCCATTACTAGAAAAACGGATTGTCGAAGGACGAGCAGACAAATCACGGCGAGAACCTTTAACTTCAACAAGTTTGCCATCAACTATTTTATAACTTGCAATGCTTCCCTTGCCATTATCTGTGCCAACACTGGCAGCAACAACATGATTACCGGCAATGGCAACACTTACTGGAAACTTATCACTGGCTGCTACTTTATTAATTGAGTTTAGAGTTTTGTCTTCCGCAACTGCCATCAAAGAAAGCGTTGCATCACCTGGGTTTACTGTAACGATAAACTTTCGATCTGCTGTTGCATCAAGTGCATTTGCAGAAATCAACGGATCATCACCATTTAACAAAGGATGAGTAGGATCTTTTTGCAGTGCAGGGATTTCCAAATCTCCCGTACCCGTTCCGCCAGTTTTATATTCTCCCGTTTTAATAATTTTCCCCGATGCATTTTCCTGATAAACGACAACTGTGTTACCATCTGCTTTGTTACTAGTGACGTAAAAAGCATCTGCAGCAAGAGCGGATAATGACAATCCGAGAAAAACAAAAAGAGTGGATATAATTTTCAAAAAGAAGTTATGAAGCATTATGTTATAGTCCTGTTTCTATATTGATTGACTATAAATATTTAGGGGCTGTCCCAGATAACTCAAAAATGGGTTATCAATATGGGTATGAGAA
>CAZCUN010000031.1:0-40065 GCA_964502215.1 uncultured Rhizobiaceae bacterium | reverse complement strand
CTCATACCCATATTGATAACCCATTTTTGAGTTATCTGGGACAGCCCCTTATTTTATAAAGACTTAGAAGAGACCTTGAACATCACCCTTCTCATCAAGCATAATTGCTTCAGCAGATGGCGTTCTAGGAAGGCCTGGCATTGTCATGATCTCACCACAGATCGCAACAACAAAACCTGCACCTGCAGAAAGGCGAACTTCACGAATCGGAAGTGAGTGTCCTGTTGGCGCACCACGAAGATTAGGATCTGTCGAAAACGAGTATTGTGTCTTCGCCATACAAACAGGAAGGTTGCCATAACCAGCGTCTTCCCATTGTTTTAGTTGATCGCGAATTTTTTTATCTGCCAACACTTCATCCGCACGATAAATCTCTTTTGCAACTGTTTCAATTTTTTGGAAAAGACTCATGTCATCAGGATAAAGCGGAGCATATTGCGCATCCTCCCCTTCAATCATTGAGACAACCTTGTTAGCAAGTTCTTCTGTACCTTTTGAGCCATGCGCCCAGTGCTTACATAAAATAGCTTCTGTGCCTTGAGTAGCAACGTAAGCTTTAACAGCCTCTACTTCAGCATCGGTATCAGTTACAAAGTGGTTGATAGCCACAACTGCAGGTACACCAAACTTTTTCATGTTTGCAATGTGGCGACCAAGGTTTGCGCAACCTTCGTTTACAGCATCCACATTTTCATTGTTAAGATCAGCTTTTAAAACACCGCCGTTCATCTTCATCGCGCGCACCGTAGCAACAATCACAACCGCTTCCGGTGAAATTCCAGCTTTACGGCATTTGATGTTCATAAATTTCTCTGCGCCAAGATCAGCGCCAAAACCTGCTTCAGTCACAACATAATCAGCAACTTTGAGCGCAGTTTTTGTCGCAACAACAGAATTACAACCATGCGCAATATTTGCAAATGGACCACCGTGAACAAATGCAGGATTGTTTTCTAGCGTTTGCACTAGATTTGGCTGCATAGCTTGTTGTAGCAAAACAGTCATAGCACCATCTGCTTTGATATCACGCGCATAAACTGCTGAACGGTCACGACGATATGCAACAATGATATTGCCAAGGCGTTCTTTTAGGTCATCAAGATCATTTGATAAACAAAGTATCGCCATAACCTCAGAAGCAACAGTAATATCAAAACCAGCTTCGCGCGGGAAACCATTAGCAACACCACCAAGTGAAGCTGTGATTGAACGAAGCGCGCGATCATTCATATCCATCACACGACGCCAAACAACGCGACGCGTATCAATTTCAAGTTCATTCCCCCAATAGATATGATTATCAATCATAGCTGAAAGAAGGTTGTGAGCAGAAGTTATCGCGTGAAAATCACCCGTAAAGTGAAGGTTCATCTCTTCCATCGGCACGACTTGAGCATAACCACCGCCAGCAGCCCCACCCTTCATACCAAAACACGGCCCAAGAGAAGCTTCGCGAATACAGATTGCTGCCTTCTTACCAATTGCGTTCAATCCATCACCAAGCCCAACGGTTGTTGTCGTCTTACCTTCACCTGCTGGCGTTGGGTTAATTGCAGTAACAAGAATTAACTTGCCATCTTTATTACCCTGAACAGATTTAATGAAATCTTCAGATACCTTAGCTTTGTCATGACCAAAGGGAAGAAGGTCAGCTGTTGGTATATCCAACTTGGCTCCAATTTCCTGAATTGGCTTTTTATTAGCCTCGCGGGCAATTTCGATATCAGTCTTAAAGCTCATTTTTATCTCCCAAATGGATTTCATTATCCATAATTCGTGTTGCAAACTATAATTTATTCACAACAGTAAACATTTTTTATTATTAATAAAGTCAAAATTTCACCGTTGTGGAAAGCTCCTGCCTGCGACTTACTTCATGCGAAGGCGACAGCAAAAAGATACCGTCTGCATTTCATTATCGGGAACTCTGTCCGACAATTGAGATTTAGCATAAGCGTGTGAGTGCGCAAGTCACTTTTCGTCAAAATTTGTCGTAAAGAGTTAGCTACCCCTTATCCTGACAAAATTCAAAAATTTCAATCGGCTTTGCCACACCCTGAAACTTGTGCTCCCCCAGTGATTTCCATGAATTGGGTGTAATCTCAGCAAATGACTTTCCAACTAAAATGTTGCACTTTAATTTCTTAGTTAAAGCCTCTATTCGCGCAGCTTCATTCACAGCAGGGCCAATAACAGAAAAAGATAAACGCGACGGCACTCCTATATTGCCAAACATAACCTCACCAACATTAATACCAATGCCAAACCTAAAAGCTTGTTCACCATTCTTCTTACGTTCACTATTAATCTCAGTCGCAATCGTATTTGACAAACGCAATGCGTTATTTGCAGCATCCGCAGCAGCGTTTAATTCACTTTTGTTTTTATAAGGGAAAATTCCCAAAACAGCATCCCCAATAAAATCGAGGATCTCACCACCATGATCAATAATTGGTTGGGCGGTCGCTGTGAAATACGAATTTAAAAGAGCATAATATTCATCCGCGGGAATTGTTTCTGCAAGATGGGTCGAATCACGAAGATCTGAATACCAAATTACCGCATTAGTAGTTTGGCCGTCCCCTCGCCTAATTTGACCAGCAAGTACACTACCTCCAGCACTTTCTCCAAGATACGTTTGAGCAATATTACTGGCAATTCTTGATTGGATCATCACTTTACACGTTACAGAAAGCCGTCGTTCAATTTTTTGCAAAGCAATCAAATCATTATCTGAAAACCCACCAACGCTTTCTGTTGCCCAAGTAATCATAATCCCGCTATTTTCGCTGCCATCTCTTGGTCTAAACGAAGTACCCTCAAGTTTTGTTCGGGTTGAAAGAAAGTCTGTAAAGCCCTTTTTTTCCAAATCTTCCAACAATTCAAAATCAACAAGCTTGTTTGCCCCTGTTAACTCACGTCTTAAAATACTCAGCCGATTATCAATTAAATATTTTAATGGACTTTTATTCCATGCATCTGAAGCATCATCTTGATGAACAAATTGCTCAAGAAAAGCACTCGACCCTTTATCCCAAGAAACAGTTTCCGCTTGAAATAAAGGATGCAACGTTGGCCAGAACAATCTTGCTCTGGTTATTGGGATACCAACACTGGATACACGCATACAAAGTGCATCAAATAACTCAACAATATCAGGATTACCAAGCGCTTCATCAATCAACCATTCCCGAATGGGCGATATAAGTGCTTCATGACTCATAAGAAATCCCCTATAATAGTGTGCTATTTTACACATATGTATGATTTACAAGCAGTTATACACACAAAGAGTTTAATCAAAACACTTTTCAGCAGATAATATCATGCTATCGTTACCTTGACGATTAACTGCTCAGGTACATATACCTGCAACATTCAAGAAGACACTTATGGAGAGAAATCTCTTAAAATACATTTGGCAACACTCAAGAAGCGATCAGTTATGGATGCTGGTTATAATTTTAGCTTCAATGCCAACATATTTCCTTAGCCTTGAGCTTCCAAAACGTCTTGTGAACAACCCAATCCAAGGTGTTGGCTTTGAAACACCTGGTGCGACAAGCAAGTTTCTTGAGATTCACGTACCATTTGGCAGCTGGTTATTTGGCGAGCCAGTTGTTTTATTTTCAGGCTTTGAATTAGAGCGGCTAAGTTTTCTTTTTGTTTTATCATGCTCATTTCTTCTTCTTGTTATAGCGAATGGACTCTTTAAACTTTATATCAACACCTACAAGGGGCGCATGGGTGAGCGAATTTTACGTCGCATGCGATACGAACTATTTGACCGCGTAATGCGTTATCCTCTTTCACGCTTCAGACGCACAAAAGCATCTGAAGTAGCCAGTATGATTAAAGATGAAGTGGAACCAATGGGCGAGTATATTGGCGATGCTTTCACACAACCCTTGTTTCTAGGTGGACAAGCCTTGGTTGCTCTTTTGTTTATTTTTCTTCAAAACTTTTGGCTGGGGGTAGCAACCTTTGTTGTTGTTGCTTTCCAAGCATACCTGATACCACTACTTCGCAAGCGCTTGATTGAGTTACAAAGACAACGCCAAATTGAAGCTAGGAAATTTGCTGGGCGCTTGGGCGAAATTGTTGAAGGCATCCAAGAAGCACATACAAACGATACAACAAATTACCACAGATCAGAAATTACAAATATATTAGGCCAGTTATTTTTCATTCGCTTTGAGCTATTTCAACGCAAATTCATGGTAAAGTTCATCAATAACTTCCTTATCCAGTTTCTGGCATTTTTCTTTTATGCCGTTGGTGGCTACCTAGCAATCAAAGGCACGCTTGATATTGGTCAGTTGATAGGTGTTATTGTTGCTTATAAAGATCTACCTGCACCGGTAAGAGGCCTTATCGACCAAGATCAAAAACGCCTCACTGTTGAAGTAAGATATGCTCAGATTATTGAGCAATTTGATGGTGATAACTTACGTGAAAAAACCTCTCAAAAGTTTCCTGAAGGCGAAATCCCAAACATTGTAAATGGATACGAAATAAGCCGCCTTACCGTAATCGACGAGACTGGATCAAAGCTTATAGAAAATGCCTCTACTGACATAAAAGCAAATGAAAAAGTTGCTGTGATTGGTGACTTTAACAGCGGAGCCTCTAATTTTGCAGAAGTAATTTCTGGTGTATTAAAACCTAGCAGCGGCAGGGTATTACTTGATGATACATCAATAGAAGAGCAGCCTGAATACCTGCTGGGCAGACGAATAGGCTATATTGATGGCAGCACATATTTTCCGCAAGGTAGCATATTGGACATATTAACTTATGTCTTAAAAAACCAACCTTTAGCCAACCAAGATTCGAAAAAGAATAAAACAAAAACCAGTTCATTAGAAGCATTTGAAATAAAACGCTCAGGTAATTTTGAATACAATTTTGATGATCAATGGCTAGATTACAAACGCCTTGGCTTTGATAATGAGATAGATTTCATTGCTCATATGCGAAAAATATTAATTAGCATAAATATGGAAAATGATATTCGTGACTTAGGCTTAAGAGGTACGATTGATCCTAAAATTCATCTTGAATTATCCAAACAACTCATAGAAGCGCGCAAGAAATTTAGAGCTAGGTTAGAAGAACTTGGTTTTGATGATTTTGTTGAGCCATTTGATTCTAAAAGCTATAATGACCAATCATCGATTGGCGAAAATTTATTGTTTGGTACGGCAATAGACGAGGATTTCAAACTTGAAAAATTGCCAATTAATAAACTCATACGCAAAGTTATGCGTGAGGAAGAGCTTGAAGGCCCACTGTTTGAAATGGGTAAAAATGTAGCTGAAACAACACTAGAACTATTTGGCGATCTTAATATTGAAGACCCGTTTTTTGATCAACTAACTTACATGTCTGCGCATGAGCTTCCAGAGTACAAAGAAGCGCTGGGTCGCATAGGCTCTAAAACTGTATCTGGTGTTAGTCGTCAAGATTATATAATGATTATGCGCCTACCACTTTCATATACAGAAGAGCAAAACCGACTAGGCCTTCTTACAAACGAGCTAAAAGATAAAATCTTAGCCGCACGTAAAAACCTTCATAAGAAATTAGGCAAATTACCTGAAATGCCAATCGGCATTTATGAGACCGAGAGCTACAACGAAGCAGCATCTATTCAAGATAATGTATTATTAGGTCGTATTTCATCCACCGTCCCTGAGGGCATTGAACGCGTAACAGATGCTATTCGTGATCTGTTAGAAGAAATGGAATTAACCGACGATATATTTAACATTGGGCTTAGCTTCAACGTAGGTTCTGGCGGCAAACGACTTTCAGAAATTCAACGTCAAAAATTACATCTTGCCCGTACATTGCTTAAAAACCCTGATATCTTAATTGCCAATCAAGGAATGAATACACTAGGAGCAAAACAACAAACCGCTATTATCGAAACTGTACTTGAATGGGCGCGAACAAATAATGCAGGTGTTATTTGGGTGCCTATGAGCCCTTCATTTGCAGAATATTTTGACCGTGTGCTTGTATTTGAAAATGGCAATTTAGTTGCTGACGGAAAACCAAGCGAACTTTTAATTAAAAACGAAACCTACAAAACTTTAACGACATAGTCAGGGTTAGAGCCAATATATAGTTTACCCCAAGATTAGGAGAATATGATGACAACGCTAACTGAAGAAGTAGAAATGCTGAGAAAGATACCTCTCTTTTCAGCCATTGATCCCGGAAAATTAAAACTTTTAGCTTTTGCATCTGACAGGAAAATTTATCAACAAGGCCAAGATTTATTTAAACAAGGCGATTCAGGCGATGCCGCTTTTGTAATTGTAGATGGCTCCGCAGACATTATTGTATTAACAGACGAAAAAGAAGTTGTAGTGGCAAATGTTGGTAATGATGAAATCATTGGTGAAATCTCAATACTATGCGAAATACCAAGAACAGCAACAGTACGTGCAACATCAACACTCGAAGTCTTAAAAGTAAAGAAAGAACATTTCCTAGGGCTTGTTTCTCAAGTTCCAGAACTTGGTATTGAGGTGATGAAAGAACTTGCCTCACGACTACAAAAAACAACGAGTGAACTTGGTGAAGCACGTCAAGAATTAAGCGCAGCTAAATCCTGCTAAATAAATGACAACAAAGAAATAAAATGTCTGATAAAAACAAACAAAATTTAGAAATTACATTTTGGGGAACGCGTGGCACTTTGCCTGTCGCTGGCGCACCTTTTTCGCGCACAGGTGGCAACACAAATTGCATCGAGATAACTTGCGGTCACCATACAATAATTATTGATGCAGGAACCGGTATAAGAGAGCTTGGTAGCAAACTGGTTGCAAATAAACCAAATCAAAAAATACATCTTTTATTGACGCACGCACATTACGACCATGTAGAAGGCATTCCCTTCTTTGCACCATTTTTCTTGGAAGACAGTAATGTTGATATTATTTGCGGAAAACTTGAAGGTGCGAAAGATACATCTCACCTTATTAAAAACCTCATGAACCGACCATTTTTCCCTGTAGGCCCAGAGGTTTTTTCAGCAAATATGGAATATATTACATTGGAAGAGAATGCAGAGTTTAATATTTCAGATGATATCAAAATAATAACGGCCCCCTTAAATCATCCAGGCGGCGCAACTGGCTACCGAATAGAATATTCTGGCAAGTCTTTTGCTTGTATTACAGATACTGAACATGTTGTAGGCAAACACGATGAGAACGTCCTAAGGTTAATTGATAATATTGATCTATTTTCCTATGACTGCAGTCTATTAGATAAAGAAATGGACGACTTTCAGGGCTATGGCCACTCAACATTCGAAGAAGGTATAAGGCTTGCAAATATAGCGAAAGCGAAGTCCCTACTAGGCACGCATCATATGCCCTTTAGAAACGATGATGATCTTGATCAAATCGAAAAGGCAATGATGAAACAAAACCCTAATTACAAGGTTGCAAGAGAAGGTTATAATATAAAGCTATAAATGCTGCATGAAACAATCTGTAGTTATCTTTCGTAACTTATAATAATAAATGAGAAATTTTGCTCACAACTCACTTGCAAGCTCAGAAAATAACTCTAGTTTATCGTGAAAAGCGGCACATACATTCACAAGGTGTTTTAGAATAAATGAAAATCGCAGTAATCGGCTCAGGCATTTCGGGCAATTCAGCAGCTTGGGCACTTTCAAAAACTCACCAAGTGACAGTATATGAAAAACGGGAGCGCTTAGGTGGGCACTCCGCTACCGTTGATGTGCATCATGATGATCATACTATCCCAGTTGATACAGGCTTCATCGTCTACAATGAAAGCAACTACCCTAACCTCATAAAACTTTTCAATCATTTAAATGTAGAAACTGAAGCTTCGGATATGGAGTTTTCAGTTTCACTTGATAATGGAAAGCTTGAATGGAAAGGTGGAAAACAATTATCAGGAGTTTTCGCACAACCAAAAAACATTCTATCTCCTAGTTTCTTAAAAATGCTTAGGGATATTTTTCGCTTTAATAAACGTGCGCAATTAGATCTCCAAAATGGCGCTTTGTGTGGCCTGACGTTTGATGATTACTTGAATAAAACAGGTTTTTCTGAGCGCCTAAAAAATGATTATTTAGTACCCATGACCTCTGCCATCTGGTCTACACCTTCAACGAAGATGTTAGAGTTCCCTGCCGAAAGTCTTATTCAATTTATGAAGAACCATTCATTGATCCAAAGCGAGAGACCAAAATGGAGAACCGTCTCAGGTGGTAGTCGTGCGTACGTAAAAAAATTGACTGATGATACGAATGCAAACTTCAAAACAAATTCAGAAGTTCAAAGCGTAGAGCGTACTAACAACGGTGTTATGGTTACAGACATAAATGGCCATGTAGAAACCTACGATCAAGTTGTTTTAGCATCGCATTCAGATCAATCTTTAAATATTTTAAAAGATGCATCCATTAAAGAGCGCGAAATTCTATCAAGTGTTCAATATGTAAAAAATGATGTTTGGTTGCATAGCGATACTTCACTCATGCCAAAGCGTAAAAAAGCATGGGCTGCTTGGAACTACATCGGCAATAAAAATGTAATGGATGACCGAGATGTATCTGTCACTTATTGGATGAACAAACTTCAGAACATCGATGAGCAATATCCACTTTTCGTAACCTTAAATCCAGTACATAAACCTGCTGAGTCTAAAACAATAAAGCGCTATCAATATGCCCACCCGCTCTTTGATACCGCAGCGATTAAAGCACAAACTGAACTGGACACCATCCAAGGACAAAACAAAATTTGGTTTTGTGGTGCTTGGACAGGCTTTGGCTTTCATGAAGATGGACTTAAATCTGGTCTAAAAATAGCCCGTTTATTAGGTGGTATTGTACCTTGGGAAGAACCAGATTATCCTAATCAGGCAAATGAAAATGAAAAAGCTATTTTAATGGAAGCTGCTGAGTAGTCATATGACGACCGCGAATGCAAATAGAGATGATAAAACAAAATCTGCTGCATGCCTTTACTTCGGCAAGGTAATGCATGCGCGCTTAAAACCTAGTGTACACCGTTTTAGTTATAATATTTTTTCATTGGTAATTGATCTTGATAAGTTAAATCAAGCAGGTAAGCCGAGCAGAATTTTCAGTGTAAACCGTTCTGGTATAACCTCTTTTCACGAAAAAGATCATGGCCTACGCGACGGATCATCACTTAGAAAGCACATCAACACCCTCTTACAAGAAGGCGATATGGAGGCACCAAAAAAAATCTTATTATGGTGTAATCCACGTGTCTTTGGCTATACATTTAATCCACTCTCAATTTACTTTTGCTATGATGAGAATGAGGAAATTATTGCGCTTGTTTATCAGGTAAATAATACATTTGGGCAAACTCATAGCTATGTAGCAAAAGTAGCAAATGACGAAGAATTAAGCCCTGCAATACGAAATTCCGCAAACAAGTGCTTTTACGTATCGCCATTTCTTGACATGAACATGCGTTATGACTTTAGAATTCAACCGCCTGATGAAAAATTACGCATCAGAATACTAGAGCATGATAAAAACGGCCCTATTCTTTCTGCAACCTTTGCAGGTGATAGACAGCCATTAACAACATCAAATTTATTACGTGGCATATTCAAAACTATCGGATTAACGTGGAAAATTACAGCTGGAATACATTATGAAGCTGTATTTCTGTGGTTAAAGGGCATTAAATTACGCGCTAGACCAACACCACCTCAAAAAGCTAGTTATATAAGCGACGACAAAAAAATAATAGCAGGTGAATAAAGAATGGATTCGACCATAGACACTGTCGATATTGACCAAGGTTTTGAGAATGCCATTCTCATAAACGAAGAAAGCTTTGGAAAGCAAAAAGGGAAATTCCCTTGGTTTGCGCGCACTTTATTCAAATTACTGATGCGTATTGAGCACGGTAGTCTTTTTATACGCCTTCCCAATGACCGTTGCGTTCGCTTCGATTCTGGTAATGAGGGTCCAGTTGCAAAGCTTCATCTTAAAAACTGGAAACTACCCCGCAAGGTTGCACTGGGAGGCACGATTGGTGTTGCAGAAAGTTATATGGATGAAGATTGGGACAGTCCTGATGTAACAGCAATGTTAGAATTCTTCCTAGTAAACAGAAGCATCTATGGCGATGTCGCATCACAAAGCCCAGTTATCAATTTCATAGAAAGCGCCCGCCACTGGTTTAACAAAAACACTAAAAGTGGTTCACAAAAAAACATCTCTGCCCATTATGACCTTGGCAATGAATTTTATAGCCTTTGGCTTGATCCAAGCATGACATATTCTTCTGCAATTTATGAAGATGGCGCAAACTCGCTTGAGACTGCACAAGATGCTAAATATCGATATTTGGCAGAAAACATGGGCGTTACCAAAGGTAGCCACATCTTAGAAATCGGCTGTGGCTGGGGTGGTTTTGCAGAATATGTTGCGCGCGAATTTGGTGCAAAAGTAACAGGCCTTACAATCTCAAAAGAGCAGCTTGCTTATGCAGAAAAACGCATTGAAAAAGCTGGCCTTTCAGATTTGGTAGACTTTAAATTTCAAGACTACCGTGATGAGACTGGAAAATATGACCATGTTGCATCGATTGAAATGTTTGAAGCTGTAGGCGAAGAATATTGGCCAGACTATTTTGGCAAGATAAATCAATGTCTAAAACCAGGTGGCACAGCAGGCCTTCAAATCATTACCATTCGAAATGCAGCTTTTGAAGACTATCGAAGACGCCCAGATTTCATTCAACGTTATATTTTCCCAGGCGGCATGTTACCCTCACCTGATGCTTTATCAAAAGTAACGGCTGAGCATGGCTTGACGCTTTCAAGCGAACGCATATTCGGAAAAGATTACGCAAAAACCCTTAAAGAATGGCGCTTGGTATTTTGGGACAAATGGGAAGAAGTTAAAAAGCTGGGCTTTGACCAACGCTTCAAGCGTATGTGGGAATTTTATTTCTTCTATTGCGAAGCTGGCTTTGAAACAGAGTCCATCGACGTAAGGCAGATATTTTATAAACACGCTTGATCGGTAAAACTCTTACCCGCCCGTAATCTTACGAACCATCCAGAAATAAACTGGATAACACCACAGGTTCATAAACTTCAGCATGTAAGTAAATCGACGCGGGAATGTGATTTCAAAATTTGGTTTTTCAAGCCCATGAACCATCCGTTCTGCTGCCTTTTCAACAGGCATTAAAAACGGCATTGGAAAATCATTTTTCTTGGTAAGCGGCGTGTCGATAAAGCCCGGCGTGATCATCTGAATTTTGATATTCATCTTGTCAAAATCATATTTCAAGCTTTCAGCTAAATTAATAAGCCCAGCTTTGGAAAGTCCGTAAGGCCCATTTTTGGGCAAGCCACCATAACCAGCAACTGAGGAAACAATCGCAATCTGCCCCTGTCCTGCTTCCTTCATTGCATCAACTGAAGGAATAAGCCCATTGATGACGCCATCAATATTGACTGAATGGGTGAAATCAAACCCTTCAAAATTCAAATCATTCCCACGCATCGGCTTAAAAGTACCCGCATTTAAAATACAAATCGCCAAAGACGATGATTCTTTGATGATGCGCTCAACACATTTTTTATTGGCAGCACGATCCGTTACATCCAAAGGAGCTGAATGTATTTCACCTTTTCCGCTGTAACTATTAGCAATTTCATCAAGCTTGTCTTTTGAGCGGGCAGAAATATAAACCTTATATCCCTCATCTGCCATTTGCATCGCTACAGCCTTGCCAATGCCCTCACTTGCTCCTGTAATCCAGACAGCCCCATCCTTGGGGGTAGCAGTAAAAGTCATAGGTTTTTCCAATCACAAATAGAATTATTTTCCTGCCAATCATAATAATCAGCAATTCCCTACACATATTTATTTCTTTTCCTAAACTTCAATACCTTGCAGGAAAAAGCTGCATTCTTTAGGGTGTTATCAGCAATAAAACATTGGAATGACACTCATGAACATTAAAACTGGCACAATCGACGCAATTGGTAACACTCCTCTTATCCGCTTAAAAAAGGCTTCCGAAGAAACAGGTTGCGAAATCTTAGGCAAGGCCGAGTTCATGAACCCTGGTCAATCGGTCAAAGATCGCGCAGGCCTATTTATCATTGAAGATGCAATCAAGAATGGAAAGCTAGAGCCAGGCGGTACAATCGTTGAAGGCACAGCAGGTAACACAGGCATTGGCCTCACCGTAGTTGCCAATGCTTTGGGATATAAAACCGTGATCGTTATTCCTGAAACGCAGGCACAAGAGAAAAAAGACACATTGCGATTGATGGGTGCAAAACTGGTTGAAGTCCCTGCACTTCCATATCGCAATCCAAATACATACGTGAAGCTATCAGGTCGTCTGGCAGAACAACTTGCAAAAACAGAAAAGCATGGTGCAATCTGGGCGAACCAATTTGACAATGTTGCAAACCGTGATGGTCACATTAAAACAACCGCGCAAGAAATCTGGAACCAAACAGATGGCAAAGTTGATGCGTTTGTAGCTGCAGTCGGCACAGGCGGAACACTTGCTGGTGTCAGCGCTGGATTGAAAGAGCATAACAAAGACATTAAAATCGGCATGGCAGACCCAATGGGTGCTGCACTATATGAATACTATAAAAATGGCGAATTAAAATCTGAAGGCAGCTCGATTTCAGAAGGCATTGGCCAAGGGCGTGTAACCGCAAACCTTGAAGGCTTTGCACCAGACATGCCATTCCAAATTCCAGATAGCGAAGCGATTCCTATTGCATTTGATTTACTGGAACACGAAGGCCTTTGCATGGGCGGTTCAACAGGCATAAACGTTGCAGGTGCAATTCGCATGGCAAAAGAACTTGGGCCAGGCCATACGATTGTGACAATCCTTTGTGATTTTGGCAGTCGTTACCAATCCAAAATGTTCAATCCAGCCTTCTTGCGTTCAAAGGATTTGGAAGTCCCTGCTTGGTTGGAAGATGACACAAAGTTTGATCTGCCAATTGTAGACTACAAGGAATAAGCCCAAGCATATGGCTCATATTACAAAGCCTGCTTTCATTGATGATGCCTATCTGACCGCCTGCGAGGGCAAGGTAGTCGCACTCACTGGAAGTGGTGGGATAATTCTTGACCAAACAAACTTCTATGCAACCAGCGGAGGGCAGCCCGGTGACAGTGGTAAGCTAGAACTGGACGATGGTTCAACGCTTGAAATTGAAACGACAACCTGCGGTGAAACTAAACAGGAAATCATCCTGATACCGCAGAAAGGCTCAGCTCTTCCCAAGGTTGGGGATACGGTTGTGGGGCATATTGATTGGGAACGCCGCTATAAACTTATGCAAATGCATACAGCCTGCCACCTACTAAGCGTTGTTTGCCCCTATCCAATAACAGGTGCTGCGGTAAACATAGACAATAGCCGTGTTGATTTTGACCTGACTGATACGACAGTCAATAAAGAAGAAGTCAGCGAAAAATTAATGCAACTAATCAACGAAAACCATCCTGTCTATACCAAATGGATTAGCGAAGAAGAGTTAGATGCTGACCCATCAATCATACGTTCAAAGAATGTAAGGCCACCAACAGGCCTTGGAAATATACGCCTTGTCTGCATTGGCGAAAATGCATCTATTGATAGCCAACCTTGCGGCGGAACACATGTTACAGAAACAGCTGAAATTGGCGAAATTCACATCGGGAAAATAGAGAAAAAAGGGAAAGAGAATAGACGTTTCCGTATTCGCTTTGGCGAACCAGATTAGTTTCTTTATTCTATTTTTATTTAAACCGATGACTTATGCGAATCCCTCACTTATGCTTATAATTACTTTTTCAGTAATTTAAAAAGACAGTGAGTACATTAATGGCTTCAAAAAATATAATTTCTCAACGTGAAGCTTTAGACTTACTGGATGATAAGACTGTAAGTTTTTTGGATTGTTCATGGTATTTACCCGCACAAAATCGCGATGCCAAACAGGAATTTAAATCTTTAAGAATCCCAGGCGCTATTTTTTTTGATATTGATGTAATAGCAGATCCAGAATCTGAACTACCCCACATGTTACCCCATCCAGATATATTTGCAGTTGCGGCAGGACATTTAGGATTAACACACAACAAACCAATTATTGTTTATGATGGCTTAGGAATGTTCTCAGCACCAAGAGTTTGGTGGACATTAAAAGTAATGGGCGCAGAGAATGTTCGAATTCTTGAAGGTGGCTTTGATCAATGGCGAAAGCAAGATATGCCTGTTGAAAAAGGTCCGCCAACACAAGTCACACAAACTGTTTTCGAATCCCATTTTGCAAGTGATAAAGTTGCAGCGCTGGCATTAGTAGAACAAAACATTGAAGCTCAAGAATCGATTGTATTAGACGCACGGCCAAGTGCGCGATTTAAAGGAGAAGTTCCAGAACCAAGAGCAGGTCTTCGCAGCGGACACATTCCAAAATCAAGATCATTGCCTGCAAGTGAGTTAGTAAAAAACGGGACACTTCTTGAAACAGAAGAACTAAATAAAATTTTTGATGCTCTAAAAATAGATCACCAAACACCTGTCATAACATCATGTGGTTCTGGCGTAACAGCGGCAATCATTGCATTGGCGCTTGATGAAACAGGACGTCACAATACAAAACTATATGATGGTTCTTGGGCGGAGTGGGGAATGCCTAACGGGCCGGATATTAGCACCAATGACGAATGATAATGATAAAAAACACGGGAAGAAGCTCAAGGCACATGTCACTCACCTTGAAATGAACACCGCGCCCTCACGCAGTTTACCTATTCCAACAAAACCAAGAATAGCACTGATAAGAGCAGATAATATTCCAGTAGATTTCTATCGTTTCATTTATGAATTAGTGGGCAAAAAACATCATTGGGAAGAACGCCGTAATCTATCAGACGAAATGCTTTACGCGCAAATCAATCATGAAAATACAGAAGTAAGCATTTTATATGCAGATGGATGCCCTGCTGGTTTTTTTGAACTCAACAAAACGGAACAACCAGAGAGTATAGAAATTCGATACTTTGGTCTTTCCAAAAACTATCAAGGCATAGGATTAGGAAAATGGTTTGCCTATGCAGCCGTAAGTGCTGCGTGGGCTCATAAACCAAATAAGGTCAATTTGCAGACAAACACGCTAGACCATCCAGCCGCATTACGTATTTATCAAAGATTAGGTTTTTCGCCCACATCAACACAAGATGTTGAAATCATTGCTTGGCAATAAAACTCCCCTGCTTTTTCAGCAGAGGAATAAGATTGAATGCTTAGATTAAGCTTATAACTTTAATGCATCTAAAGGCTGTACAAAATCCATACCCAAAGCATCACAAACTGCTTGATTAGTTATTTTGCCCTTATGCACATTTAAGCCGTTCTGTAGATGTGTATTTTCTACAATTGCATCAAGTCCTTTTGAGGCAAGCATTAAGCCAAATGGAAGCGTTGCATTGTTAAGTGCATGAGAAGATGTCAGTGGCGTAGCACCTGGCATATTAGCCACACAGTAATGCACAATACCTTCAACCTCATAAGTTGGTTCTGAGTGTGTGGTTGCTTTTGAAGTTTCGAAACAACCGCCTTGGTCAATTGCAACATCAACTAATACAGAGCCTTTTTTCATTCGCTTAAGAAGATCGCGACTAACAAGCTTCGGCGCAGCAGCACCCGGTATAAGCACAGCACCAATCACAGCATCTGCTGCAAGGCACTCTTCTTCAACAGCATCAACAGTTGAATAACGCGTCTTGGCAGTGTTGCCAAACAGATCATCCAATTCACGCATACGAGTTAACGAACGATCTAAAATAGTAACATCAGCACCAAGTCCAACAGCCATCTTGGCAGCATGAGTACCAACTACTCCTCCACCAATCACAACAACCTTGGCAGGTAAAACGCCTGGAACGCCACCCATAAGTATACCACGCCCACCATTAGGCTTTTGTAGTGCCGTTGCAGCACACTGAATAGACAATCGACCAGCAACCTCGCTCATAGGCGCAAGAAGCGGCAAACCGCCATCATCATCTGTAACAGTTTCATAAGCAATTGCAGTACAGCCTGACTCAATTAATCCCTTTGTCTGATCTGGATCTGGCGCAAGATGGAGATAAGTATAAAGGATTTGATCTTCACGCAGTTGAACCCATTCACTTGGTTGCGGTTCTTTTACTTTCACAACCATTTCTGCAATATCAAAAACTTCTTTCGCAGTTTTCATAATCTTTGCGCCAACAGCTTCATAAGCACTATCATCAGCGCCAATACCCTGTCCTGCTTTGGTTTCCACATAAACTTCGTGACCACGCGCAACATACTCGCGAGCAGAACTTGGCGTCACCCCTACCCTAAACTCATTATTCTTAATTTCTTTTGGAACCCCAATGCGCATAATGATCTCCATCCTAATCACAGTTAAACTCATTAAAAGCTTATGATCAAACGCAAAGAATGTCCTTGCAAATAAACACTTGGAATACAGGCATTTTAGTGTTTAATTGCAAAATTAAACACAAAACAGGATATTGTTGCAAAAATGAAGCTTGATAAGATAGATAAGTCAATTCTAATTGCCCTCCAAGAGAACGCAAGAATCTCAAACATCGACTTAGCAAGTCGAGTAGGACTTTCACCATCTGCATGTTCTCGTAGATTAGATCAGCTAGAAAAATCTGGCACAATTGAAAGCTATCAAGCTTTAATTTCCAACAAAGCCTTAGGCCAAACAATAACATCAGTTGTTCATATAACGCTGGACAGACAGTCAGGCGCAGATTATGAAGCCTTTGAAAAAGCCGTAACTAATTGTCCTTACATTGTTGCATGTTTCCTAATGTCTGGCGAACATGATTATGTCATTCGGGTAAATGCCAATGATATGGAACACTTTGAATATATTCACAAAAACTGGTTATCAACATTACCTGGAATTCTCAGGATTAATTCTAGTTTTGCAATGAGAACTGTTGTAAACCGAGCCAATATTGACGTTACCGCTATGGAAAACAATGAAAAAGTTATTTAAATATACTGGCTTGTTACTAATCGTTGCAATTGTAGTTTTTGCACTTGGTCCAAGGCCAGAAATAAATGCAGAAATTACATTTGATGCAGCGGTATTGGATGAGGTTTTAGATGTCTATTTAGAAACCCAGGAAAGTAAAGTTTCAAACCTTGTTGACGGTGCGCAAAAAGAGATTGTTTGGGCAGATCCAACCGCTCAATATCAAACCGATATAGCGCTTGTTTATATCCATGGATTTTCTGCGACCAAACATGAGACAAGGCCTGTAACTGATAAAATAGCAGACGTCTTAGGCGCTAATATTTATTACGCAAGACTAAAAGGTCATGGGCGTGATGGCGATGGAATGGCAGAAGCGACCTTCCAAGATTGGGCAAATGATTATGCTGAAGCCATCAAGATAGGAGAAAAAATTGGCAAAAAGCTTATTATCCTATCAGCCTCGACAGGTAGCAGCTTAACAACCTGGGGGCTTGCTAATCCTGACATTTCTAAAAATATTGCTGGCGTAGTTATGATATCACCAAACTTTGAGCTACACGGAATTTCAACTTGGCTTGCAAATATACCCTGGGCAGAAATAATTCTCCCTACAGTTGGCGGCAGTCAACGATCTTGGGAACCATTGAACGAAGAGCATGGGAAATGGTGGACAACAAGTTATCCAAGCAAAGCAATATTTCCTATGACATCCATGCTAAAAGTTTTGAAATCAATCGACAAATCAAAAATTAAAACACCAGCATTCTTCATCTATTCTCCAAACGATAAAGTCATTATTTCATCTGAGGTCGCTAAAGTAGCCTCGGAATGGGGTGGAGAAACCAAGGTTTTACAGATTGAAGAAACATCAGATCCCTATAGTCACGTAATCGCTGGAGACATCCTAAGTCCTGAAAACACAAATCGCGTAACCTATGAGATAATAGCTTGGCTAGTTCAGAATAAACAATTGAACTTACCAGAGTTATTTCGCGGTTCAGGTAATAGTCTTTAAAAGCGCGTTTAAGGCTTTGCATCTTTTGCAAAAGCATATGAGACCATGGCGATTGCGACTAGCACACCGTAAAATATAAACAACGCTTCATACTGAGCTGCCGGCTCATCAACTACTGCATATACTTTAACAACAGGCCCGCTCAACCACTGAAAAACACCAGCACCGCCAATCGAACAAAAATTAAGTAAAGTTACACCTCTACCTGTCAAATGTGCTGGAATAAATGCCTTTCCATGCGCCATCTGAACAGCATAACTTGCACCAAAAAAGCCAATTGAAACAAACCCAGCAATTGCCCAGACTGGGTTTTCTGGTAATGATATTGCCATTAATAAACATGTTATAAGAACAATTAAACTGCCAGACATAACAACCCATTTTCGCGAATTAAATATTCTATCTAGAGGGCCAAAAAACAGTGTACCTAGAGCAATTGAAATAGACATATACAGAGTGGCGCGACCAATCTGCAAAGTATCATACCCATAAAGCTCTTCGTGAAACGGCCCTATCCATGAGCCTCGCAATCCAGCAGCAACCATATACCCACCCAAAATAATCGGGAAAATTGGCCAAAGTTCTTTAATCTTGAATAAAGTCAGATAACCATTGCCAGTTTCAGTTTGTTCAACTTTTTCTGGATCTTTTAAAGTCAAAAATATCCCTGCGCCAATCAGCAAGACAACTATGCCAGTAGCCTTTGCCGTATCACGCCAACCCCAAAGCTCAATAGCCGCAGCTAATGGCTCAGAACTTGCAATATTTCCAAGCGTACCAACCGCGATAAAAACCGATGTTAAAGTTGCAAGCTTTGCAGCATCATAGTTACGCACAAAGATATAAAATGGCGCCATCAATGCAGGTGAACAGCCAATACCAATCAATGCAGTTGCAATAATAATCATTTGCGATGAAGTTGCATAAGCAAACAAGAACATCCCGCCACCTGCAAAGATTGTAAAAATATACCCTGCGGTTTTGCGTGGCCCAAGGCTATCTAATAAAATGCCAACGGGAAATTGAAAAAGCGCAAAAGCCATAAACCAAGCCCCTGATGCATAAGCAAGCTCAACAGAAGTCATGCCCAGTTCTGAAGTGAAAACAGGTTTGAGAACGGCAAGGAAGGCGCGTGAAAATTGGCTAAACACATAAGCCAATGCCATTATAAAAATTCCAAGCATATCAAACCTCAATTTAGCAATGAAACAGCCCTACTCGCGTTAACTGACAAACACAAGAAAAATGGTGAACACATCGTCACCCTCACCCATCTTTTCTTTATTTAAAAAACGAATATGTATTAATCAGCAATTAGAAAAAGAGTTATTCATGCTTAAAGAAATTCAAGGGCTACACCACATCACATCAATGGCAAGTGATGCAAAAACAAACAATCAGTTTTTCACCAAAGTGTTGGGGTTACGTCGTATCAAGAAAACGGTAAACTTTGACGCCCCAGATATCTATCATCTTTATTATGGCGATGAAGGTGGAACGCCAGGTTCTGTGATGACATACTTTCCGTTTCCCAACATGCAAAAAGGCAACATTGGAGTTGGCGAAGTTGGAACAACCGCCTTTTCAGTTCCAAAAGGCTCAACACCCTTTTGGCAAAATAGATTATCTAAATTGAACATTAAAGAATCAAACACTGAAGAGCGCTTTGGTGAAACGCGTTTAAACTTCAACGGACCGGATGGAGAAAACTTTTCACTAGTAGAGACGAAAGAAGATAACCGCACTCAATGGATAAGTGATGATATATCACAGCAAGTCGCTATAAAAGGCTTTCATTCAGCAAGCCTACGCCTCGCCGATGATGCAAATATGGCTGAATTGCTTAAATTTATGAATTACGAAATCATAGATAAAACCAAAAAGCTAACTCGTCTAAGCATCCAAAATGGCAATCAAGCAAATGTAATAGATTTAGAAAATATGCCATCAGTTAACCAGGCCAAACAAGGTGCTGGTTCTGTTCATCACATCGCATTTTCAGTAGAAAATCGCCAAGCACAATTACAAGTTCGAAAAGCACTAATGGACACAGGTTATCAAGTGACACCTGTAATAGATCGTGACTATTTCTGGGCGATTTATTTTAGAACACCAGATGGTATCCTCTTTGAAATAGCAACAAATGAACCAGGCTTTGACCTTGATGAAGATAAATCGCAATTAGGAGAAACGTTAAAGCTGCCCGCACAACATGAACATTTAAGGGAAAGACTGGAAAAGCATTTACAACCCCTTGAGGACTAAGTTAGTTTTTATACATGAAAGTATCCCAAGCCATAGAAAACAGAAGGTCTGTAAGAGCATTTACAGATAAACCTGTTGCCGTTGAAACTGTAAAGTCAGTTTTGCAAAAAGCTGCCCGCGCACCGTCCGGTAGTAATTTACAACCTTGGCGGATGGTAATCTTATCACCCGGAAAATTAGCTGACCTAAACAAAATAATGCAGAAACGCCTAACTGGAGAAAGCCATCCTGATGGCGATCAACAAGAATACAACATCCACCCAGAAAAATTAAAAGAACCTTATCGCACATCACGTTATGAGGTAGGCGAAGATATGTACGAACTTCTTGGTATTTCACGTGAAGAAAAGCCAAAGCGTCGTGAATGGTTTGCCAATAATTTCAAATTCTTTGGTGCACCCGCTGCAGCTTTTTGCTTTGTGGATCGTACAATGGGCCCTCCACAATGGTCAGATTTAGGCATGTACTTACAATCAGTTATGCTGCTCTTTCAAGAAGAAGGCATCGATACATGCCCACAAGAATGCTGGGCAATGTTTCCAAAAACAATACATGATTTCTGCGAAATGCCCGATGAACTTATGCTGTTTTGTGGCATGGCAATCGGCTATGAAGATGAAAAACATCCAGTCAATCAATTAAGAACAAAGCGTTTAGATAGTTCCGAATGGCTCAAAATTATTTAGCCAAAACTGTCGCCAACTTCGCTGGGCGACATTCTAATTAAGCGCGATGTTTTCACAGCGGCATTGCGATGCTTAACAGCAAGCTGATATTCTGCATCTTTCACCATCTCAATAAAGGCGTCTGAATTCGGATACTCAGCAATAAAAGCAATATCCCAAACTTCATCACTGGGTCCAATCAGCGTAAGATCAAATTTCCCTGACCATATTATACTGCCACCAACCCTTTGAAAAATGGGGGCACTTCTTCGCCCATAAGCTGCATACGCCTCTTTGCCAGTGACCATTGCACCATCATCATATGTGGCAGTCTCATTCAACTTAATAAGATTAAACATGTGTATTGGGCTGTCAGATTTATTCACCGCAAACGTTTTAAATGCATCGCGTTCAGGGTTGATATGGTCAGGCATGAATTAGTTCCCAGATGGAGAAAACTCTACATAACCTGTATTCTTGTATACACCTGATGCATTGTCAAATTTTTGGAATGTTGAATTAAAACTACCATCAGGATTATTCACCACTATTTGGCGCATACGGCTAAGATTCCCAGAATCTTTATTTACAAGTGCAGTAGAGATTATCAACTTACCCTTATCATAATTACTACTCTCTTTTGTAATATCAGAGTTTCTGAATGGCGACAGGAATGAACCAACAACCTTGCCATTGACCATCGAAAGTTTGCCTTCAACTTCAGCTTTGCCTTGGGTCGTTGCGCAAACACCAACAATATTCAAAACCTTGTTTTCAGCATCAAAATTATTATCAAGCTTACAGCTGACACGCTCTTGTCGGTTGCTTAGCTCTAAAACAGCCTTACCCCGACCCCGAAATTCACCATTCAAAGCTTCTAAGAAATTTTCAGCAGTATCTGCAGCTTTTACATCTCCCATCAGCACGATTGATGCGAGTAATGTTAGGGATGTTAATTTTTGCAATTTAGATTCTCATTTCTTGATGTTTTTAGAACTAAAAACACGGCTAAGTGTCAAAATGTTGGCGGGCAAAATTGTTAAGTTAGTAATTAGTGCAATTATCAAAATTGCAATAATCAACGTTCCTATGATTGATAAAATGGGCAAAACGCTTGTTAATACAACCGCAGTAGATGCGCATATAATCAAAGTGCTTGCACCAAGTGCTGGCGCTACTTCTAAAATAGCGTCCCTTAATGCAGTCTGAACGTCTTTTCCTGAATTACGTTCACTATTAAACACGTTTATCACATGCACAGCATTATCAATTGCGATACCAAAAGCCAATGTCAGAGCAACAACTTCAGTTACGTTGATATTGCCACCTCGCATGAAAATAATTAGCTCAGTAAACAAAACAGGAAATAAATTCGGAATAGCAGCAACTGCTGCAAAAAACCAAGATCGTGTTGCCAGTCCAATCAATACAATACCAAGGAAAACAGCAACCAAAAGACTTGTTCTCAATTCATTGATAATTGTCGTGAACTCTGTTGATAACAAAACAGGAAACCCAGTAACTACAATCTCATTTGCATAAGCAAGCTTTGTCAAAGATTTTTTAATCTGCGTAACTAAAACATCTGTTTCAGTAATTGATTGGCTAGAAGGTGTGCGAAGCGAGACCAACATTCTTGAACCATCTTTGGATATATAACCCTGCCTTGTTGATTCTGGTGCTTCATCTAAACGCTCAGCAATTTTTATAACTGTTTCTTCCGAATAATCTTGCCAAAGCGAATGCAGGGAAAATACTTTAGAGGCTTTAAACTCATCGCCCAATAAAGAAGTAACTTCGCCTAAGCGTTGTCTATTTGCAGCAGATAGCATTGCTCCCTCTTCAACCACAGGCACCGAGAAAAAGATTAAAGAACGTCCGCCAAAAACATCATTTGATATTTTCTCAGCTTTTAAAGATTCAGAATTAGTGGGTAGATAATCTGTAATGCGATAATCTGGCCTTAAGGCTGAATGCACATAAAACAAAGCGATAACGACAATAAATGCAAGACAGCTAATTATGGTTGCGTTTTTCTCGTATATTTTTCTTGATAACACACCAAACGAAAAACGACTTTCTTTTTGTATATGCTGCTTGATCAAGCCAAGTTTCATGAGCCAGATGCCTAAAACTGGCACACCAACAATGACAGCTAAAAATGCAAAAATAACCAATATAACGCCAATCCAAGCAAATTCTACAAGTGCCTCACTCGATGACAATGCAAATGATGAAATAGCAAAAGCAGTCGTAAGCGACGTTAGCGCAGAAGCTGGGCCAATTTTTAACACAGCCTCTTTAAGATTAGCACGTTTATCAACATTACCATTTTCATCTGGTTTTGAGTTGAGCTTATTCCAGCGATGATAAAGAACAATACCATCTGCATAAGCCAAAATCAGCGCCAGTGTTGGCAAAATAGTTGTGAGGTATGTAATTGGTATACCCGCCATACCAAACATTCCAATTGACCAAATTGCAGTAAGCATTGGCGGCACCGCACAAATAAACGCAGCCACAATGCTTCTAAAAAACAACATTGCTATTAATGCACCTAACGCTAATCCCAAAAGGGTCAACCGCAATTGGTCGTTTATCAGTGTATCCAAAATTGTAATGCCAATTGGCGTAAGACCAGAATAATAAAGCTCAAAGTCGTCAGGCGCGCTTGCTTCAACTGACTTCTTTAAGTTTTCAAAGGCTTTGAAAGCTTGGGCATCATTGCCAGCATTAATATCAAGGTCAAGCGCAACCAAAAGCAAAACAGTGTCTTGCTCTTTCGATATTAAACTAGAAGCTTGCGGATAGTCACGAGCCATCCGATCCAACAATGACTTTGCTTGAGAATCATCTTCAATTTCATTTGGAAAAAGTTGTTTTAATTCTCCAGTCTCAGGGTCAGGGTCAGGAATTGAGAATAGCGATATTGCACTTAAAATACCGTCCGTTATTGCAAGCTCTAATTGCATGAAGCGCAAATCTTCAAGTCCAGACGCTTTATTCAGCCTTGGTGACTTGATAATGACTGCAACATCACGAGAAAAATCACGGAAGTCGCGTTTTTGGCGATCAAAGTTTTTAAAATTTTCAGATTGTTTCGGAATAACCGAAATTACATTCCCATTAAATTTAACAGAAGGAATAAAAGCAGCAGCCAATGCAGTCACTAAAACAAGCAAAAGGGAAAAAATTACAGGTCTTCTTAGTGCTGCAACACCAATGCGCTCTAGCCCAAAGCCCAAACCATTCATAATACATGCCCTCGTATTTTTGTGTGTTACATAACGGACAACGCCCTAAATAGCAAAGTAGTTGCAAAGAAATATTGATAAAGACAATCAATCGTCATCAAATCGAATTGATGTTGTCAAAAAGTTGAAATGTTTTGCACATATTCCACTTGTAACAAGCCGCATATATAGTAGATATTCTAGTAAAGTATTGCCCCAAATTAAACATTATTGCGGGCGATGACTTATAAAAAGTTTAATTAGTAAAAGGCAAATCTTTTGTTAAAAATACAAATGACTAAGGCAACAAATAATAACTTAAAAAAGAACTTTATCGCCAAACTATTAGTGATGGTTTTATCTACTTTTACTTTTGTCATAAATCCATTTATTACAAGCGCTCAAGCACAAAGAAATTTACCGCTTGTTAGAGATGCTGAAATTGAAGGATTAATCCAAGATTATACACGTCCAATTTTTAAAGCAGCCGGATTAAGACGTGGCGGCGTTGAAGTTTTTCTACTTAATCAAAATAGCTTTAATGCGTTTGTTACAGGAACAAGAATGTTCATCAACACTGGCGCAATCATGCAGGCAGACACACCGAATGAAATTATTGGTGTATTTGCCCATGAAACAGGTCATATTGTAGGTGGCCACTTAGTTAGACTGCGTGACCGTCTTGAAAAAGCACAACTTCTATCCGTACTTGGTCTTCTTGCTGGTGCTGGTGCAGCAACAGCAGGATCGCCGCAAGGTGGTGCTGCAATTGTCGCCGGTTCACAAGGGCTAACCCAAAGAAGCTTACTTGCCTATCAACGCGAAGAAGAATTAGCAGCAGACCGCGCAGGCGTTACACTTCTCAACAAAACAGGCCAATCAAGCAGAGGTATGGTGACAACCTTTAAGCGATTGGGCAAAAACCCACTATTTAGTAGTGGTCGCCTTGATCCTTACGCAATCAGCCATCCAGTTCCTCGCCAACGCGTTGCATTACTAAACAATGTAGCTCAAAAAAGCCCTCACTATAACAAAAAAGATAGCAGTAGCCTCCAGCTAAGGCACGAATTGGCAAGAGCAAAAATAGCAGCCTACGCAGGCGGTGCTGGTCTTGTTCGAAATATATTTCGCAAGAATATAAATGGAATCGCTGGAAATTATGGCATTGCAATTTCTAATTTCTTAAGTGGTGTGCCTCGTCGTGGAATACCGATAATGGATAAGCTCATCAAAAAGATGCCAAAAAATCCTTATTTCTACGAAATGAAAGGTGAGATGTTATTACGCTCAGGAAAAGCATCAGAAGCTGCGGCAGCATTCAAAAAAGCAGTCAAACTTGATAAACGTCAAAATGGACTACTTCGTATTCAGCTAGGTCACGCACTTTTAGAAACCAACAATAAGAAAAATTTAAAAGCAGCAATTAAAACGCTGCGTGAAGGCACAAGTAGAGATCCCTACTCTTCAGCTGGTTATGGCTACCTCGCAAGAGCGTATGGTGCAAATGGACAGCAGAATTTGGCCTTGGCTGCGACAGCAGAGGCAAGGTTCCTTCAAGGCGCAATAAAACAGGCAAAGCAATTTGCACTAAGGGCTCAGCCCAGAATTAAAAAAGGCTCTCCACAATGGTTGAGACTTCAAGACATAATTAATTTTAGGCGATAAAATGATAAACAAATTAAACACTATGAAATCAATTGCAGTAGTTTTTTGCTGCACCCTGCTCTCATCACCAGCACTCTCCCAAGAAACACTGGATAAGGCTGGCATAGAAAAAATAGTTCGAGAATACCTTTTAACGAACCCTGAAATTTTGCTTGAAGTACAAAACGCACTCGAAGCAAAGCAACAACAAGAACTTGCCGCTAGTCAAAAAGAAATTATTACAGCCCAAAAAGAACAAATATTTTCTGCGCCATATCACATTGAAATCGGCAATCCCAATGCTGAAATAACAATTGTTGAGTTTTTTGATTACAATTGCGGCTTTTGTCAACGCGCTCTGACAGATATGGAAATCATGCTTCAATCAAATAATAATATAAAGTTTGTAATGAAAGAATTTCCTGTTTTAGGCGAAGGTTCAATCGAAGCTAGCCGTGTTAGTATGGCATTTTCAAAATTAATGCCTGAAAAACACGCTGAATTTCATACAGAGTTACTTGGCCTACCTGGCCACAAAGACGCCAATAGCGCTATGGATATAGCAGTTAAAATGGGTGCTAATAAAGATGCGGTGTTAGCGGAAATGGAAAACCCTAAAATAATAGAAACCATTCAAGCAACATATGGTTTAGCAAATGGCTTAGGTATTACTGGTACCCCTTCATATATTGTAGGAACTGAAGTTGTTTTTGGTGCAGTTGGACACGATCAACTCGATGCCAAAATTAAAGGCTTAAGCCAGTAAACTGAAGCGACTATCCACACTTACAGAGACAATGCATTAGCACTCTTTTCACTGCATGATTCTATGTGTATAAGCACCAGAGTTATTTTATTTACAATTCACGTTAAAGGGCATGTCAAAGATCATGGCATCTAAAAAAACAACTATTGATCAAGGTCTTATAAAAGACCTTGCTAATCTTCTTACTGAAACAGATCTATCTGAGATTGAAGTTGAACAAGACGATTTTCGTGTTCGCCTTTCAAGAACGTCATCAGTAGCCCCTGTTCAAGTTCACGCTCCTGTTTCACATGCAGCCCCCGCACCAGTTGCAAGTGCCGCACCAGCAGAGACAGCATCCCCTTCTTCCGCTGCAACGGGCAATGTTCCATCTCCAATGGTTGGAACAGCATATCATTCACCTGCTCCTGGCGCAGATCCATTTATCAAAGTTGGTGATAGCGTTAAAGAAGGTGATACAGTTATGATTGTGGAAGCAATGAAGACTATGAACCAAATCGCGTCGCCTAAGAGCGGCAAAGTTACGGCAATATTGGTTGAAGATGGTCAGCCAGTTGAGTTTGGCGAACAACTTCTAATGATCGAATAGGACAAGAGCCTATGTTTAATAAGGTTCTCATTGCCAATCGTGGCGAAATCGCTCTTCGTGTCTTACGTGCTTGTAAAGAATTGGGCATTCAGACAGTTGCCGTACACTCTACAGCTGACGCAAATGCCATGCATGTCAAACTGGCAGATGAAAGTGTTTGTATTGGCCCCCCGCCTTCGCGCGACAGTTATTTAAACATCCATGAAATCATGGCAGCTTGTGAAATTACGGGGGCGGATGCAATTCACCCTGGCTATGGCTTCTTATCTGAGAATGCAAAATTTGCAGACATCTTAGAAGCGCATAACATCACATTCATTGGCCCATCGGCTGATCATATTCGTATCATGGGTGACAAAATTGAAGCCAAAAAAACGGTTAAACGTCTTGGCATTCCAGTTGTTCCAGGTTCTGATGGTGAAGTTCGTGAAAACGAAGAAGCAATGCGTGTTGCAAGTGAAATTGGATACCCAGTTATCATAAAAGCAGCAGCTGGTGGCGGTGGCCGTGGCATGCGTGTTGTGAACAGCGAAAAAGAAATGAAACAAGCGCTTCAAACAACCAGAAGCGAAGCTGGCGCAGCATTTGATGATGATGCGGTTTACATTGAGAAATTTCTTGGAAAACCACGCCACATTGAAATTCAAGTTATGGGTGATGGTAAAGGTGGTGGCATTCACCTTTGGGAGCGCGATTGTTCTTTACAAAGACGCCACCAAAAAGTTTGGGAAGAAGCTGTTTCTCCTGCACTTGATGATAAAGCTCGTAAAAAAATTGGTGAAATTTGTTCAAAAGCTATTCAAGGATTAGGATACTCTGGCGCAGGTACAATCGAATTCTTATACGAAGATGGCGAGTTCTATTTCATAGAAATGAATACACGATTACAAGTTGAGCATCCTGTAACTGAAATGATTACGCGCATTGACCTTGTAAATGAACAGCTTCAAGTTGCGGCTGGCGAAGGTCTTTCTGTTAAACAAAACGATGTCATTCTCACAGGCCATGCAATTGAGTGTCGTATCAATGCTGAGCACCCTAATACATTTGTGCCATCACCAGGTGAAATTACATATTACCATCCTCCAGGTGGCTTGGGTGTACGTGTCGATTCAGGTGTTTATCAGGGCTACAAAATCCCGCCTCATTATGACAGCCTTATCGGCAAGCTTATCGTTCATGCAAGAACACGTGAAGAATGTTTAAGACGCTTAAGCCGAGCATTAGATGAATTCGTAATCGAAGGTGTGGAAACAACGATACCATTATTCCGTGATCTCGTAACCAACCCGGACATGCAAACTGGTGACTATGATATTCACTGGCTAGAAAAACACCTAGAAGCAAAAAACGCCTAGGCTCAATTTTATATGTCAGATGATAATGACATCTTTCTAGATATAACACCGCAGGTTTTGCTTCGCGCTTATGCCTGCGGTATTTTTCCAATGGCAGAAACAGCCGATGATCCAAGTCTATTTTGGGTCGAGCCAGATATGCGTGGTATTTTACCACTGGATAAGTTCCACATTCCCAAAAGCTTAAAAAAAACAATGCGAAATACAACCATGAAAGTATTCATGGATAGAGATTTTGTAGCCGTGATGGATGCTTGCTCAGTAACCACACAAAAACGCAAAGAAACTTGGATTAATAAACGCATCAAATCTCTTTACGCAGAATTACATCATCTGGGTCATGCAAATAGCTTTGAAGTTTATGACGGCGACCAGTTGGTCGGCGGCCTTTATGGCGTAAGGCTAGGACAGGCCTTTTTTGGTGAAAGCATGTTTTCGCGCAAAACAGACGCATCAAAAATTGCGCTTGTACACTTAGTATCCCAAATGAAAAAAGCTGGGTTTATGTTGCTTGATACTCAATTCACAACAGCGCATCTTGAACGTTTCGGTGTGATCGAAATTCCAAAGGATGACTATCAAAATTTATTACAAGCAGCCCTAGCTAATGAGGCGCTATTCGACAAAACAGGCTATCAACTATCAGATGGCGGAGCGATGTCAGATTGTTGTTTACAATCATTTAGCCAAATATCATAAATTGAATGTTCAACAGCATTTAATCCTGGACTATCCGCAAACATCCAGCCCGTAAAAATTCTACGGATTTTCCGATCAAGCGTAATCTCATCAACTTCAAGAAAACTAGTTGTTTTAGGTGTCTCAGTAATAGGCCTTGTATAACAAACGCGCGGCGTAACTTGTAGAGCACCAAATTGAACAGTCTCACCAATGTAGACGTCAAACTTGATAATACGACCAGTAATTTTATCAATACCAGAAAACTCAGCAACAGTATTCTCAATCCTAGTTCCCTCTTCTTGACTCTGAACAGTCATTAAAGGAAACAAGGTCGCCACAGATGTTAGCATGGCTAAAGCTGATGTTTTTATAATTTTATTTTTCATAAGCGAGTTTCACTCAAATATCTTCTTATTGCATAGCCAATAGCATGGGATTCGGGCATAGAAAAGACATGTCGCTACATGAGTAGTGTTTATTCTGCATTCTGCCTACAAGAATAATGAAACAACAAAGATAAATTGATGAAATTTACAAAATCAGACACAGATTCAATGCTGGAACTTCTACGATGGCGTCGTGACGTTCGTCATTTTAAATCAGACCCTTTGCCAGAGGCCGTGGTTGATAATTTAATTCAAGCCATAGCTCTAGCGCCATCAGTCGGTAATAGCAGGCCTTGGCGAATTGTTAGAATAAAGTCAGATAAAATTAAAGACAGCATTATCGCTAATCACGGCGAAGCAAATGATCATGCATCAAAAAAATATGGATCCGATGAGCGCGATGAATATCAAGCTTTAAAGTTAGCAGGCTTAAAAGATGCTCCACTGCAGTTAGCAATCTTCACTGATACAAACCCAAGTGCGGGGCGCGGCTTAGGTCGTCAAACCATGCCAGAGACCCTCACCTATTCTACAGTTATCGCAATCCATCAACTCTGGCTTATAGCAAGAACCTTAAACATTGGCGTTGGCTGGGTATCAATCCTAAATGCAAACAAAATCAATCAAACCTTAGAGGTAGATCAGTCTTGGAAATTAACGGCTTACTTATGCATTGGATACCCAGAATACGATGATGATAAGCCTGAGCTTGTAAGAACCGGTTGGCAGGAAAATATAGATAAAGAATGGCTCGAGCGTTAAAAGCCATCTCAACAAAACTATAAAAAAATGCGCTGACTATGAAATCAACGCATTATTAGCTTTATAAAACGAGCTCACTAAGGGCTCCAAGCCTCATAGTCACCAGTAGATTTTGGCCGCTCTTCAGGGTTGTTAAGTGAACCTTTCGGAAAATATGCGCCAGTAGTACCAGTCATATTTTCTTGATGCTCTTTTTGCCATTCACGAGGTTTATAATCTTCTTCGGTTGGTGGTGTGTCAGTACGATAATGCATCCAGCCATGCCACCCAGATGGAATAGCACTTGCTTCTGCAATATCGGCATACTGAACATAACGCTTACCGTCTTTGTTCTCATAATAGACATTACCCAAAGCATCTTCACCAATGCGTTTTGACGTCCGCCAAATATGGAAACGAGTGTTAATAGTAGAGCCATTCCACCATGTAAAAATTTGCTTGAGCGTTTTCATTTTTGCAACATTCTCTCAAAGAAAAATACTTTACGTCTTATGGCTCTACATTAACAAAATGTCCAGTACTTCAACCCATTCAGCCTAGATTAAAGTCCAAGTGATTTATAACTATCTGCAACGCGACCTATTGCAATAATATAGGCTGAGGTTCGCAAATCAAAATCACTACTTTTCTTACGATTTTCATGCCAAAGTTCGCGCATTGCTGCATAAGCACCCCGCATCGTATCATCAAGCCCTGAGCGAACGAGTGTTAATTCATCAGATCCTTTAATATAATCTTCTTTGAACTTCTCACTTAGTTTCTTGCCTGTTACAGTTTCAATCTCGTGTATAAGCAAGCTATGTCGCGCCTCTTCTTCGCGTCGTTGCATACGGCCAAAACGTATATGACTTAGGTTTTTCACCCATTCAAAGTAAGAAACCGTAACGCCACCTGCATTGGCGTAAAGATCAGGAATAATAACGACGCCATTTTCACGTAAAATCTTATCCGCATTAGCAGTAATTGGGCCATTAGCAGCCTCGATAATTATCTTAGCTTTTATATCCTTTGCGTTGTCTCTATTAATGACAGACTCAAGTGCAGCCGGAACTAAAATTTCACAGTCTGCCGTCAACAATGAAGCTCCATCTTTAGTAAACTCCCCGCCCGAGAAACCTTTAACGCCATCATGCTCCATTATATGTTTATGCAGAGCATCAATATCCAAACCATCAACATTAAAAACTGCGCCATCACGTTCAATAACCGCAATAATTTTTGCATTATCTTCTTCAGATAAAAACTTAGCGGCGTGATAACCCACATTACCTAAACCCTGCACAATAATGCGCTGATCTGCTAGCTCACCTTTTACACCTGCAACTTTTTTATCTTCTTCATAACGAAAAAAATCACGCAACGCATATTGAACACCGCGCCCAGTTGCCTCTACGCGTCCTCTAATCCCGCCTGCATTTAACGGCTTACCCGTCACACATGCGCGAGCATCAATATCAGTTGTATTCATACGGTGATATTGATCTGCTATCCAAGCCATCTCACGTTCCCCTGTACCCATATCAGGTGCAGGCACATTTTGTGATGGATGAATAAGATCTCGTTTAATCAACTCATAGGCAAATCTTCGCGTAATTTGCTCAAGTTCATTTTCTTTCCAATCACGTGGGTTAATCCGCAACCCACCTTTTGAACCACCAAAAGGTACTTCAACCAATGCACATTTATATGTCATCAATGAAGCCAGCGCTTCTACTTCGTCTTGGTGAACATTAGATGCATAACGAATACCACCCTTAACCGGTTCGGCATGTTCTGAATGCACTGAGCGATATCCAGTAAAAGTATGAATCTCACCACCAAGCTTAACACCGAATCGCACTGTATATGTTGAATTGACAACACGGATTTTTTCAATCAACCCATCCGACATATCCATATACTCAACTGCACGATCAAAAAGTTTTGCAACATTTTCACTAAATCCAGCTCGGTTGCTATCATTTGACATTTATAATATTTCCTGTTTTTTTAAATTTATGCAGATTTCTTGTAAAAAAGACCAATTTTTAGCGGTAAATTCCAAATTACCAGCCAAAAAAAGCGACTCAATACAAAAATATGTAAAAAAACCATATTCTTATAAATTTTATAAACAACCCACAAGGCTAAATAATAAAGCCAAAAACTATCGCCAGCTTATTTACGTTAGGTAAATCTAGCTGTATATTAACCCTGTTAAACATAAGCCCCGGGAGATTATTATGGGAAAAAGAGATGACCTGATTGCAAAATATGCAGCAGACATGAAAGATAAAATGGGCGAAACTGCAGATATGGACCTGCTAACAAAAGTTACTATTGGTTGTGGACCAGCAATTTATAATGCTGACGCATCAACAGTATCAGGCAGTGATGAAGCAGAATTGGCTACTGTAAAAAATAACTTTTTGATTAAAAAATTAGGCTGTAGCGAAAGCGAAGATTTAGACGGCGCAATTGCTTCTGTTATGGAAAAATACGGCAAGTCAAACCCACGCAAATACCGTGCGGTTGTATATTACATGCTAGCTAAACATTTTGGCAAAGAAAGCGTTTACAAAAAGTAATCGCTACATAAAATAATATTCTTAAAGGCTCCATATTACGTGGAGCCTTTTTTATTTCTAAAACCTTTAGTCTTCTGCATAGATAACAGATTTTTCCATGATAACCGCAGGAATACCTGAACCATCTTCGCCACAGTCACTAATTTCACCTACGCGCTTAAAGCCAAACTTTTCATAAAACTTTACGGCGTCAGTGTTCTGCTCTTCCACTTCAAGACTAATCTTATCAGCGTCAATAAAAGAGTTTTCAATCTCAATAAGGAGATGAAGACCAGTCTTTCCACCATGGAAATCTGGATGCACATAAAGGTTATGTAGTTTAATAGTTTTATCTTTTTGGGTGGCGTAAGCCATACCACCAATAACCGTACCATTATCAGCAACCAAAAACTCTGATTGTGGCGTATGACGCATATCTTCTAATCGCTTAAGCGAATGCCAATTGTCAGATATCTCAGTGACTTTTTCTTTGCCATAAATTTCATCATAAGTAGCATGCCAGGTTTCACGCAAAATCTGCTGTACCCTAGGTAAATCTTGAGAAGAAGCCGTCCTAACAAAAAACAATTATTCTATACCTAATTTTTGCTTCACAAGTGCCTGAACAGCTTGAGGGTTTGCTTTACCCCCTGTTGCTTTCATAACTTGGCCAACAAACCAACCTGCTAACTGTGGTCGTTCTTTCGCTTTTTCAACCTGCTCAGGATTAGCCGCTACAATCTCATCAACAGCCGCCTCAATAGCGCCAGTATCTGTAACCTGCTTCATACCGCGATCTTCAACAATCTTTGCAGGGTCACCGCCCTCTTCCCAAACGATATCAAATACATCCTTGGCAATTTGACCAGAAATAGTACCTTCTTTAATAAGATCAATAATAGAACCAATCTGATCAGGTGAAATTGGACTTTCATTAATTTCAGCCTCAGACTCTTTAAGTTTACCTAAAAGGTTATTGATTACCCAGTTCGCAGCAACCTTTCCATCGCGTCCCTCAGCTACCTTTTCAAAGTAGTCAGCATTTGCCTTTTCAGAAACTAGAACAGAAGCATCATAAGCAGACAATCCCATTTCAGTTATAAACCTAGTTTTCTTAGCGTCAGGCAACTCAGGCAAATCAGATTTCAGGCTATCAACATAAGCTTGGCTAAACTCAAGTGGCAAAAGGTCTGGATCTGGGAAATAACGATAATCATGCGCATCTTCTTTAGAACGCATTGAACGTGTTTCACCTTTTACAGGGTCATAAAGCCTGGTTTCCTGATCAATTTCACCGCCCTCTTCAAGAATAGCAATCTGACGTCTAGCCTCATATTCAATTGCCTGACCAATAAAGCGGATTGAATTCATATTTTTAATTTCACAGCGAGTTCCAAATGGCTCACCAGGTTTGCGAACAGAAACATTTACATCAGCACGCATTGAGCCTTCTGACATATTACCGTCGCATGTACCCAGATAGCGCAATATTGATCTTAGCTTCGTCACATAAGCCTTTGCTTCGTCAGATGAACGTATATCAGGTTTCGAGACAATCTCCATTAACGCAACACCTGTGCGGTTAAGATCAACAAAACTCATCGTTGGGTGTTGGTCATGCATAGATTTGCCTGCATCCTGCTCTAAGTGCAAACGCTCAACGCCAATTTCGACATCTTCATATTCGCCTTTTTTATTAGGGCCAACAGAGATCGTAATCGTTCCTTCACCCACAATAGGATCTTTGAATTGAGAGATTTGATACCCTTGAGGCAAGTCAGGATAAAAATAGTTTTTGCGATCAAAAACAGATCGCAAATTAATGGCCGCATTCAGACCCAACCCCGTTCTTATTGCTTGTGCAACACATTCCTCATTTATGACCGGCAACATGCCAGGCATGGCTGCATCCACTAAGGAAACATTGCTATTAGGCTCTGAACCAAACTTCGTAGAAGAACCGGAAAATAACTTAGCATTAGAGGAAACTTGTGCATGGACTTCTAATCCAATAATAACTTCCCAATCATCTGTGCTTCCTGGAATAAAGCGTTTAGGGTTAGCGATGCGTGCTTCTACAAGTTCTGTCATGAATGTAATCTTTATAAATTGGATTCGAAATTAAGCTTATGTACTCACAAGATACGTTTTTTCACCTTACCACAAATGGCCGCTTAGGATTAATATTATTATCATTCCTGTTAAGCGCATTTTTGATAGGTCTATTCTGGAAAATTTCTAACAGATTTAAGCTCCCAATCAAGCTCATACTTGCCATAATATTTATCTGGATATTTATCTGGATGTCACCTCAGATATATTACCTTTATTACATCCAGATTATTGATGGTTTACCACTGCAAAATGTAATCCAAACCCCACCCTCACCGATAGAGATTTTGCAAACCGTAACATTCACCGGGCAAAGCAACCTTTCGAATCATTCAAAAGGTGTTTTATTTTGGATAATGGTGACAATTGCCCTTTACGCAAAAACAAAAAAATAGGCTCATCAAAAATGAAGAGCCTATTTTAAATTACACAATAAATTTCAGTGCCTAATAAAGACCACCTGTCCCAATAGTTACGGCACGTTGTGCTGCTGGCGAAACAGATTTCTTCTTCTTCTTTTTAACAATGGCCTTTGAAATCTGCCCACCTTCAAAGCCAATAACAGAGTATTTATCGGGTGGTGCAGTGCCTGGCTTAAAGGCTTCCATAATAACACCTTTCCCGCCAGCTTTAGCAAGTAGACCTGTTTTACCATTAATTGGTATCAACTTAATCCCACGTGGCACACGGAATTCAGCTTGTGCTTTACCAGATAACGCATCCTTCATAAAATTAGTGAAAATTGGAGCAGCTAAACCGCCACCTGTATTGCCTTTGCCCATTGGTTTTGGATTATCAAATCCAATATACACACTCGTCACAAGGTCGGGTGTATACCCAACAAACCATGCATCTTTTTCTTCATTTGTTGTGCCTGTTTTACCAGCAACCGGAATACCAAGTTCTTGAACAACAGGAGCAGTCCCCCGCTCAACCACACCTTCCATCATAGAAGTCATTTGATAAGCAGTCATAGGATCAAGGACTTGCTCGCGGTCATCCTCAAGCACAGGCTCTTGCTGACCATCCCAAGATTCAGCATTGCAATCATTACAAACACGCTGTTCATGTTTAAATATTGTTTTGCCATAACGGTCTTGAATACGGTCGATGAGCGACGGTTTAATGGACTTACCACCATTCGCAAGCACCGAATAAGCAGAAGCCATTCTAAGAACAGTCGTTTCACCAGATCCAAGTGACATAGAAAGTACAGGACGCATTTTATCATAAATACCAAAACGCTCAGCATATTGCGCAACCAACGGCATACCCATATCTTTGGCAAGTCGAACAGTCATAAGATTACGTGATTTTTCGATACCCAAACGAAGCGTTGATGGGCCAGCAAATTTACCGCCATAGTTTTTTGGTTCCCAAATACCCAAGTCACCACCTTGATTAACTTTAATTGGCCCATCAAGAACAACCGAAGATGGTGTGTAACCATTATCCAGTGCAGCAGCATATACAAACGGTTTAAAAGAAGAACCAGGCTGACGGAAAGCTTGAGTCGCTCGATTAAATTGTGAATCAGCGAATGAAAAACCACCTGCCATTGCTAAAACACGCCCAGTATGGGGATCCATTGCTACCAGTGCGCCAGATACTTCTGGTTTCTGTCGTAATCTAAAGCTGGTTGTATTATCAGGGTCTGTTCCAAGCGGCTCAACATAAATAACGTCACCGACATTTAGAACCCCATTTACACCCTTAGCTCTTTTTGTTTTATCATCCGTACGAACTTTAAGCGCCCAGTCCATATCTTGTAACAGAATAGTACCTGCGCGACGTATATCACGTTGCTTACCCGCAACAGTTTTACCTGGCCTAATGCCAATGGTAGCAGACCCAGCATCTGTAGCCAGTACTACAGCAACTTTCCACTCAGGTACGTCGGTAAGAGGCTTGACATCTTTGAGTGATAATCCCCAGTCTTGTCCTATTTCAACATTTTCAATTGGCCCACGGTATCCGCGCTGCTTATCGTATTTAATAAGACCAAAATGAAGTGCCTTGCGCGCTTTGTTTTGCAACTCAGGATCAAGTGTGGTTCGTATCGACAAACCACCTTCATAAAGCGCATCTTCGCCATAGCGATCAACAACTTCGCGCCTTACTTCTTCAGAAAAATATTCAGATGCTGCAAGATAAGATGAACCTCGCCTAGGATTAACATCCAAGCCTTTCTTCTTTGCTTCGTCAGCTTCAGCACGCGTTGCATAGCCGTTTTCTACCATGCGATCGAGCACCCAATTACGACGAATAAGCGCTTTGTCTGTATCACGGTAAGGATGATAATTGCTTGGTGCTTTTGGCAGCGCTGCAAGATAAGCTGCTTGGTGCAATTCAACTTCATGAACCGATTTGTTGAAATATGTTAAAGAGGCGCCAGCAACTCCATAAGCACTTAGGCCGAGATAGATTTCATTTAAATATAGTTCTAAAATTCGATCTTTAGAGTATGCAGCCTCTATGCGCATAGAAAGCAATGCTTCTTTAATTTTACGATCAATAGAACGCTCATTAGAAAGAAGAAAGTTTTTTGCAACCTGCTGCGTAATCGTTGACGCACCAATTGCACGTCTACCAGAGCCATAATTCTTTATGTTTGTAACAACAGCGCGTGCAATGCCTGATGGATCAACACCACCATGTTTATAAAAATTCTTGTCTTCAGCAGATAAGAATGCCGCTTTTATTGTGTCTGGAATGGCTTGAATCGGAAGATACAAACGACGCTCGCGCGCATATTCCGCCATGAGAGAGCCATTGCCAGAGTGAATCCGTGTCGTAACAGGCGGTTCATATGCATTTAGAACTTCATAGTCAGGAAGATCTTTAGACATATCATGTAAATACCAAGCGATTCCTGCAACAACAAGGATTCCGCAAAGCATGCCCATACCAAACAAGTAACCAAAAATTCTTAGCAACATTTATTTTTTTCCACGTAAACAATGTCTTACGACCGCCATGACATAATAGAACAAAAAGTCCGAGAACGCCTTATTTAATACTAATTGTCCGCAAAATGCGGAAACAATATGATCATCCAGTTTGTTACTAGCACATATTTTATGATTCAGGTTGAAATCATTAGCAAAAATTTACCCTGTTGCAGATTTGCAACCTTACGTAAGGTTTATTGCATCCTAGGCTTAAAAAATTCAAATACAGAACGTGTGATAGCATCCGCTGCTTTTGCCTGCCATTCCTTTGTTTGAAGTAGCTTTTCATCTTCTCTATTGGATAAATACCCTAACTCAACCAATACGCTAGGTACTTCAGGCGCTTTTAAAACACCAAATGCTGCGGATCTTTGCGGGTTTTTAATCAACCTAATTTCCTCACCCAAACGCTTAACAAGAATACTCGAAAAGCGTCTAGAAAAACGTTTTGTTTCACTTGTTGTAAGATCAACAAGAATATCAACTACAGCATCTTCTTGTTCTTCCTCCAGTGCAAGTCCAGCAATTAAATCAACACTATTTTCGCTTTCGGCAAGTTTTTCAGATAATTTGTCTGAAGCCTTTTTAGATAGAGTATAGATGGTTGATCCTCTAACATATTTTTGACGCAAAGAATCAGCATGGATCGACACAAATAAATCGGCCTTGGCTCTACGATTAAATTCTAATCGTTGACGAAGCGTCATGAATTTATCCTCATCACGCGTCAATAAAACATCAAATGGCCCTGATGTCTGAAGTTGTTCCTTAACAACCTTTGCAAAATTAAAGACAATATCTTTTTCCTTAGCGCCATTGCGCCCTTTTGCACCACCATCAATACCACCGTGTCCTGGATCAAGAACAATCGTAAATCGTCCATTAGATTTTGTGACTGGCTTTACCCTGTCTCCTTTAATGGCAATATTGCTATTGGTTTTATCCTTCTGTGCCGCCAATAAACCAACAAATGTTTGCTGGCTGGTTGAATCCATATCTAATAAAAATCGAAAATTATTCTCATCAAGGCGTTTTTTAAAAGACGTTTTAATAATTTCGACCGGCGCACCAAGCGTTAGAACAATGCGCGAGCGCCCTTGTGAAATTCTACCAAACTGCACTGCCGTGATTAATCCTCTTGGTTCAATTTGTTTTTCTTCATCAAGTTGAAAAACCGCTTCATCAAGATCAATGACAATTCGATAAGGGTTATCCATGTATGTGATTTGAGTGTTTAGCTTTTGGTCAAAGTCTATAAAAAACCGTGTACTGGCAGTATCGCCCGCGATATTGCCTGAAAGAGCAACAGGAAGTGTCGTTCCCTGCTCTTGAGAAAAAGCTGAAATGTTGTGTGTTAACAATGCAATTAGCATTAAGGATAGAATGTGAATCAGACGCATACCTATTTTTAACAGTTGATTATGAAAAATGCATGGAAAAACAATTATCTTTATATTCGAACCGAATTTACTTGTGGTGTTGTAAAACTTTGCTTATTGATTGAATCATCAACCACTGTCCGTAAAAATCTTTTATTTAAAAGAATTAATCGCGATAGGTATCCATCTACAAAGTGCTTGGATATTATGATGAAATTAAAGATTCGTGCGATTTGACGATATTAACTCTCAAATCGCTCTAATACAGCGTTACAGGCGTGGTTTTAAATAAAACCCCCACAATACGCTTCACTGGCTGATGATACATTAGCCCCGATTAAAACAGATGCGGAAGAAGAACGTGGCACTTAATAAGAACATTTCAAAACAGGATAAAGGTTATTTTAAACAACACCTTACAAAACCTGTGAAATCTTCTGTGCCGTCTTCATTCCATCACACATTGCCAGACTTTTATCGGTTTAAGCAGCGGGTTCGCAATCGTACCCTTAATTGTGTTGAAAGCCTGACAAGCTTTTTACAATCTTTGCTGGCTATACCTGAAAAAAGCTCTGCGGAGATAAGAATACATGTCAAACAAGATGCTAATAGACGCATCCCACCCGGAAGAAACCCGGGT
>CAZCUN010000030.1:0-41035 GCA_964502215.1 uncultured Rhizobiaceae bacterium | reverse complement strand
TCTCATACCCATATTGATAACCCATTTTTGAGTTATCTGGGACAGCCCCAAAAATTATAAAGCAGCTGATATAATGAAGGCAATCGAAGAAAAATAAGAGTGAGCACCAATGCGAAGTGGCCATACTGATTTAGCCCCACATCTTGCACCATTGAAAAACGGTGATAGAGAATCTCAATCGCGGCTAGAAAGACAAAAACAACAACGTAAAGAAATGAACCAGAGAGTTTACGGTCCTTTGCTTGCAATTGTAATTTTTGGAATGATATATGGGTTAATTTTCTGGCTAAGATAATGTAATATTTCCAACTATATTTAAACGTCTGCTCTGGGTTGTCACAACCAGCCATACACCTAATCAAGCATATTCATAAAACATACCCCACAACATAGCCACCGATTCTCTTCCTTCTCATACAATATGTAGTTTTTATAAATGAGAATCGCAGAGTCGCGAAATCGTTAACAAATCAATACCAAAAATTAACGTTTACAGGCTTGATTTAGTCAAACCACTGAAAAAACAGGCAATCTTTTTTTTTCATGTTTTCCACGATATTCACACTTTCCCTACTAGATGTAGTTTTTTTATTTTTCTTTGCCACAAGTTATTGACGAGCGTATCAGACTCTGAGTATCAAGAGCGCATAAGAGTTGAGTTGGATTGTGCCTGATTGGGGGCAAGGCGTTAAACGCCTTACAGTATAAAGCGTAATCCCTTCCATTACCGTTAACAGTTCGCATCAGAATATAGTTTCTGAGCTTAAATTTTTGCGGGCTTTTTTGGGTGAAAGCTGACTTTTTGGAGTTGTGAGTTGTTGTTGTTAAAAACTTCTGTTAATACTATATTTAGTATTTACAACGACAATCGCATCAAGATATAGCGTATTAGCTTCGGCTGGTAAGTAGCGTAATGAGTGGCAGGGGTTGTGTCTTCCTTGTGAGTTATCGAGCCATAATAAGGCTCAGAACTTATAAGACGATGGGGAACAACAAGCGTAAAATTGAGTGAATGTGGGGTTGAGTTGTAAAATTCAGCCAGTGGGACAGGTTTGCCTGATGACAGGCAATAAATAAGGAAGATAAATATGCGCATAGAGCGGCGATATACAAAAGAAAATCAATCAGCATACGAGGGTATTGAGTTTCGTCAGGCTACAAGTGAAATCCGTAATCCGGATGGTTCTATTGTATTTAAACTAGAAAATATTGATGTGCCAAAAAATTGGTCACAGGTTGCTAGTGATATTATTGCGCAAAAATACTTCCGCAAGGCTGGCGTTCCTGCTGTTCTTAAGAAGGTAGAAGAAAATTCTGTGCCATCATGGCTGTGGCGCTCAGAAGCTGACAAAGCAGCACTTGCGAAACTACCTAAAGAAGAGCAATACGGCTCTGAAATGGATGCGCGTCAGGTTTTTAATCGTCTTGCTGGTACTTGGACATATTGGGGCTGGAAAGGCGGTTACTTCACGAAAGAAGAAGACGCGCGCGCCTTTTACGATGAACTTTGCTATATGCTTTGTAATCAAATGGTTGCTCCGAACTCTCCACAGTGGTTCAACACTGGTCTTCACTGGGCTTATGGCATTGATGGCCCTGCACAAGGTCACCACTATGTAGACCCGTTTACGCACAAGCTTGTTAAATCAAAATCATCTTACGAGCACCCTCAACCGCATGCATGCTTCATTCAGTCTGTTAGCGATGATCTCGTAAACGAAGGCGGTATTATGGATCTTTGGACGCGTGAAGCACGTTTGTTCAAATATGGTTCTGGTACAGGCTCAAACTTCTCATACATTCGTGGTGAGAACGAACCTCTCTCAGGCGGCGGCAAGTCTTCTGGCTTGATGTCGTTCTTGAAAATTGGTGACCGCGCTGCGGGCGCTATTAAATCTGGTGGCACAACACGTCGTGCAGCTAAAATGGTTGTGGTTGATATCGATCACCCAGATATTGAAGAGTACATCGATTGGAAAGTGAAAGAAGAGCAAAAAGTTGCGGCAATCGTCACTGGCTCAAAAGTTGTCTCTCAACACATGACAAAAATCATGAGTGCTTGTGTCAATTGTGAAGGTAATGCAGACGATTGTTTTGACCCTTCGATTAACACCGCTCTTAAGCGCGAAGTAAAAGCTGCGAAGAAAGCGCTTGTTCCTGAAAACTACATTCAGCGCGTCATTCAACTTGCTCGCCAAGGTTATACAGACATCACCTTCCCTGTTTATAATACAGATTGGGATAGCGAGGCATACCTTACGGTAGCAGGTCAAAACTCAAACAACTCTGTATCGCTCAAAGATGGTTTCCTTCGTGCCGTAGAAGAAGATGCGGATTGGGATTTAACTGCTCGTAAAGATGGTTCAGTTGTAAAAACATTAAAAGCGCGCGATCTTTGGGAAAAGATCGGTACTGCTGCATGGCAGTCGGCGGACCCGGGTCTTCATTACAATACCACGATGAACGATTGGCACACCTGCCCTGAGGCTGGCCCAATCCGTGCGTCTAATCCTTGTTCTGAATATATGTTCTTGGATGATACAGCCTGTAACCTTGCTTCGCTTAACCTTCTTCAGTTCCGCGACAAAGCAGTAGCGTCTGATGAGAACCCATTAGCGTTTGATACACTTGCCTTTGAACATGGTTGTCGTCTTTGGATGATGGTGCTTGAGATTTCTGTGATGATGGCTCAGTTCCCATCAAAAGAAATTGCGCAATTGTCTTATAAATATCGCACGACAGGTCTTGGCTTTGCCAACATCGGCGGTTTGTTGATGACATCAGGCATTTCATACGATTCAGATGAAGGTCGTGCGATTTGTGGTGCTATCTCCGCTATTATGACTGGTGTATGTTATGAGACTTCTGCGCAAATGGCGGGCGAGCTTGGTGCTTTCCCTGATTATAAGCGCAATGGCAAGCACATGCTTCGCGTGATGAAAAATCACCGTAATGCAGCGCACGGCAATGCTGATGGTTATAAAGATCTTGCAGTAAACCCTGTGCCACTCGATCACGCATCTTGCCCACAGGCTGATCTTGTCGTTCACGCAAAATCTGCATGGGATCGTGCGGTCGCACTGGGCGAGAAAAACGGTTACCGCAATGCGCAAGCAACTGTGATTGCACCTACAGGCACAATTGGCCTAGTGATGGATTGCGATACAACGGGTATTGAGCCCGACTTTGCGCTTGTTAAGTTTAAGAAACTTGCTGGCGGTGGTTACTTCAAAATCATCAACCGTGCTGTGCCAGAAGCCCTTCGCACGCTTGGCTACAGTGAGGCTCAAATTGCAGAGATGGAAGTCTATGCAGTGGGTCATGGCAACTTAAACCAAGCAGCAGGCATCAACCCAACCACGCTTAAGGCGAAAGGTTTAGATGATGAAAAAATCAAAGCCATCAACGATGGTTTAGCTTCTGCTTTTGATATCAAGTTTGCATTCAACAAATACACATTGGGCGAAGAGTTCTGTGTAAATGCACTTGGCTGCACTCAAGAGCAATTGGACGATTTCAGCTTTGATCTTCTGGCTCATATGGGTTTCTCGAAGAAAGAAATTGAAGCGGCAAACATTCACGTTTGTGGTGCAATGACATTGGAAGGTGCGCCAGCCCTTAAAGATGAGCACCTACCCGTCTTTGATTGTGCAAACCCATGTGGTAAAATTGGCAAGCGCGCGCTTTCAGTAGACTCACACATTCGCATGATGGCAGCGGCACAGCCGTTCATCTCTGGTGCGATTTCTAAAACCATCAACATGCCGAACTCGGCCACTGTTGAAGACTGTAAGTCTGCTTACATGTTGTCTTGGAAATTAGCGCTTAAAGCGAATGCGCTTTACCGTGATGGTTCTAAACTATCTCAGCCGCTTAATGCTTCTATTATTGAAGATGAAGAGGATGAAGATGGCGTTGATGAGTTGATGGAACTGCCAGTGGCTGCACGTGCAACACAAGTAACCGAGCGCATCGTTGAAAAGATTGTTCAACGTGTTGCCAGTGAGCAGGAAAAGCTCCCTGGTCGTCGCAAAGGCTATACGCAAAAAGCGAAAATTGGTGGCAATACGATCTTCCTTCGCACTGGCGAATATGATGATGGTCGTCTTGGCGAGATTTTCCTCGACATGAACAAAGAGGGTTCAGCGCTACGCGCCTTCATCAATAACTTCGCGATTTCTGTGTCGCTTGGCCTTCAATACGGTGTGCCGCTGGAAGAATATGTTGAAGCATTTATCTTCACCAAGTTTGAGCCTGCTGGCATGGTGCAAGGCAATGACGCCATCAAGAACGCAACCTCGATCCTAGACTATGTCTTCCGCGAGTTGGCCGTTTCATACCTTGGCCGCAACGACCTTTCACATGTTGATGTTTCTGAGTTCTCCTCAACCAACTTCGGCAAAGGTGTTGAAGCAGGCGAAACACAGCCTGTCTCATCAGGTCTTACCCGCGGGCACAAACTGGCTGTTGTTAAACCAACAACTGTTGGTGAGCCAAAGGGTTCTGCTAGCCCTGTTCCTACCCCAAGTGCGAAACCTGTAACAGCAATCGCAACTGGAGCAATGACAGCTACCTCGGCAGCAGTCGCCGCCAACACCAACCCAGAACCAACCGCCTTCAAACGCGACCTAGATCCTATCACAGCCCCTTCTGCTAACCCAGAAGAAGTGCTGGAAGTGGTAACCGAAGTCACGACTGAAACCACCACAACCACCATCAACAAAAACGAAGAACGCGTTAAATCGATGATGCAAGGCTACACGGGCAACTCGTGCGATGACTGCGGGAATTTCACGATGGTGCGGAATGGGACGTGTGAGAAGTGTGATACTTGTGGTGCTACGAGTGGGTGTAGCTAGGAACTCTTTGGAAAAAGAAAGGAGTTGAAAATGCAAAAAGATAACTCTGTAATTGAAAAAGCTGCAGATACATTAAGGAGACGTCTTAATGTATCTGATGTAAATTGCCCTGATTTAGTTTGTTTGCTTGAGAATCAAGTAAATAAAATAATCCCCAACTTTACTTTAAAGCGCGTTTTTGATGAAGAATTACCAGAAGACGTTGAAGCGGATGCAAACACGGATAATGGTGAACTTCGAATATCCGAGCGCATTTGGCAACAACTGAAAAATGGTTGCGTAAGAGCGAGATTTACAGTTGCACATGAACTTGGACATTTTTTCCTGAACCACAAAGGCAAACTTAGGAGAGACAAACAAAAACGCAGACAAGACCCAGCAACGATTGTCCAAGAAAATGAAGCTAATATATTTGCTAGCTACTTTTTGTCTCCTACTTTATTAGCCAAGGAGTGCAAAAGCGCGCAAGAATTGTCAAATAGATTTCAAATAAGTAATCAAGCTGCAGAAATTAGACTTGAAACACTTTCAGCAGATATTCGGCGCATTGAGGGCAGACAACGTCCACTGCCTGCTGGAGTAATTGACTTCATGAATGAACAAGAAAAACGCGGGTTACATTATTTCAAGCACCTGCCTGACAACGATAGGACATAGGGCAACTTAAATATAAAAACCATAACCTCATATCAGAAATGATATGGGGTTTTTTGATTCTAAAAAAGAATACGAAATTCCAGATAATTTTCTTACAACTTATCCACAATATTGGGATTGACGGATCTTCGTTTTGGGGATAAAAGAGTATAATCATCTAATATACCATCTAATTGTGATATATACGTTGTAAATAATTAGCATATATGTCATAAAAAAGGGGACACTGAATATATCAGTGTCCCCTTAAGTGTTTGGTGGCAAGGCGCATCAAAGACGAGAAATGCCATCTAACACGTAGCAGTACAATGATAGCTTTTTTTAAAGGGTTTAACAACGGCCTTTAAGGAAAATGCCATGGGCATTGGAATGACCGCAACAACAGGACAGAACTGTCCTGAAAGTGGAGTGTGGAAAGTTGTTGGAACACCAACGACAACTGCACCAATAGCAAAAGGAAATCGTATGCCTCCTTATGCAAATAAAGCGGTAACTTGGAAGCTAATTCAGTTAGCATAACCAGATACAAAAAAGATTGAGTTAGGCTTTAGAGCCTAACTCTTAAAATATATGGATATTAGAATATTTATACAACTGCTCACCTTATATATTCAAAGTAAGCATAAGCGATAATTTCTCATTCGAGGACATAACAATTGTTTATTCAGCACATGCATGTGCTGGCACAAGTAATGAGCGCATTTCAATAGAGCATGACGACTACAAACAATTCTTAACATTTGATATGTTTCATTTTCATAATAATCATAACAAGCAAGAAGATGAACAAAAACTAACTGCAGAAAAAGTTGCCGAGACTATTTGGAATAATTTCGTTTCAAAAGCTGGTATTGATTATGAATAATATAATCCTCCCACCGGCTCACTTCGTGTCGCCAACCTCTTGGACAACGGCGGCGCTGCGCTTGCCTTACCTCAAGGGGAAGGTAGTTTAATCTAGCATTACCCCCCCACCCACTCTGATCTTGCTTTGCAAGACCAGTCGTGTGCCTCCCCTCCTATGGGAGGCGAGTTTGAGGCGATTTGGGTGCCGCGGGTCTTCGCCTCCCTTGAGGGGGGAGAATGGAATATCTAAGGTATATTATCGAATTCACCTTCCACCCTGAGCTTGTCGAAGGGCGTGGGTGGTTTATTTGAACTAGCCCCATTCATATCCAAAAACATCTGCTTCAGCTTCCGTGGCTCTATCCTTCGACAGGCTCAGGATGAGGAGAGGTATGAATGTGGCACTAGCAACCCTTCGACAGGCTCAGGGTGAGGACTTGGGGTGAATGCAGCAATCAAAAAGCAAACTTAGGATTCAAGAGCTAGCTTTCACCCTCACCCTGAGCCTGTCGAAGGGCGTGGGTGATCAGTGTGATTTTTACTCAAATCTGGCAATTCTTCATATGAATAAGCAATTAGGGCTTGTTTCTTTTTTCTGTTCCAACCTTTGATCTGTTGCTCTCTTGCAATAGCGTCTGTGATGCGGTCGTAGATTTCGTGGAAGACTAATTTTACAGGTAAGCGGGAGCTGGTATAGCCTTTGTAAACGCCATGATTATGTTCCCACACGCGCGCCATAACTTCTTGCTTGGTGAGGCCCGTGTAATAAGAACCATCAGAGCATTCGACGATATAAACGGTAACTTCCATGGTTTAGCGTATCATTAAATTACCCCCTTAAACAAACTAATGAGCACATATAACACCCCTACTTTCACCACCCCTTATCCTCACAGCCAAAATCTGCTATCCTACCGCAAATTAAAAATGACATGCGGGCGATGAGAATGGGACTGACAAAAAGAGTGTTGATCGGCAGCGGTTTATTGCTAAGCGCCCTTGTTTCTTCGTGTGTGCAGCAGGAGGTTGTTAAGGTGCCTAGAGGTGATGTTGAGGCAGTCGCAACGCTGCAAGGGGGAAGCCCTGATGTTTTGGTGGTGGGAGATTCGCAGATTTCTGTGGCGGCTGGGCCTTTTTATCAAAGCTTGTTTAAGAACTTTAATTCAGTCTGCCGCGCGCATAATGTGAGCGTGCCTAATACCTCCATCAACTTTAGCAAAGTAGCTTCCATTGGTGTGCGCTCAACAGGGCTTCACTCTTGGACGACACGCGATGATGCGTCTAAGAAAACAATCTGTGAGGTGGATAAGAACTTTGGGGTGAATGCGGGCACTTGGGGGCTTGGCGGCACTAAGGGGCGTAAGTTTGTGCAGATTGGGCAAGGTGAAGATTATCAGTTTTGCCGCCCTAACCTTTCAGCCTTTGAAGCCATGTTTGCCAAGGAATATTATAAACCAAAATTATTGGTGATGGCCTTCTTGGGCAATTCGGCAGAGCGCTGGGCGAATACGCGCTCTGGTGCAACGATTGATGTGCGAGAAACGCTTGCACAAATTCCAAATGATACGGCTTGTGTTTTCATGACCACCGCGCCTGTTTTTTCCAAGGAGACAAATGATCTTCGTGCGCGGGCACAAGAGAATGTTGTTTCAGCTTTTCAAAGCCAAAAAAGTAGGTGTGCTGTTGTGCCAGGCTTTAGTCAAAGTTTGCGTGATAAAATTGAAGGCAACTCTCAATACTTTCGCACAAATGATGTAGGACAAGTTATGGATCAACTGCACCCAAATGAAGGGGCGATAAAACATTTCTTTGAAGAAAACACACCAGCACTTTGTCGAGCAATCAGCCAGCAATTAAACGGTAAGTTTTTGAATTAGGGAGTGATGAATGCAAGACGTGGCGATCAAGGCAGAAATCCCCTCACCTTACGGTTCTTTATGTGTAACACAGATAGGTGATGCGATTGTTGCGCTTGATTGGAAGCAACCAACGAATCCTACCACCTCGCCTTTGTTGCAAGAAACCGCAAAACAGATGGCAGCTTATTTTACGGGTGATCTTAAAAGTTTTGATTTGCCCCTCGCCCCACGTGGCAATAAATTCCAACAGCAAGTCTGTCAGGCCATGCTAGAGATTCCATATGGTGAGACGACAACCTATGGTGCGATTGCAGAGAAGCTTGGAACTTATGGTCAACCCGTGGGCAATGCGTGTGGCGGAAACTCCATTCCTATCATCATCCCCTGTCACCGCGTTTTAGCCGCAGAGGGGCTTGGCGGGTATTCTGGTGAAGGTGGGGTTGAACGAAAGATTGAACTTTTAAAACTTGAAGGCGGATTTCCGTATTTATTATAAGAGGCGAATAAGATGGAAGTAAAACAGCAAATCAAAATTAAAGGCGGTCATTACGCGCATATGCAAGTGGCACACGGTGAGCATATCCGCATTACAGCCATAGAAGGCCCACAGGTTGCAGATCTTTGGGCGTTTGATACGAAGGATACAAATATCTTTTTATCAGCAGAACATACCCGCTCAACATTAGAAAAGCTCATGCCATCAGTGGGGGATGCGCTATATTCAAACCGTCGCCATGCAATGCTAAGCGTTGTCGAAGATACGTCGCCTGGCACGCATGATTTTTTGATGTCTGCCTGTGATCCACGTCGCTACGAACTTTTAGGGCATGATGGCTATCACAAATCGTGTGCGGAAAATCTTTGCAAGGCGATGAATGATGCAGGGGTAATAGCTCACGAACTGCCCTCGCCGTTTAATACATTTCAAAATGTTGAAGTACGTGCCGATACAAGTATTGCGATTGTGCCACCAAAAGTTAAAGCTGGGCAATATATTGAGATGCGCGCTGAAAGTGATCTACTGATTATCATCTCAGCCTGCCCAATGGATATTGCGGATACGAATGGCCCAGACGGGAAAACAAGGCCTATCCTATTTGGTAGATTGGGATCAAATTAACAAAATCTTATTTAAAATTTTAAAATTCTGCATAATTGATAATAAATTTTCAATTCTTTTCTGGCATTTTGGCTGAGTTGTAAAATATAAGAGATTTTTTATGAAGAATTTTATTAGAGATACGCAAGGTAATGTTGCTGTAACAGCCGCACTATTAGGTATACCATTGATGCTTTCAGCAGGTGCTGCAATTGATTATTCGCAGTTAGCTAGGAAAAACTCGTCACTGCAAAATGTGACGGATTCAGCTGCTTTAGCTGCGGCTTTATTATTACGAGACAGCACACAAGCAGAAGTTGAAACTCAAGTTGATAATTTTCTTAAGTCTAATTTGTCAGCTGTGCAATATTCAGAAATTCAAGGATACACTGTTACGATTGCGCCAGAGCTTGATAGCGTTACGGTAAAAGTAAGAAGTAAGCACCCTACATCTTTAATGAGAGTTGCAGGTATCAACGCTCTAGAATACGCACCAGAAAGTGTCGTTAAAGCCCCAGCTGGTAATGCAGAGATTATGCTCGTTCTTGATACGACAGGGTCTATGAGTGTTGATGGCAAAATAGATGCTCTTAAAGTTTCAGCATCAGGCTTCATAGAAGATTTGCTAGAAGCAAATAAAACTACTGAAAGAGTAAAAATTGGCATTACGCCGTTTGCACGATATGTAAACGTCGGTTTAGATAATAGAGACGCACCATGGATGAACGTCGAAGATGACAATACTTCAACAGAGACAGTAACTGTACGTGATGTTGTTTCAGAGTCTAATTGTAATGAAGTTACTGAGCCTGATGTGGAAGGTGTACTTCAAACTTTTAACAGATGTGAAAATGTTGAGTATGGTCCAGAATATGAGCAAGAACAAACTGTAGAAAACAAATGGAACGGCTGTGCTGGCTCTAGAGACTACCCAAACAATCTAAACGACGCAAATTATTCAATCAAAGTTCCAGGACCTTTGAACATTTTATGTCCTAGCAGAATTACCCAGTTAACAAATGATGAGGACAAGCTGAAAGATGAAATTTCATCCCTCACTGCTAGGGGTGTTACATATATCCCTTCAGGATTAGTTTGGGGTTGGCGTGCATTGTCTAGTGGAGCACCTTTTGATGATGGCATCAGTTACATAGAAGCCAAAAATCAAAATGTACAAAAAATTATCGTACTAATGACAGATGGTGAAAACCAAGGTTCTGTTAGCACGACAATTAAAGCATTACACAACGGCACGAATACTGTGCAAGCTAATCAATATACACAAGAGTTATGTAATAATATTAAAGACTCAGAAGTAACAGTTTATACAATTGGATTTGGTAATAGCATTCCTGTATCCACTATTAACCTGTTGAAAGAATGTTCTACAGATGGAAAAAATTACTACAATGCAAAAGATGGCGCTGCCTTATCTGCTGCATTTGATAGTATTACATCAAATTTATCTGCTTTATATCTATCCAAATAAGCGATCTAAAACTATCAAAATATAAGCCAGAGTTTTTAAATAAGCTCTGGTTTATTTATTTTTGATATATACTCACAACAAACGAAGAACTTAATTCTTCCCCTAGCCTATTACACATGTATAACATGTTGCATGGAAGCTATTAATTCAAATGACCAGCCTGAAGAAACTTCTGTCTATACAGTTGGGAATGCTGTTCGCCCTGAATTAATTTCTAAAATTCAATCTCTAATTGAAGCGCGCGATGCTTCAAGCTTAAAATTATTGATTGAACCTCTGCACGAATCTGAGCTTGGTGATATTCTTGAAGCTTTAGAGGGGGGCGTACGTGCAAACCTTGTTTCTTTAACAGGAGAAGGTTTTGACTATGCAGCTCTAACTGAAGTTGACGAAGCTGTCCGCCTTGAAGTTGTAAATGCAATTCCAAATAACCAACTTGCAGAAGTGGTCACAGAGCTTGATTCTGATGATGCTGTTTTCATTCTGGAAGACATGCAGCAAACTGATCGTGATGAAATTTTATCGCTCGTTCCTTTTGAAGAACGCTCGAGAATAATACGTTCGCTTGACTACCCTGAAGAGACTGCTGGTCGGCGCATGCAAACTAAGTTTGTTGCTGTTCCACCCTTTTGGACAGTTGGTCAAACTATTGATTATTTGCGTGAAGATAAAAATTTACCAGAAAATTTTTATGAGGTTTTTGTCATTGGCCCGTCATTTGAACTGATTGGAGATGTGACGCTTGATAATATTTTAAGAACAAGTCGTGACACAAGAATTGAAGATATCAAAGAGACGGCAATGCATCCTATTCCTGCTATGGAAGATCAGGAAGAAGCTGCTCGTGTTTTTGAACAATACGATCTCGTTTCAGCAGCCGTTGTAGATGATGCAAATCGCCTTGTTGGTGTTTTAATGATTGATGATGTTGTGGACGTCATTCAACAAGAAGCTGATGAAGATATTAAACGTCTTGCGGGTGTAGGCGATGAAGAGTTATCCGATAGTGTTTTTGAAATTACCAAGTCACGCTTTACTTGGCTCTTATTAAACCTTGTTACTGCTATAATAGCTTCAGTTATTATTGGGCTGTTTGATGCCACTATACAAGAAATGGTGGCTCTTGCCGTCTTAATGCCAATCGTTGCATCAATGGGTGGTAATGCAGGCACGCAATCTATGACCGTTGCTGTACGGGGGTTAGCGACCAAAGATATTGATACTTATAATATGAAGCGCACAATTAGACGTGAGCTTTTGGTTGGTGTTTTAAATGGCTTATTCTTTGCTATTTTAATAGGCCTCATAGCCTCTTTTTGGTTTTCGAACCAAAGTCTTGGCTTAATTATTGGCATTGCAATGATTATCAATATGATATGTGCCGCTCTAGCTGGTATAATTATACCTATTCTACTTGATAAAATGAAGATAGATCCAGCAATTGCATCGAGTGTTTTTGTTACCACTGTCACAGATGTCGTTGGTTTTTTTGCCTTTTTAGGCCTGGCCGCTTGGTGGTTCGGCATATAATTGAAAAATTCCTGATTATGGGGTTGCAATTAAATTTCCCAAAAGGCAAATTATATACGATTTAACGCTTACGTAAATTATTTTATATGCATTTCAGGGGGTCTGGGAGAGTAGTTTGAAGTCACCAGAGCAAAAACAATTTTATTCAATTACTGAATTAACAAGAGAATTTGAAGTTTCCACTAGAACCATTAGATTCTACGAAGATGAAGGTCTCATTCAACCTGTTAGGCGTGGGCGGACGCGGCTTTTCAAGCCCTCTGACAGGCGTTTATTGATGTTAATTATGCGCGGTAAGCGTCTTGGTTTTTCTATAGCAGAAATTCGAGAAATTATCTCAATGTATAAAGAGCCTCCAGGTGAGGTTGGACAATTAAAATTGCTTATTCATCGGGTTAGCGAAAAACGCGATCAGCTGCTGCAAAAGCGTAAAGATATAGAAGAAACTATTGCAGAATTAGATCAAGTTGAAGAGCAAAGCCTAACTCGCATGGCTGAACTTGGTGTTAGTACGTAATGAATGTCATCATTCGCCCTCTTAACCGTGAGGAGCGTGACGCTTGGCAGCCGTTATGGAAGGGCTATCAGGATTATTATAAAACAAATCTTGACGATGTTACCGATAGTCTATGGGATCGTCTTATGAACAATGACCCGCAAGGCCCTTTTTGTCTTGTTGCGGAGGAAGACGGAAAACTTATAGGTCTCGTTCAATACCTTTTTCATGGCACGACTTGGTCACCTAAAGAACGCATCTATTTGCATGATCTTTACACAAAACCTGAAGCACGTGGCAAAGGCGTTGGTCGAAAATTGATAGAGGCAGTCTATAAAGAAGCTTCAAAACGTGAATGCGACCAAGTGTATTGGCTAACTCAAGACTTTAATGAAGATGGCCGCAGGCTTTATGATAAAGTTTCAACGCTAACGCCCTTCATCAAGTATATGCAGAAGGTTTAAAGGCTTCCTGTTACCCAGAGAATGGCCAGCAAAATGCCAATCATAATTGGCTGGTGTATTAAATAATAAATCAGACTATTACGCCCAAAGAATTTCAAAAGTTTTGCGGGTTGATGATTTAATTCAGGCCTTGCAAGCGCCTCCAACCAATTCATTTGCTTACAGATTTTCCCAACCGCTATGCCAATTAATGGTGCAGAGAACCATGGAAATACAGGGACGTAATCACTCGAATTTGGGGTAATGGCTGAAAGCCCTGTCCAATACCAATATGGTGCATTCAGAAGTTCTGTACGGCCATAATAGCGAAGTGAGAAAACTGCGATTGCAATTGCTAAAACCAAAGGCCAAGGCACTCGTAGAAACAATAAACCTGCAAGGCTCGCAAAGGCTATCGCATGTAATATTCCGAAGAATATATACTGATTGGGTGTCGCAAAATAAGTGGCAACTGTAATGATTAAAGCAGCACCCACTATCTTTATCATTCTGATTTTCCAGCCCTGCCAACGAATACGATCAGCATGAGCAAGATAGAGACTGAAGCCTGTAAGAAATAGAAAAGAACTGGCTATTGCGCGGGCAAAATATTTCCAATGTGGTTGAGAAATATAACCCTGTTCTTTGATGCCTAGCAGTTCAAGGTCAAAGCCAAAATGAAAAACTGTCATTGCAATAAGGGCGACGCCCCTTGCAAGATCTAATAGTTCTATGCGGCTTTGTTTCATTTATTTACTTTCTGGTTTTGGCGCACCTAATCTTGCAATAAACAAACCACAAATAACAAGACAAAGTGCAACAATAGTTTTTGCTTCGATTCTTTCATTTAAAAGAATTGCACCAAAGATAATACCAAAAACTGGAATAGCATTCATAGCAATTGCAAATGTAGATACCCCCACCCGACGCACAAGATAAAACCGTAAAATATAAGCCAATCCTGTTGGGAAAAGACCTAACCATAAAAGTGCCGCTGAGGCTTTTAAACTAGGTAGTTTTGTGGGCACTCCTTCAATCAATAAAGCAATTGCTACAAGCACGATTGTTCCTATGCCTAAAGCAAGTACTGTGAAGGGTACAGGCTTCATATCAACTTTACGGATCATAATACCACCGCTAACATAACAAAAGCCTGCACCTATAATTGCAAGCTGCGCAATAAAGGATGTTGATCCAAGGTTCTTGATTGCATCTGGGCCAACGATTAGCAATATACCACTCATCGCTACCGCAACAGCTAGCAACTTATAGCGATTTATCAGTTCATCCTTAGTAAAAAAATGTCCTAAAACCATCGCCATAAATGGCGTTGTGCCCATGAGCAATGCAGTAATACCAGAATCGATATACTGCAGTCCCCACGAAATAAAAATAAAGGGGATGACTGTTATCAACATAGCAATAAAAAATGTATTTACGAATATGGCTTTGGTCAGTTTGACTTTACTACTTCCAAAAACCACAAAAGGTATAAGCGCTAAAAAACCGATACCAACTCTGCTTGCAGCAGTCCATACTGGGCCTAAATCCTCAAGCGCAAATTTGATTGCAGAAAAAGCAGAAGCCCAAATCAAAGCAGTAAGAATTAATAAGGCTAAGTCAGCCCGCCCTGCTCTGGATATTTGATTCATCATTCAACTTTCAAAAACTTCAACCTACTCATTTCAGTATTGCAAATTTTAAGCAAGACAAATATCCACCACATTTGTGCCATGCAAAAAACACATAGCTGCTATGCGTGTATAAAAGCTGAATCCAGTTGCTTGCATATTCAGATCATTCTAAAAGTTCCCGATAACAACTTCCACCAATGAGAAGTTGGTTTTTATGGGGACGTAATGATAGAAGATAAAACTGAGCCAAGTGTTTGGCGTACTGCAATCATGGCGATTGCTTTTTTTGTTGGCGTAATGTTTCTAGCAGGTATGTTTGGCAATATTGAGAGTGTCGTTATCGCTTCTCATTAAGATTATTTATCTAAAACTAAAAAAAGCCGGCTGTTTGAGTCGGCTTTTTTTATGGCTTTTTACAAAACCGCATGACGGTTTTAGTATACTGAATAAGCAATACTTGTTGTATCAAAATACCAATTGACTAATTCAAGGTTAGCTTAATGTTTTTATCCGTATTTGAACTTTTCAAAATAGGCATTGGGCCTTCATCATCACATACCATGGGGCCAATGGTTGCTGCTGATTACTTTTTAGAAGAAATTGAAAATGGCGAATGGCCTAGGCGCGATGGTGATCGTGTCCATCGCATACAGGTTTCTCTGCATGGTTCATTAGCATTTACAGGCAAAGGTCATGCGACAGATCGCGCAATCATTTTAGGCTTAGCGGGTCAAAACCCTTCTGACATCCAACCTGATGATGTTGAGGCTATACTTTCTAACGTTCAGCAAACAAAAGTGGTTTGCCCGAAGGGTAATCATACTTATCAATTCGATCCAGACAAAGATCTTATCTTTGATTATGATGTAATGCTCCCTCTCCATACAAATGGCATGACCTTTAAAGGGTTATCAAAAGCTGGCGAGTTACTTTTAAAGAAAGAATACTACTCAATTGGTGGTGGCTTTGTGGTTGATGAAGAACGTCTGCGCGAAATGGAAGATGTTAAATCCACCCGTGTAGACCGCGTTCCCTATCCTTTTGAAAATGCTGCTCAGATGCTAGAAATGGCAAAGCAGTCTAAGCTCACTATCGCGGATATGAAACGTGCTAATGAACATAGTAATATGTCTGCTGAAGCATTAAGTGATGGCTTACAAAAAGTTTGGGACACAATGCATAATTGCGTTGAGCGGGGCTTGCGCGAACATGGCGAACTCCCAGGTGGTCTTCGTGTCAAAAGACGCTCTGCTGCAATCGTTGAACAATTAGAAGCTGAATGGGGTATCAACTATAATAATCCAGTTGCGGCTAATGAATGGCTTCAAGTGTTTGCAATGGCAGTAAACGAAGAAAATGCCGCTGGTGGTAAAGTTGTGACCGCACCTACAAATGGCGCAGCTGGCGTTATTCCAGCCGTGTTGAGCTATTATTTAAAATTTTTCCCAGAAACCACCCTAAAGCAGCAAGAAGACTATCTTCTAACAGCCTCTGCCTTTGGCGGTATTATCAAGCATAATGCCTCTATATCAGGTGCTGAAGTAGGTTGTCAGGGAGAAGTTGGCTCGGCTTCATCAATGGCGGCGGCTGGGCTTGCTGCCATTATGGGTGGCACGCCAGAACAAATAGAAAATGCTGCTGAAATAGCTCTGGAACATCACCTTGGCATGACATGCGACCCGATTGGGGGGCTGGTTCAGGTTCCTTGTATTGAGCGCAATGGTCTTGGTGCTATTAAAGCTGTATCTGCCGCATCTCTTGCACTGCGCGGAGATGGGACTCATTTTGTATCACTGGATGCCTGCGTAAAAACCATGTTGGAAACAGGCAAAGATATGAACACACGTTACAAAGAGACTAGCCAGGGCGGTCTCGCTGTAAATGTTGTTGAATGCTAAGCATTTTACTGGTTTTCGAACTGTCTTAGCTTTACTTTCAAAATATGGCTTTAAACCTTTTAAAACTCTGTGTTGGCGTTTCTGCAGTTGAAGAATTGCAGGCGTGGATTGATTATCGACTGGATGAGAAAAAACGCCAAGGCCGCGAGTCTATTCAAGCTCATACAACACGTATGATACCAAAGCGAATGGATGAACTCCTAGATGGCGGATCTCTTTATTGGGTTATTAAAGGTAACATTCAAGTTCGTCAGCATTTGGTCGATATTCGCCCTTTCGTTGACCCACAAGGCATTAAAAGGTGCGATTTGGTGCTTGAGCCAAGGTTGATTTTAACTGAGTGGCAGCCACGTCGCGCCTTTCAAGGTTGGCGTTATTTAAAACCTGAAGATGCCCCTAATGATATTGGTGATAGCGGTAACGGCGTGAATGCATTGCCTCCAGAGCTTAGAGTTGAACTTTCAAATTTAGGGTTATTATAGATTTTTTGAATTAACCAAAATTACTATTTTTGATTACGTAAGTATTCTTAGAACCTTGAATTTATATACAAGTTGAACAATACTTTACCTTAAGGGAAGTTTTTTTCCTTAGGGGATGGGTATATGTACAGCGTAACCAAAAATAATAGTATAGCTAAATCAAATCAGGCGCATGTAATTGTATGTGGCAATGAAAAAGGTGGTTCAGGGAAAACGACTACAATCATGCACATTACAGTAGCTTTGCTAAATGCGGGTTATAAAGTAGCAACGCTAGACTTAGATATGCGTCAGCAAAGTTTCTCGCGGTATATTGGTAATCGCGAAAATTATTCAAAACGCCATAACCTAAACCTACTCCTGCCTAATCATTATATCGTCAAGCGTGACTTTTCTGACTATATTTCTGATCAAGAAAACAAAGAGTTAGAAAATCTTCTTGGTGTCATAACTAAGATACAGACCGACCATGACTTTATTTTAATAGATACACCTGGACATGATGGCTACTTGATGCGTATGACGCACTCAATTGCGGATACGTTGATTACCCCGCTTAATGACTCTTATGTAGACTTTGACGTGCTTGGGCATGTTGATCCAGAAACTGGTAAGGTCGATGAACTTTCCCATTATGCGCGCACTGTAAGAGAAGCACGCCGCCAAAGAAGAATGGTGGATCAAGGCATTCTTGATTGGATTGTTGTGAGAAACCGTCTAACTCAGATTAGCTCAAACAATAAAAAGAACATGTATAACAGCCTGCAAAACTTGGCAATGCAACTTGGCTGTCGTTTATCTGACGGTATTTCAGAGCGAGTTATATTCCGCGAATTGTTCCCTAAAGGTCTAACTGCATTGGATGATTTAGATAATATTTTGCCAAATAAAAGAGGAAAAACATCGCATCTTACTGCACGCCAAGAGATCCGTAATTTATTGAAAACAATGAAATTACCCAAAGAAAAACTTAAGCAAGAACAAGCAAATCCTATTAGCAAGATTCAACGCTATTGCGAAAAATTACATTCCGTCGATACATTAGGAATGTAAAAGGAATGTAAAAAAAAGCGCGCCTGAATTAACAAACGCGCTTTCAAATTGAATATTTAATATACTTTATTCCGCTGCTGCTGATTGTGCCGCGCGCATTTGGCGCTTACGCTCAATCGGATCAAGTATACGCTTGCGAAGACGAATGTTTTGCGGTGTTACTTCAACCAATTCTTCGTCCGTAATATAAGCAAGTGATTTCTCAAGTGTCATATTAATTGGAGGCGTAATTTTTACTGCCTCATCCTTTCCCGAAGAGCGCATGTTGGTAAGTTGCTTACCCTTTAGAACATTTACTTCAAGATCATTACCGCGCGCATGTTCACCAATAATCATGCCTTGATAAACTTTATCGCCTGGATGGATCATCATTGGCCCACGATCTTCTAAATTAAACATAGCAAATGCAACAGCTTGACCATCCCCATTTGAAATAAGTGCACCAGTATGGCGTTGTTCGATGTCACCACGGTATGGTTGATACTCAAGGAATGTACGGTTGAAAATCGCTGTGCCGCGTGTGTCTGTCATCAATTCAGACAAATAGCCAATTAGACCACGTGTTGGCGCGTGGAAAACAAGACGCACACGACCACCGCCAGAAGGCTTCATCTCAACCAAATCTGCGCGGCGCTGGCTTAGTTTTTCAACAACGGCACCTGAAAACTCATCATCGACATCAATGATTGCTTCTTCAACGGGTTCGGTTTTAACGCCATCATCACTTTTTGTCATCAAAACACGCGGACGACCAACTGTCATCTCAAAACCTTCACGGCGCATGGTTTCAATTAGAATTGCTAATTGTAATTCACCGCGACCAGCAACTTCATAGGCATCAGTGCCTTCAACCTGCGTCACTTTAAGGGCAACATTACCCTCAGCTTCTTTCATCAAACGATCACGAATGACACGGCTTTGCACCTTATCACCTTCACGACCTGCCAATGGGCCATCGTTTACACGAAACGTCATAGAAAGCGTTGGTGGATCAATTGGCTGTGCTTCAATCGGTTCTTTAACGCCAGGATTTACAAGGGTATCCGCAACCGTTGCCTTAGCAAGGCCAGCGATTGAAACGATGTCACCAGCTTGTGCCTTCTCAACGGGCTTGCGTTCAAGGCCTTCAAATGAAAGCACCTGTGTGATGCGCCCCTGCTCTACAATCTTGCCATCCTGATCCAGCGCATGAATAGCCTGATTTGGAATTGCAACACCCGATGTAATCTTTCCAGTTAGGATACGCCCCAGATAAGGGTTAGCTTCAATGGTCGTTGCAAGCATTTTAAACTCGCCCTCTTCCACAGCAGGCTCTGGTACATGTTTCATTACAAGATCAAGCAATGGCGCCATATCTTCTTTAGGCCCTTCTGCATCCGTTGCCATCCAGCCTTCTTTTGCCGAACCATAAAGTACATTAAAATCAAGTTGCTCTTCATTAGCTTCTAATATCCCGAAGAGGTCAAAGACTTCATCCAAAACCCAGTCTGGGCGACCATCTGGCTTATCAATTTTGTTGATTGCAACAATTGGCTTGAGGCCAAGTTTCAAGGCTTTTGCCAGAACGAATTTAGTCTGCGGCATTGGACCTTCAGCAGCATCGACGAGAATTATCACGCCATCGACCATATTCAAGATACGCTCAACCTCACCACCAAAATCTGCGTGACCTGGTGTATCAACGATATTGATACGGTCGCCCTTCCATTGAATAGAAGTCACTTTCGCTAGAATGGTTATGCCGCGCTCTTTTTCAAGGTCGTTTGAATCCATTGCACGTTCATCAACCTGCTGGTTTTCGCGGAATGTGCCTGATTGCTTTAAAAGCACGTCTATCAACGTGGTTTTTCCATGGTCAACGTGCGCGATAATCGCGATATTACGAAGTGTCATAACTGTACCTGATAATGTTGTCGGATGCCGGAAGGTGCATGCCATTGGCGAAGACTGAAAACAAACGCCAAAAATTTAAGTTTCTTGCCGCGCTTCTACGCTGTTTAAGGGTGAGTTACAAGGGGGAAATGATCATACAATAATTGACTTGCAATCAATAAATTATAAAGCAAATATATTTGAGTATTTAAGTTTAAAGGAAGCGTTCAATGAATGGCGTAATATCAGTAACCTTAGTCTCATTAATTAATTTGTTTTTTATTTCTTCCTACGCATATGCCGATAACATCCCGTATAAAAGATCAGTCACCTTAAAAGTTGGACAATCCATTGTTCTTAAAGGTGTACGCAGCAGAGATTGTGGCGATATAGCAGAACCATGGACACCAATTAAAGCTCGATTACCAAACTCGATATTAGGAGTTTTTTCAAATGGGGGTGAAGGCACTGTAAAAAGCCGTAGCTGTCGGAAACGTGTTGCGGCGCGGGGAATAAAATTCACTGCAAAAAAACCTGGGAAAGAAAGATTACTGATATTTAATGACCCAGTAAGAATTACAGTAAAATAATTTAAGTTATTTCAATAAAGCAAACTGAATACGCCGTTATGGAAATATGAAGTTCTCGACGTTTGCTACGCAATCGTCTGCCGCTAATCTAGATTTTGATTTTAGTCGAGCTAATAGCTTCGCAATTAGCTTTGGTGCAGCGGAGCGTAACAACATAGAAAAAAAGCTCTCGTCGTATTTGCTTCGCAAAACGCCTGCCGCTTGTAGAAATTCTTATTTAAATCAGGCTAATAGCTTCGCAATTAGCTTTGGTGCGGCCGAGAAGACTCGAACTTCCACGGGTGTTACCCCACAGCGACCTCAACGCTGCGCGTCTACCAATTCCGCCACGGCCGCGACTGTAGGTAGGTTGAACTAGTCAACTCAGGCGATGTAACAAATCAATCGTCTTGAAACAAGGGGAATAACGCTGGCTGAGCACTTTATTTGTTGTGCTTGCATGTCATGCGTAAGCCGTGCAAATACAAGTGCATGAAAAATGGCACACCCCCTGAGCGTCAGACGCTATCTACAGAAGCTATGCGAAGCCAAGCTGATATTCCTGTGCAATGGGAAATTAATAATGACTTAATAGCCTATGACGATGCTGTTCAGCGCATGGAACAACTGGCAAATGACATTGCACTTGGTAATGAACAAGAACGCGTATGGCTGGTAGAGCACCCTCCCCTTTATACGGCGGGAACGAGCGCATCGGACGAACATTTATTGAATGATAACCTACCGGTTTTTAAAACTGGGCGTGGTGGTGAACATACGTATCACGGCCCTGGTCAGCGGGTTTGTTATGTCATGTTAAATCTAAACAACCGCACCCAAGATTTACGGCTTTATGTGGCGACGCTTGAACAGTGGATTATCAATACGCTGGATCAATTCAACATCAAGGGTGAGCGACGTGAAGATCGAGTGGGTGTCTGGGTGAAACGTCCTACCAAACCTGCATTACAAAATGGAACCCCATGTGAAGATAAAATTGCCGCCATTGGTATTCGTGTTCGCAAGTGGGTAACGTTTCATGGTATTGCAATCAACGTTGAACCAGAGCTTTCACATTATAATGGTATTATCCCATGCGGTGTCGAAGGTCACGGCATCACAAGTCTTGTCGATTTAGGTCTGCCAGTGACGATGGAAGACTTAGACATTGCCTTAAGGCAGGAGTTTGAAAAGCTGTTTGGTAAAACCAAATAAAAAAAGCGCTGCTAATGCAACGCCTTTTAGAAATTCATGAGTCACTAGAATCACTTCACGCAACTTTATCAAGTAACGGTTGAAGTGATGGATGAAGGCTCGGGCTTTCTTGTTTCAAATAAGAAATCAGTGCTTTTTCATTATCGTGCAATACACCATCGCGGCCGATGCGTTCTACAAGCCAATGGCTTTCACCTTCATCAATCGCGTTTTCTATTTGCTCTTTGGCTTTAAGACCATCATTACGATTTGCCCAAGCATCATCCATAATATCTGAACCGCTGCGCATTGCACCACCAAAAATACCACCACTCATCATCTTACCTACCGATGAAAGTGTTTTTGATAACACACCAGACACATTAACCTCTGTATTATCCAGAAATGCTTCGCGACGTAAAACCTCTTTACGGTCAATAGATTGATAACCACTAGCTGCCATTAAGTGGCAAGTAACTGCCTTAATGAAGACATCTGTCCACTCGGGGTGATTTTCCGCTTCAATTGTCATATCGTTTAGTTCAAAAAGAACTTCAACTTCTTCTTTTGAAATTGCTATACGCCCTTCAGCGCCTACACCATACATGACACGACGTAATAATTTTGCTTCAGGTGCGCCAACCACGCCGCCTTTTATTTCTTCGTTGTTTAAAAGTTTTGCGTTACCTTCAATCACGGCAACAGCAATTTGTTCAAGTGCAAATGCAGAAAACAGTGTCGGCACTTCTTTAGCGCATTCAATTACTTTGATAACAAGCTCTAACTCTGAATTTGTGTCTAGACGCCCATCGGTGGTGATTTGCGAGACAAGCCAGTCTGCGTTGTTATCGCTTATGTAGCCTTGTGGCTTTGATTGATTAACGCAGTAATCAACCATCACTTCAACAAAGAACTCATTCCACTCAGCGCATGTGTCTTCAATCTGATTGTTAAGTGCGAAAACCCCTTCAGCTTCTGCCCTTGAAACCAGTATGTCTTGAAACACTTCACGTCTGAAGGTGATAACATCTTGCGCTATAATTTGGTTCTGGCCTACCAGATGATGTGAAAAATCCATCTCAATTCTCTTTCCATAAATCCCCTACTTGGAGAAACATAAAATGAAAATTTTGATAATTAACGAATGAGTATGGTTAAGGCGCAGTTAAAATATCGTCCTTGATAGATATAACTGAGGACTGTTTTTCCAGTTTTTGTTCTCTCATAAAAATATAGATGCCAGAACCGATAATGATAGCGATACCAATCCATTGGGTTGGTGCGGGAAATTCGTTGAAAATTAAATACCCAAGAATTGTTGCGCTAACAATTTCTACATATTGGAATGGTGCAAGAATAGAAGCCGGCGCCATTGTAAAGGCAATGACAATTAACAAATGAGAGGCAACTGCAAACAGTCCAATACCTAACAGCAAAGACCAAGCCTCATTTGTGGTTGGTAGGGAAAGACCAAAATCCACAGAACCAAGTGGTGTTCCTACAGCGAGAATAGCGCCACACATAAGCACGCCACCAATACCTGCATAAAACTGCATAACCAAAGGCTCCTCTTTGCTACCAGAAATCCGCGTTAAAATAAGATAGATGGAAAATAAAAAGGCGGTGCAGAGCGGCAATAATGACACCAGTCCAAAGAGTTCATAACTTGGGCGAATTACGATAATTGATCCACCAAACCCAATAATTGCTGCGGTAATGCGCCTCCAGCCGACCTTTTCTCCCAGAAAAATTGAAGACATAAGCATAACAATCAGAGGCTCAACGAAGAAGACAGCAATAGCATCAGCTAAGGGCATGTATTTGATGGCTGTGAAAAACAACATAGCCGCAAGCCCCATAAGCATGCCACGCAGGATATTTATCCATGAAAAAACATACTTCATCGACTCTTGCCACCATGCAAAAGCAACAAAAACACCAAGAAAAAGCGATTGTACGACAAACCGTCCAAAAGTAACGGTGGCAGGACTTACGTTTGATTGAGTAGCAAGCGACTTAGCAATTGCATCCATAATGGGCGCAAATAGCATCGCAGCCACCATAATCATCATGGCGCGTGCAATCTGAGTGTTAGGATTAGTTGAAGGTGACACAATTTTTTCCATAAAAGAATGGAATTAAGCTTCAATCACAATTTATGAAACTGCAAGCTTTAATTCAGCCTTATATTTCACTACTGACAGCTTTCAGCAATTTATCCGCAGTTGAAAAATCAATCCATTTTTGAGCGCGACGTTCTTGTGCTTCAAAGTCATCGCCCCATTGCGCAATATTCCAATCTTCGTCGACATGAGCCGTTGTCCACGCTACCTCTGCATCAATATGTTCATCAGCCAAAGCAAGTGCAATTAATGCAGAACCTGAAATTGAAGTAAAGGTATGCAGACAAGCGAGTTTGAAAGGGTCTTCGTGAACTTTTAATCGCGCACCAAAAAGCGCAATTGCTTCTTTAGGTTGATTGATAAAAGAAATGCCCTTGCCGATTTCAAAACTTGCTCCAAATGTTTGCGCCCAATCTAAAATTGGATCCCAATGTTCAATTTGTTTTTCCACTAGCCCTTGTGGACTTTCAGCGCGGTAACAAAGCAGATCAGAAGAGACATAGCGTGTAATATCTTCCATAACCGCTTGCATCTCATTGACCACACCATCAATGGCAGTATTGGCCAAACGTGTTGCAGGCATTTTTAGTGGATTGATAACCTCTTCTGCTGCATTCCATTCATCTGCAACGATTTGCGCAGATACCTTCCCTGGCAACATCAGAACTTGCTTGCCAGGTGTTTTTACAGGTCGTCCATCCAGTGCAATTGAAAAACCATCATTAGCTTCTTCAACACTTGCTTGCTCATAAAACTTTTTAGGAAACTTTTGCAAGTCACGTTCGCGGTTTGCTTTCCCAGGCCCAATATCGCCACGTTCTACTGCACCTTCTGCATCTTCTAATATGTCACGCATGTTTTTAATTCCAAAATTATTGAGTCAAATCAGATAGTAAACTCTTCATCTTCAGCATCTGATTCATTTAAGCCAAGTAGATTAAACGTCTGTACCATGTGCGGTGGTAGCGGTGCTTTTACATCCAACATGCCGCCACCTGATGGATGCGGTATTCTGATGCGCCTTGCGTGAAGGTGCAAACGTTTTTGAATGCCCCCTGGAAACTCCCAGTTTTCAATGTCGAAATATTTGGGATCACCTAAAATCGGATGTTCTATGTGTTGTGTGTGAACACGCAACTGGTGTGTGCGTCCTGTGATGGGTTTTAGTTCCAACCAAGAAATATTTGGCCCAGCATTATCCACCACACGGTATTTGGTGACCGCATGATCAGCGCCTCGCTCACCATGTCTTGCAATGCGCATTTTATCACCCTCAGGTGTTTGTTCGCGCAAAAGATAAGTTGAGATTTGTGCCTCACGTTTGCGCGGTACGCCACGGCAAATAGCCCAGTAGAATTTTTCAGTCGTACGATGTCTAAAAGCTTTTGTAAGTTCTTGTGCTGCGCCTCTAGTGCGAGCAACAACAAGCACACCAGAAGTCTCACGATCAAGACGATGAACAAGTCTTGGCTTTTCACCCTTTTGACTGCGCATGGATTCTAACATCATATCAACATGGCGGTTAACACCAGACCCACCCTGCACTGCAAGACCAGCAGGTTTGTTGAAGACGAGAACTTTTTTATCTTCATGCAAAAGCATGGATTGTAGCACATCAAGATCATTACGGTCGCGGATAGTATTACGCGTTAACGGGCCATTGATTGGCTTACTATCAAGCGAGGTAACTTGTGGTGGTAAGCGAACAGCTTGTCCTGCTGCAACGCGGGTGTCAGACTTGGCGCGCTTACCATCAATTCTAATTTGCCCAGAACGTAAAAGCTTTTGTAGTTGGCCAAAGGCGAGGCCAGAAAAATGCAACTTGAACCAGCGGTCAAGGCGCATGCCTGCTTCATCTGTATCGACAGTTTTTGTTTCTATTCCGGCCATGGTACTTTTCTTAAATGATGCGTTGGTTACGTCTTAGAAGAAGTCTTATAGGAAAGATCGCCCAAACCAAAGCCCGATAAACACTGCAACCAAAGAAATTATGATACTAGTGGCAATATAAGCAAAAGCACTCGCCATTGCACCGCGCTCTACCAAATTGGCAACATCGAGCGAAAACGCAGAAAAAGTAGTGAAGCCTCCTAAAATGCCTGTCGCTATGAACAAACGCATTTCGTTGGAAACACCTGTCTTCTTGCTCAGCCATGCGATAAACAATCCCATTAGAAGCGACCCAAACACATTCACAAAAAGCGTCCCCCATGGAAAGCTAGCTCCCATGATGCGCAGCGCAGCTATGCCTGACAAATGACGCAGCGAAGCACCAATCGCACCACCTGCCGCTACCAATAAAAGATTGGTCATTTCTGTCCTCGCTCTTTTCGCAGTTTATCCCAATATTCCAACCGCTTGGTAATATCACGTTCAAAGCCACGTTCTACGGGTTCATAGAACTTCTGCCTTCCTAGATCGGTTGGGAAATAGTCTTGGCCTGAAAAAGCATCAGGTTGATCGTGGTCATAGAGATAGCCGTCGTTGTAGCCCTGCTCTTTCATCAATTTTGTTGGCGCATTTAAAATGTGTTTTGGTGGCAAGAGTGAGCCTGCTTCTTTTGCCACATAACGTGCTTTTTTATGCGCAATGTGAACTGCATTAGACTTGGGTGCCGAGGCTAGATAAACGGCTGCTTGTGCAAGCGCTCTATCGCCTTCCGCTTCACCTAAAAAATCAAAGGCTTGCGTTGCTGCCATGGTCACCACAAGCGCTTGTGGGTCAGCGTTGCCGATGTCTTCACTAGCCATCACAACTAATCTTCGCCCAATAAATCGACGGTCTTCGCCTGCTTCCATCATCCTTGCTAGATAATACAAGGCTGCATCAGGATCAGAACCACGCACTGATTTATGTAATGCGCTGATTAGGTTATAATGCCCATCTTGGCCTTTATCGTAAATCGGCGCTCGCCTTTGAAGCACTTCTTGAAGTGTCTCAGCATCCAGAATTTCATCTTGCTTTGCAACACGCCAGATTTCTTCTGACAATGATATGATTGCGCGTCCATCGCCATCTGCCATACGCAACAATGAAGCTCTGGCTTCATCATCTAATGGTAAGTCTTTGCCTTCCAGTTCTTCTGCTCGTGCTAAGAGTTGTACGAGGCTATCGCCATCGTGAGCGTTAAAGGTCAAAACCGTTGAACGTGATAAGAGAGCAGCGTTTAATTCAAAGGATGGGTTTTCAGTTGTTGCTCCGACAAGCACAACCGTACCATCTTCCATTACAGGTAAAAAACTATCCAGTTGCGCACGGTTAAAACGGTGTATCTCATCTACAAATAGCAAAGTCTTTCGGCCATTCGTGCGGCGCATTTTTGCGGTTTCGAAAACTTTCTTTAAATCAGCAACGCCTGAGAAAATTGCCGAGATTTGCTCAAAAGCGAGATCACCTTCGCCTGCAAGTAGTCTTGCGACTGTAGTCTTACCTGTACCAGGTGGCCCCCAGAAAATCATGCTGCCAAGACTTCCAGAAGCAATCATCCGCGAGATTGTACCGTTTTCGCCTGTTAGATGGAGCTGCCCAACGACTTCAGATAAACTTTTTGGACGTAAGCGTTCTGCCAACGGTGAGAGTGCTAAGTCAGCCTCTTTATCTGGTGCGAATAAATCCCCCACCAGAAAACCTTAGCGTGTGTACTGACGAAAGAAGTTGCCGTTTCTGTCCATAACGACTTGTCTGCCCTGTCGTTCGATGACAAAAATCCAGCGACTATTTTCTTGTGTAATAATTTCTTCTATATCAGCAACGCGTGCGATTGGTTGTTCATTGATTTCAAGCAGAATATCACCCGGGCGAATGCGATTTGCAGAAGCTGGAGAACCGCGTTGAACATTTAAAACAACAACGCCTTCTTTATCACCTTGTACTTTTATTCTTTGAGCTAATGCAGGGGATAAATTAGCCACTAATGCACCCCCAAGAGCCGATCGCCTTGGCAATTCAGTTTCATTAGCAGGTACGGTTTCTGGCGCCGCCATTAAGGTCAATTTAGTTTGTTGAGTTTCACCGCGACTTAAAAGTTCTATCTTTGCTAGATTACCGATACCCACTGTTGTTAATCTATATCCAAGCGCATTGATATGTTGAACACGTTTATCATTAATTGAAATGATTATATCACCTGCTTGAATACCTGCCTTTTCAGCTGGACCGCCTTTAACAACATTCGTAACCAGAGCACCTCGTGGGCGGTCTAATCCTAAACTCTGTGCAATTTCTGCACTTACGTTTTGGAATGTTGCACCAATCCATGGACGGCGAAGCGTATCACCAACTTCAGATGAACTTATCGCGACATTGACCATGTTGGACGGAATTGCAAAACCAATACCGTTAGAGCCACCAGAACGGGAATAAATTGCGGTATTAATACCAATCAAACGCCCCTTCATATCAATCAGTGCACCACCAGAATTACCTGGATTAATTGCTGCATCTGTTTGAATGAAAAAGCCAAAGTCACCAACGCCTTTGGTAGAGCGTGCAACGGCTGAGATAATACCGCTGGTAACCGTTTGGCCTACACCAAATGGATTACCAATTGCCAAAACAAGATCGCCCACAAGCGCTTCTTCTGAATTACCGATTTCAATTGCTTTGAAAGCTGCTGTTTCTACTGTTTTTAATACAGCCAAATCAGAAGCTTCGTCTTTTAGAATTATTTTTGCTTCAAACTCACGTCCATCCGATAGCGCTACTTTTACTTCATCCGCATCTTTAATAACGTGGTGGTTCGTGATTATAACCCCTGACGTGTCAACGATCACACCAGAACCAAGAGAGTTCTGATCGCGCTGAGTTCGCCCTCTCCCGCCAAAGAAACGCTCAAAGAAAGGATCACCGGCAAAAGGCGAACGCTGCCTAGGCTTGCGAGCCGCGTAAACATTTACAACAGAAGGTGCAACTTGTTTCACAAGTGGCGCGAAGGATAGTTGGATTTCTGTTTGGGTTGTAGGCACTTGCGTAGATTGTGCCTGAACCTGAATATAGGGAAGCGTTACCAAAAACGATAAAGCTAAAAAACTTTTCAAATTAAAGAAAGACACTGTAAGCTTCTCCTATTAACGGCATAAACACTATTCTTATTACAATATCTAAGAACTTTAATTTATGACACAAGCAATTTTGTGATTTTCTTGTTATCGGCAGATAAATAACAAAAAAGCCCAAAGCGTGAGCTTAGGGCTTTTGTATTTCATTAGATTGTAAGAACAAAGATTACTCTTCTGTTGCCACACCCTCTTCAGCTTCCATTGCTTCCATGCGTGCGCGATCAATAGCGCCTTTTGCATCTACATCACGGTCAACAAGCTCAATCACAGCCATTGGTGCATTATCACCATAACGGAAACCAGCTTTAAGAACGCGGGTGTAACCACCATTGCGGTCTTTATAACGTGGGCCAAGCACATCAAAAAGTTTCTTCGTTTGCTCAACGTCACGTGTTCTTGCAATAGCATTACGACGTGCGTGGAGATCACCACGCTTACCAAGTGTGATAAGTTTATCAACAATTGAACGAAGCTCTTTTGCTTTTGGCAAAGTTGTTACAATTTGCTCGTGCTGAATAAGTGACGCTGCCATGTTTGCAAACATCGCCTTACGGTGACTTGCAGTTCTATTCAGTTTCCGGCCTTTTAAACGGTGGCGCATGATGCTCCCCTTCTTCTTTTACAGGATGACCTGGCTCTTAAGACCATCCCTTTGGTTATGAGCTATTTTATAGCTCTTTTAATTTGTTTTTCGCATTCTCTTATCCGAAAAGTCAAAAACTTTTAGGGAGAAAGCTTGTAATTTATTCTTCGCATTCTCTTATCCGAAAAGTCAAAAACTTTTAGGGAGAAAGCTTATAATTTATTCTTCGCATTCTCTTATCCGAAAAGTCAAAAACTTTTAGGGAGAAAGCTTATAATTTATTCTTCGCATTCTCTTATCCGAAAAGTCTAAAACTTTTCGGGAGAAAGCTTTTAATACTGGTCTTCGTAGCGTTTTGCTAAATCTTCGATGTTCTCAGGCGGCCAAGTTGGAATTTCCATTCCTAGGTGTAGACCCATGCCAGCAAGAACTTCTTTGATTTCGTTCAAAGACTTGCGACCAAAGTTTGGTGTGCGCAGCATTTCTGCTTCTGTCTTTTGAATTAGATCGCCAATATAAACGATGTTGTCGTTCTTCAAGCAGTTTGCTGAACGAACAGAAAGTTCCAACTCGTCCACTTTTTTCAAAAGTGCTGGGTTGAATGCAAGTTCTTGCACTTCTTCCTGTACTTCTTCTTTTTGTGGCTCTTCGAAGTTTACGAAAATTGAAAGCTGATCTTGCATGATGCGCGCAGCGTAAGCAACTGCATCATCAGGTGTTACAGAACCATCTGTTTCAACTGTCAACGTTAGTTTATCGTAATCAAGAACTTGTCCTTCACGCGTCTTATCAATTTTATAAGACACTTTGCGAACAGGTGAAAAAAGACTGTCGACTGGAATAAGCCCAATTGGTGCATCTTCAGCGCGATTACGCTCAGCTGGTGCATAGCCCTTGCCGGTATTTACAGTCAATTCCATACGAATTTCCGCACCCTCATCGAGCGTACAAATCTGGTGCTCAGGATTTAGAATTTCAACATCACCAACAGTCTGAATATCAGCAGCGGTTACAACGCCTGGACCTTCTTTGCGAACAACCATGCGCTTAGGGCCTTCGCCTTCCATGCGAAGAGCAATTTCTTTCACATTAAGAACAATGTCAGTTACATCTTCACGCACGCCAGTAATTGATGAAAATTCATGAAGAACACCGTCAATTTGTACCGCAGTAACTGCAGCACCTTGAAGTGATGAAAGCAATACACGACGAAGTGCATTACCAAGTGTTAGGCCATAGCCACGCTCTAGCGGCTCAGCGACAATTACAGATTTGAACTGGTTGCTCGATACAACATCCAATTTGTTAGGCTTAATTAATTCTTGCCAATTTTTCTGTATCATAAAGTAAATCCTTGGTTTTCTGCCACCATCCCTTCGTGGCAAATTTCAAGACATCTACCTGCAATGTGGATTTGTTGCAGGTGGATATGGAATTAAACGCGGCGCTTTTTCTTTGCACGACAACCATTGTGTGGAATTGAAGTCACGTCACGAATTGATGTGATTACAAAACCAGCGGCTTGAAGTGCACGTAATGCTGATTCACGACCAGAACCTGGGCCACGTACTTCAACTTCCAAAGACTTCATGCCGTGTTCTTGTGCTTTCTTTGCAGCTTCTTCAGCAGCAATTTGAGCAGCATAAGGTGTTGACTTACGTGAGCCTTTAAAACCTTGAGCACCTGCAGAAGACCAAGAAATTGCATTTCCTTGCGCATCTGTAATTGTAACCATTGTATTGTTAAATGTTGAATTCACATGAGCCATGCCCGAAGTGATATTCTTACGTTCGCGGCGGCGAACTTTACCGGCTTCTTTTGCCATCTAATTTTCCTTTTCTTCGATCTCTACACTGCCGTAATTTCAGCAGCTCCACCTGAAAAACCAAAAAGGCCTTTCAAATAATGTTTTAGGCTTGCGCCCGAATTATTTCTTCTTACCCTGAATAGCTTTTGCAGGGCCTTTACGCGTACGTGCATTTGTACTTGTGCGCTGACCACGAACTGGAAGGCCACGACGGTGACGAAGACCGCGATAACAACCAAGGTCCATAAGACGTTTAATGTTCATTGAAACTTCACGACGTAGGTCACCTTCAACAACATAATCTTTATCGATCACTTCGCGAATTTGAAGAACCTCTGCGTCTGTCAATTGATTGACACGGCGTGTCATATCAAAGCCAGTTTGTTTCATAATGTCTGCAGCACCTTTTGGCCCAATACCATGAATGTATTGTAGCGCAATGATGACGCGTTTATTTGTTGGTAGGTTTACACCGGCAATACGTGCCATTTTTAAAACTCCATCTTTCGGTTAAGTTCGCGTCCGGTGGAGGCCGGCCCTTGCGAACGCTAATTTATACAAGCTAAAAGCAAACAAGTTAAAGGCCAGTACCTATATACCCTAAGAGAGTATTGGAACTGACCAGCAATTATATTGCGATTACTATTCGTTTAAAGGGACTCCAATCTTTCGTCAAGCTGGAATCCTTGTTTTATTAGAATCTCTTATGTAGATTCAAGGACACTGTGAACCGCATCAAAGATATCAGCAATTTCACCCATACCATCAACTGAATTCAAATCCCCTTTTGCGAAGTAATACCCAAGCAATGGCGATGTTTCTTTGTAATATGCCAACAAGCGAGTTCGCATAACTTCTGCATTATCATCAGGGCGGCGCTTGAATTCTGAATTGCCACAACGATCACAAATGTTTTCTTTAGCAGGCTTCTTGAATGCATCATGGTAACCTTCACCACAAACGCCACAAGTGTATCTGCCAGAAACACGTTCTACTAACGCATCGTCATCCACCTTAAGCTCAACAACCTTATCAAGATCAAAGCCTTTTTCACTTAACATAGAAGACAAAGCTTCGGCTTGCTCTAGTGTACGTGGGAACCCATCTAAGATAAAACCGTTTTTACAATCATCTTGATCAAGACGCTCAGAGACGATTGCATTGACAATATCGTCTGAAACCAGATTACCAGCATCCATAACGGACTTGGCTTTCTTGCCAACTTCGGTACCATTTGCAACAGCCTCTCTCAACATATCGCCTGTTGAAAGTTGCGGAATAGAATATTTATCGACAATCAGTTTTGCTTGTGTGCCTTTACCAGCACCAGGAGGGCCTAAAAGTATTAGTTTCATTTGCGTCTAGTTCCCCTTCTTTTGCCACTCTTACCACCACGCAATTTCTGGTTCTTCATAAGACCTTCATATTGCTGGGCAAGTAAATGACCTTGGATTTGTGCAACTGTATCCATTGTCACACTAACCATAATAAGCAAAGACGTACCGCCAAGAAACGCAGAAATACCAACATTGCTCATAAACATCTCAGGAACTAAGCATACAAACACAAGATAGATAGCACCAACGACAGTTATACGTGTCAAAACAAAATCAATGTGTTCTGCTGTCCTGTCACCTGGGCGAATACCTGGTATAAAGCCTCCTTGGCTTTTTAGGTTGTCAGCAGTTTCTTTCGGGTTGAAAACAATCGCAGTATAGAAGAAAGCGAAGAAGGCAATCAAAGCACCAAATAGAATTAAATACATTGGCTGACCGCGACCAAGGTAGCTGACAATAAATGCTAACCAATCTGGCAAGTTACTTTGACCACCAGCAGTAAAGCCTGCTGCAGTTAATGGTAGTAGAAGCAGTGAAGATGCAAAGATTGCCGGGATAACACCTGCCGTATTTAGCTTTAGTGGTAGGTGCGAAGAATTACCTTCAAACATTTTATTACCGACTTGGCGTTTTGGATATTGAATAAGTAATTTTCTCTGCGCTCTTTCGACAAACACAATCAAGAAGATTAGTGCAACAGCAACAACAAGAACTGTAAGCATGGTTGCAGTTGAAATAGCGCCTGTACGTCCCTGCTCCAATAGTTGGGCAATTGCTGAAGGCATTGCAGCAACAATACCAGCAAAGATAATGAGTGAAATACCGTTACCAATGCCACGAGCTGTGATTTGCTCACCAAGCCACATTAAGAACATTGTACCACCAACAAGTGTCAGAACGGTTGATATACGGAAGAACCAGCCCGCATCAGCAACAATGCCAGGACTACTTTCTAATCCAATAGCAATACCATAAGCTTGTAGTGTACCCAAAATAACGGTGCCATAGCGCGTATATTGGTTGATTACTTTGCGCCCCTGTTCGCCTTCTTTCTTCAATTGTTCCAGTGTCGGTACAACTGACGTCATCAACTGCATGATGATTGAAGCCGAAATATAAGGCATAATGCCAAGGGCAAAAATGGCTAAGCGCTCAACGGCACCGCCATTAAATACATTCAACAAACCACCGATACCGCCTGCTTGTCCTTGGAAAAGCTGCGCATAGGCACTGAAGTTAATGCCTGGAAGTGGAATATAGGTTCCAAAGCGATAAACAATCAAAGCGCCAAGTGTAAACCACAGGCGCTTTTTTAATTCATCTGCTTTTGAGAATGATGAAAAACTAAGATTGGAAGCGAGTTGTTCGGCGGCTGAAGCCATTTTGATCTCCCGATAGCCACATCTGGGCTAATGAATTAACGTCCTTCGGGACAAGATAAGTGTTTCGGCCACAAATTGCGAGGCCGAAACTGAATTTTTAGACTATTTTATTATGCGTCTTTAGGGACGTATACTTTTTTCTCGTAAACAGGCTTTTCAGATACTTTAACAGTACCACCAGCTTTTTCGATTTTTTCGATAGCGGCCTTTGATGCGCCAGCTACTTCACAAGTCAACTTTGCTTTAATGTCGCCATCTGAAAGAATACGAACACCATCACCAGCACGACGAAGAACGCCAGCCTCAACAAGCATTTCAGCTGTTATTGTTGCCTTGCCGTCAATTTTTTTGTCGTCAATTGCTTTTTGCAATGTTGCCAAAGAAACGATCTTCAAATCTTTTGTAAACATAGCATTAGAGAAGCCGCGCTTAGGTAAGCGACGGAAAATAGGCATTTGCCCACCTTCGAAGCCATTGATTGCTACACCTGAACGAGACTTTTGGCCTTTAACGCCACGTCCGCCAGTTTTACCTTTACTTGAACCAATACCACGGCCTACGCGTCTGCGAGACTTCAAAGAACCTGGATTGTCACTAATTTCATTGAGTTTCATAATATCTACTCCTGATCCTTTAAGCGTCATCTTCGACAACACGAACCATGTGGCTCACTTTGCGGATCATGCCGCGTACTGCTGGTGTATCTTCCAGAGTAGAACGACGGTTCATTTTGTTAAGTCCGAGGCCAATCAAAGTTGCACGCTGATCTGCCGGACGGCGAAGCGGGCTACCTGTTTGTTGAACGGTTACTGTCTTTTTAGCCATGATACCTACCCCTTAGTCTTCTGAACCAATCAGGTCGCGACGGCGCTCCTGAAGAGTTGAATATTTAAGACCACGCTGAGAAGCGATATCTTTCGGGTGCATTTGGTTTTTCAAAGCATCAAACGTAGCGCGAACCATGTTGTATGCATTTGATGAACCTTGCGATTTTGCAACAATATCTTGGATACCAAGTGTTTCAAAAACAGCACGCATAGGACCACCAGCAATAATACCAGTACCAGCAGGTGCTGCACGAAGGAGAACCTTACCAGCCCCGTGACGGCCTTTTACATCGTGATGAAGTGTACGGCCTGAGCGCAATGGAACGAAAATCATATTTCGTTTTGCAGCTTCTGTTGCCTTACGAATTGCTTCAGGCACTTCTTTCGCTTTACCATGACCAAAGCCAACACGACCCTTTTGATCACCCACAACTACGAGCGCAGCGAAACCGAAACGACGGCCGCCTTTTACAACTTTTGCAACGCGGTTGATGTGAACGAGCTTATCAACAAATTCACTATCTTTTTCTTCGCGTTCCCTATTACGGGAATTTTCTCTTGGTGCCATTTACCTGTTCCTTATTCTTTTCCGGTAGCACTAGACTAAATCAGCGAGGCCTTTTGAATAATATATTAAAACTCAAGTACCAAACTGCATGAAAGAGGCTATTAAAAAAATAGCCTCCTAATTCTTGTATGCGCTTATTAAAACAAACGACTTAGAAGCTCAAGCCACCTTCGCGCGCTGCTTCAGCCAATGCTTTCACACGGCCATGATAAATGTAGGCGCCACGGTCGAAGATGACCTCTTTAACGCCTGCTTTCGAAGCACGTTCTGCAACAAGTTTACCAATTGCTTGGGCTGCTTCTACATTGCAACCTTTCGCGCCTTTAAAATCCTTGTCCAGTGTTGAAGCTGCTGCGAGTGTGTGACCTGCAACATCATCAATTACTTGAGCGTAAATATTTTGCGAAGAGCGGTAAACACTTAAGCGTGGACGGCCATTAGCAACTTTTTTAAGCTGACGACGTACACGATTAGCACGACGCGCTTCAGTGGATAGTTTGATTCCCATAATGCGTATGCCTTACTTCTTCTTGCCTTCCTTGCGGAAGATTGTTTCGTCAGCGTATTTTACACCCTTGCCTTTATAAGGCTCTGGTGGACGGTAACTGCGAATTTCAGCAGCAACCTGACCGACTTTTTGTTTATCGATACCAGTAATGACGATTTCAGTTGGCTTTGTACAAGCAACTGTTACACCTTCTGGCACTTTGTAGACGACTTCATGTGAAAAGCCGAGTGACAATTGAACATCTTTACCTTGCATTGCTGCGCGGTAACCAACACCGTTGATTTCAAGTTTCTTTTCAAAGCCGTCTTTAACGCCTTCTAAGATATTTGCGACCATAGTGCGGGACATGCCCCACTTCGAACGCGCTTCTTTTGATTGATCACGCGGATCAACCTGAATTGCGCCTTCTTCCATCTTCACAAGAACTTCATTGTTCACAACAAAGTTAAGCTCACCTTTTGGTCCTTTAGCAGTAACCGTTTGGCCTTCAATTGTTGCAGTAACCCCTTCTGGGATTGAAACTGGTTTTTTACCTATACGAGACATTTATCAAATCCCCCTTAGAATACACGGCAAAGGATTTCGCCACCAACATTCTGAGAGCGGGCTTCATGGTCCGCCATAACACCTTTTGGTGTCGATAGAATGTTAATGCCAAGACCGTTCGCCACGTGTGGGATGGATTTGACAGAAGAATATACACGAAGACCAGGGCGAGAGACACGAGAAATCTCGCGTATAACCGGCTTTTCTTCATAGTATTTCAATTCAATCACAATCTCAGACTTACCGTCATCAAATTGTGCTGTTGAATAGTCGCGAATATACCCTTCAGACTTCAACACTTCACACACGTTTGCGCGTAGCTTTGAAGAAGGGCTTGAAACTTTAGACTTGTTGCGCATCAAACCGTTACGGATGCGGGTCAACATATCGCCTAGTGGATCAGTAGTACCTGACATAGATAGTCTCCCTTACCAGCTTGATTTAACAAGACCAGGGATCTTGCCATAGTTGCCAAGTTCGCGAAGTGCGATACGAGACATTTGTAATTTGCGGTAGTAACCACGTGGACGACCTGTAACCTCACAACGGTTACGAACGCGGATCTTTGATCCATCACGTGGTAGTTCGTTCATTTTCAATTGCGCTTTAAAGCGTTCTTCAATTGGTAATTCACGGTTCATAATAATCGCTTTAAGAGCAGCACGCTTAGCAGCCTGATTTTTGGCTTTTCTAATGCGTGTTTTGTTCTTAGTAAATGCGCTAACTTTAGCCATTTAATTTTTCCTTTGTTTCACGCTTGCCGTTACTGCTGAACTGGGAATGGGAAGTTAAACTCTTTTAAAAGAGCTCTAGCTTCGTCATCCGATTTTGCAGTCGTACAAACGATTACGTCCATGCCCCAGATCTTGTCTACTTTATCGTAGTTGATCTCTGGAAACACGATGTGTTCCTTAATGCCCATAGCAAAGTTGCCACGGCCATCAAAGCTTTTAGGGTTTAGACCACGAAAGTCACGTACGCGTGGTAATGCGATTGTAACCAAACGGTCAATAAAATCATACATGCGTGGGCCACGAAGGGTTACTTTAGCACCTAAAGGCATGCCTTCACGTACCTTAAAGGTAGCGATAGACTTACGCGCATGAGTTACTTGCGCTTTCTGACCTGCAATTTGCGTTAGATCATCAGCAGCAACTTGAGCTTTTTTAGAATCTTGAGTTGTCTCGCCAACACCCATGTTAAGTACGATCTTGTCGATCTTAGGTACTTCCATAGGGTTCTTGTAGCCGAACTGCTCAATCATTTTACCGCGGACAACATCACTATAATGTGCACGAAGGCGTGGGGCGTAATTTGTATCAGCCATTGATTTCTTCTCCAGAACGCTTCGCGACACGCACTTTGCTGCCGTCGTCCTTAATCTTAATACCAACTCTTGTTGGCTTACCATCTTTAGGGTCTGCTAAAGCAAGGTTTGAAACCTGAATTGCAGCTTCCTTAGAAACAATACCGCCCTCTTGAGCCTGTGTTTGCTTCTGATGTCTTTTAATCATGTTGATGCCAGAAACAAAGGCTTTACCTTGTTTTGGTAGCATTTCCATAATTGCGCCTGTTCGACCTTTGTCTTTACCGGTTAGAACGACAACGCTATCGCCTTTTTTTAGCTTTTGCATAATGTCTCTCCTTACAGCACTTCAGGTGCGAGTGAGATGATTTTCATATGTTTCTTGGCACGTAACTCACGTGGCACTGGGCCAAAGATACGTGTACCAACAGGCTCGCTTTTGTTATCAACGATAACAGCTGCATTGCCATCAAACTTTATCATACTACCATCAGCACGACGTAATGATTGTGCAGTACGTACTACAACCGCCTTAATCACGTCACCTTTTTTCACACGACCGCGTGGAATAGCTTCTTTAACTGAAGCTACAATAATGTCACCAACTGAGGCGTATTTCCGCTTGGAACCGCCCAGTACCTTGATGCACATAATACGACGGGCACCTGAGTTATCAGCGACCTCGAGATTTGATTGCATCTGAATCATGACTGGCTACCTTCTTCTTAAATTAAAATCTATAAGGCCGAAACCTTACAGTGCCTGCCAAACCTGTTATGCTTGACCTTCTATAACGGTCCAACGTTTGTCTTTAGAAATTGGTGCGCATTCTTCAATGAACACTTCATCTCCAACTTTTTTCACATTAGCCGCATCATGGGCTTTGTAATTCTTCGTACGACGCACAGTCTTTTTGAAGAGCGGGTGAATAAACCTACGCTCAACTTTAACGACGACTGTTTTGTCGTTTTTGTCACTGACAACAGTACCCTGCAAAACGCGCTTTGGCATGTCTTCAATCTTTCCTTTATAAGGCTATTAAGCCTTGGCTTCTGCTGACTGCTTTTCAGCAGCAATTGTTTGAATGCGCGCAATGTCACGGCGTACCTGACGCATGCGAGCGGTGTTTTCCAATTGACCAGTTGCTCTTTGGAAACGCAGATTGAACTGCTCTTTCTTTAAGCTAACAAGCTCAGTTTTAAGCTCGTCTGGTGTTTTACTACGAATATCATCGGCCTTCATGGCTGAAACTCTCTCGTCTAATGCTTAGTCAGCTATACGCTGAACAAAGCGGGTTTTAACAGATAATTTACGGCCACCTAAGCGAAGCGCTTCACGAGCAACTTCTTCAGATACACCATCAATTTCAAACATTACACGGCCTGGCTTAACGCGAGCCGCCCAATAATCGATTGAACCTTTACCTTTACCCATACGAACCTCAGTAGGTTTCGCAGATACAGGAAGGTCCGGAAAAACACGGATCCAAACACGACCAGCACGTTTCATGTGACGAGTAATCGCACGACGAGCTGCTTCGATTTGACGTGCGTTAACACGATCTGGTTCCATAGCTTTTAAGCCGTAAGCACCAAAGGTAAGGCGTGAACCGCCTTTAGCAACGCCTTTAATGCGACCCTTGTGCTGCTTGCGGAATTTTGTGCGCTTTGGCTGCAACATTGTTCTTAATCCCGTTTATTGTTTGAGTTAGAACGACGGTTTCCACCACCACCCTGCTCTTGTGCTTCATTTCCGCGACGCTCAGATGCATAAGGATCATGTTCAAAGATTTCGCCTTTGAAAATCCAGACCTTAATACCACAGATACCATAAGCAGTTGCTGCTGATGCTACGCCGTAATCGATATCAGCGCGTAAAGTATGTAGCGGCACACGACCTTCGCGGTACCATTCCATACGTGCAATTTCTGCACCACCAAGACGACCTGCACAATTGATACGAATACCAAGTGCACCAAGACGCATAGCTGATTGAACAGAACGCTTCATAGCACGACGGAATGCAATACGACGTTCTAATTGCTGAGCAATAGACTGCGCAACGATTGTTGCATCAATCTCTGGCTTGCGCACTTCATTAATATTGATGTGCACTTCTGAAGATGTCATTTCGCCAAGCTTACGACGAAGCTTTTCGATGTCTGCACCCTTTTTGCCGATAATAATACCAGGGCGAGCAGAGTGAATTGTTACACGACACTTCTTGTGAGGACGTTCAATAACAACTTTTGCGATAGAAGCTGCTGCAAGTTCCTTTTCAAGATATTCGCGAATGGCAATATCTTCATGAAGTAGACTGCCGTATTCGCCTTTTGTAGCGAACCAGCGTGAATCCCATGTTCGGTTAATACCGAGGCGGAAGCCAATTGGATTAATCTTCTGACCCATTACGCGGCCTCCTCTTCCACTTCGCGCACAACAATTGTGAGGTGCGAGAATGGTTTCAAAATACGTGTTGATTTACCACGACCACGCACTCTAAAGCGTTTCATCGTGATTGACTTGCCAACGTGCGCTTCCGCAACAACAAGACTATCAACATCAAGATCATGGTTGTTTTCAGCATTTGCAATCGCTGACTGCAAAGTCTTCAAAACAGTGTCTGAGATGCGGCGTTGGTTAAATTCCAAATCGGCTAATGCCTTTTGAACTTTTTTGCCACGGATAAGCATACAAACATCATTTAGTTTTTGCGGGCTGGTACGGATTGTACGAGTGATTGCTCTAGCCTCATTATCCTTAAGCACGCGTTCGCGTTTTTGCTTGCCCATAATTACTTCCTCTTCGCTTTTTTATCAGCGCCGTGACCATAATAGTTACGGCTTGGCGAAAATTCACCGAGCTTATGACCAATCATGTCCTCAGTGATATTCACTGGAATATGCTTTTGACCATTATATACGCCGAAGGTAAGACCAACGAACTGAGGCAGGACAGTTGAACGTCTGCTCCAAGTCTTGATTACTTCACTTCTGCCACTTTCACGGACCT